>JAYZBQ010000078.1:0-24600 GCA_036338695.1 Myxococcota bacterium
AAGCGGGTGAGGTCTGCGACGACGGCAACCGCAGCGACAACGACCTGTGCACCAACGCCTGCCAAGTCGCCCGCTGCGGCGACGGGATCCTCCACACCGGCGTCGAACAGTGCGATGACGGCAACCAGAACAACAACGACAACTGCTCGAACACGTGCACCTCGGGTGCAGCGCCCGAGGGCTGTTATTTCGTCGCCAACCGAACCCCTGTGACCATCTCATGCAACCGCTGGGTTAACTGGTCAGATGCGCGGCGAGCATGCCGGGATTGGGGCGGCGAGCTCGCCTCGGTGATGGATCAAAACGATCAAAACCTGCTCTGGGCGGCCGCGCAGCGCAACGACCACTGGATCGGCTTAAAGAGGCACCGTGGGGGGTGGCGCTGGGAGAGTCGAGCGTCCAACTTTAGCTATTGGGCGGACAACCAGCCCGATGACTGGCGTAACAACGAGGATTGCGGCGAGATCTGGGCTCGCCCGAACGGCCGCTGGAACGACGTCCGCTGCGACGAACGCAACCGCTACTTCTGTGAGCGATAGGCCGGTCAACCGAGTCGAGACTTGACCCGAATTCGCTTTGCTCGCCATGGGCACCCTCATGATGACACTGATCGCCGCACTGACCGTTCTGCAAACGCAAGCTCATGAGCTCTTCGGCGCCTACCCAAGCGCCGCGCAAGTCGCCAACTTGGAGCGCTCCAAAGCCGCCTCTTGCGATGACCACGCGGCGGCGCTGAGCGATCGCCTCGAGCCGGCGCGCGCAGTGTTGGTCCTGGTGGGCTGCTCGAACAGCCGCAGCTGCCAGCGCTCGGGACGCATCAGCCGCTGCGCTGGAACACCTCGAAGCCAAGATAAGGTCACGCTCGTGAGCTGGTATGGCGAGGAGCTCTTTCAAGGGCGTGCCTCGGGATTCGCCGCCATCCTCGCCGCGAAAGACTGCGGTGCGCCGCGACTCGCCATCGAAGCGAAGAACCGGCGCGGTCAGCGCGACGCCGAGCTGACGCAGCTGCTTCGAGCTCAGCTCGCCCAAACCCCGTTTCGAACGGTCCGAGCGACCCAAAACGACGACACGACTCGCCGCCTCCAAGACCGTTGGATGGCGACGGCGATGCGGGGTGGCTCGAGCGGATCTTATCCAATCAAGCAGCCCTCAAGCAGCTCATTGAGCGCGCCGATCCCGCCTTGATCGAACAACTACACCTGGAGCCTTGGGCCGACTACCTGCTCGAAAACAATGTGATCAAAGCGGCTGACTTGGACCCAGCGCGCGGCGGCTGACGCGTCAGCGATCGCCGGGCTCGTCACCCTGAGCAGCGGCTAAAAAGGCGGGCGATTCGCCCCCCCCGTGCAGCGGGATGCAACCGCCGGTAAGATAGCGAGCAGCCGGTGAGTCGAGATACAGACACAGCGAGGCGAGGTCCTCAGCGGTGGCCATCCGCTGCAGCGGCACCGTCTTGGCGACTCGCTCCACCCCTTCGGCACCGCCGTAATGCGCTAAGCTGTCCGGTGTCTCGACAAACCCCAAGGCCACGGCGTTGACCCGCAGCGCAGGCGCCCACTCCACCGCAAGGCTTTGCGTGAGATGAATCAAACCCGCTTTCGCGGCTCCGTAGGCTGCGGTTCCCGGCGAGGGTCGCTGACCACTCACCGAGGCGACGTTGATGATCTGCCCACCCTCGGGCTGCGTCTTCATCACCGCGTGCGCGGCCGTTGCGCAGTACAGCGGCGCCAAGAGGTTGAGCTCGATGATCTTACGCGAAAAGCTGCTCGAGGCTTGATCAGCCGGCACCATGGGGCTGCCGCCTGCGTTGTTGATGAGCAGGTCGATGCCGCCGAGATAGGCGGCTGCTTCTTCGCAGGCTGCAGCGGCTTGATCCGGGTCGCGCAGGTCAGCGACCGTGAAACCGACCCCTTGCGTCAAAGCTTGGTCTGGGCGGCGGCGCGCACAGGTAAACACGCGATAGCCGCTCTCGACAAAAGCCTCGACCAGCCCGCGACCGACCCCACGACTACCGCCTGTAATCCAAACTCGTCGCGTCGCCTTCATGGTCAAACCATGATGCAGAAGCGCCCGGCAAACAAGTTCTCGGCACTTGTCATGTGGCGCACCCTGCCGCAGGACAAGATGGATCGGAGGAGCTAATGACTCGACTCTGCGATGGGCGCGTGGTGATCGTGACCGGCGCAGGCGCTGGGATTGGGCGGGCGCACGCGCTGGCGCTCGCAGAAGCCGGCGCCACCGTGATCGTCAACGATTTGGGCACCTCAAACCATGGAGAGGGCGCCAGCGAGGGGCCTGCCCAGACCGTCGCCAAGGCGATCACCGACGCCGGTGGGCGAGCGCTTGCGAACACAGACGATGTGACCGACAGCGACGCCATGCGCGCGCTCGTCGACGAGACGATCTCCACCTTTGGGACCTTACACGCCGTCGTCAACAACGCCGGTTTTGTCCGAGACCGCATGTTTGTTTCCTGCGGTGACGACGAGTGGGATGCGGTGATGAACGTCCACCTGCGCGGGCACCTCGCCTTGTCTCGTGCGGCTGCCCAATTCTGGCGGGCTCAAGCCAAGGCCGGCGATCCGGTCGATGCGCGCATCATCAACACCAGCTCGGGCGCCGGCTTACGCGGCTCGGTGGGACAATCGGCTTACTCAGCAGCCAAAGCGGGGATCCTCGCGCTCACGCTGGTCCAAGCGGCTGAGCTCAAACGCTATGGCGTGACCGCCAATGTCCTCTCGCCTGCGGCGCGCACGCGTATGACGGAGGCCGTCTTTGCTGAGATGATGGCTCGCCCAGAGACTGGCTTTGACCGCATGGACCCAGCCAACATCAGCCCGCTGGTCGTCTATCTTGCGAGCGATCGTTCGGGGCATGTCAGCGGGCGTAGTTTTGAGGTGGAAGGCGGCCTCATCGCTCTCAACAGCGGCTGGCGTCGCGGCGCACAGCGCAGCCAGCAAGCGCGCTGGGATGCGCAGGCGCTCGGATCCGTGATCGACGAACTGATCGCCGAACAACCGGCGGACACGCCCCCCTACGGCGCCTGATTCGCTGCCTCTGGCGGCATCCCAGCGTAGTCGGTGCGGCGATAGTTTTGATGGCACGCAAAGCAGCCATCGCCGCCCGCCGTCGGCTGCTGAGGGTTCCCCTCCTCATCGGGCGTGACCATCTCCCAGCGCCAGTTCCCGTTCGCCGTATCGCCGCCCACCTCCAAGCGGGTCATCATCGTCCAGCTCTTGAGCGTCGAACAGTTCGAGTTGCTGTATTGTGCCTTGAGCAGCACCGAGCCCGGCTGAAAAGCGACCATCTCACCTGGCGGCAAGGTGCCAAGTTCTGGATCGATGCGCTGCGCCCAATCTGTATAAGTCGGCTGCGCCAAGTCGTTGGCGAAGACGCGGATCGTGTCGCCCCCGTGCACTGAGCCCTCGGTGCACGGCTTTACCTGCTTCCAGCTCGTCGTGTAATCTTCCGGGAAAGGTGGCTCTTCACCGCAACCGGTGAGCGCGACACTCGCTGCTAGGACAAAACGCATCATACTGCACCTCCGGGCTGTCCCTTACAGACGTTGCAGCAGAAGCGCCATCCCCTGACCGCCGCCGACACACAAGGTCGCAAGGCCGATCTCTAGGTCCTCATCTTCCAGGGTATGCAGTAGCGTGGTGACGAGGCGGACACCGGTCATGCCGAAGGGGTGCCCCAGCGCCAGCGCGCCCCCCCGCACGTTCAAACGATCGTCTCGAATGCCGAGCTGCTGCTGGCACGGAATGACCTGCGCAGCGAAGGCTTCGTTGAGCTCGATACGGTCGACGTCGGCGAGGGTCATGCCGGCAGCCTTGAGGACCCGCCGTGTCGACTCGACCGGGCCCATACCCATGAGTTCTGGGGACACCGAGCTGACCGCCGTGGCGATGATCCGGGCGCGCGGCCGCAGCCCGAGCTCGGTCACCCGGCGTCCGCTCATCACAACCGCTGCGGCGGCGCCGTCGTTCAAGGGGCAAGCGTTGCCCGCGGTCACGCGACCGTCCTCGCGAAAAACAGTCCGCAGCCCTTGCAACCCCTCCAGGCTGGTTCCCGCGCGTGGCGACTCATCCCGATCAAAGCGTCTGCCGGCGCCGAGCGGGACCGCCACGATCTCACGCTCAAAGCACCCGGTCTCGAGGGCGTGTACCGCCCGGCGCTGGCTCTGAACGGCGTAGGTGTCCATCTGCTCACGCGTGACCCCGTAGGTATCGGCGACCCGCTCAGCGGTCTCGCCCATCGCCAGGTAAACATCCGGCAGGTCCGGCTCGGCTGCAAAGCGCGGGTTTTTGCTGCCCTCCATACCATCCGCTTTGCCGACATGGTAGCGACTGATCGCCTCAACGCCGGCGGCAATTTGAACCTGCGCCTCACCGGCTCGAATCGCGTGATAAGCCATCCGAAGCGCCTGCAACGAGGAGGCGCAATAGCGATTGACGGTGGCACCTGCCGCGCCAGCCAGACCCGCTAGGAGCGAGACCGGTCGCGCCATATTGTAACCCTGCTCACCCGCTGGCTGGGCGCACCCGAGGAGCACATCCTCGACCTCGCTTGGGTCAAGCTCCGGCACCTCACCAAGCGCCGCTTGGATGGTCCAAGCCGCTAAGTCGTCGGCTCGCCAATCGACCAGGCTCCCTTTGAACGCCCGGGCGATGGGTGTTCGCTTGGCTGCAACCAAAACGGCGTCATGAGGTCGTAGCATCGTGCGCTCGCTCCTTGAGTTTGTATTTGAGCACCTTGCCGCTCGCGTTCATGGGCAACGAGTCGACCCACCGCACTGCGCGCGGTACCTTGAAATTTGCGAGGCGCTCCCGGCACAGGCTCATCAGCCCCTCCTCCTCGGCGACCGCGCCCTGCTTTGCCACCAAGTAGGCGACGCACACCTCACCTAAGCGCTGATCAGGGACCCCGACCACCGCCGCTTGAGCCACCGCTTGATGCGCCAAGAGGACCTGCTCGACCTCCGCAGGGTACACGTTGAAGCCGCCCACGATCACCATGTCCTTTTTGCGGTCCGTGATCTGGAGGTACCCACGCGCATCGAGCATGCCGATGTCTCCCGTGTGCAAAAACCCATCCGACTCGATCGCCTCGGCTGTGGCGACGTCATCGCGCCAGTAGCCGCTCATGACGTTGTAGCCGCGCACCATCACCTCGCCCGCCTCGCCGGCCTTCGCCTGTAGGCCATCCGAGCGGATAATTTTGACCTCCACGTCAGGGATCGAGCGCCCCGAGGTGGTTGCGATGGTCTCTGGGTCGTCATCGTGGCGACACATGGTCACCACGCCGGTGGTCTCCGTTAGACCATACCCGGTGATGACGGTCTCAAAGCCGAGCCGGTGGCGCATCTGCTCGATCAACGTCACGGGAATCACCGCCGCGCCTGTCACCGCCAACCGCAGGCTCGAGCGGTCGTACGCGTCGAGGTCCTGGCGCGCCAAAATCGTCTGATAAAGCGCCGGAGGACCCGGTAAAACGCTCACCCGATCGCGCCCGACGCGCCGAAGTAAGCGCTCGGGGTCAAAGACAGGCTCGGGCAACACGGTGGCGCCGGTCATCAGGCAAGCCAGCCAGCCAGCCTTGTAGCCGAAGGAGTGGAAGAAGGGCATCGCCACAAGGTACCGATCACCGGCTCGCAGACCGACGACCTCGGCCCAGTCTCGAAACACCCGCAGCGTCTGAGCGTGTGTGCTCGGCACCCCTTTGGGGGCGCCCGTGGTTCCCGACGTGAACAGAAGGTCGCAGAGATCATGGGCGCGCACCTGACGCCGGCGCGCTGCGAGCTCAGCGGGTGCCACCTCGGCACCGAGCGCTACAAAGCGCTGCCAGGACACCGCGCGCTCGTCGAGGCCGTCGAGCAGGACGACGTGGTCGAGCTGCGGCTGGCTTTGAGCGCGCGCGAGCAGGTCGAGGTAATCGGTGTCGAGGAAGCCCTCGATGGTGACGAGAAGACGGGCGCCGCTACGCTCTAAAATATAGGCTGCCTCATCGCCTCGGTACCGCGTGTTGATCGGCACCAGGCACGCGCCCACGCGCTGAATGCCCAGGGCCACAAGCACCCAATTCGGGTGATTCGGCGCCCACAGCGCGACGCGATCACCCTGCGCGACGCCGAGCGCCATCAAGGCGGTCGCCGCCCGGTCCACAAGCTCTGGTAAGTCCGCGAAACGGATGCGCACCGAGTCAGCCTCGATGAACACGGCGTCGCCGTGAGCCTGCGCGGCGTGATCGACGAGGTCAGCGAGGGTCTGATAGACAAGATCGCCGCGGCAGCCTGATGCTTCAAAATCGGCCATGCTGCGCTCCCTTGACGGCAAACTGAAACACGTTTCATTCTGCGGTGGCAAGCGCCGAGGAACGACGACGACGATGGCGATCACAACGCATTTCGATGGAGCCATCGCCGAGGTCGTGGTGGACCGACCACCCGTCAACGCGCTCGACAGCCAGGCCTGGTTTGAGCTGGCTGAGGCCATCACCGCCGCAGGGCGACGTAACTCGGTCTGTGTCGTGGTGCTGCGCGCCGAGGGGCGGGGCTTCAACGCCGGCGTCGACCTCAAAGCGTGTCAGGCGAGCGACGGACACGATGAGCTGCTGGCGGTCAACAGAGCATGTTTTGCTGCCTTCAAGGCGATCTATGAGTGCGAGGTCCCGGTGCTCGCCGCGGTGCACGGCTTCTGTCTGGGCGGTGGCGTCGGTTTGGTCGGAAACGCCGACCTAGTGATCGCCGCGAGCGACGCGAGCTTCGGTTTGCCCGAGGTGGACCGGGGCGCGCTCGGCGGCGCCACGCAGCTGGCGCGGCTGGTGCCGTCACCTCAGCGGCTGCGCAGTCTTGTGTTCACGGGCGAGCGGATCGGCGCAGACGAGCTGGCGCGCTATGGCTCGGTTCAAGAGGTCGTTGCGCCCGAGCGCTTACGTGAGGAGGCGCTGCGCTGGGCGGGTAAACTTGCGCAGAAAGACCCCAAGGTGCTGCGCGCCGCCAAGGACTGCCTCAACGGGATCGATCCGGTCGACGTCAACAGGAGCTATCGCTACGAGCAGGGCTACACCTTTGAGCTCAACCTCAGCGGGCATGGTGACGCCGCTCGACAGGCTTTTGTCCGCGGAGAGGACTGATGCGCCCCGATAAGCGCATGACGCCTGAGGAGGCGGTGGCTGAACTCGAAGACGGGATGACCATCGGGATCGGCGGCTGGGGCTCTCGACGCAAGCCGATGAGGCTCGTGCGCGCCTTGCTCGAGAGCGCGCTGAGTGAGCTGACCGTTGTCAGCTATGGCGGCCCGGACGTCGGCTTGTTGGCGCGCGCCCAGCGCATCAAGCGCCTCCTCTATGGCTTTGTTTCGCTCGACTCGATTCCGCTCGAGCCCCACTTTCGCCAAGCGCGTCAACGGGGCGCCTTCGAGGCGGTTGAGATGGACGAGGGGATGCTCTGGTGGGGGCTCTATGCTGCGGCGCTCAAGCTCCCCTTTCTACCGACGCGTGCCGGGCTCGGCTCCGACGTGGTGACGCGCTCAAGCCTGCTCAAAACCGTCCGCTCACCCTATGCGGATTGCGAGGAGCTCGTCGCCGTTCCGGCGATCAAACTCGACGCCGCCTTCATCCACGTCCACCGCGCCGACGCGGCAGGCAATGGCATGATCCTTGGACCCGACCCCTATTTTGATCGGCTCTTTGCGCAAGCCGCCAAGCACACCTACATGAGCTGCGAGCAGCTCGTTGAGACCGAGTCGCTCTTTGATGAGGCGACCTATCAGAGCGAGTCGATCGCCCGCCTTCACGTCCATGGCGTCATCGAGGCGCCCAAAGGGGCAGGGTTTACCGAGTGCCTACCGGACTATGCGCGCGACGAGGCGCTGCAATCGCTCTATGCACAAGGAGCCAAAGACGACGAAGCGTGGGCTGAGTTCGAGCGCCGGTTCATGCAGGAGGCCCCATGAGCGAGCGCCGCGCCGATATCTGCATCGCCGCGATCGCCGACGCCTTCGCCACCGACCGAGAGATCTTGGCGAGCCCGATGGGCCGCCTGCCCTCGCTGGGCGCCCGACTCGCTCGTCAGACCACCTCACCCCAGCTGATGATCAGCGACGGGGTCGCAAGCCTCACCACGGAGGCGGGTGCGCTCGAGGCGCACCTGCCCTATCGCGAGGTCTTTCACACGCTCTGGTCAACCAAACGACACGTGATGATGGGCGCCAGTCAGCTCGATGCCTACGGCAACCAAAACATTAGCTGCATCGGCCCGTTCGAGGCGCCCAAGGCGATGCTCATCGGTGCGCGCGGCGCGCCGGGTAACACGCTGTATCATCGAACCTCTTACTGGATCCCCGTTCAGTCGCCGCGCAGCTTTTGTGAGGCGGTCGATTTCGTCTGCGGCGTCGGCTTTGATCGTGCGCGCTCCCTCGGCGCACGAGACAGCCGCTATCACGACCTGCATCGGGTCGTTACGAACCTCGGCGTCTACGGGTTCAATCAGGAAGGTCGCCTCACTGCGCTGACCTTACACCCCGGCGTCGACCAAGCCGCAGTCAACCAAGCCAGCGGCTTTGAGATCGACTGCTCGAAGGCGACGGTCAGTCGGCCCCCGACCGCCCTCGAGATGGAGTGGATCGAGCGCTTTGACCCTGAGGCGAAGCGCTATCAGGAGGTCAGCGAGTGAGCCCCGTCAGCAGCAGCTTTTGTGCGCTGGTCGGCTGTCGCGTCCCGATCGTTCAAACCGGCATGGGCTGGGTGGCGACACCGCCCCTCGTCGCCGCCGTGAGCGAGGCCGGTGCGTTTGGCATTTTAGCGGGCGCCACGCTGACGCTCGACGAATTGCGAGCGAGCATCGACGCGGTCCAGGCGGCGACCGCTCAACCCTTTGGCGTGAACTTGCGCTCCGACGCACCCGACGCTGCGGCGCGCGTAGACCTCTTGATCGAAAAGCGGGTCCGCTTGGCGAGCTTTGCGGCGGCGCCCCAGCGCGCGCTGATCGATCGCCTCAAGGGGCAGGACGTCCTGGTCATGCCGACGGTCGGTAAGCGACGCCACGCGGAGAAGGTTGCGCAGTGGGGCGTCGATGCGCTGATCGCGCAGGGACATGAGGGAGGTGGTCACACCGGACCGGTCCCGACCAGTCTCTTGCTCCCAGACGTCATCGACGCCGTGGATCTCCCCGTGCTCGCAGCCGGTGGCTATCGCTGCGGTCGTGGCTTGGTCGCCGCCATGAGCTTTGGCGCCGCAGGCATCGCCATGGGGACGCGCTTCTTGCTGAGCCAAGAGAGCCCGGTCCCGCAGCAGGTCAAGGCGCGCTACCTCGAGGCGCAGGTGACGGACACCACGGTCTCGACGCGTATCGACGGGCACCCTCAACGGGTGATCACGACCCCCTTCGTGCATCGGCTCGAGGGGCGCGGCGCGCTGGGGCGACTCTTTCTGGCTCTGCGCTCAGGCCTCGCCTTTCGACGGGTGACCGGGGTTGGGTTGTTTGGCCTCTTATCCGCCGGTCTGACGATGCGCCGCAGGCAAGGTCTGAGCCTCGCACAAGCGATCTCTGCGGCGAATGCGCCGATGCTCACCCAGCAAACCATGGTCGACGGTCAGCTCAACGCCGGCATCCTACCCACTGGGCAGGTCACCGGTCTGATCGAACACACCCCGCCTGCGCGCGAGATCATCGAGCGCATCATGTCCGAGGCAGACGAGACCCTAAACCGCCTCACTGGAGCCCGAAATGGCTGAACTGGTCCTGTACCGTGTCGACGAAGGCATCGCTCGTATCACACTCAACCGGCCTGAGTATCGCAACGCTCAAAACGTCGCGATGCTGCACGCGCTCGATGATGCGATGAGCGCTGCAGCCTCTGATGACTCGGTCAAGGTGATCATCCTCGCCGGGGCGGGCGATCACTTCAGCGCCGGTCACGACATCGGCACGCCGGCGCGCGACATCCCGGAGCCCTTTGAGCGGCGCGCAACGCAGTGGTGGGACCATGCGGATAAATCCGATTCAGAGAGCACCTTCGTTCGCGAACGGGAGGCCTACATCGGGCTATGCCGTCGCCTGCGCGCGGTCCCCAAACCGACCGTCGCGCAGGTTCAAGGCGCCTGCGTCGCAGGGGGGCTGATGCTGGCGTGGTGCTGCGACCTCATCGTCGCCAGCGAGGACGCCTTTTTTGCGGACCCGGTGGTGCGCATGGGGATCCCGGGCGTCGAGTGGTTTGCCCATGTTCATCAGCTCAACGCGCGGCTCGCCAAAGAGTTTTTGTTTACCGGCACGCGGCTGACCGCTGCGCGCGCCCACGAGATCGGGATGATCAACCGCTGCGTCCCGGCCGATCAGCTCGAGACCCAAGTCAACGAGCTCGCTGAGCGCATCGCAACCATGCCGCGCATGGGCTTGGCGCTCACCAAGATGGTGATCAACCAAGCAGAAGACCGGTTGGGGCTCCGAGACACGGTCGAGCACGCCTATGGACTTCATCACTTTGCACACACGCACAATGCGGCGCAGAGCGACTATTTAGCCGGGCAGGACGTTCAAAGCATCAAGAAGAGCCTAAAGGACGACTAGTTGAACCTGACCGACCGCCCCGAAGACATCGAATTCCGAGCTGAAGCGAGGGCTTGGTTGCGCAAGCACGTGCCCACCGGTTTAGCCAGCGGCGACACCGAGCAAGGGTTCGCAGAGCACCTTGAGTGGGAGCGCCAACTGCACGCGGCTCGGTGGGCGGTTGTCAGCTGGCCAAAAGCTTACGGAGGGCGCGACGCGTCGATTCGGCAGTGGCTGATTTTTGAGGAAGAGTATTATCTGGCAGGCGGGCCACAGCGGGTCACCCAAAACGGTATCTTCCTGCTCGCGCCGACCCTCTTTGAGTTCGGGACACAGGCACAAAAGGACGCCATTTTGCCGGCGATGGCTGCTGCGGAGACGCTCTGGGCGCAGGCGTGGTCCGAGCCCGGCGCTGGCTCCGATCTCGCCGCCGTACGCAGCCGCGCCGAGCGCGTCGATGGAGGCTGGAGGCTCTACGGGCAAAAGACGTGGTGCACGAGGGCGGCTTTTTGTGACGCCTGCTTTGGCTTGTTTCGCACCGACCCCGACTCAGCGCGTCACCAGGGGCTCACCTACTTTATGGCGCCCCTGACAGGAGAAGGTGTCGAGGTGCGCGGGTTTGGTCGCCTCGACGGTGATGAAGGGTTCGCTGAGGTCTTCTTCGACGGCCTCTTCGTACCCGACGACGCCGTCATCGGAGCGGTTTCGCAAGGCTGGAAGGTCGCCATGGCGACGACCTCGTCTGAGCGCGGGCTGACGTTACGCAGTCCCGGGCGATTCCTGGCCGCGACCAAGCGCCTTGACCTCCTGCGGCGCCAACAACCTGTCGATCCGGCTCGCGACCTGCGCTGTCTTGATGCGGCGCTCAAGGCCGAGGCCTATCGAGTCTTTACGGAGGCTGCCGTCCACAACATGGAGCGTGGTCAGGACCTTGGCTCACGCTCGAGCCTCATGAAGGTCTACTGGTCTGAGCTCGACATCGAGCTGCATGAGACGGCTCTTGAGCTTCTGGGTGATGACGCAGCCCTCGAGCATGACTGGAGCAAAGCGTATCAGTTTAGCCTGGCTGGGCCGATCTACGCCGGGACCAACGAGATCCAGCGCAAAATCATCGCCGAGCGCTTGCTCGGCTTACCGAGGCGCTGACCGATGGGTTACCCCCTGAGCTCCGACCAGAAGGCTCTCTCGGACGCGATCGGCGAGCTCAGTCGACGCCACTGGACGCTCGACCACCGCGAGCGCGCATGGTTTGGCGATGAGGCCGCCGAGAGCGAGCTCAAGCGAGCGCTCATCGACGCGGGCGTCCTCGGGCTCATGGCGCCTGAGACGTGCGGCGGCATGGGGCAAAACCTCGTCGACAGCGCCGCCGCGCTCGAGCGGTTCGGGTATGATCTTTTTCCGGGCTGGGTCGCGCACCACGTCGTCGCCTGTTGCCTGTTAGTACGCCACCCGGAGCTCGCCGCCGAGGCAGGGCAGGGCAAGCCCCTCCTGCGTCTGCTCGACGCAGACCGCCACCTCCCCTATCCGCAGCAGGTCGAGACGGTGATCGCTTGGGGTGAGCAAGGTGTTGAGCTGCTGTCAGAGTTAACCTTCAAAAAGCTCGAAAGCACCGATAAAAACCGACCTCTTGCGCGCCTAGTCCGAGCGGGTCGACGTCACGCGCTCAAGCACGCTCAGGGCGATGCGTTCGGCCGGCGAGCCTCCGAACTGAGCCTCCTCGCGGACGCCCTTCAATTGCTGGGCATGGGTCAAGCGGCGCTCGATATGAGCGTCGACTACGTCAGCCAGCGCCATCAGTTCGGTCAGCCCGTCGGCGCGCAACAAGCGGTTAAGAATCAGCTGGCAGATGCCCTGATTGCGCTCGAGTTTGCGCGCCCCATGGTCCAGCGCGCCGCCTACGCTTGGCAGGAGGAAGAGGCGCTCACCGCCGGCCGCGTCAGCGGCTGCTGGATCCTCGTGACCGAGGCGGCACAGCGGGTGGAGCGCGCCGCATTGCAAGTTCACGGCGCAATGGGTTACTCGATCGAATATCCGCTGCATCAACTGCTCAAGCGGAGCTGGTCGCTGCGCGCAGCCCACGGCCGGCTTAGCGAGCATCGAGCGCAGGCACAGGAGTGGCTTTTGGGAGGGAACAGCGAATGACGGAAGCGTACATCATCGACGCCGTGCGAACGCCCGTTGGGCGACGCCGAGGCGGCCTTGCTCAGGTGCATCCGGCGGACCTGGGCGCGCACGTTCTGCAAGCCCTCATCAACCGCACGAAGATCCCGGATGAGGCGGTCGACGACGTCGTCTTTGGCTGCGTCGACGCCGTGGGGCCGCAAGCGGGGGACATCGCAAGGACCTGCTGGCTTGCGGCTGGCTTTCACGAGTCCGTGCCCGGTGTGACCGTCGATCGACAGTGCGGCTCCTCGCAACAGGCGCTGCATTTCGCAGCGCAAGGCGTGATGTCTGGCACCCAAGACCTGGTGATCGCAGGCGGGGTGCAGAACATGAGCATGGTGCCGATTGGCGCCTCCATGATCGCAGGCAAGGAGCTGGGGCACGCCGACCCCTTTAGCGGCTCTTCGGGCTGGATCAAGCGCTACGGCGGTCAACCGGTCAATCAGTTCTACGGCGCCGAGATGATCGCCAAGCGCTGGGGCTGCACGCGTGAAGACATGGAGGCCTTTGCGCTGCAGAGCCATCAGCGAGCGATTACAGCTCAGGATGAGGGGCGTTTTGACAACGAGCTCTCGCCTTTGCTCGGGGTGACACAGGACGAGGGACCGCGCGCTGAGACCAGTCTTGAGAAGATGGCGAGTCTCGACGTCCTGATGCCTGACGGGCGCATCACGGCAGCCTGCTCGTCTCAGATCTCCGACGGCGCCGCAGCGCTCTTGGTCGCTTCGCGCGCCGCGCTCGACCGCTACGGGCTCACCCCCCGGGCGCGCGTGCACCACCTGAGCGTGCGCGCAGCCGACCCGATCTGGATGCTCACGGCGCCGATCCCTGCGACGCGATATGCGCTGAAGCGCTGTGGTCTGAGCCTGAACGAGATCGACCTTTTCGAGGTGAACGAGGCCTTTGCGTCCGTGCCGATGGCTTGGCAGCGCGAGCTCAACGCCGACCCTGCCAAACTCAACGTGAGCGGCGGCGCGATTGCGCTGGGACACCCCTTAGGTGCTACGGGCGCTCGCTTGATGACGACCCTGCTCAACGAACTCGAGCGTACGGGGGGTCGTTACGGGCTGCAGACCATGTGCGAGGGCGGCGGTCAGGCGAACGTGACGATTATTGAAAGGCTCACATGAAACTCGGACTGATGATCGGATACTCTGGCGCCCATTTGGACCTCCCGGTCGATCTGGTTCAAGAGGCTGAGAGCCTTGGTTATGACTCGGTCTGGATGGCCGAGGCGTGGGGTAACGACGCATGCACGCCCGGGGGGTACCTCGCGGCCGTGACCGAACGCATCCGGCTGGGCACCGCGATCATGCAGGTCCCAGCAAGAACACCGGCCAACGCGGCGATGACCGCAATGACGCTCGATGAATTGAGCAATGGGCGCTTCATCATGGGGATCGGCATGAGCGGGCCCCAGGTGGTCGAGGGCTGGCACGGCAAACCCTACCGTCTGACCCTGACTCAGCTGCGAGAATACATCCAGATTCTGCGTCGGATTTTCGCACGAGAGGAGCCGCTCGAATTTGAGGGCAAGTATTTCCGTATCCCTTACGATGGCGAACGCTCGACAGGACAAGGCAAGCCCTTAAAGAGCCTCATGCATGGCACCGACCGGATCCCGATTTACACCGGGAGTTTGGCGCCCAAGTCGCAGCAGATGTGCGGCGAGTACGCCGACGGCTGTCTGCTCACCAACATGATCCCAGAGGTCCCCGAAGCGGTCATGGAGAACCTTGAGGTGGGCTTCGAACGCGCCGGCGGCGGCAAGAGCCTTGAGAACTTTGACCTCGCCTGCACCGTTGCGGTCGTGCTCGACGACGACCTCGAGCGGGCGCGCACGCCGCTGCGACAGCAACTGGCACGTTACGTCGGCGGGTTTGGGACCAAGAAAACCAACTTCTACAAAGACTATCTGAGCCGCTGCGGCTGGGCTGAAGACTGCGAAAAGATCCAAGATCTTTTCCTCGCAGGCCATGCCCGACAAGCCATCGATGCGGTCCCGAACGAGATGATCGACGCCCTCTATTTGGTGGGTCCCAAGGAGCGGATCCAAGAGCGCTTTGAGGCCTGGAAGCGCTCCCCGATCGGTACCTTTATGGTCGGCAGTCGCGACCCGCGCGTGATCCGCTTGCTGGCCCAGTGTATGTAGCACCATGCGTGCCCCGTCGGCGGTCTTCATCACGGTGGCAGCGCTCGTCTCAGCGGGCTGCTCCCCCAAAACGCCGCCTCCCAAGCCGGAAAAGGTCGTCGAGAAGGTGCCGGAGCCTGCGCCGCGCGTCGTGCCGCTGATCCCCAAGATGAAGGGCATCAATGAACAGATGGAGCGGCTTGTTCAGGCTGTCAAAGCCGACCAGCGAGAACAGGCGACTGAAGTCGCCAACCTGATCAACAACCTCGCGCTCGCCATTCACGTGGAGCACGACCTGCAGCCGGGTTATGGCGATCAGTTTGCGGCGATCACCGCCGACTTCCAAGCCGCCAGCAAGGCCATGATCGAAGCGACTAAGGGGTCTCCTCAGGACCTAAAAATAGCGCTGCGTCATCTGCATGATCAGTGCCTTCGCTGCCATGATCAGGCACCTGCAGCTGCCGGAGCGGGCGTCTGCCAGCTCGCCGACTAACGGTTCTTGAGCCCCTCGATGCTGAGGCTCGCGCTGCCGCCATACTTGCGATTGAGGTGCAGCAACACCGGGGTCATCGCCTCCAGGGCGATCGTATTCCTGAGCGGTCCTGCATCGAGGACGCTGACCTCAAGCTGTGCCAGCAGTGGGAGCATCTCCTCACGATCGGCTTTGGCGCCGCAGACCAAGACGTCGCCAGCGATAGTGTGCTCGAGGTCTGCGAGGTGGGTGTGGCTGATGTGGTGCAAAGCCGCCACCACGCGCCCCGCGTCACCGAGGATCTCTTGCGCCTCGAGCGCCGCCGACTGACCAGGCGGCAAGAAGACCTGCCGGACCTTGGGCGGCTTGAGCGGCACCGTGATGTCCACGAGGATCCGACCTGCGAGCATCGGCTTGATCGCCTCGAGCACGGCTCGGTGGGCGCCGTACGGCACGCAGAGCATCGCGTAGTCAGCGCCCTCGAGCGCATGGGCATAGTCACCGCCAACAACGCCGAGCCCCTCGGCGGCTTGCGCGCCGCGCGCCGCGTCCCGCGAGCCGAGGCGCACCGAGACACCCGCTCTGGCAAACCGACGCGCCAAACCTCGACCTTCTTGCCCCGTACCGCCGATCAACGCGATGGTCTTCATGGAACCCTCCTGACCCACCTACGGTTGACCAAAAAAGCTTCGGCGTACAAGACCCACACCATGACAGACGAAGCCTTACAGATCGAAGCCATCTCCGGCTTACCGACGGTGGAGCCAGGTGATGACCTCGCCGCCTTGGTCATCCAGGCTTGCGCGGCGCAAGGCGGCTTGCGGTCAGGTGATGTGCTGGTCGTGGTCTCTAAGGTGGTCGCGCGGGCAGAGGGGCGCTTTGTGAACCTCGAGACGGTGCGACCAGACCCGACCTCGGTCAAGCTCAGCCGCGTGGTCAAGAAAGACCCGCGGCTGGTGCACCTGATCCTGCAAGAGAGTCGCGGCTTATCGCGCACGGCGCCTGGGGTGATGATCGTTCGCCACAAGCTCGGTTTTATCTCGGCGAACGCGGGCATCGACTCAAGCAATGTCGGTCGCTCCGAGGAGTGGGTTTTGTTGCTCCCGGAAGACCCGGACGGCTCGGCACGCACACTGCGGCAACGGCTGGAGGCTGAATTTGGTGGACCCATCGGCGTGATCATCTCGGACTCGCACGGTCGCCCGTTCCGCAAAGGGACCCAAGGGGTCGCCATTGGCTTATCGGGCATCCCGGCGCTGCTCGACCAGCGAGGTCAGAAGGACCGCTTTGGGCGGATCCTGACCAGCACAGAGCTCCCCCTCGCCGACCAGCTCGCAGGCGCCGCCGACCTCGTCGCAGGCGCGGGCGCCGAAGGGGTCGCCGCCGTTCGCTTGCGCGGGCTGACATGGTCGGTCGATGACGCGGCGCGCGCCTCGGATCTCCAACGCCCAGCCGACAAAGACCTGTACGCATGAAGGTCGTTGCGCTCTCAGGGGGCGTCGGCGGTGCCCGCTTGGTCGCGGGGCTCGCGGACTGCCTCGACCCGGAAGAGCTCACGGTTATCGTTAATACGGGCGACGACTTCAGGCATTGCGGGCTCTGGATCAGCCCCGACCTCGACACCGTCTTGTACACGCTCTCAGGCCGCGCACCGCTTGAGCGTGGCTGGGGTCTCGCCCAAGAAGATACCCGCGCCATGGAAGGCCTTCGGGCGCTCGGAGGGCCTGACTGGTTCTCGCTGTCCGACCAAGACCTTGCGACCCACCTGCGGCGTACCCATCGCCTTGAGCAAGGCGCCAGCCTGACCACGGTAACGGAAGAGCTCATGCGGTCGCATCAGCTGCCCTACCGCGTGCTTCCCATGACCGATCAACCCCACCCGACCCAGCTGCGCAGCGGCGATCGGGTCTACGCCTTTCAGGACTGGTTCGTCGCTCAGCGCGCCAAACCGCCGGTCGATGAGGTCCTTTTTCCTGCAAACGGTAAGGCGAGCGACGCGGTGATTAACGCCATGGCCTCCGCTGATTTAATCGTGCTGACGCCGTCGAACCCCTACCTGTCGATCGATCCGTTGATCAGCCTTTCGAACCTTAGCGAGGCTTGGGCTGATCGGCGCTGCCCTTGCGTCGCCGTCAGCCCGATCGTCGGCGGAGCTGCGGTCAAGGGGCCGCTGGCTCAGCTCATCGAGCAGCTCGCGCAGCGACCGCCCAGCCCCGACGCGGTCGCTGCGCATTATGGTGACAAGGTCGACGGCTGGATCCTCCAAGACGGCGACGTGCTCACGCAGAGCATACCGCATCGCCACGCGCAGACCCTGATGACCAGCACGGCGCGACGAAAAGCGCTCGCAAGGGTTGTCCTCGATTGGGGTCCGACCTTACCGTCTCGCGCATGAACATCCTGCTGCCGATCCGCGCCCCTGAGTTTGCAAAGTCTCGGCTTGATGATGCGCGCCGCGCATCGATCTATCGCCAGCTCGTCGAGCGGACCGTTCGCGTCATTCAAGAGCACGCCTCCGATTTTACCGTCTACTTGCTCTGCCCTGAAGAGGAGCAAGCCGAGTGGCCTGACCTGGCGCACATCGCCTGGCTCGACGACGAGCACCCTGGGCGGCTTGCGCAGGGCATCACCCACGCGCTGAGCCACTGGGAGCCCCCTGCGCTCGTGCTGATGCCGGATCTACCGCTCCTGTGCGCCGATGATCTCTCGGCGATGCTCAAGCAGACGCAGGACCTTGTCTGGATCCCCGACCGCAGCGGTCATGGGACCAACGGGATGATCTGGCGGGCTGGACCCCTGCCCTACCTCGCCTTCGGTCGACCGGATTCCATGCGCATCCACCTCAACGCGACGCGCGCCCCACGCCTCTACCGCCGCGGCTTAGCCTGGGACGTCGACACTCGGGCAGACTGGGACGCCTTACCGGCCGGGCGGTAAGCAAACGCATCGCTCGCTCGCAGGGTAAAGAAGTCGCCGTAATCCGCTCGCCATGAGCTCGAATCCGTCGCTTCGGTCGGGCGGTAAAGCGTATCGCGCTGGACCGCTTGACGCCCCACGCTCGCCGCCAGTCCGATCAACTCTTCGGGTGTCTTGAGTTGACCAAAGGGAGCACCCGCTGCCGTTGAGATGCTCTCGTTGATCAAGGTTCCCCCCAGGTCGTTGGCTCCGGCCTCAAGGAGCTTCTTCGTGCGCTGATCGCCCTCTTTCACCCAGCTCACTTGAAGGTTCGGGATGAGGTCACCGAGCACCAGACGACTTGTCGCATAGACGGCGAGGCGCTCGGCGTCGCTCGGCCCGGGTCGAACCCCGGGTTGATCGGCGAACAAAGGCGCCTCTTCGTGGACAAAAGCGAGCGGTACAAATTCGGTAAAACCGCCAGTGCGCGCCTGAATAGAACGCAGCGTCAGGAGGTGAATCGCCTGCTCTCGTGCGCTCTCGATGTGTCCAAACATCATCGTCGCGGTCGTACGAATGCCAAGCGAATGAACGGTCTCAATAACCTCAATCCACTGCTCGGTCGTGATGCGCCCCACGGCGAGCTTCTTTCGGACGATATCGACCAAAATCTCAGCGGATGTTCCCGGTACGCTGTCCAACCCCGCATCTTTCAGCTGCTTGACCAAGGAGCGCAGCGAGCGCTGACTGCGCCGAGCGCCGTGCTTGAGCTCTTCGGGTGACCAGGCGTGCAGGTGCAGACTGGGGACCGCCTCTTTGACCGCCGCCGTGATCGCTAAGTACTCGTCAGCGTCTAGCTCGGGCGCAAGGCCTGCTTGAATGCAGATCTCGGTCGCGCCCATCGCCTCCGCCTCACGCGCTCGCCGCACGATCTCTGTGCGGGGCAGCAGATACCCGCGACCGCTCTGCACATGATCCGAGAAGGCACAGAAATGGCAGCGCTTGGTGCAGACGTTGGTGAAATTGATGTTGCGATTGACCACAAAGGTCACCTCGTCGCCGACCTGCTCCCAGCGGCGGCGGTCCGCGCTGCTCACCAAGCGTTCGAGATCGTCGCCGCGCGCCTCGAGCAGAGCCTGCGCCACCTTCAAGCTTGGCTCCTCGCGCGCTTCCAACTGCGCGAGCGCCTCAGCGAACCTCACGCCGCCTCCAACGCGAGGGCGCATTGTCGCGCAGGCTCGATAAGCCGCTCATCGATCCAGCCCCCCTCAAGCCGATAGCGCTCATAGACCGGCAGGCGCGGGCGAAGGGTCTTTCCCTGGGCGGCGCATCGTGCCGCGAGCGCATCGATCACGGGCCAAGGATAGCCGGGGTTGATGAAGTCTGGAGTCACCGGCGAGATCCCGCCAAAATCGTTGATGCCGGCCTCGATCAAAGCCTCCACGGCGCCTGGCGCAAGATTCGGTGGCGACTGGATCGATATCGAAGCCGGCAGGCGCATGCGCGCCAACGCAATGGTCTCGAGCAGATCCGGGTCGATCGCGCCAGGGTGAGCTCGCATCTTCGTCCCCGCATGCGCCCGAAAGGGCTGTACGATCACCTCTTGCAAGTGACCGTGCTGGTCATGAAGCGCCGCCAGCGCGTCAATCGCCTCGACCCGCTCTCCCTTTGTCTCACCAAAGCCAACGAGAATTCCCGATGTAAAGGGGATCATCAGCCGCCCCGCTTCGGCGATCATATGACGCCGAAGCGCCGGTCGCTTATCGGGCGCGCTGTGGTGCGGCATCCCCGGCTCACACAGGCGGTCCGAATTGGACTCGAGCATCAGCCCCAAGCTGACGTTGCAGCGGCGCAACCTCGCCATCGCCTCCGATGAGAGGATCCCGGCGTTGGTGTGAGGAAGAAGCCCTCGCTCGATGGCCTGATGAGCGATCCATTCAAGATAGGACACCGTGCTGTCAAAGCCCCAAGACTCGAGCAAGCGCTGGTAAGCTGGAAAGCCGGTCTCGGGCGTATCGCCGAGACACAAGAGCGCCTCGATGCAGCCGAACGCGCTGGCTTGATCGAGCGCTGCGAGCACCTGCTCTCGCGTCATCGTCTGCGCGCCAGGCTGCCCGGGGCTACGCCGAAAAGCGCAATAACTGCAGACGTTTCGGCACAAATTCGTGACAGGTAGGAACACTTTGGGGCTGTAGGTCAGCGTCTGACCGTACGCCCGATCTCGCTTCGTCGATGCGGCTTCAAGGCGGCGGGGCATCAAGCGGCTCCTTGATCATCGCTTCGCCCGACTTGACCTCCAAGACCAAGAAGCCGACGCGGCGGTTTCGGCGGCGCGCACGACGCCCTCTTCGGCGATCGATCGGGCGCGTCCAGCCGTAGCCCTTCGCCTCGAGCAACTCAGCCGAGACCCCTCGCGCGATCAAAGCCTCCCTGACCTGATCGGCGCGCTTTTGGCTGAGACGGATGTTTGCGCGGCGCCGGCCGCTGCGGTCGGTGTGCCCCTCGATGCGCAGCTTCACGATCTCTGGGTGGTCTTTGATCAGTTGGGCGATGAGGTCGATGGTCTGCTCCGATCTCTTGGCGATCGCCCAATGGTGTTTACGAAAGTGAATCCGCGCCTTGATCCGGTGCGGCTTGAGGCGCTTTCGCTCCAACACGGCCTTTTCTGGGCAGCCATCTTCATCATCGATCCCGTTCTTTGTCTCGGCCTCATTGGGGCAGTCATCGTCCGCATCGAGCAAGCCGTCGTTGTCATTGTCAGGCTCCGGGCAACCATCCGTGTCTTGCCATTTGTCGAGGTCCTCTTTGACCTTGGGACACTGATCGTCCGGATCCAAGATACCATCAAAATCCGCGTCTGGCTCAGGGCAACCGTCTTCATCGTCGATCTGGTTAATGTTTTCTGGGATCAAGGGACACTTATCGTCCGCATCTAGGATCGTATCTCGGTCGTTGTCTGGATCCGGGCAGCCGTCTTCATCTTCAAAGCCATCGAGATCCTCCGGATTTTTCGGGCAGCGATCCTCAGCGTCTTCGATACCATCTTGATCCTGATCGGGGTCAGGGCAACCGTCGAGGTCAAGATGCCCATCAAGGTCCTCCGCCTCATCGGGGCAGTCATCCACCCGGTCCAAAATCGCGTCGCCGTCGTTGTCGTCGTCGGGGCAGCCATCAGCGTCCTGAAAACGATCAGGATCCTCAGCCTTAAGGGGGCATTGATCAGCGGAGTCAGGCACCTGATCTTGGTCGTTGTCCGGGTCGGGGCAGCCGTCTTGATCTTCAAAGCCGTCACGATCCTCAGCAGTTTTAGGGCATTGATCGGCAGCGCCGCGCAGTCCATCGCCGTCCGGATCGGGTGGGCGCCGGTAACTCCCAACGACGCCGACGGCCGCGCCCCAGGCGGGCTGACCCGGGCGGCTGCTCAGCGGACTATAACCGGACACCGGCACGCGCACCGAGCCAAGCCGCAAGGCGACGCCAGCTTGAGCGCTCAGCGCCAACGCGGGCGCGCCCCCGACCTCGGCGCTGAGCTCACCATGAAGCGCCCAGTCGACGTCCTTGGGCGCGTAGCTCAGACCGGTCAACAAGCGGACGTGGTCGTCATAAACTGCCGTAAAGAGGGTGCGATGCGGCTCAAACCGGTACCCGAGTTGCGCCCCCAGGCTCAACGCCTGACCATGCCAGCTCACCACCAGATCCCACGCGCCGGCCACGGCGCCTCGCCCGCTGAACGCCTCCGAGTCGCCCGCAGGTAAGTCGAGGCTCACGACCGTCGCTGCGTGCCACGGTGCAGCGACGACCGGCAGGCTCACTTGAACCCAGACGCTTGGATCGATCCAACCCGAACTTGGCAGCTGTCCGCTTTGGTAGCCAGGGTACACGCCCACCTGATCGATCAGATACGGGACGCTGCCGCCCAGGCGCAGCGCATACGGCAGCGTCACAGCCCAACCGACAGCGCCCTCAACCCTGCGCTCGATGATGCTGCGATTCTGCTCATCAAGCTGGTCGCTCAAGAGCCCCACATGGTGCCGCAGACCGGCGCCGACATGCCAGCGCCACACCTCGCCGAGGCGGGCATCAAACAGGCTGACAAAGGGTGAGCCGTCCAGGCGCTGCTGCGTGGGCATCAGCACGACGTCGGCTCGTCGAGCGTCCCGGTGAGGCGCGGCGGATGCGCCGAGCGAAACGGCAAGAAGCAGCACGGTCAGGCGCATCGTCGCCGTCGCCGCAAGAAAAGACCAAACGCAAGCAAAAGCAGCGCGCTGGCGTCGACCGAGCCGCACGAGCAGCCGCCCGTGAGCTCACCTTGGAGGTGGCCAACGAAGTCGTCGTCGGGGTCGAGCGGGTCGGATGCATGCTGAGTTACCTCGAGCCCATCCGAGGCGCCGCCGCCGTCGGTGTCAGGGTTGAGCGGTGAGGTTCCGGTCCCCTTGACCTCCTGCCCATCGGTGAGGCCATCGCGGTCGCTGTCCGCGCTCAAGCGGTCGGTGCCGGCGACTCGCTCCTCCTCGTTCAAGAGACCATCACCGTCCGGATCGGCTCCGTAGTCGTCATCGCCGAGCAAGGGGTCGGTGCCATCTTCGAGCAGCTCGTGCGCGTCGCTGCGGCCGCCTCCGTCGGTGTCCGCTTTATCGGCGCGGGTCTCGCCAGCGTCCAAGCACCCGTCGAGATCTCGGTCCTCGAAGCCATCGCCCAGCCCGTCTCCATCGCTGTCATCGCTTAAGGGGTCGCTTCGGTGGGGCGTCGCACAGCCCGGGCTTAGCAGCTCCATCCCATCGAGGAGGCCGTCATCGTCGCCGTCGGGATCGAGCGGGTCGGTCTCTCCGGCTGAGACGGCGCCGTCGCCGTCAGCGTCTTCCTCCCCGTCGCTCAGGCCGTCGCTGTCCGAATCAGCGACTAATGGATCGGTCACGCTCGCTGGGTCGCGATCGAGCGGCGCTTCCCCCAGCTCCAGCGCGTCGCTCAAGCCATCGCCGTCCGTGTCGCCTCGCAGCGGATCGGTACCACGCATGATCTCGCGTCCATCCATGAGCCCGTCACCGTCGGTGTCCGCGGCGAGCGGGTCGGTCTCATCGACGTCTCGCTCACCGTTGCCGTTGGCGTCCTCCTCGCCATCACTCAGCCCATCGCCGTCGGTGTCTGCGACCAGAGGGTGGGTCTCATCTTGGTCCACTTGACCGTTGCGATTTCGGTCCTCTTGACCATCGCTGAGCCCGTCGCCGTCGGTATCCGGCAAGGTCGGGTTGCTGCCTCCATCGCATCCACCCGAGCCACCATAGCGCCCCAACCCACCAGCGGACGGTGGCAGCTCGAGGTGATCGCTCAAGCCATCACCGTCGCTATCTTGCGCGCACAGACTCGGCGCCATCGGTGCGCCGACGCACCGAAAGGTCGCCTCGGCTCGGTTGCTCACGCCGTCACCGTCGGCGTCGGCGTCTGCGTCGCTCGGGTCGAGTGGGTTCAGCGGAGCTTCCTGACACTCGGGGTCTTGCGCGGAGGCGCGCTCGACGGCGTCGTTGATCCCGTCGCGATCGCTGTCGGCGCGCGCGGCGTCGGTCTCGCCAAGGTCAGGGTCCCAGCGGCCGTTTCGATTATGGTCCTCTTGACCATCATCAAGCCCGTCGCCGTCGCTGTCGGGCTCGAGCGGGTTCGTAGTTTTTTCACCGCCATCAGCGTCCGCTACAAACACGTTCAAGTCGGTGTCGTTTTGATGCTCGAGATGCAGGGAAATTTGCGGTGAGACCAACCCGATTTCGGTGGCGTCAAGCAGACCATCTCCGTCGCTGTCAGACTCGATGGGGGCTCGAAGGTAGTCAGTAAACTGACGCTGAGTCTCGAACCCATCGAGTAACCCGTCGTCGTCACTATCAGCATCTCTTGGGTTTGAGACGCGATAGTCATTCAAGAACAACAATTCCTGACTGTCGGATAACCCATCACCATCGGAATCGGCTAGGAGGCGACGCGTTCTGCTCACGTTCGCCTCATAGCGATCAGTCAAGCCATCCGAATCCGCGTCTTCAAGCACATCGCTGGGGTCATCCGCACGCGTACCATCTTCGACCTCGACGACATCGAAGATACCGTCGCCATCCGTCTCGGTCAGACACGGCGATGATCGCGTTGCGCCACCAAACTCTGAGGCGTCGCCTAGCCCGTCCCAGTCCGAATCGGATAGCGTCGGTCTCAAGCACTCAAACCCTGGACGGAGTCGCAGCTGCACCTCGAACCCATCGCTCAGCCCGTCTTGGTCCGTGTCCGGATCGAACGGGTCGGTCTCAAGCCGCCGCTCGCTCCCATCGCTCAGGCCGTCGTCGTCACAGTCAGCGTCGGTGGGGTCTGTCTCGCCTGCGTTGCGGTCAAATCGCCCGTCCCCGTTGAGGTCCTCCT
>JAYZBQ010000079.1:0-25697 GCA_036338695.1 Myxococcota bacterium
AAGAGCTTCGCGCTGTCAGTCCTGGCGCTTGATACCGCGTTCACGTTCGAAGGCTCGATGATCCCGGTCATCTCGATCACTCGCCAGCAGGCGAAGCGGATCGTGTGGCCCGTGTTTCAAGAGCTCGACCGACGCAATGAGCTCGGGCTGCGCTTCAACGCAGCCGAGCTCTCATGCACGCTGCCCAACGGAAGCCAAATCTTCCTGACGGGCGCGAGCACCGAGGAAGAGATCCAGCGCCTGCGAGGGCCGAAATACCCGCTCGTGGTCGTCGATGAGGCGCAGGCGTTCAAGAGCTACCTCGCGGAGCTCGTGAGCGACGTTCTTGAGCCTGCCGTCCTCGATTATGACGGGTCCATCGTTCTCGCCGGGACGCCGAACGCCATCTGTAGAGGATTCTTCTACGACGCGAGCCAGCCTGAATCCGCCTGGTCAGTGCATCACTGGACGCTGCTGGATAACCCACACATCCCGCGAGCTGCGAAGTGGCTTGAGGACCGCTGCAGGCGCTACGGATGGAGCCAATCGAACCCGACATATCTTCGGGAGTATAAAGGCCAGTGGATCCGGGACAGCTCCAGCCTCATTTATCCGAACATCCCGGTAATCGCCGAGCTGCCCGATGATGAGTGGGAGTATGTGCTCGGGCTCGACCTCGGTTACATCGACTCGACCGCGTTCGTCATCTGCGCTTACTCGACCGCGACTGGCCGCCTGGTCGTCGTCGAGAGCTTCAAGAAGACCAAGCTGCTCCCCTCAGATGTCGCCCAGATTGTTTCGGACCTGAACTCTCAATTCAGGTTCGAATCAATCGTGGCTGACGCGGGCGGCCTTGGCAAAGCCTACGCCGCTGAGATGTCCGAGCGCTGGGGCCTGAAGATCAAGAACGCTGAGAAGCGGGAGAAAAGGGCCTACATCGAGCTGCTCTCGGGTGACATGACCACCGGGGTAGCCTCCATCGTCGAGGGCTACAACGGGCCGCTGCTCGACGAACTCCACGCGCTGCAGTGGGATGATCACCGCCTGGCACCTCACGAGCGCTGCGAGGACCACCTCGCCGACGCTTATCTCTATGCCTGGCGCTGGTGTCATCAGTATTGGCGTGATGAGATCATCCCCGAGGCTCCGCGGCATGGCTCACCGGAATACTGGAAGCAACAAGAGGATCAGCTCGAAGAAGAGCAGGAGCGGCTGCTAGACAAGCAGCTTGATCGTACGTGGTGGGATGATTTGGAGGTGAGCGATGGATCGGGATGGTGAAGAGGAAAAAGCTCCCAGCCTGGAGATCAAGACGGTTCCAGAGCTAATCAACCTAGTTAAACAGTTGAAGTTCTTGGGGGTAACTCAATTCAAGATCGGTGAAATCGCCATGGACATCAGCGGCGATTCTTTCCCCCAACCGGAGGAAGCGACAGAGGAAGAGATACCCGACGAAGAATTGCTATACTATTCCTCATAACTATGCAGGAAGAGCCATACATCGCCTTACAGTGGTGGACCGCTGACCAGCCTTATGGCGACGTGGTCGAGGCGTTCCGTGTCATCGAGACAGCTGACACGCTGCGTCTGTCCTCACTGCTGCGGTATGTGCGGCTCTATGGAAACAGCGAGTATGGGGGATACACGCCGTTTTCGCACAATCAGGTTGTCGATACTGCTCGGGTGACAATGAACGTCATCAAGGCGGTTTGTGACACCGCAGTATCGCGACTGTCGAGGCAGCGCCCGAGGCCCCGGTTCCTGACGCATGGCGGGAACTGGAGCCTGCAGCGGCGGGCGCGCCTCTTGGAGCAGTTCACAGATCAGGCGTTTTATCAGGGCGGCCTTTACCAGCTCGCGCCCAAGGTGCTGCTTGATGCGGCGGTGCTCGGGACGGGCTGTCTGAAGATCTATCGAAAGGGCCGTGAGGTCCAGTTTGAGCGGGTGTTTCCGGGCGAGCTCTTCGTCGACCCGGTCGATGGGTTCTACGGCCAGCCCCGCAATTTCTATCAGCGGAAGTTCATCGATCGCCAGGTGCTGCTGCGCTTGTTCCCGCATCACGCCGCGCAGATTCGTCAGGCCAGCCGAACCACCGATAACATCGACTTTGCCAATACCACCCTGGTCGATCAGATCGAAGTGCTCGAAGCGTGGCACCTGCCATCAGGCGAAGGTGCCACCGACGGCCGCCACGTCATCTGCATCTCCAACGCAACGCTCGTGGATGAGCAGTGGGACAAGGGCAGCTTCCCGTTTGTGTTCGTGCGCTGGACCGACCCCATGCTCGGGTTCTGGGGTGAGGGCGTCGCCTGCGACATCCAGGGGATGCAGGTCGAGATAAACAAGCTCCTGATGAAAATTCAGCGAGCGTTTCACCTCATGTCGGTGCCGCGGATCTACGTCGAGAACGGCTCGAAGATCCGCAAGAGCTTCTTCAACAATGAGATCGGGACCATCATCCCGTACACAGGTCAGCCGCCTGTGCAGATGACGCCGCCGAGCTTGAACCGCGAGATCTTCGACCATCTGGAGCGCCTCTATAACCGCTCATTCGAGATCGCAGGCATAAGCCAGATGGCCGCTACGAGCATGAAGCCTGCAGGGCTGAACTCGGGCGCAGCGCTGCGCGAATATCAGGACGTCGAGAGCCTTCGCTTTACCACCGTCTCGCGCCAGTACGAGGAGCTCTTCGTAGAGGCTGCGCGCCAGGTCGTCGGCCTGGGCAAAGACATTTACTCGGAAGACAACAGACACAGCGTGGTGGTGGCGAAGGACAGCAAGACCATCGACGTGGTCGACTGGGAAGCCGTCGACATGGACGCTGACAGCTATGTCCTCAAGGTGCACCCGAGCTCCAGCCTACCGGTCACCCCGAGCGGCCGCCTGGCGTTTGTCGAGCAGATGATCGCCCTCGGCCTGGTCGGGCCCGAGGAGGCAAAGGACCTGCTCGACTTCCCGGACCTCGAAGCGAAGCTGAGCCTGGACCGGGCCGCCTCAACGCTCATCGATCGGAACGTCGAGCTCATGCTCGACGAGGGCGTCTATACACCGCCCGAGCCCTATCAGGACCATCAGCTCGCCCTGAAGAAGGTAACCGCCGCGCTCATGAAGGCCGAGCAAAACAACGTCGAGCCCGAGCGGCTGTCGTTGATGCGTGAGTACCTCGCGCAGACTCACCTGATGATGGAGCAGGCGAGACAGCAAGCGCTGGCCAATGCGCAGGGAATGATGATGCCTGGAGCGCCACCAGCTCCGGGGATGGGTGGCGCTCCGCCTACAGCAATTGGAGCGACTGACGGCACCATGCCGGTCTAAGGATAAGCAATGTCAGACGAGCAAACACCGACAACGAGTGAGCCGGCAAGTGAAGCCCCGGAGACCCCTGCAGCCGATCCGCGAGCGGATCGTGATTACATCAACACCCCCAAGGCCGCCGAGGCTCTCCGGGCGTTGATGGCGCAGGAAAAGAGCAGCCGCGAGGCTCGGCAGATTGCCGAGGAGCAGCACGCGGCGGTACAGCAGAGCCAAGCTCTGCAGCAGCTGGCGAAGGCCGACCCGGTCGCGTTCCTCGAACGCTCGGGCATCAAGCGCGAGGATGTCTCCAAGCGCCTGGCCAGCCAGGAAGATCCTGTTGCGGGTATCCGCGACGAGATGGCGCAGATGCGCCAGGAGCTCAGTCAGCAACGTGAGGCCGCCGATCAAGCGCGAATGGAGGCGGCACTGGCAGAGGCTCGGGAGCAGGTCAGAACCTATATCAGCAGCGCGGAGGATACTCCGCTCACCCGTATTACTGGGAGCGCTGATCAGGTCTGGCAGCTCATGACGCAGCACCATCAAAGCACCGGAGAGGTCATGAGTGAGCAGGAGGCCGCTCGTAAAGTGGAGGCCCATCTCACCGGTCAAATCGATAAGCTCCTTGAGTCCGAAGCGACTCGAAAGCTTATCCAAGACAAACTGCAGGCGGAGGGCGGGAAGCGTCCCGCTCCGATTCCTGCGCCATCATCCACACTGACAAACGCGATGCAGACCGAGGAGAACCAGCGCTTGCGCCAGGATCCCAACATGAACCGCGAGGCCAGCATTGCTGAGGCTGCGAAGCTTCTGCAGTGGGAAAGTTGATCAGCCATGGCATCTCTAGATCTCGAATCATTTGAGGCGGCGCTGAAGGTCCACTACACCGACCTACGCGTCAAGAACCTCGTCTACCGAAACAATCCATTCCTCGCGGCCGTCCCGAAGTATGAGTACTTCGGCGGTAAGAACTTGCCGATCCCGGTTCAGTTTGGCACCCCGCAGGGACGCTCGGCGACCTTCACCGACGCGAACAATCAGAACGTCCAGACGCCTGGTGAGTACACCGACTTCGTCCTGAAGCGCGTCAGGAACTACTCTGTTGCCGCCATCGACAACGAGACTCTCGAAGCCTCGGTGGGTCGTCCGAATGCCTTCATGGAGGCCGCAGCGTCTGAAATTGATGGAGCGCTCCGCTCCCTCACTCAGGACCTCGCTGGCAACCTGTACCGCGATCAGTTCGGTGTTCGCGGAGAGATTGCAAACCTCGTCGTCAACGAGATCACGCTGACCAACCCGTCAGACATCGTGTTTTTCGAGGTCGGTATGACGCTGGTGTCCGTGCCTGCTGCGACTCCCGCAGCGGCCACCACGGGCGGCGGCATCGGCTGCACCATCGACACCATCAACCGCGACAATGGCACCTTTACGGTCACGGCCGTCCTCGGTGCCACTGCCATCGGCGATGCGCTGTTCCAGCTCGGCGACGCGGCGAACGGTGGCGACCCGCTGAAGATGGCTGGCCTCGCTGGCTGGCTCCCGGCCACCGCTCCGGTGTCTGGCGTGACGCCAGATTTCTTCCAAGTTGATCGTGGGGTTGATGCCAGCCGCTTAGCCGGACAAAGATACGACGGGACCGCCGAGACCATCGAGGAAGCGCTGATCGGCGCTGGCTCGCTTCTGTTCAGAGAAGGCGGTCGGCCGGACTTGGTATTTATGAACCCGCTGTCATACAGCGAGCTCATCAAGTCGCTCGGGTCCAAGGTCGTCTACGACGTGGTGCGCAGCTCCGACGTCGCCGAGGTGTTCTTCGACTCGGTACGCGTCTACACCCCGAGCGGCCAGGTCTCGGTCGTTGCTGACCCGAACTGCCCGACCGGCGTGGCGTACATGCTCCAGATGGACACCTGGAAGCTCTACTCGTTGGGGATGGCACCGAAGATCCTCATGACTGACGGACTACGGTTCTTGCGTACTGATAATGCGGACAGTGTGACCGTAAGGTGTGGATATTATTCACAACTTGGGAACACGGCGCCCGGCTGGAACGCACGAATCGCCCTCGCCACGTGATGAGCTGAGCGAGGCGGTTTCATCGCCGCCTCGCTCTGGAGAACGTCGCAATGCCGAACATGAGCAACAAAAACTTTCCGCACGCGCACGGCTCGGGTCGTGTGTTTGCGGCGTTCTCGCTCTCGCATCTCGCGGGCACGCCTGGCTCGTTTGATGAGGAGTATCTGCCTGGTGCGACTGAGCTGCTGACGAAGCCGCCCGCGTTTACCGATCCCACGCTTCCGGTCGTGTACCCCTTCCCGGGCGTCATCACGAGCGGCCCCACCCAGACATTCAACATCCAACGTCAGCCGTACAACGCGACCAGCCTGGGCGTATTCGTCACCGGCTCGGGAACGCGTCGACTGCCATACCGTGAGGCGCTCGGCCTCTTCGTATCCAACGGCCTGAGCCCGACGCTCGCCGAAGCGTGGCCTACAAACGGCCTCTACCCGTTCGGCCTGGTCGATGACACCAACCTCGGATCGACCCATGGCCAGGTCGTATGCGGCGTGCTGGGTGGGCCGGGCGAGGACGAGCTCGGAGAGCTGGCGTACTACGAGGTCGGCCTCAACTGGGAGCTCCCGCCCTACAAAACCACCGCCGACTTTGGAACCTCAGAGATCACCTCGTCTAACTGGGAGCACACGGCGATCGCGAGTTTCCAGCGAGCGCTTGAGCGGACCTTCTGGGTGACCGCGAGCGTCAGCGGTAACGCGCTCAGCGAGTATCACCCCGAGGTCGATTGGGGGCCTGGTGGCGTCCAGACCCAAAACGCCGCCCGAGGCCCCGTCTCCGGCTCGATATCTCTGGGCGCTCCGCCCACCGGCGATAACTACTACACCGCGCCCTACGCTGGGGTCATCGCGCCCACGCTGACGCCCTATCGTTTCCCCTGGAGCTCGGGTGAGGCCGAGGCTTTCCGCCAGCGCCCTGCGGTCGTACAGACGCAGCTGAGCGCAGTGATTACGTCGCTGTCGCAGACGGAGCTACCCTCTGGGGAGTTTGAGCTCGTGGCCAAGGCCGCCCCCATCATCAGGGTATGGTGCTCGGTGCCTATCCCGTCTGTCGCGCCTGGTGGCTCTCCGATGGTCGCGCCTCGCCCGCTCCCGCGGGGCGGCGTCAATCCGTACCTGAACGATCCGCTCGATCTTCCCAAGCTTCCGCCCGCGATCAATGTGCAGGTGATGCAGAAAAACACGACGGCGATCGATAGCACCGACGGCCCGATTTATGACCTGGGCCAGTTCTGGGCAAACCTCGGCGCGCCGACCGTGACGTCCTCCCGCTCCACCCCGCCCAAGCTCTCCGGGCCACCGCTCAAGCCCTCGAAGAAGAAGGACGACTGATGCCGATCCAACGACCGTTAGACTTTTTCACCACGATGGGGCCGGGAGACGTCCTGCTCGCGGGTCATGTGCAGCGGGTGGAGGATCCTAGCCTCCTGCAGGTCACCCCGCCGCAGTGTGAGGTAGATTTTGACTCCCCTGCGCCTGGTCAGTTTCGCTACCTCGTGACGCTGCCTGGAAAGGGGTCGCTCGACATCGCGGGCGTCTGCACCGCCTTCATGCCCGGAGCGCCCGACGACTCCTTCAAGCACATCGTTCACAGCTATGACCGCGACACCCGCACCATCGAGTTCCGGCTGCTCGAAGAGACCGCACCAGGACCGAGCGCCCCTGTCGAGACGCAGCTGCTGTCCGGTGAGCGGATCTATTTCTGGGTCCACCTGTACGACTCCACACCCGATCCCATCAACCTAGTCATCGAGGCTCCCTGATGCCGCTCTACAGCAACAAACAGCCCATCGAGTCACTCGGTGGAAACTGCATCCTCTGGCGCGCTCGATTCGAGAGCGCGGATAACGAGCTGCGCTGCACCATCCCGCCCGCAGACGTCGAGGTCACCCAGTGGTACACATTCGCGGGAAACGACTACGCGGGCTCCTGGGAGATCACAGTCGACGCGCCTGGTGAGTTGGACCTCATCTCATTCGATATCAGTCACAACGAGCAGCCCACGCTCGGGCGAGGCTTTCCCGCCGTCCAGTGGGTCAAGGCCGAATCGAAACTGATCATCACCATGGTCAACTGGGACGGCGCAGCGACGCCGGTATTCGCTGGCCCTGGCGACGCAATCATGATCAGCGTCTGGTTTCAAAACACGAGCATCGGACGTACCTACGCGAGGCAAACGGCATGATCCAGAACGAGAGCCTACCAGTCTGGCACTACGGCCGAGGACGAGCGCTCACCACCGGGCGCATCACCTATACCGGCGGCGACCCTGCAGACCTCGCGAGCTACCGCATCGAGGGCGCGCTCAAGTGGACGCGTCTCCCCGGGCCCGGGGGTATCGTCTGGCGTGCCCAGCTCGACGCTGACGGCATCACACCGATCATCTACGCAAGCGCCGACCTTCTCAGCAGCACCGCAGGCAGCGAGGACATACAGGCCATGGTCATCACCTTCGATGGTGACGTGAGCACCGGCGCACCCGCCCATGTGGATGCCACGCTCCGAGACCTCACCGACCCCGAGAGCGGGACGGACCTGGCCGAAGATCAGGCGCTCTGCATCACAGTCATTGTGAGTCAGATCGGGCCGCCGCAGTACTCGGAGATCCCCTTGATCGGCGCGCCCCCGCTTCCACCGGGACCGCCAGAAAGGATCGTCCTGTGATCAAAAAGACCAGCAAGGGCTACGAGGTGCGCAGCGGAAAAGCCACCGGTCAGAAGAAGCTCGGCGGCCCCTACAAGACCCGCGAGGCCGCGCTGAAGCGCCTGCGCCAGGTCGAATACTTCAAGCGGGCCAAGCCTGCTGGAAAGGGCGGTAAGAGACGATGAAGGTCAGCAAAAAGGGACGGAGGGCGATGGCGGTAGGCGCTGCCAAGTCCGACATGAAGCGCGGGATGAAGGCCCGTTGGAAGGACCACAAGGGCAGGCGCGGCGAGGCCGTGGGGATGGCCGAGCGTGCGCTGATTGACAAGTGGCACCGCGAGAAGAAGTCACGCGAGGCGAGCCATTCGGATCGAGTGGTGCCGCCTGGTCCCGAGGAGCGCGCAGCTCGTCACGGTCGCATGACGCACCACACCGGGCGTCATCATCACGACCTCTACCACAAGCACCACCAGAGCCTGGGCGCTCGCATTCGCGAGTCAGCGGGCATGGCTGCGTACGACGCGACCCGCGGAAAGCGTCGCCGCTAAATGTACAATCAGGTCTCACTCGCTGATTTGATCCTGCGGTGCCGCCAGCGCGCCGACATGATCAATACGCAATTCGTCACGGATTCGGAGATTACTTCGTATCTGAACGAAAGCCTGGGCGAGCTCTATGACCTGATAGTGCAGAACGCTGGCCAGGAGTTCTTTCTACGGCGGGCGTGGATCGAAGAGACCGCGCCCGCCAATCCTCCTGACGCGAGCTTCAATGGCTACATGGTGCGCGATGCGCAGGACGGAACGTATGCCGTCCTGCCTCCTGATTTCTACAGGCTGCTCGGCGTCGAGGCGCACTTCGGCGACGGCATCCCGTGGCTCATGAGGCCGTACACGTTTACGCAGCGGTTCATGAACTCGCCGCGCAACAACAGTTTCATGAAGGGGATGGATTTGCGCTATCGCCTGGGCGGCGCGATCAACACCATCGCGGATGCCACCGATGGAACGGGCGTGGGTCAGTTTGGAAACATGCCGGTTGTCGATCCAGTCGTGACGCCCGAGCAAGCGACGTGGGTCCATCAGCAGAGGCTTTACTTCACGCCGGTGCCGCCTGACCTCACCGAAAAGCCCCGGATGATCTCGGTCTGGTACATCCCCCTACCTCCCAAGTTTATCGACCCAGAGCCGCAACAACAGATCGTGCCTGGATTCGCTCACTGGGACGAATACATGGTCGCGGATGTCGCCGCTCGTATGCTCGGCAAAGAGGAGAGCAGCGCCGAGCAGCTGCTCATCCTCAAGGCCCAGATCACAGAGCGCCTCCTGGCGAACGTCCCAGACCGCGAGGCCGAGTTTCCTGAGAAGGTGCAGGACACCACCTCTGGATTCCAAGTCAGAGCGTATCCATATTATTTCCCGCAATACTGGCCCAATTTCTGGAATTACTGATGGCCAGATACAACCGACTTCAGCCCGGACCTGGCGCATCGTTTCGAGGGACCGAGCCCGCGATCGGGGCGCGAGTGCAGACCAGCACCCAGGACGGCCTGGACGCGCTGGAGCGCGCCGCCCTCGGGCCCGCCTCCCAGAACGGCGCAGCGCAGGCGAGCAACGGCGTCCTGACGCCTCGGAAGGCCATCAAGGAGAACAAGCCCACGCTGATACCCCATAAGCTCGGGAGGCCTTACCGAGGCTGGAACGTGGCGCTCAAAAACCAGGGCGTCAGCTTCTACTGTCCCAGCGGCGAGAAGTACGACAAATCAAAATTCATCTGCGTGCAATATCCCGCAGGCACCGCCCCGGAGGTCGAGGCGGAATTCTGGGTGTTCTGATGGCGCTGTCTAAATTCCCGGTCGAGGTGCCCCTCGGTGGCGCAGTAAACGAAGGCGACGCCCCGGTGGTGGTGCAGCCTCCTCGTATCCGTGAGGCGAAGGACTGCGCATCGATCAAGGGCGGCGCTTACCAGAAGAAAGACCAGCAGACGGCGGGCCAGGCGGTGAACCCGCAGACGCTTTCCATCGAGCACACTCGCGACGCGACCACCACGTTTCAGACGACGAGCATCGAGGTTTACCCTGATGACGGGAGCTCGAACACCGAGAGCTACCCGAGCCCGGTCACGGGCCGCGAGCTCCGCGGCTACTCGCCCAGCGAGTCAGACGCCGTCAAGCAGCACGGCGACCACGCTACCCTTGAGCTCGCCACCGGCGAACAGCGCACATTTGCCGCGTGGAATGTGGATCCGATGGGTGGCTACGGTATCGCCCAAGGTGTCGGGCAGGACTCCGAAGGCGACGCGCCGCTGACCGCCCCCGCGTCGATGTGGGCCAATTCGGACACGTACGCATCGGCCTATTATCGCATCGACGGCGCGCGCTATGCCGTGTTTGACGGCGACACGCAGAAGGGGCCCGAGCGTCGTTACACGCCTCTGACCGCTGCAGAGGTCGCCAGCTTTGCGCCGCCGAGCGCCCTTCTCCCAGGCGCTCCGGTGGGATTTCCACGCGTGCGGGCCGACTCCACGACGGGTCCCGATCTGTACTACTGGAGCTGCGCGGCGATCGCCTATCCCGTGCGGGGTGCGGTGTTCTCCGACCTCTGGGGCTTCACTCTGTCGGCCCGGACTCCATCGCCCAGCTTCGGGCCGACGCAGCCGGGGCGCAGCTCCGACAATCGAAGTGTCCTTAACGCGCAGCCCAACCCGAGCAACGCGGACGGGGGCTCTCCTGTGTCTCCAGGCTGCAAGCTGTATGTGCATGATCAGGACGGCAATCAACTCGCCGCCGCTGTGCATGAGAACGGAAGCGCGGGGACAGGACCTCAGCTCACCGCCGCGCTCGATATGGTGTTTGTTCCGGGCGAGGGTCTCTATACGCTCCACGCCGAGACGTTCCCGGCTGCGCCCACCCAGGCGACGATCCGCCGCTGGCAATTCGACGCGGCGCTCGGGGAGATTGTCGCGGATGGATCTATCAGCACAGCGCCGCCCACCATCGTCCCGCTGGGCGTGGCCAGCTGGCCCGCGGGGCTTCATGACCTGGGCGATCGGCTCATGCTCGTCTGGAACAACAGCGCGCGGTACACCTACGCGTATAACCTCGGGGGTACGATTGACCTGTGGCCCGGATTCGGGGGGGCGCTCTCGATCGGCGCGCAGTATATCCAGGGTGAGGAGACGGTGGGAATCGGCGCGGTGCCCGACCGATTTTCTCGTCTCTGCGAGAACAATTATCCGAACACGAGCGGACCCGACGCCGCCACGTATCTTTATACGACGAACATGACGCGTGGGGCGTGGTGCGGGTCATTTGTCGCCCCTGTCGGCGACGGATCCGGGAATCTCTGGTGCGGCGTCCAGTTGCTGTCCTCCGATCAGTTAAACCCCGTGACCGTTCCCGCTTATGAGCCCTACGCGCGGATCTTCTCGGGCTCGATGCTTCACGCGCTGTTGAACGCCCAGGGCGAGCTCATCGACGCGACCTCGGGCGGGAGCAGCGTGGGAATCATGCCCGGCGTCGCCATCGCCAGCCACGGATCGTCCATGGAGGGCGTGGGGCCAGTGGTGGGGGTATATGCGTCGGCTCCAGGCGATGACCGGACGGCGCTCGCTCAGAATTGCCCGCTCGCGTTCGCGGATGTTCCCACGTCGACCTATCTGCTGATCACACGCCGCGAGGTCAGCGAGCTTGATGGTGTGGGCCTGCTGCCTCCTCAGTTCACCGCCGCGAATCTGAGCGGTCAGAACCAGGCGGTGGCCGTCGCTCAGCTGCAGCCCCAGGCGGCGCCGCTCGGCACCTATCAGATCAACCCATTTCAGCTGCGAACCAACCTATTCGAGCGGAGCGACGGGAGGCTCTCGCTGCTCTGTTTTGAGCGCAGCGCGCCCAGCACCTTTGACACCGACGAGCTGAACGATAGCCTCTGGCCATCGGAGCGCAGGGTGAGCGGCGCGGCCTCCCGCGCACGCCCCTACGTGGCCAGCGTCGAGCCCACGCCCGTCATGGGTAGCGTCACCGCCGGAGACTACGCCGTGGCCGATGGGGCGTTACCGGTGGCGAGCGGCGGCCCCCAAGCTCCCGCGGCGGGATGGGGTCCCCAAGCGCTGGTCGATCGCCCGTTGCTCGGCGTCCAGCCGGACCTGACCGCGCTGGGTAACATGCCTCTACCCGAGACGATCGAGGGGAGCGACGCGGCGACGGTGGGCCAGTTCTTCACCTACGCTGGCCACGCCGTGATCTATGACGAGAGCGGCGGCCAGCACCGGACCGTTCCTCACTCGACCTCGGCGGCGCATGGGATGTTCTTGGGGGGCACCTCGACGGTCCCCGGCGACCCTTGCACCCAGCTACAGGTCCAGGCCTATCCCGTTCCCTATCCGCTGCTGGGCCTGTCCAATAGCCTCACCGCGGTGATCGAGGTGTACTGCTCCGCGCCCGAGGAGAGCGGCGGCCCTGTGCAGGTGGGTCAGCTCGATATGTATCCGCTCGGGTTCTCGGTCTGGGGCAGCGATACCGTCTCGTCTCCAGGCGCGCCTCCCTCGCTTGGCGGGCCCCTGCGACTGCTGGAGACCCTGGGAGGGAGCGAGGAGCTCCTATACACGAGCGCCGGTGAGCTCGCCGCAGACGCACCAGACCCGAGCGCAGCGCTCGCTGCTGCCAATAACCGCCTCTGGTCCGTGAGCTCGATCAACCCGCGCCAGGCGCAATACACGAAGCTCCTGCGCCGAGGCTATGCGCCGGAGTGGAACGGCAACCTGACGGTCCGAGTGCCAGGCAGCGAGGACCCGCTGACGGCGGTCGGTGTGCTCCCTGATGGTCGAGTGCTGCTGTTCTCCCAGAGCGCCATTTATTACACGTACGGCGAAGGGCCGAGCGACACCGGGCAGGGCGCAGGCTTTGCAGAGCCTGCGCTGCTGACTGATACGGTGGGATGCGAGAACAAGCGCAGCGTGGTCTTCGGTGACTTCGGCTGCATGTTCCAGGGTGAGCGCGGTTTCTATCTCGTGGATCGAGGGCTCAGTCTGACCTACGTCGGCCTGCCATACGAGGACTCGACCACCGGGCCGGTGCTGGCCACCGGTATCGATGGCCTGCGTAGCGAGGTGATCTTTTACTCGGGGCGAGTCGAGGACGGCAATCAGCAGCGCTGGGTGTTCAATTACCTGCGTCAGCAGTGGTCGACCTTTGGTCAGACAGAGCTCGGGTTTGCAGCGACGCAGCGCCAGGGGCGGCCGCTGCTCGCGGAGGCCAGCGCGGGAGGCGTGACGCTGGTCGCGCTTACCGAGCAGCCTGCGCCCGTGACGACGATCCCCTTCGACTCGGCGCTGATGGCGCTCACCACGGGATGGCTGGCCATGGGGCGCATCCAGGGATTCGGGCGAGTGTGGGAGCTGCAGCTAGAGGGTCAGCAGGAGCTCTCAAGCGCCAGCGGGCTACGCGTCGAGCTGTCATATGATTACGAGGACGCACCGAGCGAGACGTTTGACTACGACACCCCGGCCGCAGCAGGCGGACGAATCAAGATCCGCATTCGACCTCGGCGTCAGAAATGCGAGAGCATCTCTGTCAGAATGAGCGAGTACGTTCCGAGCACCGCCATCCCGGATGCATGCACCGGCTGGCAGCTCGAAATGCTCACGTTGCTCTGCGGCGTGAAGGTCGGGCTGGACAAGGTTCCGACCACGGAGGCGAGCACATGATCAGACTCCGGGCAGACGTGGCAGAGATTCAGGGGCTCGCCCAGGCGCAGGCCCAGCGCGAGCAGCCGTTTACGGGTATCGCTGCGCAGTGGAGCGCGGCGAACGCCGGCATGGGGCCGAGCCCCCTCGGCCCGCTCGCCCAGGCCAATCCGCTCCCTGCGGGATTGGCCGCGCCGACCGCAGAGCCGATGCCGATCCAGGCACCGCCTCCGCCCCAGCAGCGCCAGCCGCTGGAGGTCGAGGAGGTAGAGCGGAGCTGGCAGGAGACCGCGCTAGGCGTGGCACAGGGAGCGCTCGGAGGGGCGGCCACCGGCTCCTCGCTGGGGCCATACGGGGCGGTGGCTGGCGGCGTGATCGGCGGCCTCGCCGGTCTGCTGGGAGGATGATATGGCAGACAGAGAACTACCGGCGGGCGCAGAGGTCATCCTCTCCGAGTTTTTGGATCGGCTCAGGCGTCAGGGATACAGCGGTGATCAGCTGGTCGAGGCGGGGCGCAGGTGGCGCGCCAACTTTGATGAGGACATGATGAGGCGCGGGGGCTTCGACGAGCTGGAGCGCGTCGTTCTGCAGCCCGAGCCTGAGCTAGACGGACTAGACGCGACGCTCGCCGGGCTCGAAGACCAGGCGACCGCGGACGAGCTTCGGGACATCCTCGGCGCGCTTGATGACGGTTTCACGGTCTCCGAAGAGGAGGTCGCCGCGCCCGGCGTCGCGGTGGAGGCGGTCGAGATTGAGGGGGCTCAGCCCGAGCTCGCGCCCGCGCTTCCGGACCCTCGGCTGTCGCTCTCCGATCCGCTCCAGAATGAGCAGGCGCGCATTGGTCAGGAGCTCGACGCGCTCGGCGAGGGGCTGCTGCTCCCGCCCGAGCAGCCCGTCCCTACCTATCGCAACGAGGAGGCCGCGGCGCGCCTCGCAGCGCGTCAGCAGGCCGAGGCACAGCAGGCAACACCCGAGGCCACGCCAGCAGCGCCCACGCCAGGCTACGAGCGCGGTTGGAAGGACTGGGCGAGCCTTGGGCTCGGGCTCGGAGGCGCAGCGCTCGGAGCGCTCGCTCCGATGATTGAGCGAGATCGAGGTTTCGAGTCTCAGCTGCGAGAGCGCGCAGGGGGTGACACCATCGCCAGGCGCGAGGGCGCGCTGGCTGCGGGACAGCTCGCCAGAGGCATCCGAGGGGCCAGCCTCGGGCGTCGGGACATCTCACCGGCGCTGGCCCTGCGTAATGCGCAGATGGCGGCGGCAAGAGCCGGCTCTGACGTGATGGCCCAGGCCGCCATCGCCTCGGCTCGTGAGCGCCAGGCAGCACAGCAGCAGCTGGCCGACATCCGCAAGGCGAGGCGCTCGACGCAGATCAACGCAGGGCTCGGGGCGCTGTCACAGGTCGGCGCGTGGCTCGCGGGCCAGGCCGGCGCAGAGCGCCAAGGGGCGAGGGACGCCTCGCAGCTCCAGGCGACCCAAGAGCGTAACCGGCTCCAGGCTGAGCAGAACAAGCTCTTCGCCGAGTCGCTGCAGGGGAGGGGTAAGCGATGAGCGGTAACAGCCTCGGCACGTCACCGCCTCCCAGGGATGCGACGCCGGAAGAGCAGAAGCTCAATATGTCGTTGCCGGGTGGTGAGTCTCGACCTCCTGACGAGGCGCCCCTTAGCAGCAGCGCCGCAAACCAAGGCGCAGCGCGGGCCGCTGCGGCGGGAGGCCAGGCCGCGCCGCCTCCGACGCCAGCCCGACCATCGCGCTACCTAGAGGACTATCGGCGCAAGCTGGGTATCGTCACGGACGACCGGGGTCGACCCGTCAAAAAGACGGACATCCCCATGCAGCCGCGAGGCCCCAAGGGTCGACGCGGCCCGCCCATGGCCACGGTTACGCGTCAAGGGACGGTATCGCCAAATCTTGGATTGCTGGCCGACGCGCTCGGAGAGCAGCAGCAAGCCCAGGCGAATCTAACCCGAGCGTTTCAGCGCCAGGAAGAGGCCAAGGCAAAGGCTCTGCAGGACACCAGCGACCTGCTCGCAGCGGAGGCTAACAGGCTAGCGCAGCAGCGAGAAATGGCGATGCAGGATGCGATCGACCGCTCGCGCAAGCTCCAGGCGCAGGCCGACGAGCTCGGGGCGATGGCTCCGAGCGCAGGGCGCTTGTTTGGAACCGACGCCCAGGCGGCGAGCTTCGGCGCGGCGCTCTCGATTGCCACGGGGGCCATGCTGTCGGCTCGAACGGGCGGCGATAACGTGGCGCTCAAGATCATCGATCGGGCGATTCAGCGCGATATGGAGAGCCAGCGCGAGGCCATCAAAAACAAACAGTTCTCAGCGCAAATGGGGCTGCAGCTTGCCCAGGAGATGCGCGCAGCGTTCCGCGACGACATGGTCGCCAGCGAGGCCATGCAAGCGACGCTCCTGCGCTACACCGAGAATCGGCTACAGGCGATCATCAGCCAGACCAACGATCAGGTTTTGCGCGCTCGTGGTGAGGAAGCGATTGCAAACCTCCGCATGCAATACGCTGAGAAGATCGAGGCGGCGACCCGTGGCAGCTTCGGGGTCACGATGGCAATGCCCCTGCGCAAAGCTCAGGCCATGCTGGCCGCGAGCCAGGGTCAAACGCTGCCGCCCATCTCGACGCATGACATGCAGCGCGATGCAGCCGAGGGGGGCGGTGAGGCCACCCAGGCGGGACTCGGCGCAGCAGCCGAGCAGAAGGCCGACGAGGCGCGGGAGGACGCGGCGAAGGCTGCGCAGGCGAAACGCCAGGCCGACCAGAAGCAATCACGCGCCACCAAGCTCAAGCAGCGTGGGGAGCGCAAGCAGCAGACCCAGAACCCCTTGGCGCAATATGGGGTGCAGCCCATCGAGGGAGCGCCCGGGTGGGGTCGCACCGCTGACGGGCTGGCCATCCCGCTCGGCGCGATTCCCAAGAGCCATGCGCGCCGAGGGACCCGAGGGCTCCAGCGGATTCAAGTCCCCGCGCAGCTCTGGGGAGAACCTCCGCCGGGGTGGCAGCAGTCGCCGACGGGGCGTAATGAGTGGGTTCGAGAAGGTGGCGAAAAGATCACTGAGCTCACCGACAAGGAGCGGAAGGAGCTCGAAAACCTGCGCGATCGAACCTATACGTTCGGCAAGCGGATTCAGATCCCACGCGGGCTCAATGTAGACGAGCGGCGCGAAGACCTCCGAGGTGGGCGGCGGCGGATTAAGATCCCCTACTACCCCGGGATTGACGAAGATCTGCAGGCGCTGCGCAACATCGAGATGGATTACACGCTCTGGCTCCGCACCTACGGCAACATAAAGAAACGTTTCGCGGATGGGGTTTCTATCGAGGATTGGGCCGACAAGGAGAGCTTGGCGGACCGTCTCCAGGCCATCGCCCTCTTTAATCGCAACATCTCCCAGGGCGGAGTGCTCAACGCTGGCGAGGTCGAGACTATCGGCTCATTCCTCGACAACCCCGCCTCGTGGTCTCTCGTCGCGAACGAGGGCGGCTGGGACGCCATGAACAAGATGATCACTGACGCCTACCGAGCTGCGGCACAGCAGGTTTTAAACGAAGGACAGCAGCCCGGTTACCGCCTGCCTGATGACGGTCTAATCATTTTTAATGAGGGACTGCGCGAGAAAATAGGGTCGAGCGGGCCTGCTCGTCGAAGCAAGCGGGGTAAGCCGTGAGCGACGAGACCCCGGCACCGCTCGATCCCGAGCTGACCGCTTACGGTGCGCTTACAGAAGGCATGGATCCGGCGGCGATTCAAGACCCTGAGATCCGCTCCATCCTCACGGACCGATCGAAGGACCTCGCTGACATCATGCGGGGCGAGTCGGCCGAGCAGGTTATAGACGGCCGCCGCTACGTCCATGTCTACGACCCGAACGCGGAGCAGGTGGGCTGGATCTCATGGGAGGATTATGACGCACGTCCGGGCGCATATCTTCGGGCGGACCAGAGCGCTGCGGTAGGCCAGCAGGTGGCCGAGGCCATCGTTAAGCGGACCGCCCAGGACATTCAAGAACAGCTCGCCACACTCGGAGGGCTTGAGACCTTCGCGGTATCTACCGCCACCGGAGCGACCGCAGGTAAAGCTCTGGAGTGGTTCGGGGATGACCTGGCCGCTGCGCGCGTTCGAGCGTCCCGAGACGCCAATCCCAACGCCGCGCTCGCTGGTGACCTGAACGCCGCCATCTCCACTAGCATCATCGGAGGTGCAGCGGTGGGGGGTCTCGCAGCAGGCGCAGCGCGCGCCGCTACGGCCCTCGGAGCCCAGGCGCTGCCCTCTGGCCTGCTCGGCTATGGAGCGGCGAACCTGCTCAGCCGTGGGCGTCAGATGCAGAACTTCCTGACGACCCGAGCCGCAGCCGCAGGCGTCAGCCCTGCGGTGAGCGGCGCTGCTCTGTCTGCGACTCGCTCCGCTTCCACCCTCGCCGCCGAGGGCGCGCTCGGCGAGATGCAAATGGCGTATGCCCAGGCGGCGATTGACCAGCGCGAGCTCACGAGTGAGGAGATCTGGTCTAGCGCGGGCACGGGGGCGTTCTGGGGCCTCGGTGCATACACCGTAGGGGCGGCCATGAGGGGAGCTTACAACGTCCCCGGATGGCTGGCTAAGCGCAAGTTCAAGAACGACGCAGGCAAGCTCGTGAACGGTGCAGAGGCGGCGAACGCGGCCGGTAAGCACTACAGCACCAAGGGCGAGTTCAGCGAGATGATCCGCAACCGGAACAAACCACCGGAGCGGGGCGGAACGTTCGATGAGTATGGCGAATGGACCACCGGCGCAGGCGGCGACACCGTCCCCGATGTAGTCCTGCGCGAGATGAATGAACCGGGATTCTCTGCCCGGTATGCAGCCGCGGACGGTACGCCAGCGAGGCGCAGCGCTGCAGCCTACGGCGAGACCGTCGAGCAGATGGGCCACGTGGTCGAGACAGAGGGGCGGGTGCTGCGCGAGGCCGCAGCCGCGCCCTCGACCACCCAGGCCCATGAGCTCATGAAGGGCATCGAGGGGACGGCGGGCACCGCTCACACGAAGCGCGGGCAAGCCCTGCTCAAGCATAACGGCGTGGCCGGGCGTGACGTTGACAAGGCGGTCCGGTGGAAGTTCTCTGAAGACACGCTCAATAGAGCTCGTGAGTCCTTCGCCGAGCAGAAGGCGCGGATCTTTGCAGCGCTCAAGGAAGCGCCCGCAGGGACCGCCCTTGCAAACGCAGCGGATGAGATCCGCAAGCAGCTTGAGGAGCTTTACCCCACACAGCCCCGAGGCAAGGGTGCGCGTGCTCCTGGCGAGAGCGTCAAGCAACCGAAGAAAAGGCGCGGGCCTTTTGATGGTCCCCAGGAAGGGTCACGCGTTGCAGCGCGTAACCTCGGCGCAGCCTTCCACGCGTTCGACCAGGCGGGTGAGGCGCTGCGCAAGGTCGCAGGCGCATCCACCGCCGCTGATGACGTGAGCAAGCAGACCGCATCGAGCCTGCTCGATGGCCTGCGCAAAGCCCAGCTAGGACGCGGGACTGAGCCCGGCGCGTTTGGTTCCTTCGGTGAGAAGATCAGGACCGAGGTCGCCGCGCTGCAGGAGGTCGAGGGCGCACAGGCCAGGCTCTTCGGCGTGGCAGGCGCAGAGGGTGAGGCCGCTGCAGGGCTCATCGGGCGAGGCGGTAAGTTTGACCGGGCCAAATGGGATGAGCTCGTGAGCACTGGCGAGAACGGCAGCTTGCAGGACGTGGCGGACGGCCTCGACAGCTACCGCACCGCGCTGGGCACGTATGCCGAAGCGGCACCCGAGGCAGCGGAGCGCATCGCTCCAGCCCTCAAGCAGCTGAACAAAACCGGCGAAAAGGTTATCCCGCAGCTCAAGACTCGCGGCGTGGTCGATGACGCCTACCGGGCGCAGTACCGAAAGCCCACCCCAGTCGGTGAGCCCTCGGGATACCGCGTGACCGTCAAGAAACTCTATGACGTAGCCCAGGACGTGGCGAGCGGTGACATTCCGACCATGGCAGCGATCGCCATCGACCCGACGCTCGGGGCGATCTATGGCGTAGGCAAGCGCATCGCCCAATCAGAGACGGCCCGCAGCTTCGTGGTGGGAGCAGTGACCCAGGCAAAGCAGCGGTTCGCTGGAGCCATGGGCCGAGCCTCGCGAGCCTTCGAGTATGCCAAGCTAGCGAATAAGCCTCACCTGCTCGGCGCAGCGGTCACGCGTGGCACGGGCGCGCCGGACCCCAACGAGATCGATCGCATGACCCCGAGCGCGAAGGGCGAGACCTACGCGAAGATCTCCGAGGCGATCCGCGGACAGATGCAGCAAATGGATCTGACGATTGCCCAGCTCGCCCAGGCGACCCGCAGCGCTACCGCGCTCGACCCTGGACTCGGCGAGGCGATGCAGCTTCAAGGCGCTCGGGCGCTGACCTACCTTGCCCGCGAGCTCCCGCAGCAGGTTTACGATCCCATCACAGGGAAAGAGCAGCCCGCAAGCGCGGGCCAGGTTGATTCGTTCCTGCTCACCTATCGGGCGGTCGAGGATCCGCTTGTGCTGCTCGATGACCTCGGCGCGGGACGCCTGCGCACCGAGACCGCAGAGGCGGTACAGTGGGTGTATCCCAACCTATTTGCAGACATGGCAATCGGCGTTAGCGAGCAGATGCAGAAGTCCACGGACGTGCCCTTTACCACGCGGATACAGGTCGGGCTTATGATGGGCATACCGGGCGATAACCTGATGACCGGCCCCGCGCTGCTGAGCTTCCAGCAGAACTACGCTGGGGCGCAGACACCCGAGCAAGCCCAGGCGCTCGGGCTCAACGAACGTCGAGCGGCGCAGGCTGCGGCACGCATGCCCGCAGCCTCGCGCAGCAGCTCAGGTAGATATCAGACCATCAGTGATCGATTGGAGGCGGACGCATGAGCAGCGCAAACGTAGACAAGGCCCAGCAAATCAGACCGCCCATAGCGATGTACTCGCTAGAGTGTGAGGCGCAGGTAAACGTCTTTTACATTCCGGGCGCACCCATGGATATAACGGGCCAGCCCCCGGATGGGGCGCACACCATGCTGACGAATTTCATCAGCATTCAATCGGTCGGTGCGCCGGTGCTGAATGGGGCATGGGTGCGGTTCTTCGGGTCGCGCACCGAGCCGGTGAGCCCGCAGCTCGCAGGCGACCCCGGATTCATCGACCCTTTGAGTACGGGCGTCACGCTGCCAGGGCCCAACCCGGTCCCCGATCCCGAAGCTCCGCTTTACATTCCAGGCGGCACCACCGTGCGCTTCGACCTCTCGCAGCTCTTTGTCCATGGCGAGGGAAACGCCCGCATCCCCATCCAGTATATGTCCTACGTCCAGAACACTGGCCCGAGCGCGCTGCGCATCTGGCGGAGCTCGGGGCGATGAGCTGGCTGCTCAATCACTGGGGTGAGCTCGTGGCCGCAGCGGGCGCGCTCGTGGCTGCGGCGAGCTTCATCACCAGGCTGACGCCCACCCCAAAAGACGACGCCGCGCTGCTGAAGATCCAGCAGACGCTAGCGCGGCTGAGCGTCCTGCAGCCACTGGACAGCCACCGCAAGCTCAAGCTCCCGCTGACCCGGCCGAACCAGCCGCCGCACCCGGACGACCTGCCCTAGCCTTCGTGAGGGGCACCAATAGCCCAGGCAAAAAAGATGCGAGCGGCGCATTCATCCCGGAGGCGCATCGATGGTGCGAGATGAACAATGGTCACGCCGTGCTGCTCGACCCCGAGTCGCGCAGCAAAGGCCAGCTTCGTGATCTGGTGCTGGCCGAGCTCTGGAGCCGCGAGAACCGCCAGGCGTCACAGCTGGCCTTCTTCTGCCACGGCTGGCGCTCGGGCATTGAGCTGGGCTTCACGGGTAAGACGGGCGCGGAGTGTCTGGCCGAGGGGATCAAGAGCTGCACCGACCGCGCCACCATCATCCTCTATTGCTGCTCGACGGGCCAATGGTTCGCCCGAGAGCTAGCAGCCCACCTCGGGCCCCGCTTCGACGTCTGGAGCCACACGAGCAGGGGTCACACCACGCGTAACCCGCAGCTCGTGTTCTCCCGCGGCATTCAGACCGAGGACGTGTGGGCCGGGCTCACGGATCGTCAGCGTCGCCAGCTTCGGGAGTTGATGACGAGTCAGTATCGTTTGATGCTGGGTGACCAGACTCCGCCGCTACTATCTGAAATTCTGGATCGAGAGCCTTCTGGTACTCCTGAATTATCCTGACCAGATGAATGAACCGCTCCAGGCTCATCGTCGCCAGCCACACGCTCCGATCCTTGCGTGACACCACCAGCGGCGGCCTCCCGTCGGTCTCGCTCGTGGCCTGCTCGAACGCCCCTTGAATGTTCGGCCGCGCTCCTCGCTTGACCTCGACCCACCATGGCGTGTGCTCGACGTCGCAGGCATTCGAGCCGCGTCCGTACTGCGTCTGGAGCAGCCCGCCCCGGGCTGCGTGCGGGTAAACAGGCTTGAGCTCATTGGCAACGTCGCGCTCGCCCTGAGCGCCCTTCTGGCGGCTCCTGCGTCCTACTTTAGCGTGGTCGGTCATCGCTGTATTCCTTGGGTGAGAGGCCATACCCACACTCTGACTCATGTACGAGGTTCGCCCCCGAGCGAACGAAGCGGTCGCAGGTCCCTACCCCACCCCAGATGTTCTTGGCGAGCTTGACGCTGATCACCTGCGTGTCTTCTCTCAGCTCATCGGGCGCAGTCCAGGCCATGAGCGCAAAGCGCGCCTCGACCTCAATGGAACTCGACTCGCTCGGCGACTGCAGTGATGGCTCCCCTCGCTGGCTGGAGCGGTTGAGCTGGGTGACAGCGATCACAGCGACCTGCTCATCGACTGCGCAGCGCTGCAGGCCAGCCCAGAGCCGCTGTATGTCGCTGCGTCGGTCCGCTCCGGGGTCTGATCGAACCTTGGTGAGATAGTCCAAAATGATCACCTTGCACCCGGCCTGCGCCAGGCGACGACAGCAGACCAGCGCCTCCTCCTGGGTGGCATCGGTCGGACACTCGAACAACGGAAACTGACGATCGAGCAGCTCGCTCACCGAGCTGTCGAGCTCCAGTCCCATCGTCCCGCGCAGCAACCGCCGCGAGTCGATCCGCGCTGCCATGGCCACGGCCCGCAGCCCGAGCTGAGCCGCGTTGTCTTCGAGGCTCACGACGCCCCATTGGTCGTCAGAGTTCAGGGCCATGTGCATGGCCAGCGTGGATTTGCAGGAGCCTGTTCCGCCTCCGAGGATGCCCACCGTCCCGGGCTGAATGCCCGCTCCTCCCATCGCTCGATCAATCTCGGGCAAGCCCAGCTTCATCCATTGAGGTGGATTCGGCTGGAGCAATCCCGAGCCCATGGCCTCATGTACGAGGTCGGCTAATGTCTGCATTACGATTTTCCCCCTTGCTGTAATGGCCATATATGTATATCACTCTGGCTGTCAACACATGAGCAACGAGGGGGCACCATGAGTGATGGGATGGAGCGGGTCGGGATTGACCCCATGGCGGGCGTGGACCCGCAGGCGTGCCTATACGCAGGCGACGCGGGCGAGGACACCGAGGCGTGGAAGGCCCGCCGCTGGGAGAACCTGACAGCCTCGTGGGCGTCTGCGCTGCTGGGTCAATGCCAGTACCACCGCCGCGACGCAGCCGACTGGGGACTCAGTGAGCGGGCCGCGCTGCTGCGCAAATTTCGAGAGCGCCAGGAGCTGGCGGTAAACACGGCGATGGCTTGGGGCTCACGCTGTGAGCCGCGCATTCTCGCGGATGCGGGTCACATCATCGGGGTGCCGATGGTCCGCGTGAATCACATGTATGAGTCGCTGGTCTATCCACGCATGGGAGCGACCATCGACGGCTGGTGTCTGCCCGATCCCATGTGGGAGATCGAGGCTCACCCGGAGTTTCTCGACGGTCGTGACGAGCGCGACACGGGGTGGTTAGCGCCGCTGCGCCGCGAGGTCTACCGCCTCGGTCAGGAATACGGTCCGGGGCTCGTCGAGGTCAAAATGAAGCGCCAGCGGGCGATATTCAAACCGAAGGGCGGCGAGCGAGATCCGAAGATGTTGTTCGAGCGCGGACCCGAGGCGCATCACGAGACATGGGGCATCCCGTATCAGCATGCGTATCAGGTACAGATGCAGCTCGCGGTGCTCGGCTCCAGGCGCGCTGGCCCGCAGTGGTCGATGCTCGTGACCAACATCGGCGGCATGGACCTTCGAGCGTGGGTCTGCATGCGTGACCATGACTTCTGCGACTACCTCGGTGAGCAGGTGGCGCAGTTCTGGGAGGAGTTCGATGGCGTACGTGACGATATACATCCCTGACGATCACCGTAAGCGGATGCGCCGCATCGCCCAGGTCGACCCGGGCGTGAACTTCTCCCGCGCAGCGGCCGCGGGAATCAAACGGGTACTGACCCTGGCTGAGAAACGCCATGGACTAGGAGGCGATGAGAATGACACCAGAGCAACGACGGAAGAAAGCGGCGGAGATATGGAAAACCCTGTCGGGGATCGACGTCAGTAAGCGCGTCCAGAAGCGTAACGGGCTCTCGTATCTGAGCTGGGCGTGGGCGTGGGGCGTGCTGATGGAGCACTACCCCGACGCGCTGCTCACCTATGAGCGGTTCGGCGAGCGCGATGTGATGACGTACGAGGATGGGACCTGCGCTGTCTTCTGCTCGATTGAGATCGAAGGACTCCGCCGCGAGATGTCGCTGCCGGTCATGGACCATCGACACAAGGCGGTCTCGCAGCCGACCGCCCGCCAGATCAATGACTGTCGTCAGCGAGCCATGACCAAGTGTTTGGCCCTCTTTGGCCTCGGCCACTACATCTATGCTGGGGAGGACGTGCCTCCGCAGGACACGCCAGAGACCGCACCAGCGACGCCCAGGCCGGGCGTGGGCACCAAGCCCACACGCCCGGTCAACGGGGGCTCAAAGGCTGCTCCCGTCGACGCCAGGCACAAAGCGCTGGCCGACTCCATCGCATCGAAGCGCACGCTTGCCGAGCTCTATGGAGACGACATCCTCAAGGGGGCGATCAAGAGCCTGCAGGATGATTTGTCCGGCAGCTATGGCCAGCTCATGAGCGCATGGGTAGCGCGTGAGAAGGCGCTCGGGGGCGGCGCACACACCCGCCCGACGGCCGCCCAGGCGGAGCCCGAGGCGTACACCATCCAGGACACCAGTCGTTCCTGAGCCACGGTGGCTCACGGTCCACGTAGTAGCGAGTAACGAAAGGCAGAACAATGGCAGGACCTCTATTCAGCGTATCGATCACAAACAAAGAAAACACAGAGGAGCGGTTCGACATCCTCACCGCGTGGCGCAATCAGCGCATGAGCAATCGCATCTCCATCAGCATCGCCGAGAAGTCTGACGAGGGCGGTGACACCAGCAAGTACCCGATGATCAAGCTCACGGACTGGTTGAGGTCGCTCGCGGAGGGCAAGCGCTGGTTCGTGGATGTGAGGTGCGACCAGCCGCAGATCCTCGCGTGGCTCAACAGCGCTCCCGCTGAGCAGCACCGGAGCGATGCCCCATTCTGAAAGTGAGCGGCCATCGCGTAACTACCAGATACAGGTGGGACGCGACGGGCAGCTCTGGCGTGCGGTCATACATGACAGGTATGGCCGCACGCATCAGGTCACCGCGGAGCCATACGCCCTCGGTACCCTGCTCCATCTCGCGAGTCAGGAGATCCTGAGGCTGGAGCAGCCCTGATACCTCTGTGCCCTGGTGGGATTGTCCCGCCGGGGCACAAGTGTTTTGCAATTTGGAGGTCTAATCAAATCGGCGTTTCGGCCTTATGTTTTCATCATGAGCAACGAGAACACCACGCAAATCACCGACATCAACAGCCCGCTCCGCTTCACCGTGCGCGCCGATGGCCTCATGGTCATGCGCATCGCGGGCGACACCGGCAACACCTACGAGCTGAGCGGCCGCGAGGCCGACGGCTCCGACGTCAGCTGCACCTGCAAGGGCTGGACGCACTGGGGCAGGTGCTACCACGTGACCGCGCTGCGCGC
>JAYZBQ010000080.1:0-28241 GCA_036338695.1 Myxococcota bacterium
AACGCTAGCTACCGCGACTACTACCCCGCCGGTTCGAGTCGTTGTGGTTGGGGTTATTCGCTCCCCGAGGACCTCGGCTGCCGCACCCTCGGGGGGGGCGGCCAAAAAATTGGGGTTGGGGGCTCACCCAATGGGGTGACCTCACCGCCCTCGCTGCGCAATCTGACAGTCACTTTGACAGTAACTCAGACCTTGCCTGGTTCTAGAAAAAAGCTAAAACAGTCACTTAATACGATATTTCGAGTCCCTGCTGGGCAGCCAAACCAAAGCCTCGCCGCAGGGCGAGGCTTTTTCGTTTGAGTGTGCGCGAGACGGTTCGGTCACGATCCCGAGTGGACTTGCGGGCGCATGGTGACGTTCGTCCCCGAGGGAGCCGGTCAAGCCGTCACGGAGCTAGCGGTTGACCAGATAGAATCCAAACCTAAAGTTACCATTTGGTCGCCAGATCAATCCTCGCTGGCTCCAGTCGATCGGTCCATTGCCCATGTCGTTGACGTCGCCTTTCCAGAAATAGGGTTGATTTGGGACGCCGAAATCAAGGCACAGGTTGTTCCGTCCGCGGTTCCAATGACAGCCGACCCAGTAACGACCGACCGGTAGCTGCACCGGGTTGACGAGCTCCGCCTCGGTCGCCCCGGCAGGAAATGCAGCCAGCTGACTGTACGCCAAGGTTTGACCCAGAACCCCTTCTCGCGCCTCGGCGACGATGTAGCACTTGGCTTGATTGTTGGCGCCGCCTGTCCACACCCCGATGTGCGTGACCGTCGCCGGTGCGTTGAGCGTGACACCCGTCAGATGGACCGAGAAATCAGCTGACCCGTTGCAGCTGTTCGGACGCTCACTGTTCCCGATGGTGACCGGCTCGTTTTGCTCGGCTTCGCAGACGCCCGCGACGCACTGCTCACCTTGCGCGCAGGCCTGACCACATCCGCCGCAGTTGTTACGGTCTACGTGGGTGTCGACGCAGAGCTGTCCACAAGGGGTCGCCGCTCCACATTCCAGCGCGCAGCCCCCGTTGATGCATTGCTGATCTCCAGGACACACGGTGTCGCAGCCGCCGCAGTGCGCCGGATCGTTCGCCGTATTGACGCACAGACCGCCGCAGTTGGTGCTGCTGCCACCGCAGACCAGCCCGCACTGTCCCTCGGCGCAGACCTCGCCTTCGGCGCAGACCTGTCCGCAGCCGCCGCAGTTCGACGCATCGGTCGCCGTTTGCACACATGAGCCGCCGCAATCGGTCGAGCCGCCAACACACTCTAGAGCGCATTCACCTGCTTGGCAGACCATCCCCTCAGCGCAGGTGTTCCCGCAGGCGCCGCAGTGGCTCACATCGTTGCCGGTGTTGACGCACTCACCGCCGCAGTCGCTGGTGCCACCGACGCACTCGAGCGCACACTGACCGCCTTGGCAGACCTCTTCAGCCCCACAGACGACGCCGCAGCCGCCGCAGTGGAGCTCGTCGTTGCTGGTGTTGACGCAGGCGCCGCCGCAATTCGTGCTCCCCCCCACGCAGGTCAAAGCGCATTGACCCTCCTGGCACACCTCGCCGTCAGCGCATGCGGTGTCGCAGCCGCCACAATGGCTTGGGTCGTTGTTGAGCGTCACGCACGCACCCCCGCAGTTCGTGCTCCCACCCACGCAGTTCAGGGTGCACTGACCCGCCTGACACGATTCGCCATCGGCGCAGGTGTTGTCGCAGGCGCCGCAATGACTCGGGTCATTGTCGAGGCGGATGCACTGATCTTCGCACAGGCTGGTTCCGCCGAGGCAGGGGATCGAGCACGCTCCCTCCAGGCAGAGCTCACCGTCCGCACAGGTCACGCCACAAGCGCCGCAGTGCGCCGCGTCGTTGCTGGTATCAACGCAAGCACCCCCGCACTCGGTTGCGTTGGGGCAGGGATCGGCGGCGACTGGATCGACTGGGTTACACCCTGAGGCGAGCGATAGCGCCATGAGGGCGATGGTGGCGAACGAGCGCATGTGGGATCCTCCGGAACAGGGCGGGAAACGTACTGAGGAGTGATCCATGGCGTCAACACCGCCACCGCGTTTGGGGAGGTGACCTCTCGGGCTCAGCGAGTCCAAGCTGACCGTCCGCTCCAAATGCCTCGCCGCAGGGCGGGAGATTTTCGTTTGACGGGGTTTTGAGCGCCCTCCGGTGCGTGAGTTTTGTTGCGAACTGTAAAGACCCCAAGCGGTGTTGTTGGGGTTGGTGTACTGCTTTGCGAGAGAATGGGGATGGCGTTGAAGAGCTCAGCTTGGGTGATCGGTCTGGTGACCTGGGCGCTGCTAACCGCGTGCCACGGAGAGGGTGACGAAACCACCGCCCGGGATACCGGTTCTGCGGTCGACGGAGGCGCCGCCACCGACGCAGGGGTTGAGCGCGTCCGTATCCTGTCGGCATTTATGGGGCTGGACAGCCGTATCCCTGGCTTCCTTTTCGGATGTGGATTGTCCGGTCTGCAAGATGGCATGCCGATCGTGCTTGATCGGCGAATCCCCCTGCCCGCATTGCTCGACCCTTCTGTGTTTGCCGTGCGCCGCGCCTCTGGAGCGCAGAGCCCGGTTGGCTGCGCCACGCTCGCGCCTGCGAACGAGGCGGAAGAGCGAAGGACGATCCTCCTCGTTGGGGAGTTTGCCAGCGAGGAGGATCCTCCGGTTGGCGTCGAGATCGTGGGCACCCTGTTGACCGACGAGGGTGTCGATGCGCAGGGGGCCTTGACCGAAACGGTGGTGCCGCTCGCTGCGGGGCCCTCCATCGTCTTGGCGGAGCACTACCTCATCTCTGAGCTCCCGACGGGGGGCACCGATGAATGCCCTGCCGATACGGATCACATCATCAAAACCACGTGGGAGGGGGGCGTTTCAGGTCCTGGGGGAGCAGACCTCGACGAGTCGCATCGCCTCGGGACCACGGTGGAGTATGCAAACGGCGAAGTTCGGGTTGCGACGCGCCTTGCGGACGCCTTCGACAACGACAATCACGTGGAGTTGTGTATGCGTGCGCCAGGCGAACCCGTCGCCATCACCGCCGCTGCCGGTCTGTATGAAGACCCGAACGGTGACCCCAACGAGTTGCATACTCAGGTCGTCATCGACGCCCAAAAATTGACGCTATAGAGCGCTTTGAGCGAAGAAAAATGCTGCGTGGCTGACAATCTGAAAAGAGACGATGTCAGGCTGCGCTGACTACCCGCTCGGAGGGGACTCATCACGCCCCGACCGACCGAGTTCATCGCCTTCTTCTGTTTTTTCACCTCAGGCTGATGCCCCGCCAAAGCGCCTGATCCGAGCGGTAAGCTGTCTCGACAAATTCTCGCCTTGAGGCCATTTTGCCGCCTCGGTGGAGGCGAGTGATGCAGCTTATTCGGCGTCTGGGTGCCCTTGCGGTTGCGGTCTGCGTGGCCTGCGGTGAGCAGACGGTCGCTCCCGAGACCGCGGCGCGCTGCGGCAACGGCGACATCGAGGCGGGTGAGGCCTGTGATGACGGCAACGCGGAAGAAGGCGATGGATGCACCAACCGCTGCGCGGTCGCGATCTGCGGTGATGGCATCGTGCGCGCAGACCTTGCTGCGGGCGATGAGGGCTATGAAGCCTGTGATGACGGCAACGCAGAAGCCGGCGATGGATGCACGAACAGTTGCGCCGTCGCGACCTGCGGTGATGGTATCCTGCGCACGGATCTCGCCGAAGGCGTGATGGGCTCTGAGGCCTGCGACGACGGCAACCGAAGCAACACCGATGACTGCACCAACGGCTGCGCGCTCGCTCGCTGCGGCGATGGGATTTTGAGAACCTCGGGCGAGGCGATCGAGGCCTGTGATGACGGCAACGCGGTCCAGACCGATGGGTGTTTGAACGACTGCCGCGCTGCGCGCTGCGGGGACGGACACATTCGAGACGGCGAGGAGACCTGCGACGACGGCAACGACGAAGACGGCGACGGCTGCGACACCACCTGCGAGGTCCCGGCGCGCACGCTCGGGCTCGGGGGCGAGGTCTCGTGCGTCGTGCGCGCCGGAGTTCCGCACTGCATGGGGCCTAATTTTTACGGTCAGGTCGGCGATGGGACGACGACCTCGAGGCGGACGCCGACGGCGGCGCTCGAGCTGGATGAGGTGACCCAAATTGCGACCGGGCATCGTCACGTCTGCGCGCTCCGGCGTGACCGCTCGGTCTGGTGTTGGGGTTACAACGAGGAGGGGCAGGTCGGCGACGGGACGACGGATCCACGGGATCGTCCGGTGCGCGTGGCGGCTTTGTCGAATGTGGTCGGGCTCTCCGCTCAGAGCCATGGAACCTGCGCACGCTTGGTGGATGGCTCCGTCTGGTGTTGGGGCTCGAATGAGCGAGGGGGGCTTGGTGACGGCACCACGGTTCACCGCTCCAGCCCGGTTCGGGTCAACGGGCTCGATGATGTCATCGAGCTTGAGACGGGGCTCGGTTATGGCTGCGTCCGAAACCAAGCCGGCGAGACGTGGTGCTGGGGGCGTAATCAGTACGGCAACTTGGGCGATGGAAGCACCACCGACCGAGCCGAACCTGTGCGTGTTCAGACCGAGGTTGCGTTCGTTGATGTCGCCGCGGGACAGCTCGCCGCTTGTGGTGTGACCGCGGCGCGAACCGTTTGGTGTTGGGGGCGCAATTTTGCGGGGATGCTGGGCGATGGCTCGCGCCGTAACCGCAGCGTCCCGGTGCTGATGCGAGGGATTGACGACGCCCTCGAGGTGGCGGTGCCTGGGCATTACAAGACCTGCGTTTTGCGCGCCGACCGCACGGTCTGGTGCCTGGGCTTGAACCGAAGCGGGCAGCTGGGCGACGGGACGACGACCGACCGGTCCTCACCGACGCGTGTGCGCGGCTTGCTGAACGTGATCCGTCTCGGGCGCGGCGCGACCGGATACCACATGATGGCGACCACCATGGATCAAGGGACCTTTTCGTGGGGGCAGGGGGCCACCGGGCTTTTGGGTCATGGCGACACGGCGGATTCCACCGCCCCCCGACGAATCGAGGGTTTCTAGAAGTCCGCGCGAGGCCCTCAGCGATGTCTATCGCCCTTGTGCGGCTGATAAGCGACGCTGGCCGAGCGAGGTATGCGCCTTTGGGTAAGCGCCGCTCGGGTGCACGAGAGCGCTAGTTTTGTGGGCGATTTTTGGTCGAAAAATAAGTGACGATTGGTTGTTTTGGTCGCTTATAACTAAATAATTTTACAAATAATCGCTTTTTTCGCCCATTAATGGTTGCGATGAACGAAAAATCGACTTAAGCAGATGTGCGATTTGGTCGATTTACGTGTTGCCGGAGGTCGTTTAGTGCGCCCCAAGGTCACTCGGACGATCGTCCTTAGTGCAGTGGATAGAGAAACGCTAAACAGCTAGGAGGCACGCAATGCTCGATCCGTCAGATTTTGTAGGTGTATCGTTTTGGATCATCTCCGCAGCGATGGTTGCTGCGACTTACTTTTTCACCGTGGAGCGGGACCGAGCCGTCGGGAAATGGAAGACGTCGTTGTCCGTCGCCGCCATGGTGACAGGCATCGCTGCCATCCACTACTTTTACATGCGGGGGGTCTGGGTCGAGACCGGCAAGTCGCCTGTCGTCTTGCGCTATGTGGACTGGCTCCTGACGGTGCCGCTCCAAATTGTTGAGTTCTATCTGATCCTGGCAGCGATCACTACGGTGCGCGCCGCCCTCTTCTGGAAGCTGCTCGTTGCGTCGCTCGTGATGTTGATCTTTGGATTCGTGGGCGAGGTAGGCACCATGGCGTACTGGCCTGCGTTCATCATCGGCATGGCTGGCTGGTTGTATATTCTCTACGAAATCTTCGCTGGCGAGGCGAGTAAGATCAATGCAGCCAACGGCACGGCAGCGAGTAAGGCAGCGTTCAACGCGCTGAAGTGGATCGTCTCTGTTGGTTGGGCCATTTACCCGATCGGCTATGTGCTTGGCGCAGGCGAGGGCGGCGATGCGTCGATGAACCTGATCTACAACCTCGCTGACTTCGTCAACAAGATCGCCTTTGGTGCGGTCATCTGGGCTGCGGCGACCTCATCACACGATGCCGGCGCCTCGGCAGCTGAGGATGCTGACTAGCATCACCTGATGTGATCACAACGGTCGGCGGGGTGCTTTGGGGTGCCCCGCCGGCTTGGTGATGGGTTGGGCGAGTTCGTCGCCGCTCGCTCGCTCACCACGTAGTACGAAGCTCAAGGCGCCCGCATAGGGTGCCTCTTTTGTCATAGAAAGCCGTCATGCTCGGATTTATGTTTTCGCCTCACTCGCGGCCTACCGAACAACCACCAACGGATGAGCGCGCCGGGTAGGGCTTTCCATCCCAAGGGCGATGCATCAAGCTAAGGCTCGGTTTGGTGTGAGGCATCATGAAGCTGGCGCTGCTGCCGATGATGGCTATGGCACACTGCGGGTTCGGGACACCTTTGGCGGTTTTTGCGGCGCAGAGAGGCGACGCCGTCGTGGCGCGGGTTGAGCCGCCTGGGCGCGCCTATTACCGGACCTGCACCGGAGGTCCGCTGGCGCTTGCGGCGAGGCGAGCGGGGTCGGTTCAGCCAGCCTTTACCCTGAGCGCCCAAGACTATGTCACGCCCAATCAAGGGTATTATCTGGACGACACTTTTGTGTACCCGGGCGGCGATGAGGGCTGCGATGTCCTTGAGTGCGTGCCGCTGCCGGGGACGCTCGAAGCAAAACTGACGGCTTATTACCTAGAGCCCGAGCGGGCGCCGCCTGCCGATTTTGTCTCGGTGGCGAGGAAGCGGCACTGGACGGGGACGACGGCGCCGGCGCGCGTCAAGGTGATCCGCTCAGCGCCTGTGACCGGTGAGCTCGAGGTCACGGTGTCGTACTTTTCGAGCGCGCGCTGCAAGGGCGAGCGCCGAGTCGCCCGCACGCAGCTGAGCGTGCCTGCGCGTTAGCTTAGCTCACGGCGCGGTCAGGCCAAACAGGCGCACCTCGTCGACGGTGAGCCCGTAGGGGTCATCACCGGGCTCGGGCGGTGGTGACTGGATCACCAGCCGCACGGCGCGCACGTCGGTCACCGGTTCTTGGGTGGTCCAGCGGTAGGTCAGGGAGTGGTCATCTTGCGGCGCCACGTGTTGGAGCAGGACGCCGGGCGTCAGCTGGGTCGCCAGCGGCGTTTCTTTGCCGTTGGCGTGCAGTGCAATCAGCTCAAAGGCATGCGGTGGCGCCGGGTTGGCGCTCCAGACGTTGGGTCCAAAGCTCGCCCAGCCAAAGTCGCGCTGACCCTCGCCGTTTTGGGTCGCAAAGAACAAATCCACCGCCACAAGGTCGCGCGTTTGGTCTAAGTTCATGGTGATCACCACCGGGTCCTGACCAGGCTGCGTCCCCACGCCGCTCGGACCGTAGACGCCGTCGTGCAAGGGCGCGCCGCGCTGTGCCGCCACGCGTGGCAGACACTGACCGGCGTGGTCGTAGTGATCGGGCAGGCACTCGCCGCAGGTGGCGCGGCCGATGGCGCAGCGGATCCGATTCTGCGCCTGACAGTCTGCGGCGCAGGTGTTCGCCGCCGCCAGGGGGCGTTCGTTGTTTGCTCGATCAAACCAGTTCAGCGCCACCTCGTCCCGGTTCCGGGCGCTGTATTCTCGCTGGATCACCTGCCCTGGGTTGTCCGGGTCCTCGTAGCTTGGACGGTCCATCCCCATCGGCAGGGCGCGCGCCAGCAGCTGCTCGGCGCTCAAGGTGACCAGCGCGTCCGGGTGGGGCTCCCACTCGCCGTCGACCAGGCGCCACGCGTCGTCGCCGCCGCAGTGCAGCTGCAGCGCCTCGGGATTGTCCTCGTTGACTAAGAGGCAGCTGCCGTAGAGCGGATCGTGCTGGGCGAAGAACCACCACAGGTCGGTCGACGAGTAGAGCGGCAGCTGTTTGCAGTCCAGGCAAGGCGTGGTTCGGTTGCGCTCGTTTTTGTACACCGCGTAGCTCATGAGCGTGTAGAGCTTCTGGTTGTGTTGGCTCACCGGCAGGCCGAAGGCTTCGTTGCGGCGCAGGTGTACCTCTTGGTTGTGGTAGCCGTAGTTGCTTCCGCTGGCGCCGATCATCGAGGAGCCGAGGTGGTTGCAGCCGAGCAGGTGTCCGAGCTCATGCGCCGGCGTGAGGTAGGCGTTGGCGCAGGTCGCAAACTGAGTCGTGAAGTAGTGTCCGTCGATCATGGCGATGCCTCGATCGTCGAGGTTGGCTCCCCGACCTTGGCTTGAGTACGCGTAGCCGCCAAAGCCCTGCGTGCCGCTAAAGACGACCGCCATGTCCGCAGCAAAGCTGCGCCGCAGCTCCTGGTAAAATGGGCTGTTCTTGAGCCAGACGAGGTCCGACTTGAGGTTGTCTCGTTCGGCGTAGGGCAAGCGCGCCATGCCGGCGATGCGGTAGCGCATGTTGGGTGGCAGCATGCTCAGCGCCATGCCTTGGTTGGCGAGGTTGACCCAGTAGTGGGTCATCGCCTCAAAGTTGGCGACGTCGCCGCCGATGAGCGTGAGCATCGAGTCCGTGTAGAGCACGAGCAGGTCGATGGGGTGGTCGCAGGTCGGGTCGGCCGCGCCGCAACCGTTTTCGGGTGGTGGGTTGGGGACTCGAGGCGCCAAGCCGATCGGGTTCGCGGCGCAGGGTGCGCAGACCGGCTCGCTGGTGGGCGAGCAGCGCCCGGCCGAGACCTGAGCCGATGTGCACTCCGTGCACTCTTGGCAGGGCGTGCGCGCGTCCTCGTCGTGGTCGAAGTGACCGTGGGCGCAGACGCTGCACGCGTCCTCGTCGTCGAGCTCATGCCCAGGAGGACAGGGCGAGCCAGCGTCCTCGGGGGCGCCTGCGTCTGCGCTCGGTGCGGCGTCGCTCCCTGGGCTGGCGTCTAGATTGCCTGCAGCGTCCATCAGCTCGCCGGCGTCTGGCTCGGCTTGACCGGTGTCCTCGGCAGCCGCGTCCGCCGCGACCATGCCCGTGTCGAGCGCGCCGCCGTCGAAGGGCTGACCTGTGTCGACTACACCGGCTTCGACGCGCACCCCGGCGTCACCTTCGCGCGCGCCTGCATCGGCTGGCTCGGGGGATGCGTCGGCGCAGGCGACGAGCGCGGCGGTGAGCAGGGTGAACAGCGTTCTCATGGGCGTCTCCAACAGGCGCTGAGCGTAGGCTCGGATGGCAGCGTGAACAAGCCGGTCGGTCTGTTTTGCATGTCTCTGCTCGCTCGCTCGAGCGCGAGGGCGCCTCGACAATTCCGCCGTCATGCACCACCCTGACGGCGGAGGACGCGTGCCGATGAAGAAGATGACAGGCTTTGCCCAGCTGGGTTTGTTTGGGGTCATTTTGACCATGTCGTGCGGCGAGCAGGTGGTGGTGCGCGAGACCGAGGCGAGCTGCGGGAACGGTCAAGTCGAGGCGGGTGAAGCCTGCGATGACGGCAACGATGTCAACACCGACGGCTGCACCATCGGCTGCACGTTTGCTACCTGCGGCGACGGCACCACGCGCAACGACCTGACGCCGGCGGATGAGGGCTACGAAGCCTGCGACGACGGCAACGACAGCGACGAGGACGGCTGCACCAACGCCTGCCTCGAGAACGTCTGCGGCGACGGCTTGGTGCGGCGCGACCTCGCAGAGGGTGAGGTCAACTTTGAAGCCTGCGACGACGGCAACGACGTCGACACCGACGCCTGCCTCAATGACTGCACCGAGGCGTACTGCGGCGACGGGGTCGTTCGCTCGGACCTCGAGGAAGGCGACGAGGGCTATGAAGCCTGCGATGACGGCAACCAAGACGACGCGGACACCTGTCTGAGCAATTGCGTGGTGGCGCGCTGCGGCGACGGCGTCGTGGGGCCTGGTGAGGGCTGCGACGACGGCAACGACGACCCGACGGATGGTTGCAACGCCTGTCAGCCCGCAAGCTGCGGTGACGGCGTGCTTCAAGAGGGTGAGCGCTGCGATGACGGCAACGCCGTGGACACCGACGCCTGCTTGAGCACCTGCGCGCCGGCGTCTTGTGGGGACGCGGTCGTTTGGGAGGGGCGAGAGGCTTGCGATGACGGCAACGCCGACCCGACCGACGCCTGCACCAACACCTGCGCTGCCGCCCGCTGCGGGGACGACATCCGGCGCGGCGATCTCGCGCCAGAGGACGAGGGCTTTGAAGAGTGCGATGACGGCAACCTCGAGAGCGGCGACGGCTGCTCGGCGGGCTGCGCCCTTGAGGTCTGCGGGAACGGTCGGGTCGACGAAGGTGAAGCCTGCGATGACGGCAACGTCATCAACACCGACGCCTGCACCGCCGCCTGCGTGGTGGCGCGCTGCGGGGACGGGGTCTTACGGCTTGACCTCGAGGCCGGTCAGCCGGGGTTTGAGGCTTGTGATGACGGCAACGAAGAGGTGGGTGATGGCTGCGACGCGACCTGTCTGGTGGAAGCCTGCGGGAACGGCCGGGTCGACGCTGGCGAGACCTGTGATGACGGCAACGATAACGCACGCGACGACTGCACCAACGCCTGCGAGCCGGCGCGCTGCGGCGACGGGATCCTGCGCGAGGTCGGCGAGGCCTGCGATGACGCGAACAACGTCCAGACCGACGGCTGCCTCAACGACTGCACCACCGCATCCTGCGGCGATGGGTTTGTCTACCAAGGGTTTGAGGACTGCGACGACGGCAACCAAGACAACCGCGACGCCTGCACCGCCGGCTGCGCCGCCGCACGCTGCGGCGATGGGATCCACCGCATCGACGTGCAGCCGGGAGACCCTGGCTTTGAAGCCTGTGATGACGGCAACGTGGTCCAGAGCGACGCCTGCTTGAACAGCTGCACCGTAGCGACCTGCGGTGACGGGCAGGTGCGCGAAGGGGTTGAGGGCTGCGACGATGGCAACGCCGATCAGACCGACGGCTGCCTCAATGACTGTACGGCGGCTGCGTGCGGTGACGGCTTTGTCCAGGCGGGCGTCGAAGACTGCGACGACGCCAACCAAGTGCAGACCGACGCCTGCCGTAACGATTGCCGCGCTGCGTCCTGCGGCGACGGCGTTGTCCAAGAGGGGGTTGAGGGCTGCGATGACGCCAACCAAGACCAGACCGACGACTGCCTGAACGACTGCGTGGTGGCAGCCTGCGGTGATGGCTTTGTCCAAGCGGGGGTCGAGGGTTGCGATGATGGTAACCAAGAACAGACCGACGCGTGCCTGAACGACTGCAGCGCCGCGTCGTGCGGCGATGGCTTTGTCCAGGCGGGGGTGGAGGCTTGCGATGACGCCAACGAAGTCCAGACCGACGCATGCTTGAACACCTGCGTCGCAGCGCGCTGCGGTGACGGCATCGTCCAGGCCGGGGTCGAAGACTGTGACGACCAAAACCAGGTGAACGACGACCTGTGCTCGAACACCTGCCAGTCGACGGCGCCACGCGTCTTTACGACCTGCGGCAAGACCGGACGTGAGGGCCCGTCGCAAACGCAGTGCAACAACGCCTACAACAACACGCCGCTCGAGGGTGCGGTGACCTTAGCGGCCGGCGTTCAGCGCTGGACGGTGCCCTCGACCGGTCGCTACCGGATCGAGGCGCGCGGCGCCCAAGGTGCGGACAACGATGAAGGCTTTGGCGCGGTCATGGCGGGCACCTTTAACCTTACTCAAGGGCAGGTCCTCAAAATCCTCGTGGGTCAGCGCGGCGGTCGACACGAGGTCTCCGCAAGCGGCGGCGGCGGGACCTTCGTCGCCACGGGTGAGAACACGCCGCTGGTCGTCGCCGGCGGAGGTGGGTCACGCCGAAACCCGGGCTCGGGGACGCGCCGGCAGACCACCGATGGGCACGTCGGTCGAGACGGCCGAAACGGCTTCTCTGGTAACGAGCTGAACAACCGCGGCACCAATGGCGGCGGTGGGACGACGACGCACGGTCCGAGCCATGGCGGCGGCGGCGGCGCGGGCTTTAGCGGGAACGGGAGCATCAGCAACGACAACCGCGGCAGCTGCTCGCCGGGGAACGCCATCGCGCCGCAAAGTTTCACCCGCGGCGGCGTCGGCGGGTGGACCAATATGTACATGTCGCCGCCGTGCAACTCGGCTGCGCGACTCGGCGGCTTTGGCGGCGGCGCAGGCGGCGGATGGGGTGGCGCGGGTGGCGCCGGCGGTTACTCTGGTGGGGGCTCCGACAACAACAACGGCTGGTCGGGCGGCGGAGGCTCTTTCAACGGCGGCGAGGATCCGCAGAACACAACCGGCGGCAACTCAGGCGACGGGCGCGTGACCATCACCGCCGGCTGATCGGTGGGCTGGGTCTCAAATGTGAGCTAGGCTCACGTTTTTCATCGCTTAGCGTAGCGGTCCCGGCGCGCCTGAGCCGCTGCCTCGTATGCCCGCTCGATCCGCTCGTGCAAGGCGTCGGACTCTGGCGTCTGAGGGTAACTGCGCACGATGCGAAAGCCCCGCCCGACGTAGCTTAGGTGAGGGAACCACCAGTCTCGATCGGCGCAGCGCGTCCGGTTGGCGCCGTTGCCATAGCTTCCCCCACGGCTGCTGCGAAACCCGGTCTCTGCGAGCTCATCTGCGGTCGGCATCTGGAGGCGCCCTTGGTCCAGCCCGTAGCGCTCAGCGTCGAAGCGATCGAGGCACCACTCGCGCGTGTTCCCCGCCATGCACCGAACCCCGTAGAGGCTCTGGTCAAACGGGTTATGATCCACCGCTTGGATCTCCGGCTCGCCGGCGTGGCTGTCCATCATCACGCACAAGGCGGCGTCGAATCGGTCGCCCCAGGGAAACCGTCGACCGTCCACCCCGCGCGCCGCCTTCTCCCACTCGAGCTCAAGCGGTAAACGCCAGCGCTCGCCGCTGACCTGCGACCGCCAGCGAGTGTACGCCACGGCGCAATACCAGGTGATGTTGGTGACCGGGTGGCGCTGCTTAGCGACCCCGTCGAGGTAGGTGTAGTGGTCCTCGCGCCAGGTGTAGAGGGAGCGACCGATCTCGCCGTCTGCGCCGGCTTGCTCGCGCGGGAGCCACAGCCTCGCCTCGTCGCGTCCGCTGGACTCGACCAGCGCGTTGATGAACTCGAGGTACTGTTCATGGGTGATGGGCGTCTCGCTCATGATGAAGCCGTCGACCCAGGCGCGCACACCCGGCAGGGCGTTGGGCGCCAGGTCGTCGCCGCCGGCCGAGAACCAGCCCTCTGGGACGTAGCAAAAACCGTCGCCGGTCGCGCCCGCCTCGGGGAGCGTTAGCGTGCGCGGCGCGCCAAAGTACTGCGGCGGGTTGGTCGGCCAGTCGGCGCCGTATCCGAGAGTGAACGGATAGGTGACCGGATCACAGCCTGGCGCCTCGAGCCGCAGCTGATAGGACCCGACGGGGAGCGTACGGTCGAATGTCGCCGCCTCGATTGAGTCCACGGGTTGGGGGACCAATCGTTTTCGCACCTCTTCGAAGCGCTCGAGCGTGACGGTCGCTGCGCTTGGCAGGGTCACCCGGACCTGCGCCTCACCGGCGAAGTAGCGGGCGCCATCTTGCCGCGCCTTGGAGTCCTCGGGCAGCGACTGCAGGTAGTTGAGCGCCTGGTTGGCGAGCACGCGCATCGCCCCTTGATCACGTTGATGCGCGGCGCGCTGGTGGCGCTTGATGCAGTCGAGCGTTAGCTCTTCGAGCGCAGGCCTCGAGTCCGGACACTCGATCAGCGCACGCTGCAGCACGCGCTGGCGCTCGCCCTCGAGCTCCGTGACGTGATCGCGCAGCGCGATCAGCTCCTCCTCGAGGTCCCACAGCGCAAACCTCTGCTCGATCTCAGCGTCTTTTGGGAGCGCCTCCTTCGCCGCTTCAACGCGCGACTCAGTCACCGCGATTTTGCGCTTGGTGAGCTCGGTCTCATCGGCCGCTGCGCGGGCTCGATCGACCCAGGCGTTGGCGCGCTCGCGCTTCTTGGAGCCGTCAATCCATTGCTTGAGCGCGTGGCTCAACTCTTGAGCGCTCTGGAAGCGGTCCTCCTTGGCGTGGCTCATCGCCTTCTCGCAGGCGTCGACGAGCTCGTCTGGCAGCGGTGGATCGCTGAGCCCGGTGAAGTCCAAGTCCCCCGATAAGGTAATTTTTCCGGGCTGGAAGTCGAGCTCAACCCGTCGCCGCAGCGTCGCTGGGGAGGTGCCGAGCACCGGCTGGAGGATTTTTTGACCGCCGTCCCCCTCAAAGGGCGGGCGCCCTGCGAGGATATGGTAAAGGATGGCGCCGAGCGCATAGATGTCGCTGCGCTCGTCGAGCTCATCGATCTGTCCCGCCGCCTGCTCCGGGGACATGTAGCTCGGCGTACCTGCGACCGCGCCGATGCGGGTCTGCAGCGCCTTGTTCTCGCTGCGTTCTGTGGTTACCGATTCGAAGGTTTCGACCGCATCGTCTGGGCGACCGATCACCTTCGCAAGACCCCAATCGACGATCAGGACCTCGTCGAAGCGACCGATCATGACGTTGGCGGGTTTTAGGTCACGGTGGATCACGCCGCGTGAGTGGACAAAGGCCATCGCCGAACAGACCTGCCGGAAGACCTCGATCAGGCGCGCAAAGGTCCAGCCGTCCTCGCTGGCGCGCCAGCGGCCGTCTTTGGAAGCCTGATGGACCGCTTTGATCGCTTCGGCGAACTCACGACCCTTGATCTCTTTCATCGTGAAGTAGGCGCGCCCGTCGTCGAGTACGCCGAGCTCGTGGACCGGGATGATGTTGGGGTGCTGCAGCTGAGACCCTACCTGGACCTCTTCGACGAAGCGCGCCACCAGCTCTTCGCTGCGCAGCGAATCCGGGTGGATGATCTTCATGGCGAGGGTGCGGTTGAGGACCGGGTCCAGGATACGACGGACCTCGCCCATGCCCCCTTTTCCGAGCGGTCCGAGGTCGCGGTACTTCCCGAGCGCCGGGAGCTCTTGGTGCGCTGAAGGTCCTGCGCTGGGCTTGGTGACAGCCGAGGCGGCGTCGACTTCGTCGAGGTCATCAAGGCAAATCGAGAAACCTTCGAGATGCTCGGTGATAACGCTCTCGGTCACCTCCGCCTGCGCCGAGCGCTCGTTGGGTTTGCCGAGACCCGGGGCGGTCGCCGCAGAGCGTCTGCGGGTCGTGTCGTCATGCATGGTCAGCCTCGTCGCCGCTGAAGCGGGTGTGACCTTGTCTTGGACGAGTGCGCCCGAGAAGGGAACCTTCGATAGTCAGGATGTGTAAGGGTGTTTGGCGCGGGTGCCTCTTTGCCGAGCAGCGCTTGAGAGGCTGCGTAGCGCAGTTCTGAGGCGGGGGATCTGCGGTGCGCCGCCTCGACAATTGGAGCGGCTTCGTTCAGGCTCACGCCGTGAACGCGAGGTGGCTTATGCGATCGATTGTGATGCTCCGCGGGTTGGTGTTTGGGTTGTTCTTGCTGACGCTTTCTTGCGGTGAGCAGGTGGTGGTGCGCGAGACCGAGGCGAGCTGTGGGAACGGCACCGTCGAGGTGGGTGAGCAGTGCGATGACGGCAACTCGGAGAACGCCGACGCCTGCAGCAACGCCTGCGAGACGGCGCGTTGTGGCGACGCCGTGACACGCACTGACCTGACGCCCGAGGATGAGGGCTATGAGGTCTGTGATGACGGCAACGACGTGGACACCGACAGCTGCGCAAACAGCTGCCGGGTGGGCGTCTGCGGCGATGGGATCGTTCGCACCGACGTCTCGGAGGGCGAGCTAGGTTTTGAGCAGTGCGATGACGGCAACGTCGCGAACGAAGACGCCTGCCTCAGCGATTGCACGCTGGCGCGCTGCGGTGACGGCATCGTGCGCACGGATTTGTCACCGGACGAGGTCGGTTTTGAGGCCTGCGACGACGGCAACGAGGTCGACACGGACGGCTGCCTGACCACCTGTCAGGTCGCGCGCTGCGGTGACGGCGTCGTGGGGCCTGGTGAGGGGTGCGACGACGGCAACGACGACCCCACCGATGGCTGCAACGCCTGCGCCCCGGCGAGCTGCGGTGATGGCGTCGTGCAAGACGGTGAGCTGTGCGATGACGGCAACGACGTCGACACGGACGGATGCTTGAGCACCTGCGCTGCGGCGGTGTGCGGTGACGGCGTGATCTGGGAGGGGCGCGAGGTCTGTGATGATGGCAACACCGAGCCGAGGGACGGATGCACGGCGCGCTGCGAGGTCGCGGTCTGCGGCGACGGGATTCAGCGCAACGACCTCACTCCTGAACAGGACGGATTTGAAGAGTGTGACGACGGCAACCAGCAGCTCGGCGACGGCTGCTCGGATCGCTGCTTGCGCGAGGTCTGTGGCAACGGGCGCACCGACGAGGGCGAAGCCTGTGATGACGGCAATCGGGTCAACTCGGACGCTTGCACCAACAGCTGCGAGCAGGCGCGCTGCGGGGACCGGATTTTACGCGATGAGGGCGAAGAGTGCGACGACGGCAACAACGTGGACACCGACGCCTGCCTGAGCACCTGCCGGGTCGCTCGCTGCGGCGATGGTCAGGTGTGGGAGGGGCGAGAAGCCTGCGACGACGGCAACCGCGTGGACGGCGACGGCTGCCGTAACGACTGCACCGTCCAGCGCTGCGGCGATGGGGTCGTGGCCGAGGGGCTCGAGGCTTGTGATGACGGCAACCAGGTCCAGACCGATGGGTGCCTCAACGACTGCACCGCCGCTCGCTGCGGTGACGGGATCCTCTATGTGGGGGTCGAAGCCTGTGATGACGGGAACCGTGTGGACACCGACGCGTGCATCAACACCTGCCAGCTTGCGACCTGCGGCGACGGCGCCGTACGCGAAGGAGAGGAAGCCTGCGATGACGGAAACCAAGTCGAGACCGACGGCTGCCGCAACGACTGCACGGCCGCTGCGTGCGGCGACGGGGTGGTGCACGCCGGCGTAGAGGACTGCGACGACGGAAACCAGGCGCAAGATGACGCCTGTTTGAACGATTGCCGCGCCGCGCGCTGCGGCGACGGGCAGCTGCAGGCGGGCGTCGAGGCTTGTGACGACGGCAATCAGGTCAACACCGACGCCTGCCTTAACACCTGCGCCAGCGCACGCTGCGGCGACGGGGTGGTGCGGGAGGGGCAAGAGGCCTGTGATGACGGCAACGAAGACCCCACCGATGGCTGTCTGAACAGCTGCGTCTTAGCCTCCTGCGGTGATGGGTTTGTGCAGGCTGGCGTGGAGGCTTGTGATGACGGCAACGCGGCGCAAACCGACGATTGCCTCAACGACTGCACGGCGCCTCGCTGCGGCGACGGTCACGTGCGCGCGGGCGCCGAAACCTGCGATGACGGCAACAACGTCGACGGCGACGGCTGCGATGCGCAGTGCCAGCTCGAGTGCGCGCCGGGCTCAACGACGATTGACCTCGACGTCCGCCAGGCGGCTGGCGGGTGGCGCTCCAATGCGTGCTGCGCAGGACCCGGTGAGTACCGCGTCGCAAACGGCCGCAACAGCGCGTTGACCATGGGCTTCGCCGACCCGGTCCCGGACGGACACGTCGCCACGAGCGTGACGGTGACCGCCGGTATCCGGCACGCTTGCAACAACAACGGCATGAGCTTTCGGCTCAACGGCAACCAATTTGCGACGTGGGGCAGCCAGCAGGGACCGCACTGCAGCTGCGGGAATCCGCAGGTCGCTGCTGCCAGCCTACCGAACGCCGTGGCCCAGTATCGCCTCGACCAGACCAACGAGATCAGCATCGTCCAGCTGACCGATGGGGGGTGTCACCACGCGATTCAGGGGCTTCCCGGTCAAGCGGCGCATACGGTCATGCGCGTCACCGTCGCCTGGGGTTGCCCGCCCTAGCGCGCCCGGCTGTCTGGCTGCTTAGCACCAAACGCCGGCGCCGCAGGGAACCAGCGTTGGCGCTGGCTCATCAGCTCATCGCAGTCGGTGAGCGTCTCCGGGATCGGCGTCAGGACGATGGGGTTGAGCCCGACGTCGTCCACCTGTTTGGGGTCGGCTTGTTCGTTGAACAAGAACGACGAGGCGCCGGCGACGAGCTGTTCGGAGCGGTCGTTGACGAAGCCGAGGATCGAGCCGTCGCTCATCAGCATGAGGTGGTTCTCAAAGATCTCTCGGCGCGCCAGGTAGACCTGACCTTTGACCCATCGGTTCGCCTTAATCTGAACGGTCACGCCGGGTTTTCCGTCGCCATCAGGGTCTGTGAACTGAGCCGCCTTGGGGTCTTTGGGGAGCGGCTGGTTCGGATCCCCTGCGACGCCGATGAGGCTGGGTGTGGCGGGTCGGTGCAGAAGCCATGCGCCCTCGCGCTCGCTCAGCTTCACGGCTTGACTCGGCGGCTTGATGGCGCGCGTGGCGCGATCGCTCAGGCTCGACTCCATCCCTTGGCGGTTGATCCGGTGTTCGGCGTGACAGAAGCGATCGGTCTCGACGAGCTCGCCGCCTCGAAGCGAAAATTCGGTGAAGCCGTACGAGATGATGAAGGTGCGCATGGGCGCGCCGCGCATGGGCTCTTGGTAGGCCACCACGTCAAAGTGGGCGTAGCGCCCGACGATCTGCTCGAGCGCTTGCGCACGCGTCAGCCCCGTAGCCGGTGTGAGCTCGGTCCGGAGCAAAGGAGACGCAGGCCAGGGCAGCGCCGGGGGGCCGCATGAGGCCCCAGCAAGCAGCGGCGCGAGCGCCAGCCAGAGCGCTCGCCGGCTCATGGTTTGGGCTGCCGTGAGAGGTAGTCGAGCAGATCCTGGCGCGCTTGGGTCGGGGTGCAGCCGCCGTGGTCGATGGAGCAAAACTGATCCCAATCGAGCCCAAAGACTTTGAGGTCCTCCCGCATCGCTTGGGCGATCTCTTGAGGGATGGCGTCGCCTGCTCGCACGTCGGTTCGGGTCATGACGTTGACTCCGGCATAGCGACCAGCAGGTGTCTGACCGCAGTAGGTGTAGGTGATTCAGTCCGGTTGAGGTCGCGACAGAACGTACCAGCGCTCATCTTGTGGTGTGAGCGGCGGGTTGGTGTAGTGGACCTCCAGGCCGCCGTCCGCGGTGACCTTGGGCTTGGCGATCAAGTAGGGAAGTTTACCTTTGATGCCCGCCGAACCGGCGAATGAGGTGTGATACCACATCCGCTCGCCCTCGGGCACCCACGAGCTACTGCGGCACTTAAGGGCGTCGTACCCACCCTGCCACCTCGAGCCTTCGCGTCCGCAGTTGCGACCTCTGAGCTCGTGCCATGTGCCCTCAAGCGTGCTGATATCGGTGAGGCGGATGACCCGCTCCTGCGTGGTCGTCGTGACCGGGCAGATCCCATCTTTGCCGGCTCGAGCGCGCGGTAAACAGCGATGATCTGCGAAGCATTGGACGACTTTTCGGTAGCAGGCGCTGTCGCGCCCCTCCTCCACTTGGCTCAGGAGGTGGCACGCTTGCTCACCGGCGCCCCCTTTCGCCAGCTCGGAGCATTTGCGGTTGCACGCGAGCGTGGCGCGGCAGTCCCCGCTGAACGTGCAGCCGATCAAGGAGCCGGGGCAGTTGCCGAGACCGCAGGTCAGCGCGTTCGGTTGATCCGGAGCATTTTTTGTCGTGCATCCGGCGGCGAGCAGCAGCGCGCAGACCCAAACAAGGGGGGCGCGCGCAAAGGCTCCTACCAACGCTGCGGCCAGACGTGGTCCATGGCGCCAGCCACGAATGGCGAGGGCTTGGTTTTGCGTACGGTTTTGGCGCCTTTGCAGCCTTTTGCGTTCTTGCAGCAGGCGGTCGCTTGTGCGCAGTCGCCGCCGCAGCCCTTGGTGCCGTTTTGGGGCGACGCACAGCAGCCAGCCGGGGCGAGCGTCGCGCTCTGAGGCGCAGGGGTAGAGGCGCACGCGTTCAGGCACATCGCACAGACAACAACCGCTAGGAACCGCATCATCAGGTACTCCGGGCTGCTCGCCTACCGTAAATGCTCGGCAGACGAAACCCCGCATCAGGCTGCGTGCGCCTGGGCGCAAAAAACCAAACGACCGCCCGATGGGCGGCCGAGTGGCTCGGTGTGGACCTTGGACGCGTCAGCTGCCGCTCGAGGCGACGTTGGGGAGCCGCACCAGGCGCCCGCTGTCTTGATGGAAGGACTCCGCCTCCGCCTGCGCCGCACGGGCTGCCTCTTCTGCTTCTTGCAAGATCAGGTCGTGCTGCGCCGGGTCAGCCCAGCGCTTTTGACCGCTCTCGGGGAGCAGCTCGACGGGGTCGCAGTAGAAGTAGTACTTGTCCGGGTTGACCGACGGGCTGCGGTAGACCGAGACGCCGGTCTCGCGGTTGTAGTGCTCAAAGGAGTGGGCGTCGCGCTTGCCGCCGCCGCCCGGGGCGTCGACCACGAAGGTGGGCGTCTTGAAGCCAGCGGTTGAGCCGCGCACGACCTTCTCGATCTGCAGCGCTGTCTGCACGGTGGTGCGCAGGTCCTCGGCGCCGGTGACCAAGTCATGAACGTAGACATAGTAGGGGTGCACGTTGACGTAGGACAGGCGGCGGACCAGCTGCTTCATGATCTCCGGGTCGTCGTTGACGCCGCGCACGAGCACCGACTGATTGCGCACGGTGATACCGCGGGCAAAGAGCACAGCGAGCCCGCGGCGGGTGATGTCGGTGATCTCTTTGGGGTGGTTGAAGTGCGTGTGCACCACCACCTCGACGTTCTGCTTGCGCCCACGCTCGACGACCTGCGTCAGGGCGTCGACCCATTCGTGGTGCGTGATCAGCTTCATCGGCATGATCGCCGGCCCCTTGGTGGCGTAGCGGATGCGCCGAACGTGCGGGATGTCGAGCAGGGCGTTGCCGATCTCGGTGACCTGCTCGGGCCGCAGCTGGTAGGTGTCGCCGCCGCTGATCACGATGTCTTCAAGGTATGGCGTGTTGCGGATGTACTCGAACGCCTTCTCCCAGCGCTTGCGGTTGACGCTCAAGCGCATCTTCTCAAACTCTTCGGTGTCGCTGCCCACGGCGTAGCTGCGCGTGCAGTAGCGGCAGTAGACCGTGCAGGTGTCCATGGCGAGGAACAGCGCCTTGTCGGAGTAGCGGTGGGTCAAGCCTTGGACCGGGCTATCCTTTTGCTCACCGAGCGAGTCGAAGGTGAGCATGGGGTGATCTTTGGTGAACCGCGACGCCAGCGGCACAAACTGGATGCGCAAGGGGTCGGTGTAGGGTTCGTCCCAGTCGATCAGCCCAAAGACGTACGGGCTGACGCGCACGCTCATCGAGGCGCGGCGAAAGCCCTCGCGCACATCCTCGAGGAACTCAGGCGTGACGATGTCTTCGAGCAGTTTGAGCACGTGCTCAGGCTTGGTGACGGTGTTTTGGGATTGCCAGGTCCAGTCGAGGAAGGTCTCTTCGTCGATGTCTTTCCAGGCAGGGACGCGCTGCCAGAACAGGTCCTTGTTCAGGTCGCGGTGAGAGGTGTCAAAGTTGTGTTTGTTGCGGGCCATGATCGGTCCTTTGCGTGTGGTAAGCGCCGTGGTTTCACGGCGAATTCGTCAAGTCAGTACGAGCCGGTGCAGCGAGCGCTACACGTCGGGCTGGTGCCAAACTGAGTCATTAAACCACATACCAACTCCCTAGCTCAAGAGCGCCCCGATTTCAACCGAAACAGCTTGACCTCCAAGGACCGAGGCGGCTTGCTTATTCCCGGAACTTACCGGCCGCGTCCAACCCAGCCATCAGCTTGTCGAAGCCTCGCCAGGAGATGTCGATCTCTGCCTGCGCCGCTGGCTGGCGGAAGTCGCTGAGCCCGCGCGCGGCGTACCAGGTCTTGTTGCGGATCGTCTGGTAGGCTGCGCGTGTGGCGGTCCCTTGCCCGGCGATGGCGTCTACGACGTCGCCGGCTTTGAACATGTCGAACAAGGGGTGCATGTCGACGCCGTGTCCGTCGCGAGCCGCTTGGACCATCTCTGGGTAGACCTCGAGAAGGACGTCGCCAAAGTACATGAAGTCGTCGCGTCGCTCTTTGTGCGCCCCGGTGTCCACCAGCGCTTTGGGCAGGTCGGCGACGAGGTGGACGATGGCGCCCATCCCGGTGACGCGCTCGCGGCTCACGTTCGGGTCGCGAGCCTGGCGGTAGTAAGCCTCCCAGGCGCCCGTGACCTCGCCGCCGGTGAGCTCGCCGTGGAGGTTATCGAGGTAGCGCTTACCGAAGTGAGGGATCAGGTCTTCCGCCCACTTGTTGTCCTCGTAGATCTGGCGTTCCACCGAGTCGACGGCGCCGTCGGTGATCACGCGGTACAGCGAGGTAAACAGGCCGCGTGGGTCCTTGTGGTCCACCATGAGCTTGTCGAGCTCGCGGATGCGGCTCTGCAGGTCATGCATCCCGTTGAGCGTGCTCGAGTCGGTCAACTCGACCATCCGGTTGTGCACGCTCAGCGGCAGGCTTGGGACGCGCCCTGAGCCGGGCACCATCGGCTCGGCGTTGATGCTCGACTGCGCCCGATGCGCCGAGTTGACGCGCTCAAACCCGTCGGCGTGAAGCCCTGCGCTCGGCGCCTTGACGGCCGGCCTTGCAGGCGGTTGATGGGTCTCAAGGGCTTTGGGGGTGACGTTGCCTGCAGAAATTCGGGTCATCGTGGGGTCCTTTGGGGTCGTTGTTTGAACTGTTTGGTTTGTTTGGTTATCAAAATACGTATAAAACGGTCAACATGTTGAGGTTATCGGCGAGTAGGTCCTTCGGTTGCGTGGCAGGGTGCCGCCAGTCTGTCAGGTCTGTGGCGGCGCTGACGCTCAGCGCTTGCCTGCTGATGGCGCCGGCGGAGGCGGGAGCGGCGGGCAACGTGATCAAGCAGCTTGACTGGGTGGTACAAAACGACACGGTGATGGGTGGGCGCTCCAGCGCCCGCTTAGCCTGGAATGCGCAGCAGCAGCTGGTATGGACGGGCAACCTGAGCCTTGAGAACAACGGCGGCTTTGTCTCAATCTTTGCACGGAATGGCTGGGCTGATTGGTCGGCTTACCAGGGCGTCGAGGTGGTGATCGAGGGCGCCGGGCGCGCCGTGCAGGTGACGCTGCAGCGCGGCGATCGGGTCGTGCGCGCTGGGGGGTACCGTGCCCTCGTGGCGACCGAGCCGAGCGGCGAGACCAAGGTGACGATCCCCTTCTCGGCGTTTGTGCTCAAGCGCTTTGGTAGGGCGATCCGTGGCCCTGCGCTCAGCGGTGGTCTCTCGCAGGTCGGGCGGCTAGGGTTGCTCATCGCCGACAAGCGCGAGGGGCCGTTCAAGGTGGTGCTTAAGTCGGTCAAGCCCGTGCGGATGGTCGAGACTCAGCGCTTGAGCGAGACGGCGCGCAAGCGGCTGATGGCGGCGATCGAGCTAGGCGTTCCGACCTTTAATGGCGGCGATGTGGCGGGCTGCGCTATGATCTACCGCACCGCGCTCAGCGGGCTGCAGCGCGAGGGCGCGCTCAGCGGGTCGTGGGCGAGCCGGCTGGTCAAGGGCGCGTTGGCGAAGGCCGCTCAAGAAGATCGCCGCAGCGCTGCGTGGACCCTGCGGCGCGCCATGGATCAGCTGCTGCAGGGCGACTAAAGGTCAGTCCGTAGCCAGCGCTGCCGGTGCGAGGCGCGCCAGGACCAAGCTCGCCGCAACCGCCCCAAAGCCCACCATCCGCACCGTCTGAGTGCGTGCCCTTGCTTCTTGAAAGGCGTCGTAATTGTCGGTGGTGGCGGCGCCGAGATAAGTGCTCAGGCCAGAGTGGTAATCGAGGATGCTGTAGCCAAAGGCGAGCGTTCCACCCACCAGCAAGGACACACCGGTTCCATGCATGACCGAGCGCGTGAGCCGTTGCACGGCGCGCCGGTTTTGAACGTTCTGCGCGCCTTCAAAGAGGTGCTCAAGCGCTGTTCGTGTCAGCCCCAAGATGGCGTTGGGGAGGTCGACCTCCCGTGCGACGGTGCGGGAGACCCGAGCGCGCACACGCGCCGCCTCGACATCCAAGATTTTCAGGTTGAGCACGAACTGACCGCCCAGCTTGCCCATGGTCGGCACCGCCATAAACGGTACGCCCAGGGCGCCGCCGATCTCGGCCATGCAGCTGTCGTCGTTGCAGCCCAGCGCGTTTTTTTGCTGCTCGAGGTCGAGCATCTGCTTGATGTCCTCGCCCGAGACGACGCTGGCGAAGCGGCCTGAGTCGGTCAGGTTGGAGAGCAGGATGTCGCTGAGCACTCGCGCCATCGAGGGCTTGACGCCGTGGACCGCCTCGAGATCGAACACGGCGACGCCTTCGACCTGCCCTTGCGTGGTCTCGACCTTCTCTTTGGTCGCCTTGGACCCGCCGGTCTTGGTGAAGAACTCGTCCAGACCGTCGGTGACCAGCGCCTTGAGCGCGCTCGGCACCGAGGCCTTGTCCTTGATCAAGGTCTGGCGGCGCACCACCACGGTGGCTTCTCGGGTGTCGAGCAGCGCATAGCTCAGCGTGATCTGTCCGCCGACGGTGCCGAGCTTAGCGGTGAGCAGGTGTCCGACGTTAAGCGCGGCGCCGAGCTCCGACAGGCAGCTGGTCTGGTCGCAGCCCATCGCCATCTTCTGCTGCTCTAAGCTGAGCAGGTTGCTGAGGTCTTGCCCGCTGATCACCGCGGCGAAGCGCTCATCGCTGGAGAATTCGGCGAGCAGCAGGTCCTCGACCAGGCGGCACTCGGCGGCGTCCATCGCCACACAATCGAGAGGCGCCGCAGCGACCTTAGCGGCTGCGCCGTCGGCTGGTGCGGCGAGCAGCAACAGGCTCAAGCTGAGCATGGCGAGACCTCCCTTACGTGCCGCTCGTGTAACGCCGAGCGTGCGCAAGGACAACCGGCCTCGCGGTCTTGAGCTTCGGGGCGCCTTGGGGTTTAACTCAGCCGCCGCACGAGGCGGCGAAGGATAAGCGATGCGCGCCATGACCGCGAGCCGACTGAGCCTTTGGATCGTTTGCCTTTTGGCGCCGGTGGGTTGCGGCGAGGCATTGGCGCCCTCTTTTGACCAGGTCCGGCCGGCGTGTTCGGCGCAGGCGCCGTGTGCGGCGCCGTGGGTCTGTCACCAGGGCGTATGCTTGGAGCCGGTCGAGCGCTGCGACAACGACGGTGTGGTCGAGCCAGGAGAAGCCTGCGATGACGGCAACGCGGTCGATACGGACGCCTGCACCACGGGCTGCCGCGTGGCGGTCTGCGGCGACGGCTTGACGCGCACCGACATCGGCGAGGGCGAGGCCGGTTTTGAAGCCTGCGACGACGGCAACGCCGTCAACGAGGACGGCTGCCTCAACGGCTGCGTCGTGGCGCGCTGCGGCGACGGCGTGGTGCGAGCCGACTTAGCCCCCGGAGTAGCCGGCTCCGAGGACTGCGACGACGTCAACGGCGTGATGGAGGACGCCTGCACCAACGACTGTCAGGCGGCGCGCTGCGGCGACGGCATCCTGCGCACGGACCTCGCCGCAGGCGATGAGGATTTTGAGGCTTGCGACGACGGTGACGGCAGCGACGCCAACCGCTGCACCAACGGCTGCACCCTCGCCGTCTGCGGCGACGGGATCGTCTATGCGGGGGTCGAGGCTTGCGATGACGGCAACGATCAAGAAGACGACGGCTGCCGCAACGACTGCACGGTGATCCGCTGCGGCGACGGGATCGTCGACGGCGGCGAAGCATGCGATGACGGCAACGCCGACTCGGGCGATGACTGCACCAACGCCTGCACGCTTGCGGCCTGTGGTGACGGCTCCCTGCGCAGCAACCGATATCTGGGTGAGGACGGCTACGAGGTCTGCGACGACGGCAACGCCGACGACACCGACGCCTGCGTTGGCGACTGCGTGCCGGCGGTCTGCGGCGACGGCTTTGTACGCGCCGGCGTCGAGACCTGTGATGACGGCAACGCCGAGGACGACGACGCCTGCCCGAACAGCTGCGGCGCAGGCTATGTGGCGCTTGCGGCCACCGCGACCCGCCGCTGCGCCGTGAGCGAGGCCGGTGAGCTGGTGTGTTGGGGCTCGAATGAGGGCGGCTACTTTGACCAAGACTTGCCCGAAATTCTACCCGAGGCGACTGTGATCCCAGGCTTCGATGGCCTGACCGATCTGTGCCTGGGTGACGCAGGCTTTTGCACCTTGGATGCACAGGGCGTGGTGCGCTGCGCCGGGCGCGTCGAGGGGCAGCCGTCGCGGCTGCAGCGTGAGCTGCCACAGGATCTCGCCGTCTCGCAGGGGATCGCCTGCCTGGGTGAGCGGGCGTGCTCGGTCTCGGCGCAGGGCGCGCTGAGCTGCTGGGGCGAGCCCTACGACGGCGGCGAAGCGCAAGGGTACTTGATCAAACCAGGCGTTGACGAGCTCAGCGTGGCGTCGGTGCGGTTTCACCCGACAGAGGCTGGCTCGGCGCTTTGTATCCTGACCACGCAAGGCGTCTTTGACTGCTGGGGTGAGCTGCCCGAGCGCTGGGAGCCGCCGTCGCAGGCGCCGCCGTTTCAGGACTGTCTCTTGGAGCGCCAGGGTCAAAGTCATTGTCTTGAGCGTGCGACCGATGAGGCGGGCAACGCCGCGTTGCGTATCTACTCGGCGGGAGGCGGTTTGAGCGGCTCGACAGAGCGCGCCTACCGCCAGCTCCTGGCGCCGTTTATCGCGCTGAACGCGCAAGGGGTCCTCGCCGGATTTACCGATCTTGGCAGGGCTGCGACGCCTTCGCTGCCCAGTGAGTTTGATCGGCGAATACGCCGCCTGGCTCTGGAGCCTTCGGGGCAAAATCAGTGGGGCTGCGTGCTGGACTGGCGCGGCCGGCCGGGCTGTTGGGGCTCGAACCGCTGGGGTCAGGTGGGCAACGGCGAGTCTGAGTTGTTGTTGGCGCCCACGGTGATCCCCGAGAGCGAGGGGGTCGAGCGGCTCGAGTTGATCGGCGGCGCGCAGTTGCGCCTGCACAGCAACACCTTGACCGGGCTGGTGGGCGCGCCGGAGGCGCCGCCTCAGGTCCTGAGCTTCGCCGCCGTGAACTCGGCTTCGGCCTGCGTCATCGACCGCCTCGGCGATGTGCGCTGCACCGGTCAGGCCGGGATGACGGGCTTGGGCTTGCAGGCGCTGCGGGTCAGGGAGGTGCGCAGCTGGCAGGAGTGGCCGCTGGAGGAGGCGGTCACGCGCCTTGAGGCGCACAGGACCTACGGCTGCAGCCAGCGCAGCGACGAGCGCCTTTGGTGTCACGGCAACGCCCTCGCCGAGCCTGCGCTCGTACCGCTCGCATCGCCCGCAGCCGATTTCGCCGTGGCGCAGTCGGGCGGCTGCGCGCTCTCGAGCGGCGCGGTCTGGTGCTGGGGGCAGGTGCCGCAGATTCGCGCCGAGCGCGTGACGGATCAGCAGTGGCTCGAGGCCGCCGCAGACATCACGCCGGGCGCCATGACGGCTCCGGTCGAGTTGGTTTCGGTCACGCTCGGCTCGCAGCTGTGCGGTGTGAGCGCCGAGTCGGCGCTGTGGTGCTTTACGCCCGATCAAGGCTGGTCGGAGCAGGTGGAGGTGGGCGCAGTCAGCGCCCTAGCCGCCGCCGTCGATGGTCACAGCCTCGGCGTTCAGTGCGCGCTGGCGCAAGGGCAGGTGTGGTGCTGGGGCGACCTGAACGCAAACGCTCAAGCCGGCGCAGGCGTCTTTGGCGTGCCGATCGTTGCGCCGCGGCGCGTTGGTGAGCTCGAGGAGGTGCAGCGCCTGACGGTGACCCCGACCAACGTCTGCGTCGACGCAGCAGGGGCTTGGCGATGCTGGGGGCAGGCGCTCAACAACGAGCACGATGACGACCGCTTGTACCCGGTGGTGCGGCGCGATTGATGCGCCGGCTCGCCTTAGCGCTCATCGCGCTGATCGCCTGCGCGCCGCCGGACTTTGGCGTGGCGCCGCCGTGCTCGGTCGATACCGACTGCGGCGCCGGCTTGGTCTGCCACCAAGGCAGCTGTTTGGTGCGCGCCGCGCGCTGCAATCAAGACGGCGTGCTTGATGAGGGCGAGCGCTGCGACGACGGCAACGACGATGAGACCGACGCGTGCTTGAATAACTGCACCCCGGCGCGCTGCGGCGACGGCGTGGTGCGTGCAGGGCTTGCGACCGGATCGCCTGGCTACGAGGCCTGCGATGACGGCAACACGAGCAACACGGACGCGTGCCTAAACGACTGCAGCGCAGCCGCCTGCGGCGACGGCTTGCAGCGCACGGATCTGCTGGCTGGTGAAGAGGGCTTTGAGGCTTGCGATGACGGCAACCGGGTCGACGGCGACGGCTGCACCGGGCGATGCCAGGTCAACACCTGCGGTGACGGGATCGTGCATGAGGGCGTTGAAGCCTGCGATGACGGCAAC
>JAYZBQ010000081.1:0-37858 GCA_036338695.1 Myxococcota bacterium
GAGGGCGTCTGTGACGAAGGCAGCGGTCGGTGTGTGGAGTGTCTCGAGGACGCCCAGTGCGGCGCGTCGGGTTTGATCTGCGTCAGCGAGAGCTGCGTCCAAGGCTGCCGCTCCGACGAGGGCTGCGCCGTGGGACAGATCTGCACCGACGACGCGTGCGTACCGGGTTGCCGCAATGACCAAGGCTGCGAGGACGGTGAGCTCTGCGTTGACGGGTTGTGCGCCCGCGGCGACTGCCGTGACAACGGCGACTGCGGTCCTGGGCAGCGCTGCGTAAACAACTTCTGCGGCTCGCCCTGTGGTCAAGACAGCGACTGCGGCGTGGGCTCGATCTGTGTTGAGAACAACTGCCAGCCAGGCTGTCGCGGCGATGACGACGTGGTCACCTGCGGCGAGGGTGCGTTCTGCCGAGACCAGCAGTGCATCCGAGGATGTCCCGATGATGACGCCTGCCCCGGTGGGCAGATCTGCCTCGAGAACAGCTGCCGCGAGGGGTGCCGTGAGGATGGGCAGTGCGAGGACGGCTTGCGCTGCATCGAGAACACCTGCTTGCGCGGTTGTCGCGACGACTCGAACTGCTTCGCCGGACAGCGCTGCATCGAGAACGAGTGCCGGCAGTCTTGCACGCAAGATGCCAGCTGCGGCAACGGCCGGATCTGCGAAGAGGGTTTGTGCCAAGACGGGTGTCGAGATGACGCTGGCTGCGGCTACAACGCACGCTGCGAGAATAATCAGTGCGTCGCAGGGTGTCGGGACAACAACTCATGCGACCGAGGCGAGACGTGCTTTGAGAACAACTGCGCGCCGGGGTGCTTTGCGAACGGATCCGGCTGCCCGGCAGGGTACGTCTGCAATCGGCAGGCGCGCGCCTGCGTGCAGTGTCTCAGCGACAACGACTGCGGCGGCCCGCTGACGTGTGATCGTGACTCATACACCTGCGTTTTGCGCTGTCAGCGCAGCTCGGATTGCCCGGGTGGCGCCATCTGCAGCGGCAACCACTGCGTGCCCTGTCGCGACGACAACCAGTGCAGCAACGGCTTGGTCTGTGACACGAACAGCGGCTGCGTTGAGTGCACGACCAATGATCACTGCGACCGGGGTGAGGTCTGCGACCCGATCCGCAAGCGTTGCACGGCTCCAGGGCTGAATGGGGTCTGTCAACCCGACGCCTCGGAAGGCGGGTGCACCACCAACGGTAACCGCGACTGTCAGGATGGGCTGCGTTGCTATCGCGTCAACAACGGGCGCGACATCAACTCGACCTATTGCCTTCAGCCTTGCGCCAACAACTCCGAGTGTCCGCGCGGGTTCCATTGCCTTGAACAAGGCGCGTGCTTCCCGTTCTCGAGCCGCCAAGAGCTGACCTGCGAAGCCTACGCCGAACTCGGCACGCGGTGCACGAACTCGCAGCAGTGCGGGGTGAATTCAGTGGCGGACGACGCGATCTGCTCGGGCTACGGGCGGTACTCGAACCCGCCCCGTTGCTCGTGGTTCTGCGCAAGCAACACGGACTGTCCGTCGAATCATGTGTGTGAGGACCCGCCGCCGGCAAACGGCAACGACCCTGCGCCACGCTGTACACCTCAACCCTAGCGAGCTGATCGCCAACGGAGCGTTGCGTTGAGCCGTATCCTCGTCCTCGATGACGACAAGCGCTTTGCCGAGAGCCTCGCCTCCCTGCTCGAGGGGCTCGGTTACGAGCTCTTGCTCGCCAAGAACGTCGATGAGGCGCGCACCCAGTGCGCCGAGCAATCGCCCGACTTCGCCCTGGTGGACCTCGTCCTACCGGGGCCGGAGCCCGACGCCCTCGTCGTCGAGCTCAAGGACCGCAACGCTGAGATGCCGGTGGTGCTCATGTCCGGCTTCTTCCAGCAGGGCAAAGAGGTCGAGCGGATGCAGCGGCTCTGCGGCACGGACCTCTTTCTCGCAAAGCCTTTCGACTTTGACCGGCTCGTGGCGCTGCTTCGAACGCAGCTGGGTGACCCGAGCGCGCTGGGTGATGGGAGCCAAGAACCGGAGCTGGATGAGGCGGGGCGGCTTGAGCAAACGAGCCTTGCGACGGTACTGATGCGCGCCAGCGCCTCGGGCGAAGCGCAGATCGTCGACAGCCACAATCAGCGTGGGCGGCAGCGTTACTTCGTGCGCGACGGGCGGCTCCACTTCTGGCAGAGTGATCATCCCGGGTTGAACCTCCCTGGATTGCTCGGTCTGAGCGCTGGCGAAGCCGCGCTGGCGATCGCCACGGCGCGGCACGCGCACGTCCCGCTGCTCGATGCGCTGGTCAAGCAGGGGCTCTGCGATCAGAAGCAAGCCGTCCTGGCGTGGCGCATGGGCGCCTTGAGCCTGCTGCAGTCGGGTCTCTTGAGCCCTGGAACAGCGCATGTTCGCACCGTTGACGGATGGTTTGATATCCTCCCGGACCTCGAACTTGAGCTGCCCAAGCTGCTGCTCCACGGCATCGGGAAAGCGCATCCAAAGCGGGTGCAGCATTATCTGGCACCGAGAGCCTCTGGCTTGCTCCTGCCCGGACCCAACTTCTCGTCGCTTGAGCGCGAACACGAGCGGGTCTTTGGCTCTGCCGTGCGCAATCAAGTGAGCAACTCCGGGACCCTCAGCGGTGAGATCATGGGTCGGCTGTGGAGCGACCCGCGCAAACGCGATCGGGTCTACAGCGAGCTCTATGCGTTGATCGTCACCGGACAGGTCGTCGTGCTCCAAGCCGCTGAAGATGCCGGCGCCCAACAACCGAACGAGGGCTTCGGCGTGATCCAAACGAGCGTCGAGCACCATCATGACAGTCTCGAGGGACTCGATGACGAGGTGGTCCGCATTCGGGAGGACATCCGGCGGCTCTACGACGAGCAAGACGGCCGAGATCACTACGCAGCGCTCGGCGTTGCGATCGGCGCAACGCCCGACGACATCACCGAGGCATTTCGCGAGCGCTTCTCGACTTACCACACCGATCGATTCCGCGGGATGGAGCTCGGCAGCGACCTTGAGCTCCTGCAGCGCGTCTTGGCTCGCTGGGGTGAAGCGCGTGACCTGCTGAGCAACGCCGAGGCTCGTAAAGAATACGACCTAGGGCTTGAGCGGGAGCAAGCGGGCGCATCGGCTGACGTGGACGCGCTGCTCGCCGCGGACGGTTTGGTCCGAAAGGCTGAGAAAGCGATCGAGACCGGCCACTACAAACAGGCGCATCAGCTGATGGAGCAGGTGCTTGAGCTCCGGCCCGACGCCGAACAATATCAGTTCCTGAGCGCGTTCTGCGCCGGGATGCAAGGGAGCGAAGACGCAGCTGCCACCTACGAGCGCCTCAAGACGCTCAGCGAGGCTGCGACCGTTCCGGGCTCCGAGCGGATGCTCGGTCAGATGGCGCTTCGGAGCGGCGACCAGCAGCAGGCGCTTCGACACCTCAAGTCTGCCGTCAGCGCCCGCCGTGACGACTTTGTCGCCCAGCGCGAGCTTCGCCGTCTCGAAGCCTAGCGGCGCCGTCGTCTCACACCGGCGGCGAGCACGAGCCACAGCAGACCGGACGGGGTGATACCTGAGCAGGTGCACCCCGAGGCCGGCACGGGCTTCTCTTCGGGTTCGGGTGCGGGCGGCTCGGGCAGGACGCAGTCTGCCGCAAGGTCCTCGTCGACATCGACCTGCAGCTCGATGTTGCGCAGCACCGTCCCGTCACCGGTCGTGCCGATGCTGACGAACAAGGGCTGCGGGCAGCTCACGTCCAAGTTGGTCATCGCCAGCCGCTCGGAGCTGCCGCGTCGCGCCGTCTCGAAGACCGCTTGCCCGTCATGGCTAACGGCCCCGTTGTCGTAGTCAAAGACGATCCGCTCGCGCAGTTTCACCACACCGAGGATCTGTCCGTTGTCTTGGTTGCCGCCGCCGGGAACACCGGCGTTGCCGCCTTGGCTCGAAGCCCAGCTGAGCTGAGCAGCGACAGTCCCTGCCGGCAGGTTGATCTGGATCTGGTAAGGCGCCGGGATCAGCTCGCCTCGGTTCAGCCCAAAGCTGTCGGCGGAGGTCAAGTGAAGCGCTTCGATCACGGGTTCGCGCGGGACGCTCCCGTCGGCTGGGTTGATCGGTCGCACACGCTCGCAGCCGAGCAAGCCTTGGTCGGTGAAGTAGCCGCGCAGCGCGCTCGCCGTGTCTTCGCCGAGCGCCAACTCGGTCTCCTCGATGACGGTGTTTGCGGCGGTGTCATACCCTGCGTTGCGACCGCTCATCGTCGCCATAGCGGTCAACACGGCGCCGTCGAAGGCGCTGCGCTCCGCCTCGTCGAGCTGCTGGCGAAATGCCCACAGCGAGCTCGCCCAAGGCTCGCCGTCGTCGTGCACTTCCCCTGTCAGGTCCGTTGGGCAAGCCTTCGCCGTGCTCAGCTCTCGAATACCGCTACCGCCGGCGATCGTGACGTAGCGACCGAGTGTCGGGTTTTCGGTGATCGTGAGCGCTGCGTAGTCGGCGAAGCCTTCGTTGAGCGAGCCTGGCGTCAGGTGGGTGCCATAGTCATCTTTGTAACCGCCCGAGAGCTTGCTCGAGGAGCCGACGACGGCGTGCGCCAGCTCGTGATAGAGCACATCGGCGGCGTAGACGAACTTGCTCTCGATGCCCTGAAACATCAGGACCGAGTCGAACGCGCGCTCGAGTGGGAGCGACACATCACCGGTGCCCTGCCCGATCGCCGGCAGGTACGCTGCGTTGTCGAACGGGTAAAAGCACTCGATTCGGATGGGTTGCTGAGTAAACGGGCCGATGCAGCCCATGGCGTTGAGCGCCTGGATCTCGGACTGACCGCCGAAGGGGATGGCGGGCATGAGGTAGTTCACGCTGATCCGGAAGGGCATATCGCGCTGGGTCTGATTGTCGAAACGAAAGTCCGTCAGCCCGAGCGCCCGGAGGTGATCAAGGAACAGGTGCGCATGGTAGTAGCCCTGGACCTCGGCGAAGCTGTCGCGGTGGGGCGCGTGCGGGTCATCGATCTGGGTGCGGATCGGTGTTGCAAAGGTGCCGTTGCCGCGCAGGTTGTATTGGCTGGGTTCGAACAGCCAGTCGTCGTTCTCGTCGGGCGACGCCATCGCCATCTCGTCACAGATCGGCATGCTGGCGTTGAAGCCCCCTAAGTTCACGTCGATGCGCGCCGGATCGGCTCCCTCGCGGCAGCGCTCGGTGACGCAGCAGTTGCTGATGTCAAAGTCGTCCGAGCGCAGGCGTGTTCCCGGCGCTGGATCGAGCGTGACGGTCGTGGTGGCGTCCATGTCGCGCTCGGCGCCTGGGTCGTAGTCGAAGACCTCTGCTTGCTGAGCGTGCACGACCCGATTGACCGTGCTCAGGACGGCGCCGCTGACCGCATCGACGACGCTCTCATAACTCCACAGCGGAACGGGCGACGCTTGGTGAACGATGTAAACCGGCAGCAAGCCCTGGTCGCGAACGAGCCAGGCGCGGTAGGTTGCGCTGTGTCGCCGAGCTTGCGCCGCATCGTCATAGCGTACCGGCGGCGCTTCGGCGCGCGCCGCTTGCCATGCCTGCTCTGCCGACAGCGACCAGCCCCCCAAGCGGTCATAGCGTGTCGGGGCGCCCGAGGGACGGACGAAGAGCCGCTCGCCCTGCGCCGAGCGTCGCACGACGATCTGAAACCCGTGCACGGGGACGCCGTCGACGGTCGCTCGAACAAAGAGGGCGTCACCCTGCGCCACCTTGAGCTGCTTTCGGATCTGCAGCTCCAGCCCCGGAGCGTCGATGAGACCGAGCTCGGCAGGGTTCAAAAGGGTCGCCGTAAGGCTCAGTAATCCGATGGCAAAGGACATAGCGCGCTCCTCAAATCGGGCTTAACCTACCGGCCGGTAGAGGGGGCTGCCCTCGGTCAATTGACGGTCCGGCAAAAGATAGAATTGAAGACGCAGGGACTGTGAGTCGTATTACACATATGCTAGGGCGCATTTGCCTCACGCGGAAAGGTAGCGGACATGAATCGAGTTTTGGTTTTTGTATCGGTTTTGATGGTCGGTTTGCCGGCACTTGCAGGAGCGGCTGGCGACGCAGCGACCCTGTCGAAAGAGCATTATGACGCCTACTGCCGTTACAAGAACTTTGTCGGTGATGAGGCGACCCTCAAGAAGTACAAATCGGTTGATCGGGCGCACAAAGCCTTCGCCCGCGCCGAGCGGATGAAGTCGAAGGCGCTGACGGAGCTGATCGCACGGGGTGACACGGTGGGTAGCTGTGAAGCCTTCAAAGGGGTCTGGGAGCAGCGCCTCAAGAAAGAGCTCGCAGCGATCGCCGGGGTGGGCGACGTCATCAAACTGTTCGACGAGCAGGAGTTCGCTAGTCGCATCGATTGGTCCGAGGTGAACGCGTCCAACAGCGCGCATGTCGTGGTCTGGGTCAGCTGGAAGTTTAAGGATCTTCGCTTTATCGAGGAGGAGGCGGCGCTTGTTGGTGCAGCGGTGGCCAAGGCGATCCCTGCGGTCGGGACCTTGAGCATCTGGGCGCACAAGGGCGCCAAGAAGCGCATGGTGTTTGAGGCGAAAACCTACGGCACGAACCTTGGGTACATGAAGGCAGATCAAGCGAGCACCTTCGGCAAGACCCGCTACTGGCGCTTCTTTGAGAACATCCGCTTCCACAAGGTCTTGCGCCGGCAGCTCAAGAAGGGCGAGGAGCTTCTGGTTAGCGCCAAGACGAAGCCGGACGCACCCGCGGAGGCGGCGAAGGCGAACTGACCCCCTGACCAAAGCGGTCGTATAGGGTAAAGGGGCTCCGGAGGGGTCGAGCGTGGAGCCTCACGAGGTACCAGATCAGATCGGTCGCTACGAGGTGATCCAGCACCTTGCGAGCGGGGGCATGGCGGATCTTTTTCTCTGCCGCCAGACCGGTCCGATGGGCTTTGAGAAGGTCGCGGCGCTCAAAAAGATCCGAAGCCGACACTCGGAGGACAGCGAGTTCCTCACGATGTTCATGGATGAGGCACGCGTCGCGGCGCTGCTGAATCACCCCAACATCGCGCAGATCTACGATCTTGGTGATGAAGACGGGTCGCCGTATCTGGCGATGGAGTTCGTGAACGGTCGCAACCTGTCGGCGATCTTCAAGAAGTCGGTGGCGCAAGGTCAGACCATCCCAGAGCATATCGTCGCTGGGATCATGCGCGGGATCGTACGAGGCCTCGCCTATGCGCACGGGCTCTCCGCGCCGAACGGTCAGCCGCTCGACCTCGTTCACCGCGACGTGACCCCGCAGAACGTAATCGTCAGTCATGATGGTCAGATCAAGCTAGTGGATTTTGGGATCGCCAAGGCGGCGACCCAGATGGCGCGGACGCGCCACGGCGTGATCAAGGGGAAATACAGCTACATGAGCCCTGAGCAGGTGCGTAGCGAGCCGCTCGACGGCCGCTCGGATCTCTTTGCCGTGGGCATCTTGATGTACGAAGCGCTAACGGCGCGTCGCCCCTTCAAGCGTAGCAACACGGTCGATACACTCAAAGCGGTCGTGCAGGATCTCCCGCCCGATCCAAGGCGCTTTAACGCAGCGATCTCCAAACCGATGATCGACATCATCGCGCGCTCCTTGTTCAAGAAGCGAGATAAGCGGTTTCGTGATGCGCACGCGATGTTGAGCGCGCTCGAGAAGGTGCTGCATGACCGCGATGAGCCCGTCACTGATTCGGTGATCGCCCAGTGGACCAATGACCTCTTTGAGTCCGACGAGACCAAAGCTGAGCGGACCATTGTCCTCAAAGACATCGGCGAAATCCTGCTCCCGGATGCGGAGTCGGTCAGCGTCGTCGTGAGCCTTGAGATGGAGGACTCCGAGCAGCGCGGCGTCCCGGAGAAAACGGTCATTTCCATGCTGAGCGAGGTCGAGCCAGCGGGTCATTCAGAGCTCTCCGGGAGCCTCTCGGTGCGCATTGAAGAGGTGACCGGTTCCGCCGGTGAACACGATCATCAGGCGACCGTTCCGCATCGTGTGGAGTTCGAGGCTAAGCTCGAGGGTGAGTCGGCTGATGAGCGCACCATTATCTCGGATCCGCCCCTCTCTGCTCGCCTCGATGACCCACCGCCTGAACGCTCGATCCCCGACGCAGCATCGCTCCCCGTGATGCCGATGCGCAGCGCCGCACCGTCATCCGCTCAGGGGCCAGCGGATCACGCCGGAGGTTTTCGCGTGGTCGCTGACGACACCTTGCCCCCTCGACCAGGTCCTCAGCGGACGACCTCAAGCTACTCACAGGCAGCCGCAGAGCATCGGCTCACCTTGCTCAAGTTTATTGCGCTCGGGGTCGGGATCGGCGCCACGCTCTTGGTCGGATTGATCCTCTTCTCTAAATAACAAAGACTCCGATGCGCACGCTCCTCCTCTTTTGTTTCTTCGCCTCCGGCGCAGCTGGGCTGATCTTTGAGGTCATCTGGTCGCGCCTGTTGGGGCATGTGTTCGGTGCGACCAGCCTCGCTGTTGCCACGACGCTGAGCGCCTTTATGGGCGGGCTGGCGATTGGCGCACTCCTCATTGCGCGGCACATGCACCGGGTGCGCCGGCCGGCGCTCTGGTATGCAGGGTTCGAGGCGCTCATCGCCGTCTACGGGCTCGCGATTCCGCACCTTTTGGGTCTGGCGGATTGGGTCCAAGCAAACTTTTGGCCTGGAGACGGCAGCTCGTTCTTCTTGTACTCAACGATCCGGCTGGTGGTCGCGCTGGTGATCCTGCTGCCGCCTTCGGCGCTGATGGGCGCCACGCTGCCTCTGCTCACCGAGGCGGTCGCCCGCGGGGGCTGGGCGCCCGGACGAACGGTCGGCGTGCTGTATGCTGCGAACACGCTCGGCGCCGTTTTTGGTGCTGCGTTGGTCGGCTTTGTCCTGATCCCGCAGCTTGGCGTGCGTTCGGCGAACTTTGTGGCGGTGGCGATCGACCTGATCATTGCGATCGTCTTGACGCTGGCGGCGTTGCGCGTCGGTCAGGTCGGCGGCGACCAGGCTGAGCCTGCCCTCGAAGCTGCCGCGGCGGGGACGCCGCTTGAGCGGGGGCGCTTGTTGCTTGCGGTGGTTGCGATCAGCGGCGGCTTATCCATGGCGATGCAGGTGCTCTGGACGCGCGGGATGTCGGTCGTGTTGGGTTCGTCGACCTACGCATTTACCATTATTCTTGTGGTGTTCCTTACGGGATTAGCCGGCGGAGCGTGGGTCGCAGGGCGCTTTGTCGATGCCGACGATAAGCCTGTTTTTCGTCTCGGTTTAATCCTTGCGCTCGCTGGCCTGTTCGGTTTCGCCGGCAGCAGCTTCATCGATGACCTACCGCATACGCTGCAGGGCTTCGTCGTGCGACCGGACCTGACGATCACCGGCTTGTTATCCGTCGAGCTGTTACTGTGTGGTGTGGTCATGGCGCCGGCGACGCTCCTGCTCGGCGCGGTGTTTCCGTACGTCGTTCGAGGCTTGGCGGCGAGCGGCGGGCTCGGCGACTTAGTGGGCAGAGCCTACGGCGCAAACACCATCGGCGCCATCGTCGGCTCGCTCCTTGGTGCCTTCGTTCTGATCCCCTTATTGACTGTCTATAAGGGCTTGGTCGCGCTGCATTGCGCGCAGGTGCTGCTCGGTACCCTGCTCATCGCCACCGCCGGGGCGCACGCGCTGGACCGTGAGCGTCGGATCAGCTGGGTGATGAGCTTGGTGGCGCTGAGCGTCTGCCTGTGGATGGTGCCAGGGTGGAACATCTCGAAGTGGTCGCTTGGGATGTTCCGGGTCAGCGTGGCGCGCGCCTACGGCGCCGACGCAGCGGAAGCCTTCGGTCGCCTCATCTACCACGCAGACGGGCTCGCAACGACCGTGACCGTCGAGCGCAACGACGACGTGACCTTGCTCAAGGTCAACGGCAAAGTCGACGCGTCGAGTCATGGCGATATGCCAACTCAGGTGCTGAGCGGTCTGCTGCCCATCGCCTTACACCCTGACCCCAAGGATGTCGCGGTGATTGGCTGGGGGAGCGGGGTCACGCCGGGTGCTGTGCTCGCTGCCCCTGTCGAGCGTCTCGATCTGATCGAGCTGGAGAAAGAGGTCGTCTACGCCGGGCGTTTCTTCGCCGACGTCAACGGCGAGCCCGAAAAGGACCCTCGGACCCGGATCATCTACGACGACGGTCGCAATTTTATGAAGGCGACCAAGCGTCGCTATGACGTGATCATCTCCGAGCCCAGCAATCCATGGATCTCAGGCGCCTCGGCGCTGTTCACGCGCGAGTTCTTCGAGATCCTCAAAGGACGGCTCAAGCCCGACGGGCTAAGCCTTCAATGGATCCAGCTCTACGAGCTCTCCAGCCGCTCGATCAAAGCGCTCTGGCGGTCCTACGCCTCGACCTTCAAGCACGCGTTGGTGGTCCAAGCGCACCCGACGAGCAACGACATCTTCCTCATCGGCTCCGATAAGCCGCTGGTACTGGATCGAGCCCGCGTGCTGGAGCTCATGGGTCACCAGCCGGCGGCCGAGCGCTTTGCGCAAGCCAAGGTGCTCTCCGACGTCGACCTCCTGCCGCGGCTGGTTTTTGGTATGAAGGAGCTGCGTGCATGGGTCGGCGAGGGACCGCTCAACACCGATGACAACGCGCTGGTTGAGTTTGAGGGGCCGCTCGATCTCCTACGCTATGCCAGCCGCGGCGCCGAGTTGCCTTTCTTTGAGGCGGTCAAAGGGAAGCGACACGAAGCGATCGCCCGCTACACCAAGGGATGGGGGGCATCGACGAACGCATCGGTGGCGTGGGGGATGACCCGAGCCGGATGGTTCAGCGATGCGCGTCAGGCGCTGGCGTCGCTGACCCAACCCGACCCAGAGCTCAAGTTCGTGCTGGACCGTTTTGAGGAGCTGGACCAGCGTCAGGTCTGGGATGAAGAGGCGGCGCGAGCCGATGCGGACTATCGTCAGATTGGGGGCTTGATGATCGATTCGGGACCCCGTCACGCCGAGAGCGCCTTGCTCGACCAAGACGGCTTTATCGATCGCAGCTCGGCGCATGCCTTCCTCGCTGGCTACATCCTCCTGCACGCCGGCGAGCCGAACCTAGCCGTTCAGGTCCTGCAGCGCGCCGCCGGGGACGCAGCGTACCGAGAGGAGAACCCGTCGTTGGTGTATTATCTGGCTCGGGCGCTCGTGGAGGACGGCCAGATCCCAGAGGGGGTGCAGATCATGCGGACGCTCTACGAGGAAGAGCGCGCCGCCAGCGATCAACCCACGTCGATCCGCGGCGCTTCAGGATCGGGACGGTAAAGGATCCAAACCCGGCCGATCACACCTACGAGATCGCTGCCGCTGAGTTCTGCCAGCTCTGCTGCGCCCGCTTTTCGGTCCACGTCGCTTCCTTGACCCACCTTGACCTTGATCAGCTCATGAGCCGCTAGCGCCTTGTCCACTGAGTCAACCACGCCCGGTGTGAGTCCTGAGGCGCCGACCTGAACGCTTACGCTCAAACCATGCGCTAACCCTTTGAGGCGTTGCCGTTGGCGGGTGGATAGGCTCATTTTAGTCGATCTTCCATTGCATGACCTCGTCGGTCGATCCGCCCAGCCGCTGCGCTTGCTGAGCGAAGACGCGCGCCAGCGCTTCGTTGTCGGCGCCGTGGTAGATGCGGGAGAGCAGCAAGGGACCGAGGTGGTCACTCGGATGCGCCTCGGTGAACTCTTGGAGTCCCGCCAACGCAGCCGACATGGCGGCGCCCGGGTCCATGCTGCGGGGGTGATTGGCGGCGAGGTAGTCGGTCAACACCTTGCGCTGCGCCTCGCTGACGGTGAGGCGGTCGAGCATGGTCTCAGCGTCCGTCAAAAGGCGACTATCGATCGCATCGAGGAAGAGCGCTACGCTCGCGTCGCTGCGTCCGAGCGCAGGAGCCGGCTCGCTGGGTCCTGGCGCCTCGTGGCTAGGGCTTGCGGGCGCCGGCTCAGGCGCCGCCTTGACGGTCGGCATGGCGAGGCGCTCACTCCGTGGGGGTGGCTGGCTCGGTTGCGCGGTCGTCCGCTCCATTGGGGGCGCGCCGACGCGTACGCGCTCGACGGGCGCAGGGGTGCTCATCGGAGGAGCTTGCGGTGAGCTGCTAGGAGCCGCGCTTGGCTCGGCCTCCATCAACATGCCGGCTCCGACGAGGGTCAGGACGGTGGCGCGTGCGACCAAAGCGTCTGCGCCGGCCCCTCCGTGCTTGATCCCTTCGACCGAATCCAGACGAATGACTCGGGTGAATTGCTTAGCGACGCTCAGCGCCTCGCGGTCCAGCTGCAGCCCTGCCACCGGCACCTTCGGGTTCCGGTTGAGACGGTAGGCTTTGTCGAGCATGGCGCTGACGGCGCTTCCGAGCCGCTCGGGCGGCTGAAGACGCAGCGCCACGTAAGGCAGCGCCAAGGCGTCGACACCCAAGGTCGTACTCCCGGGCGGTGCCAGGTCGCTAAAGTCCGCGCGTGAGGCCTCAAGGCAGAGCAAGCGCCCGATCTCGTGGAGCGCATGCTTGCGCTTTAGTTTGAGCAGCTCGGCTGAGCCGCCGACCACCTCGCTGAGCGCCTGATCGATCTCACGACCGCTTCGCTGAAAGCTCCGCAGGATCGAGAGGTTCGATTCGGAGATGGCGCCGATGTCGGCTAGGAAGCTCAGGAGGTCATGGTCGGGTGAGGGCGCCTCGAACAGCGCAAGCTCACCCCCCCGAAATCCCAGCTGCCACGCCTGGTCGTCCACCTGGATACGCCACTGTCCGGTGACCGTAGGGCTGGCAAAGCTGTAATAATCCGCTATCAGTTGCACAGCAGACCTCGAATTGTACTTCGCCACAGTATATCGAAGATATGAGTCGAGCAAAAATAAGACGGAGGCCTTTGTGGTCCAGATCGTGGCGCATGGCGCAACAGATGTCGGTCAGAAGCGTGATCACAACGAGGATCGCTTCGTGTGCGACACGGAGCTCGGCCTCTATGTCGTTTGTGACGGTATGGGTGGCCACGCCGCCGGTGAGGTCGCCGCCGAGATGGTCTGCGACGCGTTGGTGAAGGCGATCAAGGAGGCTCGAAGCGAGCCAGCGCTCGAGGACGCTGAGCGCGAGAGTGAGCGCCTCGGTGACGCCCTTGAGCAAGCCATGCAGGCGGCGAACAAAGCGGTTCACGACTACGGGCAGAGCAAGGGACACAGCCGAGGCATGGGTACGACGGCCACCGCCGTTGTGGTCCATCAAGCCTACGCCACGGTCTGCCACGTCGGCGACTCGCGTTGCTACCTTGTGCGCGACAATCGCCTCTACCAGTTGTCCGATGACCACAGCTGGGTCGCCGAGATGGTGCGACTTGGCCGCATGACCGAGGCGGAGGCGCAACGCAGCCCGCAGCGTAACCTTTTGGTCCGCTCGGTGGGTACTCAGCCGGTCGTCAAAGTCGATCGGCTCCCGATCGAGTTGGTCGATGGCGACTCGATGCTGGTCTGCTCGGATGGGCTGCACTCGTACTTTGCCACCCCGAGCGAGCTCGTTGAGACCGTCGGGCGCGGCAACGTGGAGCAGCTTCCTCGGGATCTGGTCTCGCTGGCGTGCAGCCGTGGCGGTCACGATAACATCTCAGCGGTTGTCATGCGCAGGGCGAGCGCCGGGGGTCCGGTTGCGGACGCACGGGACGCAAAGCAAGAGCTTGCGCTGCTCGGCCAGCTCGACCTGTTCGCTCAGTTCGAGCTGGCGGAGCTGGTGCGTATTCGCGGCGCGTCCTCATCGATCAGCTTCGCGGACGGCGAGTACGTGACCCGCATTGGCGAAGTCGGCGATGCGCTCTACGTCTTGGTGACCGGGAAAGCCGTTGTCACGGCGCAAGAGGAGGTCCTGACGACGCTTCAGACCGGCGCCCACGTCGGCGAGATGGCGATGGTGGACGCACAGCCCCGGTCGGCGTCGGTGATCTCGATGGGTGAGAGTCGTTGGCTGCGCGTGGCGCGCCAAGACATCTTCCGCATCGTCCGACAGCATCCTGAGCTGGCAGTCAAACTGCTCTGGAACCTGGTCCGGGTCTTGTCGGATCGCCTCCGCCGCACGAACGTATCGCTGCAGAGCCGGGGCGAGCAGCTGCGTGACCTGATGCAGCAGCTCGATGACATCGAGGTGGCGGTTGACGATCCGATCCTTGAGGACCCGGATGGGCTGATCATGGTCGATGAGGTCCTCGAGGGCGACCCTGAGGTGAAGATCGAGCGGACCAAAGGTGGCAGCATCGATATCCTTCTGGACATCACCGAAGGTCAGTGATGGTCGATGACTTCGGGGAAGTAACGCGGATCTCTCGGTCGAGCTCCAACCTGGCTGCCGTACCCAACGCCGGACAGGTCTGTCTCGTCCAGATTCATGGACCCGAGATGGGTCGGCTCTACGACATCGGCCCGGGCGGCGCAGAGATGGGGCGCGGAGAGGGCGCTGAGATCTCGATCGCCAGCGACACCGTGAGCCGGCGCCACGCCAAGCTCGTTTGGCTCGGCGAGACGCTGACGGTCAATGACCTCGGTTCGCTCAACGGCACCTATCTCGATGACCGGCGAGTGACCTCACCGACTCCGGTTCACCCTGGGCAGCTGCTCCGCCTCGGCTCGGTGATCTACAAAACCTTGCAGGGCGCCGACCTCGAGCGCCGCTACCATGAAGAGATCTACCGGATGGCCATCTTCGACGGCCTCACCAACATCCATAATAAGCGATTTTTTATGGAGTTCTTGGAGCGTGAACATCAGCGCGCCATCCGGCATAAGCGCCCCTTGTCGTTGCTGATGATCGACGTGGATCACTTCAAGCAGGCGAATGATGAGCACGGTCACATCAACGGGGATCGGCTTTTGCGCCAGGTGGCGAGCCGGATGCGCGGCTTCGTTCGCCGAGATGAGTGCTTTGCGCGCTATGGCGGCGAGGAATTCGGCATGATCCTACCGGAGACGGGGCTGAGCGGCGCTCAGTCGCTCGCCGAGAAGGTGCGCCGGGTGATCCGCGACACGCCAATGGACCTCCAGGATGGCAGCGCAGTGCGTATGACGATCAGCATTGGCGGGGCAGAACTGCTGCCCACCGACACCGTGTTTGGGCTCATCGGGCGCGCCGATGAGGCGCTGTATGCAGCCAAGACCAACGGGCGCGATCGGGTCGAGCTCGCGTCGATCGGTTAGGAGGCGTCGGACATTTGCCCTAAGGGCGGCAACTGTGCGATTCACCGGTCGATAAGCAAACCGTACAGCACGGAGATCGCCCATGACGCGCGTGAAAAATGGCCCCCCCGCCCAGCCACCGATCAAAGACGAGCGGATCGTCTCCCGCCAGGGTGACGGGTCGACCCGTGATCGAGCCGAGTATGACAATGGGCGTGTGCGTTACGACTGGGACAACTACACCGACGCTCAGGGCGACCACCGCGGGCGCATCGGGCTTGGACACGACGACGGCACCAACGACATCTATGGACGCGTCGACTACAACGAAGACACCGGGCACCTAAAGGGCACGATCAAAGGCGAGCGGCACGTCAACGAGCACCTCGATGTGCGCGGCACGTACGGCCGGTATGGCGACGGCGATCAGTTCGGTGAAGTCGGCGCCACGCTCAAGAACAAGGAGGGGCGTCTTGACGTTGATTTGGGCGCCAATGAGCGGACGAATCGACGCTTCGGTAAGCTCAAGGGGCGTTACAAGGTCGGCGACAACACCACCGTACGCGGCGCCTACAACCGATCAATCAAGACCACGAAGCGTGACGGCGACGTCACGACCAACACCTGGAACGTGGGGGCGCGGCATCGTCTGGGCACCGGACATCACGTGGACGGTGAGGTCGGACGCAGCAAGACGCTCGGTCGCTACGCACGCGGCGAGTGGTTGCGTAAGCACACGGGCGGTGAGGTCCGGGATCGGCTGCGTGTCGAGAACTCGGAAAAGCGCGGTTTGAACGCATCCTACGAGGGGCACCAGAAGTTTGATAAGGGCTACCTGAAAGAGGACATCACCTACAACGAAGGCCGCCTTCAGGGGTCAGTGCGAGGGCGCCGTGAGACCGACGGCGGACACCTCAAAGGGAGCACGAATTTTGACCGGCGCGCCGATGGTCGCTGGAGCGGCGATGTGTCGGGCGAGGTCAAGGAGGGGGCGAACACCTTTGGTGGGCGTCTTCGCAAGGACCTCTCGGGTACCAAGAAGGCGCGCCTTTCGGTTGGTCGAGAGCTCTCGGAGACTTTGGACGCCAAGCTGACCGGGAATGTGGACTCGAAGGGGCGCTGGGACGTCACGGGCGACCTCGATAAGCGCCTGGGCAATGAGTACCGCATCCGAGAGCGCTTCCGAATCGATTCGGAAGGGAACCGAAGCTACACGCACCGGCTCGACAAGGGCTTTTCGGAGCACAAAGCCCGGGTTGGCGCTGAGTTCAGCCACAACTCCGAGGGCATGCGCCGCTTTGAGGTGGACGGGGGCATCACCTCCGAAGCCGGGCGCCGCCACACCGGCAGCGTCATGTATCTGCGCGACGCAGACGGTGAGCGCTCGGGCAGGGTCTCGTACGACTACAACGGGCGCGATGGCTTTCGTGCCGGAGCAGACGTCGGATTTGAAGGCGATGAGCGCACCATCGCAGCGGATTTTCGTCGCAACGCCGAGACCGGGCGAGGGTATGACGCGGGCGGCGTGAACTGGTCGAGCGAGCGTGGCTTATCGGCGAGCGGGTCGGTCTCTCGCCAGATCGACGAGGACACCAGCTTGAGCGGCACGGCGAGCCGAAACATGCGCTCGGGCGATGTCTCGGCGCGTGGCGAGGTCACGACGCGTTTAGGTGACGAGAAAGACATCCGGATGACGCTGGGCGCCAAGGCGTCCACCAAGAACGACCTGCGCGGCTTGGACCTGGGCGTGGTCAAATCAGCGACCGCCGACAAGACCGGCTTTACAGCGAAGGCGGGCTATGAGGTCGATGACCGCCGCGAAGCCTTGGACCTTGGCGGGTCGCTCACCTCGAAAAAGCTTTTTGGTTTGGGCGAGAGCACGACCGCTGGGCTGGGTGGCGGCGTACAGGTCACCAAGCGCACCAAAGTCGGCGCCGAGCGCGGCGAGATCGGGCGTCTACGCGCCGAGGCGCTTGAGGGCGCAGGTGATCAGGCAGCCTTCGTGCGTTATGGCATGAAGTCGAACGCCAAGGTGGACCTGGGCGTCAAGGTGCCTGTGGGCGTCGGCTACGTGGACACTGGCTTTAAGCGTGGCTCAAGCTACGAGGTGGAGTGGACTCGCCTCGAGGACAACCCCGAGCTCGGCTCGAAGCCCTCGACGTCTGACCTCTCCATCCCCGGTGATGGCGACGCCCTGCTTGCGATGAAAGCCGGTGAGAGTTTTGCGGTCAAAGGTTCGACCTCCCATGCCGTACGCGGCGGGGCAGGGCTTGGGACGAGCGTGGGCGCCTCCTCGGTGGGTGATATTGGCCTGCGTGCGGGTGGTAAGATGACCTACGCGTTGTCGGGTGAGACCCGCACCGAGGTGACGCGCGGTGGGGACAACAGCGCCCGCATGGTGGTCAAGGCTGCTGACTTTAAGACCCGCGGCGGTGGGATTGAGGTCTTCGCAGGGCTGAACCCGAACCTGCCGCAGATTCCGAACGCCGGACCGGTGGGTGACGTAGCGACCGGGCTGGCGCAGGGGATGATCAAGAAGTGGGTCAGCGTCGGCGCGTCCAAGACGAGCGAGAAGTCGACCGGCGACGAGCGGCTGCTCGATGCGCGTATCGATCTGTCTCATGACGAGGCGCGCACCGCCTACACCGCCGCCATGAAAGGCGACTGGTCGGAGCTTGAGGCGCTGAGCGAGGCGGGACACCCGGGCGTTCAGATCGACAAGTCGATCGTGAGCGAGATCAAAGAAGAGACGGACCGGCTTAACGTCGCCGGGCTTGGGATGAGCTATGACCGCACCGGCGGTGAGCGCCTCAAGAGCAGTGACGTCGTGGACAAAGGGCGCAGCTTTGAGGTCGAGAGCGACCTCGACACCAACGCCGTCAAGAAGGACGGCTGGTTCGTCGACAAAGACTTCCAGGTTCATGATTTTAGCCGCGACATCAGCGCCAAAGACGGCGAGAGTCTCGGGCGCCGCAAAGCGGAAGAGCGCTGGCTTGGTTGGTCGAGCGCTAAGACCGACAGCTTCAGCTCCAAGGAAGAGGTCCAAGGACAGCTGGCGCTGGCGCGGTTTGTCGCCGGCGATGAGGTCCCCACAGAGATGGGCGCCTATGAGAAGAAAATCGATAAGCTCAAGACCAAGCGTAAGCTCTGGCTTGGGCCACGCAACGAGCTGAAGAAGACCAAGGTCGAGACGCGTGTGATGATCTCGGATGCTGGTTTAGATCGCCTCGAAGGCAAGACGGCCGATGAGATCTGGTCGGCGCTCGCCAAGGCGCAGGTCGCCTTGAACGGCGACAAGCCCGCCCCCGACTGGGTGGACGCGAACAAGCGGGACGCGATGGCTGCGGGTGTCGCTGGCTTCGATCACCGCTCGCGCAGCGTCACCGAGAACCAGTTCGAGAAGCGCTCCTTTAGCAAGGCGCAAGATTTCGTGACGCGTATGAGCGCCGCCGGTCGGTTGCCCGAAGCGCAACGCAACGACGCCATCCGCCAAGCGCTGGCGGATCGCCCGAGGGATCCAGTGGCAATTGCGGCGTTGGTCGAGCTGCTGGGTCGTGATGTCATCGATATGCAGTTGAGCGTGGACTCGAACGCCGGGAAGAAGGGCACCGAGTATGACCTCGACTTCAGCGTGCGCGGCGACGAATACAGCGTCCAAAAGACGGTCTTCGGAGCCGACCTGTAGGGAGCGGTTCAACTCGGAGTAATCGCTGAGCCCTTGCCATCAAGCGAAGGACTCGGTCAGAACCGCAGAGCGCGGAGGCGACATGCGGTTATTGATCACGGGCGGTGCAGGCTTTATCGGCAGCAATTTTGTTCATCTGCTGCGCCGTGAGCGGCCAGGCTGGACCCTCTCCGTCTTGGATCTGCTGACCTACGCAGGGCACGCCGCCAATCTAGAGCCTCACCTAGGTGACGGCTCCGTGGCGCTCCATGTTGGTGACGTCGCCGAGCCCGAGGTGGTCGACCAAGCCATGCGCGACGTCGATGCGGTCGTCCACTTCGCTGCGGAGTCTCACGTCGACCGCTCGATCCTTGGTTCGGCGGCTTTCGTGCGCACGAACGTCGTGGGGACGCACACGCTGCTCGAGGCGGCGCGTCGCTTCGAGCGGCCGATGGTCGTGGTCTCGACGGACGAGGTCTACGGCGATTTGCGGCCTCACGATCCGGCCTTTACGGAGTCCCACCCGATCCGTCCGTCCAGCCCCTACAGCGCATCCAAGGCGGGCGGTGACCATCTGGCGCTAGCGTTCGTGCGCACCTTTGGCGCCGACGTGCGCGTGACGCGGTGTTCGAACAACTACGGCCCTCGCCAGTTTCCGGAGAAGCTGATCCCGGTGATGATCGAGAAAATCCGGAGCGGTCAACCGTGCCCCGTCTATGGAGATGGTCAGCAGATCCGAGATTGGATCCATGTCGATGATCACAACCGAGGCGTGCTCGCCGTGTTGGAGTCGGGTCGGAAGGGCGAGGTCTACCACCTCGGGGGAGACCATGAGCTGACCAACCTTCAGGTCCTGCGGGAGCTCGGCGCCGTCATCGGTCGCGAGCCGCTGCTCGAGTTTGTGAGCGACCGCCCAGGACACGACCGCCGCTACGCCATGGACTGTTCGAAGATCCAAAGCGAGCTCGGGTGGTCAGCGCAGGTTCCTTGGCGTCAAGGCTTGGCGGAGACGGTGGCGTGGTATGAAGCGCAGACGGACTGGCTCGAGAGCATCCGCAGCGGCGCTTACCAGGAGTACCTTCAAGCGAATTATGGTGCCCGCTGATGCAGACGGTGCTCCTGCTCGGTGGCTCGGGGCGGTTGGGCTCGGCTCTACGCGCGCGCTGGGACCATGTCGTGGCGCCGCCATCATCCGAATTGGACCTACGTGACGACGACGCCATCGCTCGTCGAATCGATGAGCTCGAGCCGGCGCTGATCGTCAACTGCGCCGGACTCACCGACGTCGACGGCTGCGAGCGTGACCCTCAAGCCGCAGATGAGCTCAATGGCTACGCCCCCGGACGACTCGCTCGTCGTGCGGCACGAGCTGGGGTTCCGTGTGTCTATATCTCGACTGATTACGTCTTCTCTGGACACCCCGAACGGTCGCTCGCCGAGGAGGACGCGTTGGCGCCGGTGAACCGTTATGGTCAGAGCAAAGCCCGCGGCGAAGGTTTGGTCTTGGACAGCGGTGCGCAGGCGCTGGTTGCGCGCGTTCAGTGGCTCTTCGGAGGACCCAAACCGGACTTCGTTCGCTTCGTGCGCGCTCGCTTGCGGAGCGGTGAGGAGGTCCCTGTGATTGCCGATCAGATCGGCGTCCCGAGCTGTACCGACGATCTCGCCGATCAGCTCGAGATCGCCTGCCATGCTAGGCTGCGCGGCGTCCTTCATCTTGGGTCCTCAGATGAGGTGAGCCGCCAGGAGCAGGCCGAGTTAATCGCTGCGCAGCTTGGTGTGGACGGCGCGTGGCGCCGTGTGACCTGGAGGGAGCTGGGCAGACCCGCCAAGCGTCCAAGTCGAAGTGTTCTGGACACGAGCCGCTTGCGGGATTTAGTGGCGTCATCAGGCCGCTCGGCGGACGACCACCTGAGGTCCTGGCGAGAAGCCCAGCGGCGTTACCTCGAGCTGATCGATGAAGAGGAGAAGACATGACGGCACTGAAGCGAGTTGAGAAACCGTGGGGTTGGGAGCTCTGGTGGGCTCACACCGAGCGCTATGTCGGCAAAACCTTGTTTATTAAAGCAGGCGAGCAGCTCTCGCTTCAGTATCACGAGCAAAAGGACGAGACCATTTTTGTCCAAGAGGGCGAGATGCTGTTCATCGTCGATACGCTCGATGGGCAGGGGATGCGCGAGTTGACCATGCGAGCTGGCGATGCGTTTCATGTGACCCCTGGGACGATCCACCGAATGCGCGCCGTGACCGACGTGCTCGTGCTTGAGGCGAGTACGCCCGAGGTGGAGGACGTCGTTCGTCTCGAAGACAGCTACGGGCGCGCTCCGTGAGCTTATGGGTCTGCGCAGCGCTGCTCATGGGCGCAGCGAGTGAGCTCTCAGAGGCGCTTGAACAGGCGACCTTCGGCGCGCGCATGCCGGGGGAGACGGTTTCGCTTGCGGGGCTGACACGCTTCGACGGGACGCGCTTTGAACCGAGGAGCCTGCCGAGCAAGGTGCGCGTCTTCGCCTTTATCGAACCGCTCGATCGCCCTGCTGGGCTTAAGCGACTCGCTTGGTGGAAGGCCAACGCTCGCTCGCTCTCTGAGCGCGCAGACGTGATCGTGGTACCGAGCGCATCGCCCCGCTCGAACGCACAGCTCGAGCCGCTGATCGCTGTGGACGATGGGGACTGCTTGCTTGCGGCTCGCTTCGGAGCGATTCGGCTCTATTCCGGAAAACTCGGGGCGCTGCCGCTCGCTTTTGTGGTGGATGACTCGAACATTGTTCGTGCGATCGTGGACGTCGAGGCGCCCGCTGATCAGCTCGTGAAAATTGATCGCGCCGTCGGGCGTTTGCGGCAGCAACTCAGCGAGCAGAACATCTCGTTTGGATATTGAGTGACTCATGACCACGCTAAAGAACACGCTCCGTGACATCGTCAACCAAGCGCTGAGCGCTGCCGTCGAGGCCGGCGACCTGGTGAGCGCTCAGGCGCCCGATGGGATGGTCGTCGAGCGCCCAAAGGATGAAGCCCACGGTCACTTAGCGTGCAACGTGGCGATGGTGCTCGCCCGATCCGAGCGCAAGGCGCCGCGGCAGATCGCGGAGCGGATCGTCGCTCATATCGATACGGACCACGCGCTGCTCGAGGGCGTTGAGATCGCCGGTCCCGGGTTCATGAATTTCCGGTTTCATCCGGCGGCATGGCACCAGATCCTCCCTATCGTGGACCAAGCGGGCGAGCGCTATGGCTGGAGCCAGTCGAACGGCAAAAGCGTCTGCGTCGAGTTCGTGTCTGCCAACCCGACGGGTCCCCTGCACATCGGGCATGCACGCGGCGCCTACACTGGGGATGCGGTCGCACGGTTGCTCGAAGCCCAAGGCTGGGACGTCACACGCGAATATTACGTCAACGACGCCGGGCGACAGGTCGATACGTTGGCGCGCTCGACACTGATTCGCTATCAGCAGCGTCTCGGCGTCGAGGTGAGCCTGCCCGAGGATCATTACCCTGGCGGCTACGTGAAGGTGATCGCCGAGAAGGCGCATGAGCGCTTCGGTGACCAGTATGTAGACCAGGATCCTCACGAGGCGGGCGAATGGCTGGAGCAGTTCCGCTCGCTGGCGGTCGCCGAGAACCTCGCCTGGATCAAGGCAGACCTGGCACAGATGAACGTGCACTTTGACGTGTGGCAGAGCGAGCGCAGCTTAGTCGCAGGTGGCGCCGTAGAGCGGGCGCTGGCGGCGCTGAAAGCAGGCGGCGAGAGCTTGTACGAAGAGGAAGGTAAGCTCTGGTTCCGCAGCACCGTTTACGGAGATGACAAGGACCGCGTGGTGCTTCGTGACACTGGTGAGGGGACCTATTTCGCCAGTGATATCGCCTACCACAAGCAGAAGATGGACCGGGGTTTTGACCGTTTGATCGATATCTGGGGAGCTGACCATGGCGGCTACGTCAAGCGTGTCGAGGCGGCGCTGGAAGCGCTCGGTCTACCCAGTGAGCGGTTTGAGGCGTTGCTGGTGCAGATGGTCAACCTGGTCAAAGAGGGCGCAGCGTTTCGCATCGGTAAGCGCACCGGCAACATGATCCTGCTCAGCGAGCTGACGCAGACGGTCGGCGCTGACGTCAGCCGCTACCTCTTCTTGAATCGCCGCAGTGACGCACAGTATGATTTTGATATCGGTCTCGCCACCCAGCAGAGTCTTGAGAATCCGGTCTATTACGTTCAATACGGCCACGCACGCTTGTGTGCGATTCTTCGGCGCGGCGCAGAGCATGGGCTGAGCGCGTGCGCGCCGAATGATGCCGCAGTTGAGCGGCTGACGCTTCGGGATGAGCTGGATCTCCTCCAGCGCATTGCGCAGTGGCCGGAGGTGCTCGCCGCGGCGGCTGATGCACTCGAGCCCCATCGGGTCGCCAATTACCTTGGTGACCTCGTCGCAGCGTTTCATGGGTACTATACGCGCAATCGGCAGACCGCTCGGGTCGTCGACCCGGACGCCCCTGAGACGACCGCTGCTCGGCTTTTGTTATGCCAGGCTCTCGCACAGACGCTGCGCGCCGGGCTCTGCGTTCTAGGGGTTTCGGCGCCTGAGCGTATGGACGCGCTGCCGAGTGAGGAGTCGACCGAGTGAACCCCATTGCGGTCGGGCTCATCATCGGAGGGGTGATCGGTTTTGGGATCGGTCTCACGCTCGCTCCGGACGTTGCGCTCTCCTCGATGACCGAGGAGCAGCAGGAGCTGCTTTGCCTTGAAGAGCGCAGTCAGCTCATGGGTGAGGTGCGCCAAGCGCTCGAGAAGATGCAGGCGGCGAATTGTCAGCCCGCAACGCCAGATGATCAGCCGGTTCCGGCGCTCGAGGCGGCACCGGGCGCTCCGCCGATTCAGCCCCCAGCGGAGGCGGCGCCTGGAGCGACCGTCGACGCCGGCGCGCCGGCCGCTGCGTCGCTTGTCGACGGGGACGCACAGCGTGCGCAAGACGCCGGCTCAGCGCCGCAGGCACCCGCTGAGTCGGCGCCGAAGAGCGCCAAAGCGAGCGCCGCGCCGAGCGAAGCTCGCCCGGCTGCGCCTGCTCCAAAGCCGGGCGCTGTGGCGTCCCGTGCTGAGGGCTGGATGGTTCAGCTGGTCGCAAGCCCTGATCCGGCAGAAGCCGGTAAGGTCGAGCGCAGGGCGCGCGCGCTCGGGCTCAACACCCGCGTGGTGCTCGAGGAGGTGCCAGACCAGAGCCGCAGCCTCTACAAGGTGCGGGTCGGACCGTTCGCCGATAAGGCGGGGGGCGTCGAGGCGCTGCGGCGGGTCAAGCGAGAGCTGAAGATTACCGGATGGCTGCACCGCGCGGATTAGGCGGGCAGCCAGCGCTCCAGAATCCGCTGAAGGTCTGCCTTGCGAAAAGGCTTTGCGAGGTAATCGTCCATCCCCGCTTCGATGCAGCGCTCCCGCGCGCCGGCGGTGGCATGCGCTGTCAGCGCTACGATCGGTAAGCGGGTCATAGCGTCCTCGCCACGGCGTATGGACTTGGTCACCTCATAACCGCTCATCCCCGGCATCTCGCAATCCATGATGACCAGATCCGCAGCGTGGTCTGCTAGCCAGCTCAGGGCTGCTTGACCGTCGGCGGCGACGCTGACGTTGCAGCCGAGTTGCTCGAGGTTCCAGCGCGCAACCTTCTGGTTGATCGGGTTGTCTTCGACGAGGAGCACGCTGGCGTTCGAGCGGTGGTTTTGAACCAAACTCGCCGTGGTTTGGATGAGCGAGGGCTCACTGGCCATCACCAGCGGCAGCTCGACTCGCAGCTCTGCGCCGTGAGGGCGGCGATGATACGCGCTGATCTGACCGCCCATGTGCTCGGCCAGCATCTGGCAGATCGACAGCCCCAACCCCAGGCCCCCTTGATCCGCTCCCTCTTGATGATACTTCTCAAAAATGGACTGCGCATTGTCGGGCAGCCCCACGCCTGTGTCGGTGACGGAGAACACCAAACGCTCCGAGCGCTCCTCAACGCTGAGGCGAACCCATCCGGTCTGTGTGAACTTGAGGGCGTTGTTGATGAGATTGCTCAGGATCTGCGTGACGCGTTTAGGGTCCAGTTGGACCCAGCGCGGGACCTGCCTGGGTTCCCAATCAAACTGAAGCGCAACGGACGGTTTGTGGTTGCTGCGCTGCGCCGCTTTGGCCACGCGGTCGAGCAGCTGGTGCAGGTTGGTGGGGATCGGCTCGATCCGCATCATCCCCACCTCGATGCGCGTGAGGTCGAAGAGGTCATCGAGCAGGACGCTTAGGTTCTGTGCGCTGCTCGTGAGGACCTCGTGGTACTGGATTTGGTCGCTGTTGAGGTCCGTGCTGCCGAGCATCTGAATGGAGCCAACCATCCCGTTCATCGGTGTTCGGAGTTCATGGCTTACGGCTGCCAGGAAATCGCTTTTTGCTTCGCTCGCTCGCTCAGCCTCTCGGCGCGCATGCTCGAGCTGGCCGAGCGTTGCGCGGTGTTCTTCGGCTTCGTCAGCCAGCGCGTTGCGCGCCTGCTCGAGCTCAGCGACTTTTTGGGTGAGGTCATAGTTGAGCAGGTATCCGGTACGCGACTCACTCTCGAGCAGCCAGTTGGCGGTGGACCCCATCATTGCGGTCACGACGATCTCGGTGAGGTCCTGCACCAACACGGTCGTTGAGACCTCGTGGTGAAGCAGCGCCAACAGGAAGCCGACGATCGCGAGCGCGCTCAGGATCAGAGTGTGCTTGAGGTGAATGCGCAACAGCGCCAGATAGCCGAAGACCGCAAGAAGGCTGCCCTTTTTGATCACGGCGAAGGTCTCGTCGCTGCTCAACCCGATGGCGAGTAGGGTTGCGATGACGCACAGGACACCCAGCGCAAACATCGCCGAGCGATAATAGCGCACGAAGCGTTGTTGGCTCGTCTTGAGCCAGAACGCGAGCCCGAGCGCCGGGACGACCCAGGCGACGTGAGAGATTATCGGGATATCGAGCGCGTTCGAGAACGCGCTCTCAATGGCAAAGATAACGCCGACTGAGATGCCGCCGAGCATGATCCAAAAGACCACGGACAGCCCGCGTTCTGCTTGGTAACGCTGGAAGGCAGCCTCAACCTGAGGGTCTTCGAACTTTTGAAAGAGTTGAAAGGGCAAAGATCGAGCGCTCGCGGTCGTTGACCTGCCCACTCTAGCCCGGTGGTCGTTGGTCGGACAATATGGCATGATCCGACCCAGGAGTATGGTTGATGATGATGCGGTCGTTACTATGGGTCACCGTCATGAGCTTAATGGCGTGCGAGGGCTGCGAGCGCTCAGAGCCGGTCGTCGACGATCGAGGCGGCACCGTCGATGCCGGCGGTGTGACGGATGCTGGCGTGATGGATGGGGGAGCAGTCGACGCCGGGGGGGGCTGGCAGCGGGGGATGCCCTGTTCCGTCGAGCCGACCGATGAAGACCCCGACGGTGACGGTCTGACCGATGAGCTCGAGGCGATGCTCGGCACGGACCCGCGCAACCCCGATTCGGACGGTGACGGCGTCCTCGATGGTTGCGAGGACGTGAACCGCAACGGGCAGCGCGATGGCTATGAGTCCGACCCCAACGCCGCAGACACCGACGGCGACGGGGTGCCCGATGGCGCTGAAGACACCAATCGAAACGGAATTTATGATCGGGACGAGACCGACCCCTTGTCGCCGGATACCGATCGCGACGGCACCCCAGACGGGGAGGAAGACCGCAACCGTAATGGGGTCGTCGATGAGGGAGAGATGGACCCTCGCAGTGGTGACACCGACGGCGACGGCATTCTTGACGCGATCGAAGACCGCAACCACAACGGCGTCTACGACGATGACGGGATCGAGACCGACGCGGCGCAGGTCGACACCGACGGCGACGGCATCGCCGATGGGGTTGAGGACGCCAATCAGAACGGGGGCGTTGAGCCAGGCGAGACCGATCCAAGGCTCGTCGACACCGATGGCGACTGCATCCCGGATGGGGTGGAAGACAGCAACCAAAACGGCGAGCGAAACGACGGCGAGCTCGACCCGCTCGGGCGGGACAGCGACGGCGACGGGATCAGCGACGGGCTCGAAGACACCTCCTGTGATGGGCTCGTCGATGAGGGCGAGACGGATCCACGCAGCACGGACTCGGATCAAGATGGGCTGACGGATGATCTCGAAGACCGCAACCAGAACGGACGCGTGGATCCACGCGAGACCGATCCGCGGTCGCCCGACAGCGATCAAGACGGCATCGAAGATGGCGTCGAAGACGCCAACCAGAACGGTCGCGTCGACGTCGGAGAGACCGACACGCTGAACGCGGATTCGGACAACGACAGCGTCCCTGACGGCGCGGAGGACCTCGACCAAGACGGTGTCCGGGATGACGGTGAGATGGACCCACTGGATCAAGATTCGGACGCCGACGGGATCCCGGACGGGCTCGAGGACCGAAACCGTAACGGGCGCTACGACCCGCCGGGACCGGGCGAGGAGCTGACCGGTGAGACGAACCCGCTAGAGCAGGACACCGACGGTGACGGCTTGATCGACGGGTTGGACGAGGACCTCAACGGCAACGGACAGGTCGACCAGTCGGAGACCAACCCACGCGTGGTCGACGCCGACAACCAGAGCGGGTTGGTTCAGATCTGTTCGACACGCAACCTGACCCCAGTGGGCTTTTGGGAGGCGGAACCACTCGACGTGAAACTCGCCTTGCCCGAAGCGGTTCACGCCTCGCGCTCGGAGCTGACCTTGAACAACGCCTTAGTCGGATTGGCGTACCAAGATTCGGCGCGCCAAGCCTTTGGCGCAACCCTGGTGCTGGCACCACACCCGGCTGCGGTCGGGGCAGGCGCAGGGCAGAAGGCGTTCGTGCAAGCTGAGCGGCACCGGCAGGCGCTGATCGGGGCAGGCTTTGCGCTCCAAGCAGCCAACCCGCGCGTCTTTACCAGTAACGACGGGTTTGAGGCGGCGGTGCTCGAGACGCAGGGGACCTACAATCAGGGACCAGACCATTTGCGGAACCTGTCGGTTACGGCGCTCGCTGGAGCGGTCCAGGGACTCCCGGCCGGGCTAGCGGGTCAGGGCGGAACCTTTAACGTCGTGGTCACGGTCATCTACCGCAGCGACCAGCGGGCGGTGACGCTCATTGCGCTGGCGCCGGTATCCGGCGACGCCAACGAAGAGGGCTTACGAGGCATCAGCCTTAAAAATCTAGCGGCAGGGACGTCGGTGGCACGCGCCGGTAGCCGTGTCCGTAAGGTCTGCGTCGACTTTACCATTCGGCGTGCCAGCGAGGTCGACTTTATGTGGGTGATCGATAACTCGGGCTCGATGGGTAATGAGCAGGCGGCGGTCGCTGCAGCGGCGAGCGCGATGGTCCAACAGCTCAACGGCACCAACTTGGATTGGCGCATCGGCGTTACGACGACCGATCAAGACGGCGCGCTCATCGGCGGGAATTTTACGACGAACGGGAACACCTTTCGGAGCCGGGCGGTCGTGGGGACGCGTGGGTCCGGCAACGAGCGCGGCCTGCGCATGGCGCGCCGCGCTGTCGAGCGAGCGCTCCCGCGCGGCAATGGTGCGAGCAAGCTGCGCGCCCAGGCGCCGCTGATCACCGTCATCGTCTCGGACGAAGAGGACTCCGACGCCAAGCGTGCGGGCTGTTACAATGACCGCGCCTGCGGGCAAGCCTTCACGCAGGGCTACGTCAATTTCTTCAACGGGCAGGGCGCGTTCCAAGCGCCTAACGGCTTTGAGCGACCGGGTTCGGTGTTCACGGTGATCAACATCCCTGCCTTTGGCTGTGGCTCGGCGCAGAACGCGCACACCTATGACATCCTAGCGATCCGAACAGGTGGCCGCTCCGAGAGTATCTGCGGACGCGGCGGTCAGCTCGACTACGCGCCGTTGATGCAGGACATCGCACGCGCCGCCGCTGGAATCGCTTCCGCCTACCGCCTGGATGGCTCGCCGATCGCCTCGACCTTTAAAGCCGGGATTCAGCAGATCCAGCAGAACAACCAGGTGGTGGTCCTCAATCGCTCGAGGACCCTCGGGTTCGACTATGACGACACGCAGAACTCGATCGTGCTGCAAGGCAACCTGGGGCTGCAGAACAATGATCGACTCTGGGTGAGCTTCCGCTATTGGATCCCGCCTGCCTGCCCTGGCGGCTGCCCGGATGGTCAGATCTGCGATCCTGACGAGAACCGCTGCGTACCCGACCCCGACTGCGGTGGCGGTTGCGAGCGCGGGTTTACCTGCGATCCGCAGCAAGGCCTGTGCGTTCCGGACCCCGAGTGTGGGCGTACCTGCACCGAGCGCGAGCGCTGCGTGCAGCAACAAGAGGGCGAAGCGTATCGCTGTGAGCCGGACTGCGAGCCGGCCGCTGGGACACCGAACCCGACGCAGCAGAGCATTGATCGCTGCGGGTGTTGCATCCAAGGAGAACTGTGTGATTTTGAAACGGGGCGTTGCATGCCGCAATGCGGTGAGTGTCCAGACGGCTTCTTGTGTGAGATGACCAACGATGGACCGCAATGTGTTGAGCAAGAGGGGTGACATGAGAAGTCTAGTTTATCTGTCGGCTGTAGCCTTGATCGTAAGCGGTTGTGAGTCCGGCCCGGGAGGTGGCGGCGGGCAGGGCGGCGGTGGATCGTCGACGGCTGACGCCGGGTTCGGTGCGAATTTGATGCCGGGCGCCCCCTGCGCCGTGGACCCGACGCCCGAGGACCTCGACGGCGACATGATCGAAGATGTGATCGAGCGCCGCACCGGGACGAACCCGCTCAACCCCGACACCGACGGCGATGGGATTGTCGATGGATGTGAAGACTTCGACCGCGACGGCGTCGTCGACCCAGGGGAGATGGACCCACGCAACGAAGACACCGATGGCGACTGCATCCCGGACGGCAAAGAGGATAAAAACGGGGACGGTGAGGTCGGCGAGGGTGAGACCGACCCGGTCGGTACGGACAGCGACGGTGATGGGATCACGGACGGTCTCGAGGACTCGAATTGCAACGGCGAATTTGAGGATCGAGAGACCAACCCGCTGTCGACGGATACCGATGGAGATGGCTTTGAAGACGGGGCAGAGGACGCCAACGTCAATGGCATGCGCGACACGCGTGAGACCGACCCACGCTACGCAGACAGCGACCGAGATGGTTTGCCGGACAGCGTTGAGGATACAGACGGCAACCGGGTCGTGAACCCGGGTGAGACCGACCCGCTGAATCCTGACTCGGACGGAGACGGTGTCTACGATGGCGCCGAGGACCGAAACGCAAACGGCGAGCAAGATGAGGGCGAGCTCGACCCAGGTGATCCTGACAGCGATGATGACGGGATCGTCGATGGGCTTGAGGACCGCAACGGCGACGGTATCTATCAAGCACCGGGTGAGGGTGAAGAATTTTCGGGTGAGACCGATGGGCTGAACCCTGACACCGATGGTGACGGGCTCGTCGATGGTCTCGATGAAGATCGCAACGGTAACGGTCAAGTGGACCCGGGCGAGAACAACCCGCGCGTGGCGGACGTCAATGAGGGCAGCCCGCAGGTCCAAATCTGCGCCACGCGGCATCTCACGCCGATCGAGATCTGGGATTCGCCTCGGCACCACGCTCGGCTGGCGCTCCCGGCTGCGGTCTATGGCACGCGGCGTGAGCTCTCCATGGGCGGCATCGCCGTGGGGCTCGCTTATGCCGACGTCGAGGCGGACCGCGACGTGCACGCTTTCATGATCAGCCGCGCGCCGAACGATCAGGTCATGCACGCGCCGGGTGGCCGGCGCGCCTTTACGCAGGCACAGCAAGACGTCGCAGCGATCGCCAACGCAGGTTTTGAGGTGGCTCCGGGTAGCCCGCGGGTCTTTACGACCGCCGATGAGTACGAGGCGGCTGTGGTCGTGCTCCCGGTGGCAGCGCCAGGGATGTCGGCGTTGCAGGCGCGCAATCAGATCGCCACCGCCTTGGTCCCGGGGATTACGGGGCTGCCCGCGGCGGGAGGTGAGCCGCAGTCCGGAAACTATCGGATGGTGATGTCGGAGATCTATCGATCGAACGCTCAGGTGATCACCTTGTTCGCCATCGCGCCCGTATCCGATGACCGAGAGCTGGAGGGGCAGCGCGGCATCGCGTCGGAGAACCTGGCGGGCGGCTCAAACCTGGCGGGCGACAACGCAGAGATCGCGCGGCACTGTGGAAACTCACCGATCTCTCGCTCGTCCTCGGTCGATTTCCTGTGGATCGTCGATAACTCGGGCTCGATGCGTCAGGAGCAAGATGCGGTGATGGCGGCGGCGCGCTCGATGGTGGATGAGCTCGATCGCGCCAACCTCGACTGGCGGCTTGCGGTGACGACAACCGACGGCAGCGGGACCATCGTTGGCGGTGGGTTTACAGCCAATGGCGACGAGTTCATCCAGCGCGTGAACGTCGGCACGAGCGGCTCAGCCACGGAGGTCGGGCTGACCTCGGGGCGTCGGGCTATTGCGAACTTATTGCCTCGAGCGCTTGAGGACCCGGCTAAGCTGCGCTTTGAGACGCCGCTCGTGATCGTGATCCTGAGCGATGAGGAAGACGCCGACATCAAGCGCGCAGGCTGCCGGAACAACCGCCAATGCGCGGAGCAGAACATCGGTGACTTCATCGAGTTCTATCGAGGCGAGACGAACGAGTACCGTTCTCCCGTCGGCTTTGACAGCCCGGGGCCGGTGTTCTCGATTATCAACCTTCCGAACTTTGGGTGCACGGGCGACGAGGCGCACTCCTACGACCTGCTGGCGATCGAGACAGGCGGTCGCTCCGAGTCGATCTGCGGCCGCAATGGGAACCTCGACTACACCGAGCTGATGGGGGACATCGCGCAGACCGCCGCCGGCATCGCCTCCGATTACCCGATCCAAGAGCGTCCGATCGCGACGACCTTTAAAGCCGGGATCCAGTCGGGCGAGCAGCCCGTGCGGGTGCTGAACCGCTCGCGCCGCAACGGCTTCGACTATGACGTGACCCAAAACCGCCTGATCATCTACGGAAACCAGGACACGCAAGACGGGGATCAGCTGTGGGCGAGTTATCGCTATTGGTTGCCCCCGCGGTGTATGATCGAGGGCTGCCCAAATGGGCAGTCGTGCAACAAAGAAGAGGACCGCTGTACGGACGACTGACCCGTTCGATCACCGCCGTGTCATGGCGCGGGCGAATGCGCTTGACCTCAGCACGTTCAATCCGTTGACCGTGCGATACGGGTGACGAGGTGTGGGCATGTTAGTCGTTGATTCGATCGTCAAGCGATACGGAGCGCGTACAGCGCTCGATAGCGTCAGTCTCTCGCTCGATGCGGGTGAGCAGCTGGCGCTGCTCGGGCAGAATGGGGCGGGTAAGTCGACGCTGTTTTCGGTGCTCGCCGGGCTACGCGAACACGACGCCGGGGAGATCCGGTTTGGCGGGCAGCCCGTGCGTACTGAAGATCCCGTGTTTCGGCGCGCCGTGGGCGTCGTGTTTCAGAGCCCCTCTCTCGATGGTTTGCTCACTGCGCATGAGAACCTGGTCGTCTCCGCCGGCTTGTTTGGGCTGAGCGCAACGCAGGCTGCCGAGCGCGCCGAGCAGCTGCTCGAATGGGTGGATTTGTCGGCGCGCGCCGACGAGCGCGTGGCGACCTATTCGGGGGGGATGAAGCGACGGCTTGAGATCATCCGAGCGCTGATGCACCGACCCAAGCTGTTGCTACTCGACGAGCCGACGAGCGGTTTGGATGAGAGCGGCTACCGGCAGGTCTGGGACCAGCTCGAGCGCCTCAAGGCCGAGGAAGGCGTCGCCATCTTGGTGGTCACGCACCGCAGCGACGAGGCCGAGCGCTGTGATCGGGTCATGGTCCTCGACGAGGGGCGGTTGATTGCGCAGGGCACGCCCGAGGCGCTCAAAGCAAAGCTTGAAGGCGACGTCCTCGAACTCGAGGGCGAGGCGCTGGCGAGCCATCGAGCCGTGATCGAAGAGGTCGCGGGCGTCGCACCGGATGGTGACAGCGACGCCGTCGCGTTGTGTCTTGGCGATGCGCATCAGGTCATCCCGAGGCTGATCGAGCGCCTCCCGCACGGGGCGGTACGCGCAGTGCGATTGCGGCGGCCAACGCTTGGTGACGTTTTTGTCGAGCTGACCGGTCGACGCTTAGGGGATGCGCCATGATGCGCGCCGTGCGCGTGCTGTGGTGGCGCGACGTCGTCCGTTTTCTTCGCCAGCGTAGTCGGCTGACCGGTGCGCTTTTGCAGCCGGTGATCCTGTGGGTGGTGATCTCCGCCGGCTTGCGCTCAACTTTTACGTTTCCGGGCATGAACGAGCTCGACTACTTGGAGTACTTTTTCCCAGGCGTGCTGGTCATGATCGCCCTTTTTACGGCGATCTTTTCGACGATTAGCCTGATCGAGGACCGCCATGCGGGGTTCATGCAGGCGGCGCTCGTCGGCCCTGGGACGCGCACGGCGGTGGCGCTCGGCAAGATCCTCGGTGGTGCGACCCTGGCCTTTGTGCAGTGCCTCTTGTTTCTGATCGTGCTGCCGATCGCTGGGTTCTCGCTCGCCGGCGTCGATTGGGTGGCGCTGGTGGCGATGTTGGCGCTGTGCAGCGTCGCTATGACCGCGGCGGGCGTGGCGCTGGCGTGGTGGGTCGACTCATCTGCAGGCTACCACGCCCTCATGTCGATCCTGCTGATGCCTGCTTGGTTTGCGAGCGGCGCGATGTTCCCGGTGCCGCCCGACGGCTTGATGGCGATCCTGTTGCGCGTCAACCCGATGAGTTACATGGTCGATGGGGTGCGCCGGGCGCTGTATGGAGGGAACGTCCCTGAGGCCTTGAACGTCTTCTTGACGACGGGTAGCCGGGAATGGCTCGTCGTCGCCGTGTTCACGGTGGGGATCGTTGGGGTCAGTGTGGCGCTGTGCCGGCGAAGGGACGCATAGAGTGAGCGACGATAACAACCAAGACCTCGGAACCTGGAAGGCACCGTCGAAAGGTTTTTTTACGCCGCTGAACGTCGCCGTCATCTTTGCGTGCTGCATCCCGATGGGGATCACGGGCGCCATGCTGACACGCGGCGCCAAGCCGCCGCGCGCCATCGCTGATGCTCCGGCGTTCAAGCTGACCAACCAACGCGGCGAGGTGGTCAGCAAAGACAGCCTCAAGGGTAAGGTCTGGGTTGGGAGCTTCTTGTTTACCCACTGCCCTGATGTCTGCCCCAGGACGCTGCAACGGCTCAAAGGCGTCACGGGCTGGCTGACGGAGCGTCGCCCAGAGCACCAAGGAAAGGTCCGGATGATCGGGATCTCGCTGGATCACCGCGGCGACACGCCCGAGCGGGCTGAAGCCTTCTTGACGCGGCAGGGGCATGATTCAAATCAATGGGATTATCTCCTGTCCAAAGAGTCGCTGCATCCGCTGATGCGCGACGGCTTTATGCTGGGCGTGCGCGAGGGGCAAAATGGCTTGGCGGCGGCGCATGCGGATCGCGTGGTGTTGGTGGGTAAGGCGGGGCGTATTCGGGGTTATTACGATCTGAGCGCCAACGAAGGCATCGCCCAGCTGAACAGCCACATCGATCTGTTGGTCAACGAGACGATCGACCCTTGAGAGTCGTCGGTCACCATCGACTCTACGGTGACGCGCGCTTTAACGCGGCGTTCCCGTCGCTCGCCAGGCTGCGCGACGGGACCGTTTTGCTCGCCTTTCGTAGAGGGCGCGACCCGCGGGCGCTGCATGGGACCCATGGCGTCGATCTCGGCAGCTTTGTTACGCATCTCGATCCGCGCTCACACCTCGCCGTCATGCGACTGAGCCCGACGGGGGACCCCGTGTCCGAGCCGGTCATCGCCGCCGTCTGTGCGGAGGCCGCCGATCAAGACCCGAACCTGCTGGCGCTCGAGGACGGGTCGGTCCTTCTGACCTCGTTCTCGTGGAACCCGATGTGTGCGGGGGACCTCGCCTTACCGGGGTTTGGCGTGCGCGGGGTCGAGGGTGTTGGGCGTCTTCACGCCTACTGGTTTGCGCTCTGGGGTGTCACGTCACGCCGTAGCGTCGACGGTGGCGAGCGCTTTACGCCGCCGACCTATTTACCCCCGGGGGCTGAGTCTCAGGTTCCGGGCCGGGCGGCGCATGGCGGCGCAGTCCGTGGGCGGATGGTGGAGTCTCAGGGGCAGGTGTACCTGGCGACCTACGGGGCGCCGGATGGGCAAAGCGAGGCGTGGGTCCCGCAGCTCTACGTGAGCTCGGATGGGGGAGCCACCTTCGCCTACCGTTCGACCATCGCACGAACCCCCGACGGCAGCTATCACTACGCCGAGCCGTCGCTTCATCGAAGCCAAAGCGGCCGCCTCTGGTGTTTCCTTCGCACGTTCCGGCGGGACGACGCGACCATGGTGTCGTGGTCGGATGATGACGGCCTGACCTGGACTGAGCCGAGCGTGACGCAGATCGTCGGGCACCCCCTTGATCCGGTACCGTTGAGTGACGGACGCACGCTGCTGGTGTACGGATACCGTCACGCACCGTACGGGGTGCGCGCCCGGCTCTGGGATGGCACCTGTGAGGTGCTGTCGGGCGACGAGGTGGTTTTGCGTGACGACGGGCGCTCAGCGGACCTCGGCTATCCTTGGGGCGTTCAACTGAGCGACGGGCGTGTGCTCGTTGCCTACTACTTCCATGACGAAGCCGGTCTGCGCAGCATCGAAGCGACGCTAGTTGAGCTGTAGCTCTTCCAGCCGGTAGCCCATCCGTTCAAGCGGCTCGCTCAGGTCTCCGGGTAGCGGAGCGGTGAATCGCAAGCTGGCGCCGGTGCTTGGGTGGGTCAGCTCAAGCTGCCAGGCGTGCAGCGCAAGTCGATGCAGCTGGTAGGTTGACCGAGCGGCTCGATTGAGCGCGCCTTTGCCGTAGTTGACGTCCCCAATGATCGGGTGATTGAGGTGCTTGAGGTGACGCCTGATCTGATGGGTGCGACCTGTGAGCGGTTGCGCCAGCACCAAGCTGGTCTCACGCGGGCTGGTGGCGGCTTGAGCGAGGCAGCGAAGGTCGGTCTGTGCCTCGACGCGCGCCTCGCCCGGTGCCTTGGGGATGGCGTAATCGAGACGCCCTTCAAACTGGAACGAGCCACGAACCAGCGCCAGATACTGCTTGCGGACCGCTCGGGCGCGAAAGGCGGCGCTGACGGTCGAGGCGGCTGATGCGTTCAAGGCGAAGGCGATCACGCCGCTGGTGCTGCGGTCGAGCCGGTGGAGGACATGCAACCGCTCTGCGTTGGTTTGAGCCTTGAGGCGCTCGACCAGGCTGGACTCCGTGACGCCCCACCCCTGATGCACGATGACGCCCGATGGCTTGGAGACCACCAAGAGGTCCTCGTCATGGTGCAGGATCTTGATCATCGCCCATGTGCTGGCTTCTTGTGCGATCAAACGCAAGTCACGCAGCCGAGGCGGTGCTAGCCCAGGCTGACCTCGCCTGCGAGGTTCGTGTCAAACCACTCACGGAGCGTCTTTTCGGGTTGAGCGAGCGCCCACATGGTCTTGGTGATCGCCGCCTCGAAGGTCATATCGCGTGCTGGGATGGCGCCGGCGTCGACGAGGGCGCGACCGCCAGGATACATCGACAGGTCCGTGTGCCCGCGATAGCACTGGCTCGAGATCACCAATTCGAGGTTGTTTCCCGATGCGTCGGCGAGGAGCGGGCGCAGGTCCGATAAGCCACCGATCGGCACATTGCCGACACCAAAGCCACGAATCAACACGGCGCGCAGCACCCCGGCCTCGACCGACGTCTTGATGTTTTTTGCCACCATCGCCGTGTCCACGCCGGGGAACAAGGTGAGCGCGAGCACGCGCGTATCGAGCTGATCTTTGAGCACAAACGCGGCGCCTGGGTCGTGGGCGGGCTGCGGGATCAGGCTCAGCTCGGTACCGATCTGACCGATGGTTCCAAAGCTGGGCGCCGCAAAGGCGTTGTAGCTGCGCGCATCGATCTTGGAGGAGCGGCAGGCGCGTAAGATGGAGTCGCCAAAGACGATGCACACCTCCGGCAGCTGGCGCGTGGCGCATTCGACCGCAGCGGCGAGGTTGGCGCGCGCATCGGTGCGCCAGGCGTCGAGCGGCCGCTGACTGCCGGTAAAGACGACCGGCCGGTCCAGGTGGCGCAACATGTAGGCCATCATCGAGGCGGTGTAAGCCAGCGTATCTGTGCCGTGGATCACCACGACGCCCGAATAGCCCCCGGGACGCCCCAAGCCACCTTGGGTCACGATCAATTCAGCGAGGGCTCGCCAATGATCCGGCCCGATGTCTGAGCTGTCGTGATTCCACGGCGCGATCAGGTCGATGTCGGCCATCTCCGAGAGCTCGGGGACCCGATCGGTGAGCCGAGCGAGATGCTCCTCTTCACCGAGCTCGAGCCGTGTCCCCTCGGGCAGTTGCATCCCCAAGGTGCCGCCGGTGTGGATCATGAGGACGCTCGGACGCGACATGGGCTCTCCTGTCACACCGCGCTTAGTGCCTGCCGCAAAGCCTTGCAAGAGGTGCTGAGGGCGGTAGCGGTCGATCGCCTTTCCGGCTAGAGCCACATTATGATCCGAGCAACGCGCAGCGCACGCCTCAAAAGGCTCCACGAGGCCCTCAGCGAGGGAGAGCCGGTCTCGCTCAATGCGCTGATCGAGGTGGCGGGCGGCGACCACGCCAGCGTCGTGGGGGATTTGCGCCACCTGCGCAGCGATCTCGGAGCGCCGCTGCGGTTCAGCGATGGTGGCTATCGGTACCTGTCCGAGTTTGAGCTCCCCGTTCTTGCCGTCTGTCTGCAGCAGTACGAGCTTCAGTCGAGCGTCGTCTCGGAGGGTCCTGAGTTGGTCTGGAGCGCTCAGCATCTCGAGCTCGACTATCCGGTACAGGTTCGTGCGATGTTGGGCGGCGCTGAGATCGCGCACCACATGGAGGTGCGCAGTCGCACGCTCGCTCGCCTCGCGCATCCTGCGATCCTGCCGATCTATGATCGAGGTCGGATCGATGAAGACACGGCGAATGAGAGCAACGGTCAGTTCGAGCGTGA
>JAYZBQ010000082.1:0-23156 GCA_036338695.1 Myxococcota bacterium
GGATGGGTGTTTGCCTCCATCGATTACCGAACCACCGAGGAATTGTGTGACGCAGAAGAGATGGCGCCATGCGAAGGTAAGCTCGCGGCGCTCGCCCAAGCTGGGATCGATGAGCTCGTTGAGTTTTATCGGGGTATCGCGCCGCGAGCGTGGATTGAGTACCTTATCGAGCAGCAGCCAGGGTCAATCGGCGCGCTCCAGCAAGGGATTGCGCAGTACCCAGCGCAACGAGACGCCAAAGCAGCGCTTCGCTGGATTGTAGCCAACGCCAGCACCTACAAGGTCAACACCGACTACATCACAGTCGGCGGCGCCTCAGCTGGCGCCGTGACCACGCTGGCTTTAGGTATCTCCAACCCCGATGACTTTCGCGACGAACTCTCCTCCGGGGATGACTCGACGCTGTCCACAACGCATCTCGATACGACCTATGATGTGAAATCCATGGTGTATTTCTGGGGATCAAACGCCAAACTCGACCTCTTTGAGGGGGTCTATGAGTTAGAGCAGTACGACCGATACGACAGCTCAGACCCCGAGCTGTTTATGGCGCATGGTACGGCACCGGACCGTGTCACACCGTATGACGAGGCGCTCGAAATGCAGACCATCTACTCCGATATTGGAGTCCACAGCGAGCTGGCGACGATCCTTCAGCCCGATGGCAGCCCTGCGGGTCACGGTGCCTGGGATGGGCAAGTCGATGGCAAAGGCTTGTCGGAGCTGAGCTTCAATTTCTTGGTCGAGCGACAAGGCATCAATCGCCAATAGAGATCACTCACTCAAGGGGGCGTGCGCAGCGGTCTGTTTGAGGTCATTCATTGGCGTTGCACCAGACAAACGCCACCGCGTCGCTCATAGGCACTAAAGAGGTAGGATCATGAGAGGTCTTTTCGTCGTCATCATCTCCTTGTTGGTTGGGTGTTCGGGGAGCTCATCCGATAACACGGTGGCTCCGGACGCGTCCGCCAAGCCGGGTGCGCAAGGCCTCAAGAGCCTGTACATGGGTCACAGCTATTTTCGCCGTCAGGCAGAGGCGATGCAAGAGTACGCTGAGCTCGCCGGTATCGAAGGTCATGACTCAACAACGATCTTCTATGGTGGCTTCAAAGGTTCTGCTGCCGCCATCTGGAACAACGAATCAGCGACTGATTCGCAGGCGACGGTTAAGGATCACCTCGACGGGGGCGATGTCGAGATGCTCGGCATGACCATCTTTGTCGATGAGGAAGCCCCCGAAGGCGACGTGAGGCATATCGACAGCCAGATACAGGGGCTCAAGAACTGGATTGAATACGCCCGGTCAAAGAATCCAGACACCATCTTCTTTGTCGCCTTGCCGTGGTTGGGGCGCCCCTTAGAGTATGTCGGGGAGACCGGCGACCCTCAAACCAGCGGTCATGAGGCGTATCGGGCACGGATCCTTGAGGCAGAGACCGGGATCAAGTCGCTCATCGACGAGTTACGGAACACCTTCGAGGATTCAGAGATCTTCCTGCTCGCTTACGGTCAGGGCTCGGTGGAGTTACGCACGCTGTACAACACGGGCAATCTACCAGACGTTGACACCCTCGTAAGTCACAATGGACTGCTTGGCATTCATAGCGATGAGCACGGCCACGCAGAGCAGTTGCTGACCGATTTAAACACCCTGATCTGGCTTGAGTCGATCTACGACTACAACGTGCTCGAGTTGAGCAAAGAGTATACCTACACAACGGACATCAAGCAGCTCGCACACGACGTGGCAAATCGACAAAGCCCCGACTACAGGAGGCGCTTTCCCTAGGCCCGTGCCTCAATGGGGGCATACGATCGAGCGAGCGCTCATCGAAGAAGACTCTTGCTCGCTGTGTCGACCCGTCTGATCAGCTCATCTCGCAGCAGCGGTGGTCGTCGGTCACACGAGTCTGCGCCAGCTGATCTGAGGTGTCTGAGTTGCCGCTGCCGGCAGGATGCGTCACAGTTGGCAGGCATGTGTGCGCTCAGCTATCGAGACATCGACCCCAACCGAGTAGAGGACTGCGAGCTCTTGGCGCGCTGGTACAACGACCCATCGCTCAAGCACCTATACAGCCTCTTTCCCGACGCGCAGAGCCTGGCACGAGACTTCACGCCCGAGTACCTTGCACGGTACTTACTCAATCCATCGCGCACCGGACCCTATCGAAACCTGATGGTCCTTGCAGACGGTGCGCCGGTCGGACAGGCGACCTTTGAGATGGACACACCCAAACTTTTGACCAAGCTCCCCCAAACTGCCTGGCTCGCGCTCATCATCGGTGAGGCAAAGCTGCGACGGCGGCGACTCGGGACGCACATCGTCTCGCACCTCGAGCGCCTCGCAGGCGGCGCCGGCGCTGCGCGCATCGAGATCGGTGTTTTCGAATACAACGAGCGAGCGCTCAGCTTCTTTGACCAGCTCGGCTACGTCGCGTTTGAGCGCCGAGCGGAGCGAGCCTTTTGGGATGGACGGCTGTGGTCCGAGATCCGCCTCCTCAAAACCTTGTGAGGGAACCTAGGGTGCGCGCCGCTCAGAAACCTATACCCACGCCGTCGAGGCGTGGTGCCGTCATTCCTCGCCCTCGACACCTTCCCCTCTCCTGCTCAACACCAAGCAATAAATCCAACACAGCGCAGCCAATCCGAAGGTGACCCAAGCGCCCGCAGCCGGATCACCCAGGCGATCTGACACCCAGCCAGCGAGCACGCCAGCAAGCGCACCGCCCAACGAGAGCAGACACAGATCTGTCGCTGCGACGCGACCGAGCAAATGGTCGGGTGTGCGGGCTTGAACCTCAGCTGTCGAGATGACCCAGTTGTGTCCTTGACCGACCCCCCAGAGCGCCAGCGCTAGGATCGAGACCCAGAGGGCATCAAACCCGACAAAAAGCGCCATACCCGTAAAGGCAACCAGGCTGCCGACGCGGGGATCCCGAGGGATGACCGACGTGGGCATCAGAGGGCCGATCCCGGTGCCCACGGCGCGTACACATTGCATCACGCCGATGGCGACGGCGACACTCAGGGCGCTTAGCCGCTCACCGGCGACGAGGTTCAGCGTCACCCAGGCGCCCCCGTTGAAGATGATGGGCGGTGTTTTAGCGAGAACGTTCGCCATAAGCTGGGGGCGCGCCATAACGAAACGCCAAGCCCTGTGCATGTCGGCGAAGCCTACACGGGGCGGCCCCTCGGCGCTGAGTTGTGGCTTGAGCGCCGGGAGGCTCGAGGCGACCAAAGCAGCTAAAATGAAGGTCATGGCATCGAGCAAGATCGCGCCGCTCGGGCTGAGATACTCCGTCGCGAATCCACCCAGCGACAGCCCGACGGCGAACATCACCGACCACGTCAGTCCGAGCAGCGCGTTTGCGAGGCGAAGGTCCTCTCGGCCGACCAGCGACGGAATCGCAGCGGAGCGCGCGGTCATCGCCACCCCGGACAAACAGACACGGACAAAAAGCACCGCCTGCAAGAGCCACACTGCGCCGTGCTGCGCAGCCCCCCACATACCCAAAGTGAGCGACGCGGCGCCGAGGTAGCCGCCAACGATCAACCACCGTCGATCAAGGCGGTCAGCGAGCGGGCCGGCGATCGGCGTCATCAGCGCCGTCGGCAGCGAGTGTACGAAGAGCACCATACCGACCGCAAAGGCGCCGTCTCCCTTTTGCACCGAGATGACCGCCACGGCGATGTAGCTCAGCCAATCACCGATCAACGAGACCATGTGGCTGATCCACAGTTTGCGGAAGTCAGGCTTGGTGACGATGAGCCGAGCGAAGCCTCGGAGGTCTTTACGCATGAGACGTTGCGCTTGGCGGTGACGCGCAAGAGCGGCACCTTGCGCGCAGGTCACACGCTAGCTGTTCTCGACCCTCCACGCGACGCTCCTAACCCTCGATCGTACGATCGAGGTGTCTGGACGCTGGCACGCCGAGCACCCGAGTGGCAAACCATCCTGATCACCTGCTTCACCATGCCCTAACTAGGGAGGTCTCGCACACCGACGTGCGAACCACAGGAGAACCCATGGCTCGACGGCGACGCAAAGCATCAACGGGCTGCGCCCGTGAGATCCCCTTTCGCTTCAATGCGCTCTGCGCTAACCCTCAACGCTGCCTGAGCCCTTGGAGTTTATACTTGTTGTCCCCACTCCGCTGCGCCGCGCTGGCGCTCGCCCTCGTCGCCTGTTCGCCTGCTCGCGAGGAGCCGCCTGCGGCTTCGTCGCGCGACGCCGGAGCCGCCTTGGACGCAAGCGCCGCGGTGGATGCGAGTGCCCCTATCGAGGCGCCGCGCTGGGTCCAAGTCAGCGTCGGCAATCGTCATGGCTGCGGGGTGACCGGGCGTCAGCAGGTGGTGTGCTGGGGGGATAACGAGCACGGGGCGGCGAGCCCACCGACGGACCAGACCTTCATCGGGGTGACCGTCGGCGAACAGCACAGCTGCGGGATCACGACCTCGGCGCAAGCGGTCTGCTGGGGTTTGAACAACTACGGTCAAGCGGGTGCGCCGGCTGGCAACTTTTCACGGGTGAGCGCCGGCTGGGCGCACTCTTGCGGCGTGATGGAATCCGGCGAGCTGACCTGTTGGGGGCTCAACACGCACGGGCAGGCGAGCCCACCTGAGGGGCGCTCCTGGGCGCGTGTGAGCGCAGCGGTCACCCACACCTGCGGCGTCACAACCGACGGAGAGGTCATCTGCTGGGGCTCGAATCGGTTCGGTGAATCAAGCGCGCCCGAGGGGCAACGCTTTACCACCGTCACCACCGCACGCGCCCACAGCTGCGGGATCAACGAGGCGGGCGCCGTGCGCTGCTGGGGCAGTCAGAGCAACGGCATGCTCGAGCCGGTTGAAGGTGTCCGCTACCGTCAGCTCGACGCCGCGAGCTACCACACCTGCGGGCTCAGCGTGGACGGTCAGGCGCTCTGCTTTGGCTGGAACGACGACGGGCAGAACGAGCCGCCCGAGGGGCTCTCCTTTGCGACGCTAAGCGCCGGTGGGGCGACCTCATGCGGCGTCACGCGCGATGGGGAGGCACGCTGCTGGGGGCGCGACGACGAGGGACAAGCGAGCCCGCCAGACCTGGGCGCCCTGCCCCCGTCAACCGACTCAAGCCCGATCGGCGAGCCCGCAGCGCCTGCTCTCTACTGCGCAGGCAGCGACCGCACCCTCGACACCTGCGCCGCCGAGGTGAACTACGACCCGTGGATCGCCTCCACCGGGGAGACGCATTACTGGATCCGTCACCGGAAGACGGGCGTGATCCCCTTCCTCCCCACCTATGAGGCGGGCGTGGACGTCGGTTTTTTACAGATTACCAGCGGGATGGCGACTCGTGACCCGCAGACCGAAGATATCTTCCACCTCTGGTTCTCGACCACGCCCAACGGGCCGGCGCTCGAGGGTACGCGCTGTGCGTGGTACACGCAGCAGGCGCGCGGCAGCGTCTACTGGTCGTGGCGTGAGGAACACGCAGACTCGGTCTGCATCCTGCCCAAAGGACCGCAGATACTGTACGTCAACTTCGAGACGCGCTGCTATGCGCCGCGCTATGACGGCGCCTGCGATGACGACACCAAGCAAAAGTCCGACCGAACCTATCAATTCGACATCGCGCGTGGGCTGGTCTGGCGTTAGCGGCTGGCGCGCGATCAGACCATCGAGCCGACCAGCTCGTCGAGACGCGCCATCATCCTCTTGATCTCAACCTCTGGGACCCGCACGCGCTTGGACATCATCAACGGCGCGCGCGCCCGATCGAACCAAAATCCCGAGGTCTCGTCGAGCGAGGGATCAGGCGCGCCGACGAGCCAAGAGATGGTGTCTGCGCCCTGCGACGGCGTCCGTAGGATCGCCTGCGTCAGCAGCGTAAACTTGGGCATCGCGCGGCGGATCGCAGGCGTATCAACCCACCCCGGGTGCATCGAGTGTACACCGACGCCCAGCGGTGCGAGGCGCGCGTGCAGTTGATCTGCCAAGACCACCTGTGCGCGCTTGGTGTGGGCGTAATGGCGCATACCGTCGTAGCGTCCGGTCGGCGCAAAAAGCTCAGCGGCGTTGAGCCCCTGTGTGTACATGCCGCCCGAGGCCACGAAGATGATGCGCGCCGGGCGGTCTGCAGCGCCCGCTGCGAGCTGCTCTTTGAGCCCAAGGGAGAGGAGATGGGGGCCCACCACATGCAAGCTGGTGATGTACTCGACCTGCTCCGCGGTAAAATCGCAGCGATCGACCATGTTGCCGGCGTTATGAACCAGCCCATGGAGCGGTCCGTCGACCCGCTCGATCAGCTCAGCGACGCTCGCAAGGTCTGCCATGTCGACTTGGTGCAGCGAGAGCTCGGCTGCTGGAGTACGCTCTTTGAGCGCAGCCATCGCTGCGCGCCCACGCTCGAGGGAGCGGCACGCCAAAAGCACCTGCGCCCCGCGCGCGGCGAGCTGCTCCACCGCAGCGAAACCGATCCCGGAGTTGCAGCCCGTCACCAAGTAACGCTGTCCGTCCAGCCGCTGCGAATCACTGTGGCGGTCAAACCCTTGCGCGTGGCGTGCAAAGCCGGTGCGATCAAATGAGAACACGACGCTGCGGTCCAGCGCTTGATGCCACCAACTCATCGCAGGTCACCGCCTCTCGATTCTGCGCACCGTGAGGTTCTATAGCCCCCCACACAGAATCAGCAAGCAGCGCTGCCTTTGGCTCGGTTTTTCAAAGCATCTCGATCAGGTTACGCTCGCACGAGAGCCTCTATCGGAGGCGTCACCCGGCCCCCTCTCGATCAGCTCAAGGAGCGAAGCATGACCCGAATCGAAGCGCTCGCACGTCAGCAACTCGACGCCTACAACCGCGGCGACCTCGAGGCCTTTGTCAGCTGCTACCACCCCGCCGTTCGCGTCCTGCGTGGCGAAGAGCTCACGACGGAGGGTCTCGACGAATTCCGGCGCCGCTATGAGCCGATGTTTGCTCACGGTCAGTTCGGGGCCTCGGTACCGACACGCCTTGCGCTCAATACCCACTGCGTGGACGACGAGCTCTGGTGGCGCATCGACCCGGAGAGCGGGGAGCGTTCGGAGGGGCGCGTCTTGGTCCGCTATCACGAGCGAGATGGCTTGATCGGAACCGTTCAGTTCCTGAGCTGATCGCAGCTCATCCTGACGTCGTGCGGGCGCGCCCCATCAGCGGTTCGCCACCTTTCTCAAGGGCTCGAGCGAAGGCAGGTCTCGCCTGCACACGATCCAACCAAGCCTGCGTGTTGGGTCGATCGGGCAACAGCTCTGCGCGCACAAAACTCGCCTGGATCGGATACACCATCTGGATATCCGCAGCAGAGAACACATCGCCTGCGAAGTAGCTGCGCCCTTCGAGCGCCTGCTCGATCCAGCCAAAGTGCGTTGCAAGCTCACCGTTCGTGAACTGCTGGTCAACCTTGTCGGCGACCCCTCGCACGATCGGCTTGATCAAAAAGGGCACCTTGGCGCTGCGCACCGTCCCCATGATCAGCTTGAGCAGCAGCGGGGTCATCGCCGAGCCCTCAGCGTAATGCATCCAGTAGGTGTAATCCTCACGTCCACCATTCGGCGCGCCGAGTCGCCCCTCGCGCTCGACTAAGTAGGTTAAGATCGCTCCAGACTCTGCGATCACCTTGCCGTCGATCTCAAGCAGCGGGAAGCGACCGAGCGGATGCAGCGCCTTGGCGCTATCGGGAGCACGAAGCGTGACCGGGTCGCGCCGGTACGTGACCAACTCATAGTCCAGCTCGAGCTCCTCGAGCGCCCAGATCAGGCGCGTCGAGCGCGAGGTCTTGAGGTGATGGACTCGGATCATACGCGCTCCTTGACTGAGGCGCTCAAGCTCAGCTCAGCGCCGGGTGATCGATCGGGGCGATCCGCACCCCACCCGATTATGAACCGTACCGAGCGTCGCGTCTATCGTGTCACCGAGGTGACGAGCGTACCCGAGGGGAGCCGAGCCTCTTGCCGCTCCGGGGTCACGCCCGACGCGTCCTTCGAAGTCGAATCGTCACCACTGTTGATCCCAAACGAACCGCAACGCGCAAGATACTACGGGGTGCGCGTGTAATCGTCCGCGGCGACGATCGCCTGAGCCATCCCGGCAATGTCCGTCTGATAATTGACCCCGTAGGTCATCTCCGAGACGTCCACTCCATAGATCGCGCCCACCCAAATCGTGGCGCCCATGTTCTTGAAGATGTCCCCCGCGTGCCCTTTCCGATCCGTGAAAATCGAGCTTGTCCCCGGACCGCGCACGGCGCTGACCTCGGGTAGCTCGCCCGCGTCAAACAGGTTCCAAAGCTGCGTCGAGGCGCGCCCATGAGGGATCGAGAAAATCTCGACGCCGTCGTAGCGGCTGCGCATCGTATCGATGGTCTGCTTCCACATCGTGTAGCCTTCGTCCCACCTCGAGCCGAAGCTGGCGCTGTCGTAGCGCTCGGGGAAGTCCGGCCACGGGAAGGCGAGCGCGAAGCGCGTGTTGGGGTTCTGCTCGAGCGCATAATCGATCCAATTGACGATCCCTTGGTCATCAGCAGTCTCCAACCAGCCCTCGGAGCAGCAGATCATCACCAAGACGTCGACGTCGCCACCATCGAGGATCGCCTGCGCTGCGTTGCGGTCCTCATCATCCCGCCAAAGCGCCATCGGCGCGCCGCTGGCGCCGCCGCTGAAGACGATCTCTTGGCGGTGATTCGGGATCCCAACCCGCTCGGCGAGCCGTGGAATCTTCTCCGCAAACGGACGCCCAAAACTGTGACCAATGTAGAGCGACTTGAAGCCATCCGTGGGCTCAACGTTCTGATCGCCTGCGTCGAGTTCAACCGACGCATCGAGCCCAGGCGACGCATCGAGACCAGGTCCTGCGTCCTGCGTTGCGCCCGCTTCACGCGCCGGCGAAGGCTCCTCGGGGGTTGAGCACCCCATCGGCAACATAAGCACGCCACTGAGCAACCAAAGACTCGCTCGCATACGCTCCACTCCTCAGGAGATCATCGGATGCCAACGTACCATGGGCGCCAGCGAGAGCACAATTGCAGCAGAGTCGATCGAGCATTGTGCTGGACGCATCAACCTCAGCGGCAGCGAATGCGATAGAGCCCCTGCCCGTCGGGCGTGCCGCTCCACATCGTCGGCTTGGTCTGCGTCGCCTGAACCACAAAGACAAAGGCGCCGTTCGAGTAGGTGTAAGCGGCTTCATCGGACGAGGCGACCCTCGACACGGAATTGACCTCCCGAGCGTTGTCCATGACCAACCTGCTGACGCTGCACGGGAGGTTCCGCACCTGAGTCAAGCGCAGCACCGGGGATAGGTCACCTTGACGCTCAGAGGTGAATTTGACCCGAAAATCATCATCGCCCCTTAGATCAAACTGACTGATCTCGTAGCTGTAGAGCCCGTCCAATATGACCGACATTTTGTTGTAATAACGGTTGGGGTCCGACGGCGTTATGGTCGCTCCGTCCGAGCGCGTGACCGTATACCACTGCCGGTTTGCGGATCCCGGGCCAGACAGCCGGATGTGACCCATTCGGTACTCGCAGCGCAACGAATCACCCGCCCACTCGATGCATGAGGCGTCGTTGTTGAGCGGGTGCCGCGGACGCAGCAACGCGCCGCGCCGTCCCGTCAGGTCGCCCTCAACGTCGCGCACACCTGCGACATAGGAATCCTCCCAGTTCAGGTTCTGCCAGCGCATGTTGATTCGCTCAAAGGGCTCGAACTCAAAACTGATCCGCTCGACGTGGTTGACCCAGCGCTCTGCGCCTCCGGTCATCTGAATGGGCACCGGCGTAAAATCAACGCCGCCGCGCCGGATGGGCTCAGGCCCATACCCGGCGAAGTAGACGTTATCGAGCACGAAGGGGCCGTCGTAGATACGGATCCCTTCAAAGCGGTATCGGTGCAGGGCTTGTAAGGAGGTGCCCGGCGGCGGGTTGAGGTGATAGCTCCAGTCGGCTTCGGTCATCGAGTCGCTGACGCCGACGATCAAGCTGTCCTGCACGACCTGATTGTACGCGTACCAGCCGTTCGTGCCGTTATCGGCTAAAATAGCGCCACGATAGATCACCTGCTCGCCGCGAAAATAGATCCCAGCGGCGCTGTTTTTATAGGCCACCAGTCCATTGAAGGTCGGGACCTCGGGCGGTTGGTAGTGGCTGCTCACAATCGCGAAATCTTTGCCCGGATTGCGCGGATTATCGATCAGCTGACCGTCCGCAGCTCCATCCCAGGTGATCCCGGTCACGCAGGAGACCGCCTCGTTGTTGTCAAACCGAAGGGTCGCGCTGCTTCGCGGGAACACGTTTGGTGTTTGTCCGTTGCTCGGCGGCTCGCAACCCGCCTGCGAGCAGACCAGTTCGCGCCGAAACGCCATCCAAAAACCGCTCCCTTCAGACCCCACCGCCACGTTGCCGTGGACGTCGTTGTTGGGGTGCGGGATCCAGTACGTTGAGGGGCCGGGGAACCTGTCGCCGGGCCCCACGTTAAACTCCGTCGCCAAGAGCGCACGGCCCGCCGGGACCCGCTTAGAGAGGATACCGATGTTGCCACTCAGAACGTTCTGCTCTTCGTTCCCCTCCTCCAAGAAGTAGCCGTGCCCGAAGTGGTTGTAGCAGACGTTGTCTGTGACGCGCGCGCGGTTGGTCGAGTGCACGACGACGCAGCGGTTGTAGCTGTCGTGGATGGCGCTTCGGCGGATATACTGCCCGTCGACGTCCCCCATCAGGTGCCAGTGAAACGGGTAACGCCCCAGGCGGCCCATCTGACCGAAGCGCTGGAACTCGACGCCGTCCACATGCGCCACCCCGCCCATCATCACCATCAAGTGCCCACCGTGCTGCGCTTGACTCAAGGCGTCCGCCTCGGCGCGAAAGGCGATGGTGCGGGTCAAGTTCACCACATAGGCGCGCTGATCTAAGACGTAGCGCTCGTTGTCGACCACGTCGTCAAAGGTCTGGATCTCACCGAAGTGCAGCGCGCTCAGCGGTTCGGTCAAGGTCACGACGCTGCCTTCAACCGACTGGATGAACCGCTTCTCGATCTCACGGCGATCAAACCCGGTCGAGGTCACGACGACCGCATCACCCACCTGCCAGTCGACAGGCTCCGACACCGTGATCGAGCGCGCCCCGGCAGGGGTCGTACCGCTCAAGCGAACGGGCGCTGTGCGCGCCGGGTCACCATAGAGCGCCAGCTCTCCGCCGTTCATCACGAGCACACCACGGCTGCCTGCGTTGGGGCTGACCGCTGGAGCCGCCTCAGCGAAGCTCCGGTCTTCTCGAATAATGATCTCAACGCGCCCGGTAAAGGGAGCGTCTTGCGAACCGCAGGCGAAGCGTGCGTTTGCGCCCATGACCACGACACCGGTCACACGAAGGGTCGCCTGGACCCCCTCCCCGCAGCGCAGCTCACCGCGGACGATCAGCGTCCCTAAGGTGACGTCCTCGTCGATCCAAACGACGGCGCCGGGCTCGATCACGACGTCGCCGCCGTCTCGGGCGCGTGCGCTTAGAGGGTCATCGTACACCGGCCTGCCGCTGTCCACCGGGCCGGCGTCAGGGGGCGCACCGGCGTCGCTTTGCCCGGTTCCGGCTACGTCCCCGCTGCCGGCATCAACCCGGGCGCCGCCTGCGTCGCTCGCCACGGCTGCGTCCAAGCCAGCCGGCGGCTCCGCCTGAGGCGCCTGACCACAAGCCAGCCACGCAGCGCACACCATCCCGGCAGCAGTTAATCGTTTCATAGCAAGCACCCCCCTGCGGTGACCGACATCTCCATCGTAGGTGATGCAAGGGTGCGCGTCGATGGTCGGTTCGCCCGACCCGGTCGGGGATTTATGGTGCCGCCCGCACGGCTGACGGGCTAGCGCTGAACGAGCGTGATCGGCCCGTGATCGTCGCAGTGATCGCCGTGGACGTGGTGCAAGTGACCGTCGACCACGTAGTCGATGTGGTCACCGTGTGGGACCGCTTCGTGCCCACACCCTGGGCCGTGAACGTGCCCCGCCTCGTGTCCGCCGCACTGATGAGCCGGGGTGCAGTGATCCGGGTTGACCTCGGATACAGCGATCACGTGCTCATCGACGTGGTCACCGTGCGGATGATGCAGGTGCCCGTCGTGCAAGTAATCGACGTGTCCGTCGTGCTCAACGGCTTGATGGCCACAACCCGGACCGTGGACGTGATCGTGTTGCTCGTGCTTCGTGCATTCGGACATGATGTGCTCCTTGGCGGCGCTAGCGCAGCCGCTCTTCCTCGACGTGATCGAAGGTGTTGGTGAGTAGTTCGCGGACGTGATGGTCCGCGATGGAGTAATAGATGTGTTTGCCCCGGCGCTCCTTTGTGACCAGGCGCGCCTGATGAAGCTGTTGAAGCCGCTGCGAGATGGTCGTCACCTTCTCTTCCAGTTCGTGCGCGAGCTCCGAGACGCAGTGCTCTTGATCCAGCAAGCGCTCCATCAGCTGCAAGCGCTCGATCGAACCAAGCGCCTGAAACAACCGCGCGCTGTCTGAGACCGTGCGCGCAGGGCGCAGCTCATGCTCGTGCTCCTCATGAAGCGCTTGGTCGCAATGGGCATCCAGGTGATCGTTCGCTTTCATCATAATCTATCTATAATCCATGGATTCATGGATTGTAAACCCCAATCATACAAACGACTTCGTGAGCCTCACTCCAAGCTGAGTCAGGTGATGGGTCTGTGCAGCCTCTGTCGCGCCGAGGCGGCGTGGGCCGCTAACCCTTCACAATCGGCCAGCGCTGCGACGTCGGCGATCAGCTGCTCGTCGGGTGCCTGAGCATCGAGCGCAAGCCAGGTGCGGACGCGGATGAAGCTGAGCACGCTCAGCCCGCCCGTATGACGCGCCGTCCCACCGGTAGGCAACACGTGGTTCGGGCCGACACCATAATCACCGAACACCTCAGCCGATTGCGTACCAAGAAAGGCTCCGCCGTAGTGCTGTATCGCTCGCAACAGCTCGCCCGGTTGCGCGCAGTGCAGCTCGAGGTGTTCCGGCGCGCAGCGGTTGACCACGTCGATGAGCTCATGACGGTTGGAACAAATGATCGCTGCGCCCTGAGCCAGTGAGACGCCAGCGACCTGACGGGTTTCGAGCTGAGTCAGCTGCGAGGCGCAGGCCTCGGAGACCGCCTGCGCCACCGAGGCATTCGTCGTCACGAGCCGTACGATCGCGTCGACGTCGTGCTCAGCTTGTCCGAGCAGATCCGCGGCGACGAGCTCCGGGTCTGCGGTTTCATCGGCGATGACGACCAGCTCGGAAGGCCCGGCGAGCATGTCGACGCCCACACGACCGATGACGACAGCCTTTGCTGCGGTGACCCAACGGTTCCCCGGTCCCGCCACAAAATCGACCGCGTCGAAGCCCTCAAAACCGTAGCTCAAGGCAGCGATCGCGTGCGCGCCGCCTGCGTGGAGGAACTCGTCCGCGCCAGCGAGCCACGCCGCACCGAGCATCAGGTCGTCGCTCGAAGGGCTGGCGACGACGACTGAGCCGACGCCCGCGGCGCGCGCGGTCGCTGCCGTCATCAAGACACTGGAAGGGAGCGGGTAGTTGCCGCCGGGCGCGTAGCAGCCTGCGCGCGCAACTGGCTCAAGGTCATGGCCTGCACGTCCACCAGGCACAGCCATCTCCAGGGGCGCCAGGCAGGCGCGCTGAGCTCGAGCGAAGTCGGTGATGCGGGAGCAGGTGCGCTCGAGCACGCCGCGCGTATCAGGAGCCAATCGCTTGTAGGCAGCTTTGAGCTGCTCTCGATCCAACACCAAGGGGTCAAACTGGCGCCCTTCGAACTGAGCGATGGCGGCACGCAGAGCCACTTCGCCTCCGTCACGCACCGAGCCGACGATGCTGCGCGCACGCTCAAGCGTCTCACCGTCGACTGGGTCCGCCCGTGGAAAACGTACGTCACGCGCTGCGACGACCGGTAACCCGGCGCTAATCATGGCGCACCTCCGGTTCTTTGGCATCACCCGAGCGCCTCGAGACGCTCTGGGCTCGCCGCTCGAGCGTGGTGACGACATCGCCCCATTGCGCACCGCGCGCCGTCATCGCGACGAGCGCAAAGTACAGGACATCGGCGGTCTCCCAGACCGCCTCAGCCGGCGTCATGGCGTCGCTCAGTTCATGGACCTCCTCGATCAGCTTGGAGCGCAGCAAAACCGGGTCTTCGAACAAGCGCTTAGTGTACGATCCAGTGGGCGCCTCCGTGAGTCGACTCGAGAGCCGCTCGGCCAAACGAGGTAAGCCATCCAGCGCGCCCCAGCAGCTGTTGGTCTGCCGGTGGCAAAAGCCAGCGCCGCGCTGACGGACCGTCACCCTAAGGCTGTCTCGGTCGCAGTCGAGGTCTACCCGAAGCACCTCCTGCGTTGCGCCGCTCCCCTCTCCTTTGCGCCAGAGGCCACGCCGGCGGGACCAATAGGTCCCTTCGCCGGTCTCGACGCACTGCGCCACCGAGCGCAGGTTGGAGTAGACCAAACCGAGCGCTCGCTGGTGCTGGTCGACCACGACCGTCGGCCACAGACCGTCCGGGCGATCGCTCCGCATCGGCGCGGTCAGCGCCTCCGCCAGCGAGAGACGTCCGGTGTACAACGCCATACCGAGCTGTGCGTCTGCGCCGAGGTCGTCGAGCTTGGCAATCTCTGCGGCGCTAGTCACACCACCAGCGATGGTCACCCCAGCCCCCTGCGCGGCGCGCACCAGCGCCGGGACTCGGTCGAGTCGTGTCCCGCCCATGCGCCCCTCTCGCTCAACGAAAGTGACCAGGTAGCCATCAACGTATGGGTTCAGCGCCGCCATCTGCTCCTCGATCCCGTGCTCGGTTTGCCGGCGCCAGCCGTCGACCACGACGCGCTCACCGCGCACATCCAGCGCAGCCAGGCAGCGATCCCGAGGAAGCTGAGCAAAAAACTCGGGGCTCGCCGCTGTCCCGACCAGGACGTGCTCTGCCCCTGCGTCCAGCCAGGCTCTCGCCCGCTCGACGGAGCGGATGCCACCGCCCACGCGACAGCGATAGGTCGCACACAGCGAGCGAATCAGCGCGCTGTTATCACCGGTCCCTAAGGCCGCGTCGAGGTCGATCACAGCGATCGGGCCGGTGCGCGCAAAGCGCGCTGCGATCGCCATCGGGTCGCCCGCTTCAAGCGCTTTGGTCTCGCCCCCGATTAACTGCACCGCCTGACCGTCCATGATGTCGATGGAAGGAATGATCATATCCGCACCTCCATGCCCTGCTCGCGCAGGGCGGTTTTGACCTGAGCGCAGGTCATCTCGTCGTCGTGAAAAATGGACGCCGCCAGCACCGCATGAGCGCCCGCTTGGAACGCCTGGGTCATATGAGCCGGCGTGTTGGCACCCCCCGAGGCGATGATCGGAACCCGGACGCGCCGAGCCGCCGCTCGGAGGAGTTCCAGGTCGTAGCCACTGCGCGTCCCGTCCTGATCCCAGCTGGTCAAGAGCAGTTCGCCGGCGCCGCGTCCGGCAGCCTCTTCCAGCCAATCCACGACGCAGCGGCTCGTCTCGACGCGGCCGCCTCGCACCCTCACCGCCCACGCTCCGTGCCGGATCCGGCGTGCGTCCACAGCTGCGATCGTACACTGCCGACCGAACCGAGCGGCGAGCTCGTTGAGCAGCTCCGGCCGGGCGACTGCCGCTGAGTTAACCGCTACCTTGTCCGCACCGGCGGCGAGCAGCGCCTGTGCGTCGTTGACAGAGCGCACGCCTCCACCGACCGTCAGTGGGATCCTTAGGACGCTGCGAAGCTGTCGCACCACGTCAAGCGCCGCCGTCCGCTCTTCGAGCGTCGCTGAGACGTCAAGCACGACGAGCTCATCAGCGCCTTGCTCGGCATAAAGCCGAGCGCGCGCGACCGGGTCGCCGGCGTCGCGTAAATTCTGAAACTGGGTGCCCTTGACGACCCGACCCCCGCGTACGTCGAGGCACGGGATGACGCGCGCGGTCAGCATGACGCCTCCGCTCGCTGCAGCCAGCGCGCCAAAAGCGCTTCACCATACTCGCCGCTCAACTCGGGATGGAACTGGCAACCGAGGACCGCGCCGCGCTCGAGACCCGCAACCAGCGCGCCGCCGTAGTCACTCATGGCGCCAGACCACCCCTCAGGGATCTGCTCAAACCGATAACTGTTGGCAAAGTAGGCATACCCCGACGCGAGCAGCTCGGCTTCGGGCGACGCTACCACTCGGTTCCAGCCCATCTGGGGTGTCACCAGCGAATCGTTAAAGCCCACTGCCTGCAGCGCCACACACCCAAGACCTTGGCGCCCTGGAGACTCGTCGCTTCCGCGCCCGAACAGCTGCAGCCCCAGACAGATCCCAAGCGTTGGGCGGCCGGCGTTGATGCGCTCGGCGAGCGGCGCCATCACCCCCTGCGTTTGCAGCGCGTCGATGGCTGCGCCAAAGGCGCCGACACCGGGGACGACGAGGCGCCGAGCGTCGCGTACGGCGCAGGCGCTTGAGATCCGCTCGACGGGGACACCTAACCGCGTAAACGCAGCGATCACCGAAGCCGAGTTCGCAAGACCGGTCTCAAGGAGGCTGACTCCGCTCATCACAACGCTCCTTTCGTGCTCGGGACCGTCCGCTCGCCGGTTCGTGTGAGCGCTTGACGCAGCGCCAGGGCGAGCGCCTTGAAAGCCGCCTCTGCTCGGTGATGATCGTTCTCGCCGCGCAGCACGTCGACGTGCAGCGAGGCGCGTAAGGCGACGCTCAGCGACTGCATGACGTGGGTGAGGCTCTCGGTCGCAATCGCGCCGATTCGCTCGCGCCGCAGCCCGAGCGAGATGACCGGGCTTGGGCGCCCGGACAAGTCCACGCAGGCGCGCGCCAGCGCCTCATCCATCGGGCAATACGCGCTGCCAAACCGGCCGATCCCTCGCCGCTCGCCCAAGGCCTGATCAACCGCCTGTCCGAGCACCAGCGCGCAGTCTTCGCTGGTGTGGTGATCGTCAACTTGTAGGTCCCCATCGCATGTCAACGAGAGGTCCCAACGAGCATGGCGAGCCAGCGTCGTCAGCATGTGGTCGAGAAACCCGATCCCGGTGACGACATCGGTGATGCCGGAGCCGTCGAGATTGAGCCGAAGACGGATGTCGGTCTCGTTGGTTTGGCGAGATAGCTCGATAGTTCGGGGCTTCATGGCAACACCTCCAAGAGCTCGTCCCATCGATCCAAGACACGCGCAGCGCCTGCCTTGAGCAGAGGTAAGGACCGACTCGATGGAATCCCGGCCGCCCGAACGCCGAGCGGCAGCACGCCCGCAGCGCGTGCGGCGAGGACGTCGTCGGGGGTATCACCCACCATCCAGGCTCGGCGAACCCCGAGCGCATTCAGCGCCATGCGCACCGGCTCGGGGCTCGGTTTGGGGGGCGCATCCTCCATGCACACCAGCGCCGCAAAAACCTCCTCGAGCTGGTGCGTCCTCAAGAAACGGATCGCATCACGACGTGGGCGACCGGTCACGACGGCGAGCTTGAAGCGCGCAGCTAGCGCCCGCAGGGTCTCACATCGACCCACCAAGGTCTCTGATCGCCAAAGCGGCGATCCGCTCTCAACGCCTTGATACAGGGATTCAAACGCAGCGGTCACAGCATCGAGCTCGGCCGAGCCCCCAGCTTGCCGGATCAACCGCCAGGTCACGACCCAATCATTGTTGGCGTCACCTTGCGCCTTGACCGCCTCAATATCCGCTGCCGTGACGCGCACACCGAAGCGCAGGCAGGTGAGGCCGATGGCGCGACGGTACGAGGCAGAGACATCAGCGAGCACACCGTCGAGGTCAAAGATGACCGCTTCCGGGCTGCGGATGATGCGGATCGCCTCGCTGACGCGCTCGGTCGCTGAGACGCTCAAGGGACACGAGATCCTCACGGCATCGGCTAAGTCGAGCGCATCCGGCCAGGTTCGAATCTGCACACCCAGACCCGCCATGGCGTCGCGCCACCAGGCGCCATCCAGCCCGCGCGCAAAGACAAAGTTCCCTTGGGACGGGTTCACCGACACGCGCTGGCTGCGCAGGGTCGATTCGAGCTGCTGCCGCGCCCACACCTGCACCGAAACATCAGGCTCATCAGCGCCCTCTTCAAGGGACGCCAGCGCCAAAGCCAGCGCGGGCGCCGACGCCGGGTACGGCAAACCAGCTGTCCGCAGCGCCCGAATCCATCGAGCAGCGCCGAGCGCGTAACCGAGCCTCAAGCCGGCTAGACCCCTCGCCTTCGAGAAGGTGCGAAAAATGATCGCGTTGGGAAGGGACAAGGCGACTTGGGTGAGGTCCTCATCGGCGAACTCTGTGTACGCCAGGTCGACCATCACGAGCGCTTGCGGCGCAGCTTCAGCCACTCGGCGCAAGTCGTCGGCCGAGATCACATCACCGGTCGGGTTGTTCGGCGTCACCACCGCAATGAGCGCCGTGCTGTCGTCGCAGGCTTCGATCACGCGTTCCGTCGGGTATCCACCACCCTGAAAAGGCACAGCGATCACCTCGGCGCCCGTCGACTCTGCGAAACGGCGGATCATCTCAAAGGTGGGCTCGGGAAGCACCAGCCGCTTCCCCGGCGCAAGCGCTGCCCGACACAGGCGCTGCAACCCCTCATCGCCTCCCGCAGTGATCAGCACTTGGTCGTCATGGAGACCGTGGCGCGCGGCGAGGCGACGCTCGAGCGCGCTGGGATCCGGATACTGCGACAGCTGCTCGGGGGCCATCGCCCCCATCCGCGCGGCGAGCGCCTGCGGGGGCGGCGCTCCCTCATTCCCCCCAAGCTGGAGGTCGGTGACGGCGGGGTGCCGAGGCACTCGATACGGCGGCCGCTGAGTCCATGGATTAAGCTCAGGTTGTGATCTGCTCATGGCGACTCCTCTAGGGTACAATTTGATCAAGGCGCGCCACCACCACGTCCGTGGCGCCCAAGCGCTTGAGGTCTGGGATGAGATCAGCCAGCTCGGTTCGCAGGACCGCAATCTTGACGGCAAAGTCGCCCGATCGATAGAGCGACGCAATCGTCGGCTCTCGCATACAAGGTACCGAACGCACCACGGCGTCGAGCGCGTCGCGCGGGACGTTGAACTCGACCATGACCCGTGCGCGCGCCTCGATCACCGAGCGCAGCACCAGCACAAAGTCTTCAATAAGCGACCGCCTCGCCGGCTCCTCAAGCGCCCGAGGGTTGGCGTAGAGCCGAGTCGACGAGGTCATGAGCGTATCGATGATCTCGAGCCGGTTGGCGATCAAGGTCGAGCCGGTCGCGGTGTTGTCGACGATGCAGTCGGCGTCCTCAGGCGGTAGCACCTCGGTGGCGCCCCATGAACGCACGAATGTGCCGTCGAGCCCCTGTCGGTCGATCCAAGCTTGTGTGACGCGCGCATACTCCGAGGCGATCACCAGCGGACGATTGGGCAGGCGCCCCCCTTCTAAGAGCGTCTCAGGCGCCGCCGCGACGATCCGCACTCGATCCAAGCCCGTGTCGAGCAGCTCGACCAGATCAACGCCGAGTTCTTGGACCCAGTCCGCCCCCGCAAAACCGAGATCCCGCCGCCCCGCGTGGAGCATCTCGACGATACCTTGCGGCTTGAGCACTTTCGCCTCAAAGCCTCTCAGCGCAATCGACGCACGGTAGTTCCGAGCGGTGGTTCGAACGGGGCAACCAGCGTCCGCCATGAGGCGCTGCACCCCTTCACTCATTCGCCCCTTTGGGAGCCCTAATTGTACCAACGAGTTCATCTCGTGTTCTCCAAGGAGCACCGAGACGACAGGAGAACGAGCACAAAAAACCACAAGCGCCGGTCCCTGTCGGATCGGCGCTCGTGTTCAAAATCGTATTAAACGTAGCTCAGCGCCGACCCAAATCGTGGTGATGATGGCGATGATGATGTGCACACGTTGTAACCATGCCTAACGGCTAGCCGAGGCAACCTCAGCCCGCAAGCGAGCCCATCGACATTTTTTCTCGGGGCTCAGCGCGTCGAGTGTACCCCAACGCGCTGCGTACACGCTTTTTGCCAGCACCCGAATGAGACCGTAAGCGACTCAAAAGACGCTGCTCTTAGCACATACGGAGCCGGCGCTCCGACGCGCTGTTTACCAGCGCCCGTCCGCTGCAACAGGCGCTCGACTCCGTCACTTGACGGACGTCGCAGGGGGGTGCTCGCCCATGGCTCGAGCGCGACAGGACCTTGGCGAGCACCGACCAGCTGACGCATAAAGGTCAGAGCCCACCGCAACGGGGAGATCGATGAAGTCCTGGGATAAGCACGTCGCCCCGCACGGCGACCTCGAGGCGTTAGCGCCGGGGCTCTGGCAGGTCACGGGCAGCCTCGATCGAAGCCCCCTTCCGCGTAACATGCAGATCTGGCGGGCTCCAAGCGGCGGCCTGCTGATCCACAGCGCCATCTGTCTCGATGTGGACGCCATGGCGCAGGTCGATGCGCTCGGCGATGTGTCATGGATCATCGTCCCCTGCGCCCTTCATCGAGCCGATGCCCTGCCCTATCGGCAACGCTACCCCGAGGCACAGATCCTCTGCCCGGCAGCGGCACGCGCCAAGGTCGAGGCGGTCGTTCCAGTCGATGCGCTGTGCGAGGAGGTCCTCCCCGGGCTTGGCGTCATCGTCCACGAACCCAGCGGGCTCAAACCCTTCGAGCTGCACTATCAGCTGCCTCTCGAGGACGGCTCTCAGGCGCTCGTCATGACAGACGCCCTGTTCAACCTCGGCGGCAAGCCACCAACCGGTCTAGGCGGCATGCTTTTGCGCGCCATGGGCAGCGTCGGACCTTTGGGTATGTCGCGTATCGGTCGCCTTTTGTTGCTCAAAAACACTGATCAATGGAGCGGCTACCTCAACGGGCTCGCCCAGATCGAGAACCTCCGTGTGCTGTGTGTCGGTCATGGAGAGGCGATCACAACAGACCTTGCACAAACGCTCGAGCGCGCCCGCTCGCGGCGACGCAAGCCCTCACGCTGGCTCCGCCTAGGCGTCGCCGCGCTCATCCTCTCGCTGCTCACGGGCGGCTTCGCTTACCGCTGGCTCACCGCCGACCCGGCGCGCGCCATGCGCACGCTGCAATCCTTGAGCGTTGACCTCCCCTTGGGTCGGCCAGCGATGCTCGCAACCGGCTCCGGGGCGCTGGCGGCCTGGACGCTCGGGGACCCCGGCGCGCCGGTGATCGTGCTGATCCACGGGTTTGGGGACGCAGGCGCCGGCTGGGTGAACGTCGCTCAAGCGCTCGCTGATCGATACCGAGTGATCCTGCTGGATCTACCCGGTCACGGACGCTCGACCCATACGGCTCGTGCGCTGACCATGGGCGACCTGATCCAGAGCATCAGTGACCTCACCGCCCGAATCGACGGTCCGCTGATCTTAGTGGGCAACTCCTTGGGTGGCTGGATCGCCGCCGAGTGGGCGCTGAGGCACCCGGCGCGGGTTGCGCAACTTCACTTGGTCAACAGCGCAGGGTTCGACTGGCCGCTCGATCCCGAGCTGCTGCTGCCCTCGTCTCGGGAGGGGGTACGGCGCAAGAACGCCATCATCCTGGGCGCGCACGCGCCGCAGCTCCCCGGCTTCATGCTCGATGGGCTGGTGGCGCTCCACCAGGAGCCGTGGCTGCGCCCCCTGTTTGATCACCTCATGAACCAGGCGCCCAAGCTCGACGAGCGGCTCCAGGCCTTCTCGGGTCAGCTGTCGGTGATCTGGGGTACACCCGACGCCTTTTTTCCGGTCAAGGGATACCTGGACCGGGTTCGTGCGACGCGCCCAGAGGTCGAGCCCGTCCTGCTCGAGGGCTGCGGACACGCCCCCCAATACAGCTGCCCCGACCAGCTCGCTGCGGCGCTGACGAGGTCAATTCCGTGAGCTGGTCTGAGTGCGCTACCGCTGCAGACTTCGTCGAGCGGCGGCGAAGCGAGCTCCTGGCGAACGAGTCGCGTCACTGCCTTGCGTGGGGCGCCGTCAACCGCTGGCGGTCTGCCTCCGAGAAGGCTGCCACCACTCGGTTCTTGATCTATACGACGGACTCAATCAGCAGCGCCCACGCCCTGCTGACCGATCACGATCAACACCTAATTCTAAGCGCCATGACCGACTCCGAAGCGGGGCAACTGCGTGACGACCTCCGCCGGCAGCAGACCAACCTTTTAACGATCGAAGGCCCCGCAGAACGAGCCGCTCAATTCGTCGCCGACTGGACCGAGGAGCGAGGGGTGAAAGAGCGTACGAGGATGAACCAAGGGCTCTATGAGTTGCGCACCGTCTCCGACATGCCATCGGTCGCTGGCGCCATGGTCTGCGCAACGGAGGACCACCTAGAGCACACCGAACGCCTCATGCAGGGCTTTATCGGCTCCATCGGTGAACAGCCGATCGACGCCGAGCAGATCAGCGAGCGAGCCAGGCGCACCGTCGCCGAGCGCCGAGCCTACCTCTGGCAGCTTCCCGATCGACGGATTGTCTCGCTGTCCGCCATCGTCAGGGAGACGCCCAACACGGTGAGCATCTCATGGGTCTACACGGCTCCGGCGGCGCGACGAAACGGCTACGCAGCCCAACTGGTTGCGACGCTCTCGCAGGCGCAACTGAATCGTGGCAAGTCGGCGTGCAACCTGCACACGGACCTCAACAACCCGACCTCAAACGCCATCTACCGAGGAATCGGGTACCGCCTGATCGCACGCTCACTACGGGTTCGGCTGACAGCCTAGGGTGCCTCCAAGCCGCGCTTAAACGCCACCACGCGTTCAGGCGGTCGCTCGCTTGACATCACGTCGTGATGGATCAGGCTTTTCGTGAGGCGAGGAGAGGGAGTAGACCATGAGGTTTTCAGTGGCTCTGGTGGGGTTGACGATCGCTCTTGGCGCCGGCTGTGAAGATGATGAAGACTTCACGGTGTGCTCGCCGCTGAGCGCGGCGGAGCTGGCGGAGCTACCGCAGACGCTCTCGCAAGCTGGGCTCTTCGCGGACATGGACACCGAGGCGCTCGCCGAGGGGGTCTTCGCCTACAAGCCCCGATTCACCCTGTGGACCGACGGCGCAACGAAGCGGCGCTGGATCTTTGTCCCAGAGGGTGAGCAGATCGACACGAGCGACATGAACGAGTGGCGATTTCCGGCGGGGACCAAGCTGTTCAAAGAGTTCACGCGCGAC
>JAYZBQ010000083.1:0-5789 GCA_036338695.1 Myxococcota bacterium
CGTTTTGGTCAACATCATGCTGGTCGCCATTTTGCCGGGCGTCGGGATGGGGCTTGCGGCGGCGACCCTCGTCGGTCAGGCGCTCGGGCGCGGCGACCCCGATGATGCGGAGCGCTGGGGGTGGGACGTCGCCCGCCTCGCCATGGTGACCCTGGGGCTCGTCGGTGTGATCGGCATTGTCTTTGCTGAACCTGTGATCGGCATCTTTTTGCGCGACCCCGACACGCTCGAGCTGGCGGTGCTGCCGCTTCAGCTGTTCGGAGGGATCATCGCGCTTGATAGCGTCGGGCTGGTGCTGATGAACGCGTTGTTGGGCGCCGGCGCCAGCCGTCAGACCCTGGTCGTCAGCGTCACGACGCAGTGGGGGCTCTTTCTCCCCATCGCTTATCTCTTGGTCGCTGTCGGTGGCTTCGGTCTGCTCGAGATCTGGATCGCCAACGCGGGCTACCGGCTGATCCAAGCGTCGCTGTATACGGCGATGTGGCGCCGCGGTGCTTGGCGAACGCTCAAGGTCTAATAGCGGCAGAAAATCGTCTGACCACAAAGGGTCTGACGCTCGCAAGCGACCTCACCCGCAGCGCAAGGGTAACGCGTCTCAACGCCGCGCTGACACGACGGCGTGGCGAAACAACGCTCGCCGGTGCGGCACCACGTCGTCGCACCACACTCCGAGACGCGCCGGCACTCGGCGTTTTCGACCTCATCGAGCCCACACGGAACGTTGGACTCAAACTCCTCATCCTCGCAGCTGGGAACCGCAGCACAATTCTCGAGCGGGCGGCAAAAGACGGACTGACCGCACTCGGTCACGATGTTGCACAGGCCTTGCGCCAGCTCATCGGGTCCGCACGGATCGTCGGTCTGCCGACCACCTGGAGGACAATTCGGCAGCCCGGGACAGTTCACCTCGGGGCGACACCATGTGCCCATCGACTCGCCGCAAAGCTGCCGCCGCTCGCATTCCTCATGCCAGGGCAAGCACGGCTCCGTTTGACTCCCGACCATACCTTGCCGGCAAGCCTGGTCACCCTCGACGCAGTCGGGACCGGCGTCGGAGCGTGCGCCAGCATCCAACGCAGCCCCGGCGTCCGCAGCAGCGCCAACATCAGCGGCTGCGCCAGCATCCGCGGCAGGGCCTACGTCATCAAAGGGCGAATTCCGCCCCGAACACGCCAGAAAGAACAAACTCACCCACATCATACCAGCACGCATGGTCAATCTCCTCCGAGCTGTTCTTCGATCATGGCGAAGACTCGGCTCCTCAAGGTCGGCTCTTCGCCCTGCAGATGGTGCCTGCCTTGCGCGAAAAAGTGAAATGAGGCGCTCGGAAAGGTCTTCTGAATGATCCGATGGTTGTGCCGCCAATCGACCACGCGGTCGCGCCGACCCTGCAGGATCATCGGGCGGTGAGGGAGCGCTGGGGTCAGCTCGAAGGTCTTCGCCCAGCGCCGCAGCGCGCGTACCCACTTGATAGGGATGCGCTCCGGACGAAGCGGATCGTTCTGTCGCAGCGCCTGAAACGCCTCATCGCCGCTCGTGCGGCGCTTGCTGCGCGGGATCGAGCGCACCGCCCAACCGATGAGCGCCTCACCCACAGCGCTCAAGCGCCATGCGCGCCAGCGCACCAGAGGCGCCAGCAACACCACACGCGCCTTGGAATCGATCACTCGGCGGCGCATGACCTCCATCAAGACGGCGCAGCCCATCGAATGGGCGACCATGCGCAAAGGGCGCTGCTGCCCTTTGAGCCACGCTTCGAGCGCCACCACGTAATCATCCATGTGCTCGATGGCCGCACGCAAACCACCCGATAAGCCATGCCCTGGCAGATCGAGGGTGCGCACCGTATAGCCTGCTTGAGTGAGGCGCTCGATAAGCGGCGCTTGAATCGCTGCATGATCCAAGTATCCATGCAGTATGTGCACCACCCCGACCGAGTCGCCCTTGGGGGTAAATCGCTGACTCATCAGCCGCAGACCTCGCACCTCAAGAGGCTCAAAAGCGTGTTGGGGATCGTCAAAACGGAGCTCAAAATGCTGGCGATAACGGGGCGCATCGACGCCGGCTCCCTCATCGGCTGTCAGGATTGAAAGCGCCGCCGCAACGCCGAATACCCACATCGATGATCCACCACCCTACAGAGTTGCTACAGATGCTCTGTTGCCGCATCCGCTTTGTAAAGCTACCTTGACCGCACGGAGGACGCATGATGCGCCAGCTTTCACTCGCCCTACTTAGTTTTGCCGTGCTTAGCGGATGCACCGCCGAGCCTGACGCGCCCGACCTTGCAACGGACGCTGCGGTGACGCCGTCTGAGGATGCGGGCGTGCCGGTTGATCCCCCTTGGGATAGCGGTCCAGATCTCTTAGCGGACGCTGGCAGCACCGACATCGAGCCGCTGGCGCAAGACGTCGGGACCATGGATCCGGGCGAATATGACGCTGGCTTCAACCCGCCAGACCCGCCTGAGCCGCCCCCCGAAGAAGACGTCTGCGCCGAGGCGTGTCTGGGCATGCCCTGCGGGCGTGAGTGCCGCGCACAATGCCGTGTCGCGCTACCCGGCGTCCCCGCCGAAGAGCGTGAAGAGTACCTGCGCTGCATCAACCAGACCTCCTGCGAGTCCTGGCGATGCTTGCCCGACCGCGAGATCTCGCAAGAGTGCCAGGACGTCTGCGACAACCGCTCCTTGCGGCAGTGCAGCGTGGAGCTGAGCGCCGACCCGATGGTCTGCGGTCATGAGTGTGAGGGCTTGCTCGCGATGATGGCGCCCCCTGCCCGGCAGGCGTGGCTCCAGTGCACGATCAACCAGTGTGGAATCGACCGTCGGCGCGTCAACTGCGACCCGAGCGATTACCTTGGGCCGGCGCCGACGCAGGCGTGCATCAACCGCGGCACGACCGTGGTGCAGTGTGAGCGCGACCGCGACCGGTCAGCCTGGGCAGCCGCCTGGGAATGCGAAGGCTGGCGTACGCCTAACGATCAGTCGGGCTTGGGCGGCAACACCTTGGTCAACTGCCTGAGCGACGCCACGTGTGCGCCCCAAGATTGGTACCGCTGCATGATCCAGAGCCAGGAGTACACGGGCTTGGGCGAGACGGTCGCCGAGCTGTGTCGGCGCGCTGAGCGCTGCGAGGGCTTGGGTATGTACTGCCAGCTGATGGCAAACGGCCTGACGCGCGCAATCGGGCAGACCGGACTCGATAACATCCACGAGTGCCTACGCAACGCCGGCGACACCTGCGAAGAGAACCGGGCTTGCATCGTTGGGGTCTGGGATCCGAACGCTGTCGAGGTGCATCCGCTGTGCCGACAAGCCTGCATCGGCTGCGGCGACCCGACCGAGCAATGCATCCACAACTGCTCGCGGATGCGGAACTCCATGAGCCGTGAGCAGACGGCGACCTACGACACCTGCATACGCAACCGTGCGGCGGCTCGCCAATGCGGTGAGTTCCTGCCCACCACCTGTCTGCCGCCGGCGCTGCCGACCATCGCAGACACCTGCCGGCGCTACGTCGACCACATGGTGGACCGCTGCCCTGGGACTCGGTTCTACAACCCGTCGGTCTTGCAGGGCTGGTGCGCGCTCAGCGGGGTGCGAAGCGGATTGACCAACCTTCAGTCGCTGACCGAGTGCATCGACCGAACCGGTTGCGGTGCGGTCAACCTCTGGGAGACCTGCACCCGCTAGTCGTGGATCCAGTACTCAACGGGGCGACGCCCGAAGCCATCGGCGACGTGACCATCGTTGAAGTTGCGTGACCCAGCCTGAGCCATGGCGGGACCTCGGCTGTTGATCTCACCCGGGCGCACCATCCCGATGTGACCGATCCCGCCCGGGTTCTTCCAGGACGCGACCGCCGGCGCGCCGCTGTTGGCGTGCCGCTGCGCCTCCGAGGCGCTGACCCGGCGCCAGCCCGCCGCAGCGCCTTGTCGGTTGAGCCAGCGGTTGGTGTCGTTGGCGTCCATCTCCCAAGCGCCCGGAGCGCCCACACGCGCCGGGTTGCCTTGTTGGTCAACCCAGTGCGGGATCTCGGCGCCCATGGCTCGAGTCGCATCCCAGACGAAGATGTTGCAGTAGGTGTTGCCACCCCGGGGGCGATAGCGCGGGTTCGAGCCCACCCCAAACTGATTGAGGACTTGATCGTAGCGGTGCGCATTCCGCTGCCCGGGCTGGTTCTGAACCGGCGCATCCACCGGGATCCAAGCGCGCGTGTTGGTCGTTCCTGGCGCAGGTCGGCTGCCGTCGTAGGTACCTGGCTGTGGCTGGTGGACCGAGGGGCGGTCAGGGCGAGGGCGCGGCGCGACCGAGCCGGCGTCGTTAGCACTGGCTCCGCCACCCGAGAGCTGTCGCTGCAGCGCTGCGCGTGTCTGCGGCCCCACGATCCCGTCGACGGTGAGTCCGGAATCGGCCTGAAAGCGGCGCACGCTGTTGTCCGTGATCGGTCCAAAGATGCCCGGCCCGTTCGCCGCCTCAGCGCGGGACATGTGCCCCGTAGCCACCAGCGCCTCTTGCAGCTGCCGGACGTCGTCACCGGACTGGCCGCGCCGCATCGTCCGACCTCGACTCAGACCGCTGAACGCGCGCCATCGATCCCCCTGCGCTCCGACGTCCGACCAGCTGTTCGCCATACGGTCCGCCTGGGCGTCGCCCGGAAGGTTCAGGACCTGACCCGGTCGGATCGAGCTCGGATCGCTGAGCTGCGGGTTGGCGCGCACCATGGCGTCCACGGTGGTGCCATGCCGCGCAGCGATGTGGTGAAGGTTGTCCCGAGAGCGGACCGTATAGGTACGGTTTGAGGGCGCCTCGTTGGGCTGATCATTCGCCGGCCGCGCTGCCCCACCGGGAAGATGGATCTGCTGCCCCACTCGGATCTGATTCGGGTTACGAATCTGGGGGTTTGCGGCGATCAGGTCGTTCAAGCTCACGCCATGGCGCGCAGCGATGGCGGTCATCGTATCGCCGGAGCGAACACGGGTGCTTGGCTGCTGTGGCTGATTGACGGGTTGCGGTGTGTTGGCATTAATCCTTGGCATGGCGACCTCCTGCATTTCCTGTGCTTAAGATCACAAATCGGTGCCGGCGAACGGGTCAGCCACAACACGTAGCAACCTTTAAAATTTCGTGACGATAACGCCCGCCCCTTGGCGAATGGCCGGTGGACGCTGAGTCCAACTTAAACCACACTTGCTACCATGAACGCTGCGGATGTGATCGTCGTTGGGCTCGGTGGTTTAGGGGCGGTGGTCGCTCATGACCTGGCGCGCTCAGGGGCTCGGGTGGTTGCGCTTGATCGGTTTGCGCCGGGGCATGCTTGGGGCAGCTCCCACGGCCGCACGCGCGTCATCCGCAAGGCGTATTTTGAACACGTCAGCTACGTCCCGCTGCTCGAGCGCAGCTACCTCAGGTGGACCGAGCTCGACGCGGAGCACCCGGAGACGCTGCTGGATCTGTGCGGGGTTTTACAGGTCGGTCCGCGCGATGGCGTAGTCGTACCCGGTGTCCTGCAGGCGGCGGCGACGCATGGTCTGCCCATCGAGCATCTCGGCGCCGCAGCGCTCCGAGCGCGCTATCCTGAGATCGCCTGCATTGCGGACCATGAAGAGGGCGTCTACGAACCGAGCGGGGGCATCCTCGCTGTCGAGGACTGCGTGCGCGCGTGGGCGAGTCGAGCTGAGCGACTCGGCGCCGACTTACGCACCGGCGTAAGCGTTCACGGCTACAGCCACGAGCGAGACCGCTGGCGCGTCGTCACCGATCGAGGGGATGTCTTCGCAGAGCGCTTGGT
>JAYZBQ010000084.1:0-21781 GCA_036338695.1 Myxococcota bacterium
ACTAGCCGACAGGACATACTAGAGGTGTCAGGGGGCGATGACTTGAGCGAAACCGTGCGCACGTTATCTCGGAAGCAAATGTTGCGCGACCGCCGGCGCATGATCGCTGCCGGCGAGTGGGTTGAGCCGGAAGAGTACGAGCGCCCGGAAGATCGAGAAGATTGTCGCTTCGGGGGTCGTCCCTGTCTTTACGTCGCCTGCCGCTTTCATTTGTACCTCGACGTCAACCCGCGCACGGGCTCGATTAAGTTCAACTTCCCAGGACAAGAAGTTCACGAGTTGGAAGAGACCTGTGCGCTGGATGTCGCTGAGCGCGGCGGGATCACGCTCGAAGAGGTGGGCGGGTTGATGAACCTGACGCGCGAGCGGGTGCGCCAGCTCGAGGCTGAGGCGCTCAGCGAGCTCCAGAGCATCGTGGATCTCACCGAAGAAGACATCACCGAGCTCGGCGCACGGATCGAATAGCGACCCGCTCGATGCTGGGTGGTCGCCTCCTTAGCTTCGTTGCGCTGATGCTGTCTGCCGCGACGGGCTCAGCGGAGCCGACGTCACAGCGCTGGGTGACCCTCGACCTTGGCGCTTCGATCAGCGCGCCTGCTGGTGCCATTGGGGCGAGCTACGGGGACGGCACCTGGTTTGCGCGCGCCGAGTGGAACCCGTGGGTCGGTTTGTCGAGCCGGTCTTTCCTGGAGCCGGGCGCCATGAACCTGACGGCGGGGCGAGAGTGGCTGCTTGCCAATGGGCGCTTTCGGAGCGCGCTGGCGGTGGGTCTGTCGACCTTGTTCTTTGACACGGTTTTGCATGAGCGCGGTCGGACAGGGCTCTCGCTGCAGTGGACCCCGCTGTCGTGGCGCCTTCCCGCCAAACGATACCGGCTGCGGATCGAGCCGATCTCGCTGCACGTCGCCATGCCGATCCTGTCAGGGATCCCCTTGATGGTACCCCAGTATCGGCACTCCGTCGGGTTCGAGTGGGCTTTGTGAGCCGCCTCTGGCGGGGCGTCACCCTGTTTGCCGCCCTTTTGTTCGGGAGTTCGAGCGCCTCGGCATTTAGCATCGGTAGCTCGGTCACGCAGTACTGTCATGAGCGGATCACCTACAAAGCCTTTGGCATCGCGAGTCCGCTCGCCGAGCGGATCGGGAGCGGGCTCGACGCAGCGCGCGACGAAGCCTTTGTGTTGTTCGGTGATTACCTAGCCGATCGACTTGGTATCGAGCTCAAGGACGATTTTGAGCGTCTGGTGGTGACGAGCTTGTTTGTCGGCGTACGGTATCCAGACCAAGGCGCCTTCTCGACCTTCGATTTGAGCGCGATGCGTGCGATTCACCTAGATCAAGGTCATCAGGCGGGTCATTTTTTGCGCGATACACACCACGACGGTCCGACCGCGGATGAAGACGCTGTCCGAGCAGGCCGCGCCTTCATCCGCGAACGCGTCGAGCAGGTCGTGCGCGACCTGCGCCTCAGCGAGGGGAGGGTCCAGGTCACCGAGGTGAAGTTCTTCCTGGAGCACTACGGTCAGGTCGAGCTGTTGGTCTGGAAGCCACTCTTTGATCTGGGTGAGGCGGTGCATGCGCTCGAGGACAGTTTTGCTCACACCGTGCGCTCCGACGACGGGCGCGAGATCATCGCCGTGGCGAACTTTGTCGAGCCGTTTCTCGGTGACTACCAAGAGGCGCGTGATGGACCGCCGCATTCGAACGTGCTCGACGTCTGCGATGATCCGCGGGTGGTGCCGCACGCAGACTTGGCGACTCAAGCGACGGCGCAGCTGTTCGCCGCCGTACGTGAGAGCGTCCTGCTCGATGAGATGACGCCGGTGGACCGAGTCCTTGATCAGTGGCTCGGTTACCGACCTGGGTGTGACCTCGCCAATGACTACTGCAGCAGCGAGTGGGCCGCCCTCGGTGCCTCCGACCCGACCACCCCGCCGCTCGGTTGCACGGCGCTGCCCTTAGGCGGCGGCTGGTGGCTGCTGCTCGCGGTCTGGATGACGAGACGGCGGCGCTGCACAGGAGCCCGTCCTCGCTGATCACAGCGTCAGCAGGCTGTCGTTTTTGGCCGGTGTCTTGGCGGCCACTTGGGAACACATATCACGAGGATCACCGTGGAAAGCGCGGCAGGCCGCGAGCGCAGAAGGTCGAGCCGATCATCTCTGCCGTGATTTGCTCGAAAGGGGGCTTTGCCGGTGCGCGATCAGTTGCTAACCGGCTTGCGCCACGTTGGGGGAAGCTATGGAACGCGCCCTGCTTAGTGTATCGGATAAAACAGGTCTCATCCCCTTTGCGCGCGGGCTCGTCGCCGCAGGGGTTGAGCTGCTCAGCACGGGCGGCACAGCGCGCGCGCTGCGGGCTGCTGATCTACCGGTCATCGACGTCTCGACCTACACCGGAAGTCCTGAGATCTTCGCGGGGCGGGTCAAGACGCTGCACCCAAAAGTTCACGGCGGCATTTTGTTCCGGCGGGACGATGCCTCGCATGGCGCACAGGCGCTCGAGCATGAGATCGGCCCGATCGACCTGGTCGCCGTCAACCTGTACCCCTTCGCCGAGACCATCGCGCAGCCCGACTGCTCCTTTGAGGACGCCATCGAGAACATCGACATCGGCGGACCTACGATGGTGCGGTCCGCGGCAAAGAACCACGCGTCGGTGACCGTGGTCGTTGACCCCAGCGATTATCAAGGGGTCCTCGATGAGCTTCAGGCGGGCTCGGTCGGCTCGGAGACCCGCCGGCGCCTCGCCACCAAAGCCTTTGACCACACCGCAGCCTACGATCGGATGATCGCAACGTACCTCGGTGCGGGTGAGGCGCTGCGTTACGGGGAGAATCCTCATCAGGAGGCTCGGCTTCTGGGGGACGCAGATCGCCCATGCGGTTGCGAGCAGCTCCATGGGAAGGCGCTCAGCTACAACAACCTGATCGATCTGGACGCTGCGTTGTGCCTGATCCACGAGTTCGAGGGTGAGCAAGCGGTCGCCATCCTCAAGCACACCAACCCCTGCGGGGTGGCGCGCGTCCTCGAAGGCGGTACCGCCGAGGCGTTTGAAGCGGCGCTCGCTTGCGACCCGGTCTCAGCCTTTGGGGGGATCGTCGCCTGCTCACAGGAGGTGGACCTCGCAGCGGCTGAGGCGATGGCGAAGATCTTTCTTGAGGTGATCGTTGCGCCCTCTTTTACAGAGGAGGCGAAGGCGCGTCTGATGCGGAAAAAGAACCTGCGGCTGATGGTGCGTCGCCAGGCTTTTGATGCGACCCCACGGCTGCGCTCCGTGCAACACGGCATGTTGGTGCAAGACACCGACGAAGGCGCCCCTGAGGAGCGCAAGGTCTGCACTCAGCGAGCCCCCACAGAGCACGAAGCGCAAGCGATCGAGCTGGCGTGGAAGGTGTGCAAGCACGTCAAGTCGAACGCCATCGTCTTTGCGAACGCCGAGCAGGTCGTCGGGATCGGCGCGGGGCAGATGAGCCGCGTGGACGCCGCCGAGCTCGCCATCAAGCGCTGTCACCTGGACCTGAAAGGGACGGTCGTTGGCTCAGACGCCTTCTTTCCGTTTCGAGACGGTCTGGATGTCTGCGCCCGAGCGGGCGCGCGCGCGGTGGTGCAGCCGGGCGGCTCGGTCCGAGACGATGAGGTCATCGCAGCCGCTGACGAACACGATATGGCGATGGTCCTCACGGGCGCACGCCACTTCCGGCATTAGGGACGGCGGGGATGCGAGTCTTAGTCGTCGGAGGAGGTGGCAGGGAGCATGCGCTGAGCTGGCGGCTGAGCCTCAGCCCGTCGGTCACCGAGCTCCACGTGGCGCCAGGGAGCGCTGCGATTGCGCGATTAGCGACTTGCCACGACGTCTCGGCGGAAGACGTCAGCGGTCAACTCGAGCTGGCGCAACGGCTTGAAGCCGAGCTGGTGGTTGTCGGGCCAGAGGCGCCGCTCGTTGCGGGGCTCGCCGATCAGCTGCGCCAAGCGGGGATCGCTACGGTCGGACCCGCCGCTGCGGCCGCTGAACTTGAGGGCAGCAAAGCTTTTGCCAAGGCAGTGATGAACGCAGCCGGGGTGCCGACCGCCGGGCATGAGACCTTCACCGATGAGGCGGCGGCGCTCGAGTACCTGAGTCAAGGCGAAGGGCCGATCGTCATCAAGGCGGATGGTTTAGCGGCGGGTAAGGGTGTGACGGTCGCTGCCGATCGTGCCGAGGCGAGCGAGGCGGTCAAGAGCTGCTTTGAGGGGCGTTTTGGTCAAGCAGGCGCTCGCGTGGTGATCGAAGAGTTTCTTGTGGGTACGGAGCTGAGCTTTATCGCCCTGTGTGACGAGACGGGGATCGTGCCGCTCGCATCGAGCCAGGATCACAAGCGCCTCGGTGATGGGGACACCGGCCCGAACACCGGCGGGATGGGCGCCTTCTCGCCGTCGCCGCTGTGCGACGAGGCCATGACGGAGAAGATCCTCGCTGAGGTGATGGAACCGACCCTCGCTGAGCTCAAGCGTCGAGGGCTGACGTTTCGTGGGTTCTTGTACGCCGGCCTGATGGTCCATGAGGGCGAGCTCAAGGTGCTCGAGTTCAATGTCCGCTGCGGCGACCCGGAGACGCAGGTGCTGATGCTCCGCTGTGAAGGCGATTTGGGGCTCTGGCTCCACGCCACGGCGCGCGGCGAACTCGGCCGGCTCAAGGACAGCTTCGCCGCCGGGCCAACCTGGTCGAAGGGCGCAGCCGTCGGGGTGACCATGGCGAGCCGCGGGTATCCGGCGAGCAGTGAAAAGGGTGTGCCCATCGAGGGCGTCGACGCGGCGTTCGGCGACGAGGTGGTGGTGTTTCATGCAGGTACACGCGCCGGCTGCTCGGGGTGGGAGACGTATGGTGGGCGCGTCCTAACCGTGTGCGCCCATGCAAGTTCAATGGAAAAGGCGGCGAGCGTCGCCTACGACGTAGTGGGTAAAATCCACTTTGATGGAATGCAATATCGGCGAGATATCGCCAGAGAGAGTTGAGATCATGGACGTTCTGGTTTTGATGGGTAGTTCGAGTGATTTTTCGGTCATGCAGCATGCCGTGCCGTTCTTTAAGCAGTTCGACATCACTGCGCGCATCACGGTCGCCTCGGCGCACCGCACCCCGGACCGTGTGCACGAAGAGGTGCGCGCAGCTGAGGAAGCAGGCGCTGTCGCCATCATCTGCGCAGCCGGTATGGCGGCGCACCTCGCGGGCGTGGTTGCGGGGACGACGAACCTCCCTGTGATCGGTGTTCCGCTGGCGAGCGGCGCGCTCGATGGGCTCGACGCATTGCTCTCGACCGTCCAAATGCCGGCTGGTATCCCCGTGGCGACGGTCGGTGTGGGTAAGGCGGGCGCGCGCAACGCCGCCATCTTGGTGGCGCGTATGATCGGGCCTCATCGTCCGCACGTCGCCGCAGCGCTTAAGACTTACCGCGAGGGCATGAACGAGACGGTGGCGAAGGCCGCTGCAGAGGTCGAAGCGCAAGTCGCTGGGCTGTAGGAGCGCCGTATGAGTCAGGACGCTATTCGCAACGCATCGCAGTCCGCCCGCGCAGGCGGTAAGCCGAAGTATCACGAGAGCAACGCGGCGAAAGGGAAGCTCTTCGCCCGGGAGCGCATTGCGCGCTTATGTGACGAAGGCAGCTTCGTTGAGGATGGCTTACTGGCGAACAATCAAGCTCAAGGGCTGTCAGCGGACGGCGTCGTGACCGGGGTGGGGCGCGTCGCCGGCCGCCCGGTTGCGGTGATGGCGAACGACTCAACGGTCAAGGCCGGCTCCTGGGGTGCGCGCACGGTCGAGAAGATCATCCGGATTCAAGAGAAAGCCGGACAGCAGCGGATCCCGCTGGTCTATCTGGTTGACTCTGCCGGCGCACGCCTGACCGACCAGCTCGATATGTTCCCCGGAGAGCGTGGCGCCGGGACCATCTTTGATCTGCAGATAAAGCTGTCGGGCTCCATCCCGCAGGTGTGTTTGCTCTTTGGTCCGTCCGCGGCGGGCGGGGCGTACATTCCTGCCTTCTGCGACGTCGTGTTCATGGTGAACAAAAACGCCAGCATGTACCTGGGTTCGCCCCGTATGGCGGAGTTGGTGATCAACGAAAAGGTGACCCTGGAAGAGATGGGCGGGGCGCGCATGCACTGCTCGCAGTCGGGTAACGGGGACATGCTGTGCAAGACCGAAGAAGAGGCGCTTGCGGCTTGCATCGAGTACCTGAGCTACCTGCCGAGCTGCGCAGAGGATCAAGCACCTCTGGTCGAGCCAGTGCCGGCTCCGGCGGGCGTGGACCTGGCCGCGCTGATCCCAGACGCCGAGAACGCCCCGTTTGACATCAAAGGCGTGATCAACGGCCTGATCGATGAGGGCTCGTTCTTTGAGATTAAGCAGCGCTTTGCCAAAGAGATCGTGACGGGATTCGCCCGGCTCGACGGCGCCGCAATCGGCATCATCGCCAACAACTCAAAGTATCTCGGCGGTGTGCTTTTCAAAGACAGCGCCGACAAGGCGGCGAAGTTCATCTCGATCTGCGATGCCTTCGGCCTACCGCTGTTGTTCTTGGCCGACGTCCCTGGGTTCATGATCGGCTCGAAGGTCGAGCGTGAGGGCATTATTCGCCACGGCGCGAAGATGTTGCACGCGATGGCGAGCGCCAGCGTGCCCAAGATCTCGGTGGTCGTGCGCAAGGCTTACGGTGCGGGCTTGTATGCGATGTGTGGTAAAGGGTTCGCCCCGGACGCAGCGCTCGCTTTGCCGCGTGCGCGCATCGCCGTGATGGGCGCTGAACCGGCGGTGAACGCTGTGTATTACAACAAGATCATGGAGCTTGAGGGCGAGGAGCGCGACGCCTTCGTCGAGGCGAAACGCGCCGAGTACCGAGCCGACATCGACCTGTTGCGCATCGCAAGCGATCTCCACCTCGACGCCATCGTCGAGGAGTCCGAGCTGCGCAGTGATCTGATCCGGCGCTTCGCTTACGCGCAGAACAAGACGGTGGCTGAGTACCCACGCAGGCGGTACGTCGTCCCGGTCTGATCGAGCGGATCCCTTACCGGTAGAAGATCATCCACTCGTGGCTGGCGCCGCCACCTTGGGTGAAGTCGGTGCTGCCACAGCGACCGCCGGGGACGAACAGGTTTTGTCCGTTTTGGCTGTCGAGTGTGAGGCATAAGCGGTCGTCGCCTTGTGGGTTCTCTGAGTCACAAGGGGCGCGATCGGAGACGGCTTCGTCGAGCGGAGCATATCCCCAGCTATGGCGTGCCTGATAATACCACAGGCTTGCGTTCGCCTCCGCGGTGTCCTCCGTTCCCGTGTATCGGAAAGCCTGTGAGGTCGGCGCGTTGGCGGCAGCGATCAGCGTGTCACCGTCGGTTTCGCGGCAGGCCAGCAAGAGGTTCGAGCCCGAACAGCGACCGAAGTTACGGCGCACGAAGGAGACCGGTGTCCCCTCCCAGTCGTAGGTCTGGGTGTAGCAGTGCGTCCACTCGCCCAAGGTCGCCAGCGGGACGTCGGTGAGCACCCCTTCGAAGGTGCCGAGCTGTCGATAAACGCAGGCGTTGGTGCAGAAGTCATCGTCGACTTCGTTGCCATCATCGCACACCTCATGACCTGGAGCACCTTCGGCGAGATCCTCGCGCACGATCTGATCGCCGCAGCGCGCCACGACGCAGGTCGTTAGGCACGCGTCCGCATCCTCCGCGTTGCCGTCGTCACAAGCCTCTCCGGTGTCGACCACTCCATCACCGCAGGCCGGAAGAACGCAGCCGCTGCGGCAGGCGTCGGGTTCCTGATCCGAGTTCGCCTCCCCGTCGTCACACGCTTCGCCCTGATCGATGACGCCGTCGCCGCAGGCGGCGCGCTGGCAGTTGGTTCGGCAGGCGTCGGCCTGATCGTCGTTGTTGGCTAAGCCCTCGTCGCATTGCTCCACACCTCGCTGCACGAAGCCGTCGCCGCACCGAGCGACCTGACAGCGAACGCAGGCGTCACGGGTGTCGTTGTTGTCGTCCTCGCACGCTTCATAGCCTGGCGGGCGACAGCGCCCGGTTAGGCACACCTCGCCGCCTTGGCAGGGTTGCTCATCGCTGCACAGCTCGGCGGAGCCTGTGCCGAGATCATCTCGGACGTGTCCGTCACCGCAGCGCGGCGCCTCGCAGCTCGGGAGGCAACCGTCGGTCGCCAGGTCGTTCCCATCATCGCAGGCTTCAAAGCCCACCTCTTGGTCGCTCAGGTCCGCCCGACGGATCCCGTCACCGCACCGAGCGACTTGACAGGTGTCTGTGCATGCATCGGTCGGCTCTGCGTTGCCGTCGTCACATTGCTCTTGCGGGTCGTTGATCCCATCGCCGCAGCGCTCGACGGTGCAGTCGTTTCGGCACCCGTCACCCAACTGCTCGTTGCCATCATCGCAGCCCTCAAAGCCGGCTGCGCCGGCGGCGACGTCTGCTCGCGTGATGCCGTCGCCGCATCGAGCCACCTGGCAGGTGTTGGTGCAGGCGTCGTCATCGTCCCTGTTTTGATCGTCACAGGTCTCTTCGCCCGCCCAGACGATTCCATCGCCGCAGCGCGCCACCTCGCAACGGTTCGTGCATGCGTCGTCGTCGAGTGTGTTGCCGTCGTCGCAGGCTTCGTCGCCGCTGAGCAGGCCGTCTCCGCAGCGGGGGGGCGCACACCCCGTGGTGCACTCGTCGTCGTTGTCCTCGTTGCCATCATCACAGACCTCAAAGCCTGGTTCACCCTGAGCCAGATCGGTGCGGGTGATGCCGTCGCCGCAGCGCGCCGTCGCACATGAGCTTGTGCAGCCGTCGTCATCGCGGTCGTTGCCGTCGTCGCATTGTTCCTCGCCGGGCGCCCCCTCGCTGACATCTTGGCGGACGGCGCCGTCGCCGCAGGTCGCAGGCTGACACGCGTTGGTGCACGCGTCGACATCGATGGTGTTGCCGTCGTCACAACCCTCGACGCCGTCTTGGACGTACCCATCGCCACAGCGCGCGGTGCGGCAGTTGCGCGGGCAGGCGTCCGTGTCGTCCGCGTTGCCATCATCGCAGGTCTCGTTCCCGGTGACGGCCGAGTCTCCGCAGAGGCTTTCATCGACGGACTCAGAGGACGAACAGCCCAGGGCGATCAAGGAGGATAAGAGAAGAAGGTGTCTCATGGTGGCATGATAGCTGAGACCAGCCGATTGGACTAGTAGACCGTCTGAATCGAAGAGCCTGGGTAGTAGTGCTTGAGGATGGAGGCGTTGTCATAGCCAGCCTCCGCCATCCCGATGGCGCCCATTTGGCACATACCCACTCCGTGACCCCAGCCGCGCCCGCGAAAGGTGACCCCAACAAGGCGTTGACCGCGCCGCGCCAACTTCATGGTGAACAGCGAGCTCGGCAGGTTTCCGAGCGCACGCCGAATTCGGAGCTCTGGCTCGAGGACGGTTTGCCCGCGGGTGCCGCGTACGATGAGCGATCGAGCGCGCCCTGAGACGCCTCGCTCCGTGATGGTCAAAGCCCGCAGCGCGCCGACCCCGAGCGCCTTCTCGACCGCCTTGAGGCGCTTGCCGTTGAGGGTGCGAGTCCAGCGAAACATCTTGTGGTTCGCCAGGCTGCTCACCTGGCACCAAGGCGAGGCTTCGTCGCTCTCGATCCAGCGACTGAGCGCCGCATCGTCCGATGTGGGTGGTGGCGGCACGCGTCCGTCCGGGAGACCGCGCAAAAGAGGTGACGGTGACTGGTTCCAGACCGCGTCGTTGTCCTCGGTGTGACCACCGCAGATCGCCGAGTATTGAGCGTGCGCAAGCGGCTGCGCACCGCGCAGTGGCTTGGTGTGATCAAAGAGCAGCTGCCCCTTGGTCTCTTGCGTCGCTCGGTCCGTGTTCGGGTGACGGGCGCCGACGCCGCGATAGACTTGGCAGTCTTGATCGTCACAGAGCAAAAAGGGGTTGGCGCCATGGCGCGTACCGAGTTTTGAGAAGAGTTCGGTGCGCGCTGCGATCGCCTGGCTTTTGAGCGCCTCGAGCGGAGCGGTTGCGTAGCTCTCTGCGGGCACGGTCCCGGCGACGAGCTCTTCGGCGCGGATCAGGCCGACCGCTGCCAGTCGACCTTCGGCGTCGAGGACGAACTCGAACGCTCCTCGGTAGCTGCGGGCCTCTCGCTTGTGCGCGTTCAAAAGGGTTAACTGAGCGCGTGCGTCGCTGCGCGCAAAGCGCAGCCCGACGCGCTCCTTGGCGATCCATCGCTGGGCGCCGACGCGCACCTCCATGGTGCCGCTTGGAAGCTCGATCAGGCGCGCCTCGATGTGGGTTCGAAGTTGGTGCTTCGCCTGGAGCGCCTGGCGCTGGTTTTCGGCGCCTTGAGCGGTCGCTGAGAAGGCCACGGCGAGCGCCAGCGAGCGGTTATCGAAGGCGGTCCCCGAGAGCGCCATCTGGACGCCAAGGGGCAGCAGCTGAGCCGACTCGTAACCTAAGGCTCTCCAGTACTTGAGTCGTCGCTGCGCTTGCTCGCGTTGGTCGATTGGATACTGCTCAGCGATCACAAAATGACGAACCTTGGCGGCGCGGCTCGATCGCAACGTGACGCTCGCTCGCGCCCCCGCGGGCAGGGAGACCTCCTTGGTATCTCGCTGACCCAGAAGCAGGGTCGCTGGCTGCCGTAGGATGACCTCGATCCGAGCTTGGCCCTCGCGGATACCAAGCGGGATCACGGGCATGCCGTCCGCATCGAATGCGAGCGCTTGAGACCAGAGCAAATCCGTCCCTTGGGGCTCGGGCGGCGGGACCGGCGCATGGAGCAGGTGCCCTGCCAGCAGCAGCGAGATCATGGGGCGATCACGTCGTGTTGATCGAGCGTGATCAGGCGCGCCGCTCGATCCGCCAAGGTTTGGTTCAAGCGCCCAGGCCAGCCTGCGACCTCGACCTCAGTACCCAGCGCCTTGAGCGCTGGAATTAAGGGGAGAAAGTCGCCGTCACCGCTCGCGATGATCACCGTCGCCGCGCGCCCAGCCCACTGCATCGCCGTGACCGCAAGTCCGACGTCCCAGTCTGCCTTCGTCGTCCCATCAGCGAAGGTCTGTTTTGCCTTCCAGCGCACCTCGATGGATGCGTTCCTCAGCGACCGTGCAAAGCGCTCTCGTTCCGCTCCTTCGGGCGCTACCGCAAACGCAACGGCGCGTCGCAACGAGCGCCCCTCAAGAAGCCGTTCGAGCAGCGCAGGGAAGTTGAGGTTGCCGCCGAACCGGCGGGCGCCTGCGCCGAGGTTTGCGGCGTCAAACAAAACGACCACGCCCTGCGTTGCGGTCTCGTCGCGTTTGAGCAACGCGGCGCGCTCTCGCTGCCAGTCTCGCTGCGCCTCGAGCCCTTCCATACGCTGCGCCTCGAGCGCCTTCTCGTGATCCGATGCGGCTTGCGCTCGTCGCGCTTGCTCTTGGGTGAGTTGCTCTTCGAGCGCGCCGATGCGCGCCATCGCTTGCTCGTGGGTTTCACGCAGCGCTTTGAGCTGCGTTTTGAGCTGCTGAATCTGGGCTCGCTCGCTCGCCTGTTGGTCGCGCTGTTGATCGATCGCCTCATGAGCCCGTCGCTCCGCTCCCCGCTCGCTCGCGCGCTCGGCTTGGAGCGTCTCGATGGTCTGGCGAAGCGTCTCGATCTGCGCCGTCTTACGCTTGAGGTTGTGCCGAAGTTTTCCGAGCTCGGCGCTGTCTTGAGGGCGTGAGGCGCCGCTTGGGAGGCTGCGCGAGGCGCCGCTTTTGGGCGCTGGGAGCTCTACCTTGTCCTGACCGCTGTGCGCCGCATCGAGCAGGGTTTTGAGGACGCGCATGCCGGCGTCATTAAGGGCTTCCGGTTCGGCGCAAAGAGCAGCCCAGAGCATCCGCGCGCGTTGTTTCTTGAAGCGCATCCCGCCGTAGGTCGTGAGTCGCTCGAGCGCATCGTCAAGCTCGAGCTGGGCGAGCAGCGATGACTCGGTCCGGCTACGCTTCGAGAGCCGCTGGCTGACCTCATTGAGCGCATCGAAGTGTCCGCGCTCAGCTTGCGCCAGCGCATGACCGATTACGGCGCCGACGACCTGAGCTCGCTCGAGCCGGTGGGCGCTCGGGGCACGCGGCGGCGCATGGCGTTGGTACAGCTTGTTCAGGTCGTCGCGACCGAGCGCGCCGTCGGTCAGCAAGAGCCATTCGGCGGCGCCGGCGCCGCGTAGGCGCTTAGGCGCGCTCAATGCAATGCTCGCGGTAATAACGGTGGAGGCGCTGGCACAACGCTCCAGGACGACCGTCTGCGATCGGTCGTCCGTCGAGCGCAACCACCGCCACCAGCTCGCGCAGCGTCGAGGAGATCATAATCTCCTCGGCGTCATCGAGCGCCTGGCGTGCAATCGCCTCTTCCCGGACGGGTACGCCGAGCGCGCGGGCGGACTGCAGGATCAATTGACGCGTGATCCCAGGCAGCACGCCAGCGGCTAGGTCTGGTGTCCACAGGACGCCGTCGCGCACCACAAAGACGTTGCTGGTGCTTCCTTCGGTGAGTTGATCGTCGGCGTCGAAGCGAAGCGCCTCGTGTGCATTCGCACGACGAGCGGCATCCAGCGCCAGCAGGTTGTTGAGGTAATTGCCTGTCTTGGCGATGCGTTTACCCCGCCGCCGCTGGCTCTCAGACACGCTTACCGCCTCGACGCCGTGAGCCCAAAATGAGGACGGATGTTCGACCAAAGGGCGCGCTAAGATGACGACGCGTTGATCGCTCGCAAGGTCGGGCGCTAAGCCGAACTCGCCGTCGCCGCGGGTGACGATCAGCCGTATGTAGCTCTCACCGTCGCCCATCCGCTGAAGCAAGGTCTCGAGCTGGCGCCGCAGCGTCTCGTCGCTCGCCTCGAGCTCCATCACGACGCGAGAGGCGCTGAGTCGCAGCCGGTCTAAGTGGAGATCGAGCGCGTGGGGTCGCCCGCCATAGGTCCGGAGCGTCTCAAACACCGAGTCACCATACAAAAACCCACGATCATAGATCGGGATGGTCCCTTCGGACGCGGGCAGGACGGTGCCGTTAATGCTGACCCAGTCGTTCATGGTTCCTCAGTGACGGGCGCAGCGTAGAGGTCATCCTCGACGACCTCGACGCGGCGGTGAGGAAAGCTCAGGTTGACGGTGCGCGGCGCCAGGGCGCCGATGACCTCAAGGACGGCGTCCATGGGCGCATCGCCGCGTACATAAAGCATGACGCGCGCCGTTTCGGGCAGCAAGCCCGCCATCTTGAGTAAACGCGCACGCCAGCGCGTCATGGTTTTGGTCTTTTTGTTCGAGGCGTAGCCTCGCAAGGGCAGCTTGGCGTCCCCCGCTAGGTCGTTGAACAAGAGCTCTTTTCCGCTGATGGTCACCCGACTCGTCTTTCCTTGCCGAGCCAGTTTGACGCTACCCATCGCTCCGAGCTTCAACGCTTCCCCCGCGTCGGGTGTGAGCGCGGTCTTTGGAGCAGCTGTTGGCGCCCCTGCGTCGGGCGCCGCACGAGCCGGCGCTTCCTCGGTCGCGTCGGTTGAGCCGGCGTCTCGTTTGGGGACGCGCACCTGGATGTTCAGGCGCGTCTCGGCGGCGAGATCGACTTGCTCTTCGGTCGCCTCTTCGGTCGTATCGCTGAGCTCAAGGTCCCGCGCCGTCTGGACCTCTGTCTTGACTCGAGTCCAGCCAACCTGGGCGCGCACCGCTCGCACGCCGCGGTCCCAGTAAGCCAGCTCCACCACCGTGCCGCGCGGCAGCTCGGCGAGGACGCTGCCGACGTATCGGGGGGGCGCGCCGCGACTCAACACGATCATGAGCGGTTTATCTTTCGCCCCGTCGAACAAGCTCTCGGCGCGCATGTTGAGGCCGGCGAGGGCGTCTGCGAGCGGGTCGCCAGACGGCGCCGGAAAGAGCGGGTCAGGCCGTGTGCGGACGGGTCGACCGGGCCAGGCGAGCTCGCTCTCTAGATCGATAAAGCGAATCCCTTGGTCGTCGATCGCAAGCGCCGGGCGGATCCCGGTGCGTTTGCCGCCGCTGCGGTTGATCGCAATGAAGCGCTGTGCCTCAGGTCGTTTGCCTCCCGCTAAAGAGGTCCCGAAGTCCATAATGACGCCAAGGCGAAATTCGCCTGCGCCGAACCACCCCGGAAAAGGCGCCGGAAAGGGTCGGTTTTTCAGCGCCCCTTGGAGCTCGGAAAGGGCTCTTCGTGTGGCGTCGCCGAGCGCACCTCCGTCCTTGCGCGCCTTGCGAAGGTTTGCCTCGCCGTGAAGCAAAGCATAGCGAAGCGGCGCGAGCTGTGGTCCTGCGTAGCGCATCTCTTCCGGCGCACGAAAGCCGAGCGACTTCGGCGTGCATTTGGCGGTCAGGGCACGCCGGCGCTTACGCGGGCTCGCCTTGGGGTCATCGACAAACGCGTCGCAGGTGATCGGACACAGCGTACGCTCATGCTTGGGCAGGGGGTCGTTGCGGAGCAGCGCGTTGAGGGTCGCTGCGCAAGGATACGGATAGTTCGTGACGATGCTGTCGATGCTGTGCTGGGGCGCGTCGAGGAGCCGCCGGAAGTGCAGCGACAGCAGCAGCCGGGCACGTGCACCCGAGCCACCCTCGGTCGCCGCCGCGAGCTCGTTGAGCGCCTCGGCTCGAGGTACCCCAGGCGGAAGCGCCGCTGCGGCGACGAAGGCTTTGAGTTCGTGGGACTCGCTGAGCCAGTCATTGAGCGTCTTGACGCCAGGGAAGTCCGGCTCGCTTGCTCCCTCGAAGAGCTCGGTGAGCTTGCGGTCGCTGCGGTTCGCTGCTTGCGCGATGAGCAGCCCGTCGATGTAGCTGGCGACGAACGTGTCGCGCGCGAGCTGGATATGCGCACGGTCGCTGTCGCTGTGTTGATCGATGATCGCCTTGAGGCGGCGCAGCTCGTCTGCGAGGTCCGATGGAAGGCGTGGCAGCGGGGTCAGCGCGGCGATGGAGTCGTTCACCTGCTTAGGGCTGTCGTCGCAGCTGCAGGCTACGAATCCGAGCGCGCTGAGCGCCATCAGCGGGCGCAGTCTAGCTGCGTTCACGGGTCGACTCCTCCGGCTCCAGCGTCGCTTGGTTCGGGCTGACAAAGAACATCGTCAGGTCTCCTTTGTTCTTCGCTGCTAATCGGCCCCTGCTCTGGGTTGTTTTACGCTCCAACAGATTCTTGGTGGCGGTGCTGATGTTGATCCGGCCCGCCTCGGAGCTGCTCTCCATGCGCGCAGCGACGTTAACCGTGTCGCCCCAAACGTCAAAGGCGAGCCTGCTCCCGCCGATGACGCCGCTGACCACGGACCCGCTGTGTGCGCCGACACGGATTTGCCAGTGCGGGCTCTTGGGGTTCGAGCGTTTGCGTTCATTGAGGTAGGCGACCATCGCTTCGGCCGCATCGACGGCTCGCTGGGCGTGCTCATCGGCTCCATCCAATCCTGCGATCGCCATGTAGGCGTCACCGATCGTCTTGATGCGCTCGAGACCATGCTCGAAACTGATGCGGTCAAAGGCGCTAAAAATCTCGTCGAGCTCGTGGATCAGTTTCACCCCGCCGATGCGCTCGGCGATGCTCGTAAAACCTACAAAGTCAGTGAACAAGATGGTGACCTCGTCATGGATCTCCGGTGCGACCCGCCCTTTCTCGATGAGCTGCCGCACCGCAGTCTCTGGCAAGATGAGGCGCAACAAGCTGTCAGCCGCGTCCGCCTCTTGGGACGCCACTAGCCCGCGCAGAAAGTTTCGGATTCGCATGCGTCGCAGCGACAGGCCGATGGCGATCGCGATGCTGTTGAGGATGAGCACCGAGCTAAGGCGGTCGACCATGAGGTCAAACGGCGCCGCGCTCCAGGTCCACGGCCAACCCAAAATGACGATCAGCTGCGAAGCCGCCATCAGGAAGATCAGCCAAATCTGACGGCTGAAGGTCATCGGCATGGCGCCGACGAGCACGAACGGGAAGATCTGCATCGTGCTCAGGTAGGGGCTGTGCGGCCCCCCCGTGATCGAGAGGATGTACAGCGAGGCGCTAAAGGGGATCAGCAGCAGGATCGACGATGTGCCGAAGATGAAACGGGGGGGGCGTTTCGCCAGCAGCGGCAAGCTGCAGACGCCCATACCGGCGACCGTGATGAGCCGGACCCACATGAGTTCTTGAGCTGTCTCAGCGTGTCGCCAGGTGTCGATGGGGTAGAGCATGAGGTAGATCAGCGCGCAGATCGGTGAGAGCCAGCGCAGGATGCTGTGGAGGTCTTCGGCGAGCGCGTCGCGGTAGGCTTGGCGATAACGCGCCGGGATCTTCCCGGCGCGATCCATCAAACCAAGCGAGTCGCGGTCTTCAATCCACCGATCGATCTCCCACGGGAGCCGAGCGTCGGCGAGGGTCCCAGCGACCTCGCCGAGCTGGGTGAGTTGCCGTTTCCCGAAACGCCACGGAATCATAAGGTGTCCTCACGATGAGCCATAGGATGCCTTGCCCTTAGAGGGCAATTGGCTCTTTTGCCGCAGACCGCCCGACAATTGTCCCATTGGATTCGAGCGCTTCCTTTGCGAAGGGGAGCGCATGAGAATCTCGATCATCACCGTCGTGCTGCTCCTTGGTGCGTGTACCCAAGAGCCTCAAGAGCCTGTCTACACACCCATTCCGTTGCAAAAGGGCGCTCCTTTGGCGGCGGTCGAGAGCGGCTACCTTCGCCTGCCGGCTGGGGTGCCGATGGGTGGTTACACGTCGCGCGACGCCGCCTTTGGCGGGACGCGTACTCGGCCGCGCGATCTGCGCAAGAGCAACTGGACCTCAAAATTCCACCCCAGCGCCGGACAGCTGACGGGCGTGCCGCTGCAGACGCTTTGGGTCACCAATGGCGATCGCCACATGGTCGTTTTGCGCGTGGATCTCATCGCCGCCTTTGACGGGCTGGTGTTCGAGATCGAGCGGCGCTTGTCGTCGATCCTGGGTGAAGACCTCAGCGGGCAGGTGGCGATGGTGACGTCGCACAGCCACTCGTCGCCCGCAGCGCACCACCAGAGCTTGCAATTCGCGCTGGGGTTTGACCGCTATGACCCGCGTATCTTTGAGCGCATCGTGGATCAGGCGGTCAATCAGGCGCTGCGCGCGCACAGTCGGCTCGCTCCCGCTCAGCTCGGCGTGGGTTTGATGCCCAACGCAGACCCGAAAGACGTCGATGAGCTGTGGCGTGATCGGCGCACCGAGAATGATGACCTCGTGGACATCGACGGGCAGCCCACCGGCGCGGGCTACAAGGACCCGTCGGCGCAGATTTTGCGCGTCGATTCCGCCGATGGCGAGCTGCTCGCCGTGCTGCTTAACGTGGGGCTTCATGGCACCAATTTTGACGACGATAACTGCTGGTCGCACTGGGACGCGCCGGGCGCCGTCGCTTATGGTCTGAGCGCGCGCCTCGCCGGCGTGCCCGTCTTTCTATTGCAGGGGGCAGGAGGCGACACCTCGCCATCCGGTCGCGGCGCCACGGCGATGACCAAGGTCGACGATCTGGCGCGTCGCGCCGGGGCTCGCTTGGCGCCCTTGGTCGAGGCCACGCAGACCTCTGGCGAACCCATAGCGCTGGATCTCGCACACCTGAGCATGGAGCAGAGCCATCAAGCGTTTCGCGTGGCGCGCCGTGGGACCACCGAGTTTCACTACGCGGCGGTAACGCTCGATCAGTACGGTCAGCCGACCGAGACGCCGGACAATCAGATCTACGATGCGCAAGGCGCCGTGATCCAAGCCATCGATGAGTTCCCGGCGCCGATGGGTGCCGGTCTCTGCGGTGAGGCGGTCGGCGTCCCCTTCGGCTCGATCGGGATGGGCTTCTCGGGCGTCGAGGTCTATCCCTACGATCGCTGCGCCGTCATCGACAAGCTGATGCCTGTGATTGCGTCACGCTTCGAGGTGGATGAGCGGACGGTGCTTGGAGGGAGCGCCTCGGCGCCCCGCAATGTGGAGCCTGCCATGGCGACCAGTCTGGTCGCCTTTGGTCACATCGACTCGCTGCCGATCACCACCCTCGAGGGCGGGCAGGCGCAGACGGTCACGGGGCGAGCGGGGTGGATGTTCTTGCCGGGCGAGACGACCACGCTGTTGACGCTGCGGGCCAAGCGTTATCTGACCGACTTGGGGTACAGCGCAGCCTTTGTCGTCGGCTACGCAATGGACCACGAAGGCTACCTGCTGACGGTCGAGGACTGGGTCGTCGGTGGCTATGAGACCAGCATCAACGTGTGGGGGCCGCTGCAGGGTGAGTATCTCCTCGAGGGCGCGCTCACCCTTGCGGAGCGGGCGCTCGGTGGTGACCGAATTCGCACCGATGACCTCGGCATCCCGGCGCCGGTCTACGCCGAGTTCGATCTGGGCTTTGAGCCCCCCGTAGACACGGACGAGCCCACCCCATCTGCGGGACGTGTGCTCACCGAGCTTCCGGACGAGACCTTGTTGCTCCCGCTGAACATGGAGGCGGACGCGCTGGACCTGCTGGCGACGTCGGCGCCGGTGCGCGCCCTGACCGATGTGTACGCCGCCACCTTTGAGGGGGGCGACGTCGGCGTCGATGCGCCGCGCGCCGTTCTTGAGCGTGCCGACGGGGACCGGTTCGTCCCCGTGGTGGGGCGCGATGGGATCGCCGTCGACAGCGATGGGCCAGGGGTTTTGATGGGCTACAGCCCCACGCCGCCTAGGCGTCTGGACGTGGCGCGTCGACACCTCTGGACGATCATCTGGCAGCCTGTCGGCGAGGGCGTTCGAGTCGGGGATTGGGCTGCCTTGGAGCATGGCACGTATCGCTTCGTCGTCGAGGGCCAGGCTCGTCGCGCAGCGGGTTCGGACGTCGAGCCGTACCGGATCGAGCTGCCGAGCTTTGAGGTCGAGCCGACGAGCATCACGATCGAGGAGGGCGTCGCACGGTATGCGGCGAGCCCGCTGGGCTACCGAGCGCGCGGCGACAGCGCAGAGCCGCTCGAGGCGTCGCCACTGCCAGCGGGGATGGCGCTGCGCGTCACCTGCGCAAGTAATGATCAGGTGACCTATGAAGGGGACGTGACGGTGGGCGAAGCGGGCGCGGTGACGCTGAACCTTCCAGATGATGGATCAACTTGCTCCCTAGTTGATCCCTATGGCAACGGCGGGTTGCTGTAGCGGACGAGGTCGCTCGCTACGCGCTCGAGTCGGCCGCCCATGTGGACGCCCTGCGCCGCTCGATCGACACCTTCTAGGGCGAATAAGGATCATCATCGATGAACGACCCCATGGCGATACTTTTGATCGTGGTTTTGGTAAGCGCAGCCGTTGCGCTGTGGATGCTCGACGGCACCTATCGAGGGCGCCTGCTCAAGACGGGCAAGCGTGCGGCTGACGCCGAGGACAAGGCGAGCAAGCTGAGCGAGACCGTCGCTGAGCTGCGCAGCGAGCGCGACAAGACGCGCCAGCGCATCGAGCGCCTCGAGAAGGATCGAGACACCGAGCGCGAGCAGGTCCGCAAGCTCAAGGCCAAGGTTAAGCGTCAGGCGCAAAGCAAAGCGGTCAGCAGCCAAGATGTCGTTGACGATTCCGACGAGCTCAAGCGGGTCAACGCCGAGCTCAAGGTGCTGCGTACCGAGCTTGAGACGCGCTTGGGTGAGGAGGCTGGACAGCAGAGCCAGCTGGAGCGGATGACCGAAGAGCTCGAGGATGCTCGAGAGCGGCTTGCGAGCTTTGAGGCTCAAGCCAAGAAGATGAGCCGCGGCGTGCGCGTGCGCCTGGTAGACTCGGACGTCGAGGCTGCGAAAGAGGACCTGCCGGCCTTCATGAAGCGCATCAAAACCGAGATGGCGATTCTTGAGCGCAAGGTGGTGCGCAACCACGAAGCGTTCCTGAGCCAGCAAGGAAAGACGGACGTCGCAACCGAGAAGCTCAAAACCATGCGGGATCGCTACCGCGCCGTGTGCCGCGAGCTCGCCGTGCTCATCTCGGGGAATCAGAACCTCGATGAGCAAGAGGCGCAAGCGGTGGCCGAGGAGGCGGTCGAAGCCGCCGACGACGCTGCGAGTTGGGTGGGCTCGGAGAGCCTGACGGACGAGGTAGCAGGCGATGAGGATGCCGCTGCGCTCGCGCCGTTGGGCGCCGACCCGGAGCCTGCGGATGCTGAGACCCCGGAAGCTGAGACCTCGGAAGCTCAGGAGACCGCCTCGGACACCGACGATGTGGCTCAAGAGGACCAAGCTGCTGATGAGACGCCGGCGACCGATGAGGCAGCCGATGAGCAGCAGGCGGCTGAGGCCTAAGCTGATGGCACAGGTGGTCGTCTACAGCGCTCAGCCCTGTCCGTACTGTACCTTCGCTAAACGCCTCCTTGAGGCGCGCGGGGTGGCGTACGATGAGCGTGACCTAACCGGCGATTTTGAGCAGCGGATGCGCTTGATTGAGCGCACGGGCAAGCGCACCGTGCCGCAGATCTTCTTTGGGGATCATCTGGTGGGCGGTTACGACGAGCTAGCCGCCTTGGATCGCTCGGGCGAGCTCATGCCGCTCCTGAAGGAGCATGTCGGCGGCGTAGACTAGAGCTGAAGCTCGCCGGGCGTCAGCCTGAGCTCAGAGTAACCATCGGCTCGCAAAACGCCGTAGACGCTTCGATCGTTTGGTTGGGGTAAATCGATGGCGCCGTCCGCGTCACTCAGGCGCGTCCCGAGCTCTTCGCCGTCGCCAGAATAGGTGGTGAGCGTGACACCGCCGAGCCCGCGCGCCGAGTCGGCGTCGCGCACCTTCAGGTGCACAAAACCGTTCTCGACGCGCCGCTCGAACGCCATCGCCTCGACCGTGATCTGCCCTGAGACCGAGCGCGCAACCACGCCCTGATCAGCCCACGGGCTGCCCTCGGCCCACCAGCCGGCGAGGGGCTGGTTTGGATCGGTGTCGTGGAGCGCAAAGCCTCCAGTCACGATCACCGTGACGGTGTCTTGCCACTCACGCCGCTCCATTGCGGACATCAACCGCTCGAGCATAACGTCGATCGCCCCAAGCGCCTGTTGCGCCTCCTCGCTCGCCACGCCAAATTGAGCGGCGAGGTCATGATAGATCCCGAGGCGGGTGACCGTGAGGTTCGGTCGGTCGCCTGGAACCTGCAGACCGGTGATCATGCGCTGGGTATATTCGGCCAGGATGATCGATCGCTCCCAAGCTTCATACGCCGCACCCTCGAGCCCATCGGGCGCCGCAGGGAGGTCAGCGAAACCGGGCTCACGTCCAATGTTCAGCCACCCTTCGCCGCCCGGCCCCGTACGCTCGAGCGTGTTCGTGGTGGCGCCGAGCGCAGCGGGGCTGCCTGCGGTGACTGACCAGGGCGACTCCATCGCCTCGTTGGGGCGCGCCGTGAGCGCCTGATAAAGGGTCTCAGCGGTCGCCCGACTGCGCGCCTGAACGAGGCGCTGCTGACCCTCAGCCATGAGGTCATCAACGCGCCCGTCGGCGCGGTCATAGAGGCGGTTGTGGTACACGCCGTGGTGCCCCGACCAGAGCCCCGTCAGGAGCGTGTGGTGGGTGGGCTGGGTGAGGCTCGGGTAGCCTGGTTTGAGCCCTTGCGCGAGGTGAAGACCGCCGGCTTTTAGCTTAGAAAATCCCTGCGAGCCGTCGATAAACTCGTCGAGCACGGCGTCGCTGAGCCCATCGACGACGATGAGGACGACCTGCTGAGTCGAGCCGCTTGAGATGACGCCGGGTTGCGCCTGACCGTCCACCCGCGCCCCCGCGGTGAGAACCACCGCACCCTCAGGCGCGCGGCCCAGCGTTTCGCCGCGGCCCCCCGCCGCCCCCACGGTCGGCGCCCCCTCGCCGCTGT
>JAYZBQ010000085.1:0-56505 GCA_036338695.1 Myxococcota bacterium
CTCTTCGCCGAACCGGTGGTGGATAACCGCTTCCTGGCGGCCTACTACGGCGACATGAAGCGCTGGGCGTTTACGCTCCAGCTGGAATTTTTGATCCGCCGGATCGAGCACCATGAGCTGATTCACACCGTACCGAAAGCCTGTGTCCAGGATCGTAGCCTGATCGAGGACCCTGAGATCTTTGCCAAGTACCTGCATGGTCTAGGCAATATGACGGACTCGGAGCTGGATCTGTATCTCGAGTATTTTCGGCGGCTGACTCACGACGTCAGGCAGCCTGATCTCGTGATCTTTTTACGAGGCGACGAGCAGACCTCGATGGAGCGCATCCGCACCCGCGGCCGCAAGGAAGAGGCGGGCATCAGCCTCGAGTTTCTTGCTGGCTTGAGGGCCTATTATGACACCTTTGAAGGGGTCGCTCGTCATAAGTATGACCTGAACCTCTTGACCATCGATTTGAGCACTTTAGACATGCGCACAGAGGCGGGCGAGCGACAGCTGGTCGCCGCGGTGCGCGAGAAGTTAGGTTGGAGCGACTAAAATGAGCAGCTTAGAGAAGGTTTTGGAGCGTCTGGACCAGCAGCCGGGCGGTGCGGTGGTCTTCGACTTGGATTCGACCTTGTTTGACAACGGCCCACGGACCGTGCGGATCATGCTCGAGTGGGCTCACCACCATCAGCCGCAGCTGGTCGCAGGTATCGAGGCGATGCCGCGCCATCGCATCGCCTACTCGCTGGCTGAAAATGCCGCTCGCGTCGAGGGCTGGAACGAGGCGTGGCTCGAGTCACTCAAGGCGTTTTGGTTCAAGCGCTTCTTCGCCGATGAGTACATTAACTTTGACGAGCCTGTGGACGGCGCGCCGGAGTTCGTGCGCACGTGCCGGGCGCGTGGCGCTCACGTCGTCTACCTGACCGGGCGCGATGTCCCTGGGATGTGGACTGGCACCTGCAACAGCCTCAGGGCCTTCGGGTTCCCCGTCGGCGTTCCCGGCGTTGAGCTGGTCTTGAAGCCGAACTTCGAGATGGATGATTCGGTCTTCAAAGGTAACGTGATCCCGCAGATCGACGCCTACTGCGCCGGTGGGGTGGTCGCGACCTTTGAGAACGAGGCCAAGAACCTGATCGTCATGGCGGAGGCTTGGCCTGAGGCGGAGCACATCCTGCTCGACACCAACTGGGACCCACGACACCCCGCGAGCCTACGAGACGGTTTCGCCAAGCTGCCCGATTTCCGGATGCGCTAAAAACGAACGAGGAGCCCGTCGCAGGGCTCCTCGCTCGCTCACGTTTGTAAGCCGCGGCGACTAGAAGTCGTCGTCGGAGTCCGTGTCCCGAGAGCGGGAGCGGCGAGCCGGCTCTTCATCCGAGTCGTCGTCGCTCGAGCGTGAGCGACGTGCAGGCTCGTCATCAACCGGCTCGGGCGCCGGGGCACGCTCAATGCGAGATGAGCGACGCGACGAGCCCGAGCGCTTAGCCTGACCAAAGCTGTAGGTCGCCGAGACCATCGCAAAGGGCGCATCCTGCCACAGGAAGTACAGGCTCCCTTGGTTTAGGGTCGCGTCGATTTGGAGCTTGTCGAAGTTGAAGCCGAGCCCCGCGTTCCAGCCAAAGTCGGGCTCATAGTTCATGGTATTCGCCGCGTTGTCGCCGTTGAAGCCGTAGACGGTCGTGCTCTTGAAGCTGTAGTCCATGCCGACGCGGGTGGTGACCCATGGGCGGACGTTGTACTCAGCCGACATCCGAATACCCGGAAGGATCATCTCCGAGGTCGTGGTCGTGTCGTTGGTCGCGTCCGGGTGGTTATCGGGGTCGACGAAGAGCGAGCCCACGTTCAAGACCGCGTAGGCGGCGACGAGGGGACCGTCGTCAATCTTGACCCGGGGACCGACCCCGAGCGTGACGTTGCTGCGGTTCCACACGCCCGTGATCGGATCTTCCGGCGTGTTGTCGATCTTCCAGCCGCTGCCGATGTTCAGCCCAAGGAAGGCTCCGAGGTCGAGCCCTTTACCGAGGTTGAAGTAGGCGCGCGATGAGAGCCCGAAGTTTTGATCCGAGCCCTGAAAGTTGGTGGTGTTGTCGTCGACGGTCGTTCCGCTCGCCAGCACGATATGCGCTGCGTTGTCGAGGTGCAGGGAGCCGCTGCGGTAGGTCGCACCGAGTCGGATGTTGAAGGCGTTTTGACTGTTGGAGTCGTCGAGCGTGTCGACGTTGTCACCGTCCGGGACCTCGTTCCGCGCCCAGATCAAGCCCTGCCCGATGCCGAGCCGCAGGCCGAGGCTAAGCTGCTCGGAGAGCTTCATGCCAAAGAAGCCGTCGAAGCGCTCGATCGGCGCGCCGCCAATGCCAGCCTCATCCGGCAGCGCCAGACCAAAGCCCGACTGGCCGTCTCGCTCGCGGTTGCGGTTGCCCCAGCCGACGATCATCTGCTCTTGCGGGCCGCGATGAATGGCGACGCCGAACGTCATGTTGTCATCACCCATGGTGAAGAACCCGCCGCCGAGTCCCTCTGCCATCCCCAAGTCAACGGTCAGGCGGTTTTTGTACAGGTGCACATCTTGGGGAAACAAGAAGGCGTCGTCCGCATCTTGGATCAGGTCGTTACCCGCCAAGCTGGTGCGACGGTCTGCCTGCGCGCTGGCGCTGTACAGCAGCAGCCCTGCGGTGAGACAAGCGCCGGTTAATCGGTTCAATTTCATGGAGTTCCTCCCGTGGAATGCTCGGACGCTGCGACGGGCGCTCGCGCGCTGTCAAGTTCGCGCGAGCGCACACCGTGCGTTGGTGATAGGAGCACTCTAGAGGAGGGACCCGTTTTGAGCAAAATCCTGACCGATGCGGTCGAGCGTTTGAGAGGGGCGGGGGTCGACTTCGGTGACGTGCGCCAGGTGGAGCGATCGACGGAGTGGATCACCGCCAAGGGCGAGCGGATCGACACGCACAGCGTGAGCGATGAGCGCGGGGTCTGTGTGCGCGCGGCGGTTGACGGTCGCTGGGGCTGCGCCGCCGGTGTGGTCACCGACGCCGGCTCCGCAGTGCGGTTGGCCGAGCAGGCGGTGGTGCAGGCGAAGCGGCGAGCGGCGGTCGAGGGGCGTGGTCCCGAGGTGGTGGATCGAGGAACCTTCGAGGGGCGCTGGGCGAGCCCCATGGTGGAGGACCCGGCGAGCGTCAGCGACGCCGAGAAGTACGACCTCTTGCTGGAGGCGACCGCCGAGATGAGTCGAGAGGCGCAGGTGCGGCAGGCCAAGGCGACGATGGTCTTTGAGGCGACCGACAGCCTGACCTACACGACCTCTGGGAGCCGTTTCGAGCAACGCACTCAGCGCAGCGGCGCAGGGATCGAGGCGATCGCCGTGAGCGATTCGGGTGAGGTCCAAAACAGGACCTATCCCAAAGGTCACGAGGGTGGTGTCTCGCAGGCGGGTTACGAGGCGGTCCGGGCGCTGGATCTCGTCGCCAACGCACCGCGGATCGCCTCCGAGGCGGCGCAGCTGCTGACAGCCCCGCTCATGCCGGACCTAGCGACGACGATTATCTTGCACGGTTCGCAGCTCAGTTTGCAGGTCCATGAGAGCGTAGGGCACCCGCTCGAGCTCGACCGTGTACTGGGCGATGAGATCAGCCTAGCGGGCGGCTCCTTCATGCAGCGTGAGCGCCTCGGTACACGCTACGGCTCGGAGTTGGTGAACCTCGTGAGTGACCCGACGACACCGGGTGCGCTGGGCTCGTATGGCTGGGACGAGGAGGGGCAGCCAGCCCACCGCTTTGACCTGGTCCGAGACGGTGAGTTCAAAGGCTACCTGTCCGGTCGCTTCAGCTCCGGCCGAGCCGATCTGCCGAGCGCCGGGACGGCGCGATCGGATGGCTGGGCGGGGTACCCGATCGACCGCATGGCGAACGTCGACCTCGAGCCGGGGACAGCGGGCACGCTCGAGCAGCTCATCGCCGACACCGAGTCGGGCTTCTTGCTCTCGAACAACCGCTCCTGGTCGATCGATCAGCTGCGGCTGAACTTTCAGTTTGGCTGCGAGATCGCCTGGGAGATCAAAGACGGTCAGCTTGGGCAGATGTACCGCAACCCGCTCTACGTCGGAAACACCCCGGAATTTTGGGGGAACTGTGACGCCATCTGTGGGCCGGAAGCCTGGCAGAGCTGGGGTTGGTTCTTCTGCGGGAAGGGCGACCCGATGCAGATCGCGCACGTGGGGCACGGGGTTGCGCCGGCTCGCTTTCGCAACATCCGAGTTCGGAGCGCCTAGAGTATGAACGATCAAGATATCGCAAAACACGTCGCTCAGCTGGCGAGCCACCCGACCGACGTGACCGTCGAGCACAGTCGCATGCATCACCTCCGCTACGGCGGCGGTGAGGTCGTCTTGGACCAAACCGTCGAGCACCGCAGCGTGAGCATCAGGACGCTGGTAGACGGTCACCTGGGCATCGTGCACTCCGAGCGCGTGGACCCCAGCGCGCTCGAGCGCGCCGTGGGGCGGGCGGTGAGCCTGGCACAAGCCAAGCGTGGCCCCAAAGAGCTCGACGCGTTGCCAGACCCCGAAGCGCTGGGTGATCATGACAGCCGCGATCATGCGCTGCTCGATTGGACCGATGAGGGTAAGCACGCCGCCGTCGTCGACCAGCTGCGGCGCGGACGAGCCGCTGGGTTGGTCTTGGCGGGGTCGGTCTCGAGCGGGAGCACGCGGCGGACGTTGTTGAGCAGCCGAGGGGCGCTGATGAGCCAGGAGGGCACCGTCGCTAAGGCACAGTTTATCAGCCAGAGTGACGTAGCCTCCGGGTACAGCCACGCCATCAGCGCCGACCTGGCTCACCTTGACTTGCCATCGCTCTGCGGCTCGTCGATTGAGAAGGCTCAGCTGGCGAGCCGCCGAGTGTCGCTGGACGTCGGGCGCTACGACGTCGTGCTCGAGCCGCACGCGGTCGCCGAGCTCTTGGAGTGGATGTGCGGGATCGCCTTTACGGCGCAAAGCGTTGAGGACGGGACCTCGTTCCTCAAGGGGGACCCGGGTGCGCAGGTGACCGGCTCGAACATCACCCTTTTTGACGACGCCAGCCGCCCCTTTGGCTTGGGCTTGAGCACGTTGTTTGACGGGGAGGGCAAGCGGCCTGAGCGCGTCACGTTCATCGACCAAGGACGCGGCGGTGACGTGGTCTACTCAGCCGCCTCGGCGGCGCGTAAGGGCTGCGCCTCGACGGGGCACTCGGACGGTTCGGGTGGCGAGCAGATCAATCACCTGCACATGCTCGGCGGGACGAACACCTTGAGCGAGCTCGTGGGCGGGCTGGAGCGCGGGATCTGGGTGAACCGCTTTCACTACGTCAACGGGCTGCTCGATCCGCCGAAAGCGACCATGACGGGCTTGACGCGCGACGGCTGTTTGTACGTCGAAGACGGGCAGCCGGTCGGAGGCTTTGCGACGATGCGTTTCACCGAGTCGATCCTCGAAGCCTTCAGCCGCTGCGATGGACTCACCGAGGTGCTCACGGCGGTCTCGAGTGGTTGGCGAGATGGCGGTGCGCTCGTCGTTCCTGCGTTGCTGCTGCGCGACTTCCACTTCACCAGCAAGCAGGGGGAGAGCCCCTGATCACCTGGTGGATTGCGCAGGCTCTGATGCTGAGCCCGGCGGGCGCTGTTCCGCCCCTTCCACCGCCACCCGCCGTGGGCGCGTGGGTGGACTACGACTGGCAAACCCCAGGGCAGCCGAAGAGTCGGCTGCGCTACGCCGTGGTCGCAGGCGATGCCTCCGGGCGGCGACGCATCGAGATCACGGTGCTCAAGGGCGATCAGCTCGCCCGGTTTGGCTACGACCTTCTCGCTGACGGCAGCCGGGAGCGCCAGGTCGCCCAGTTCGGCGCGCAAGGACCGGTCGTGCTCATGCCGACGGCGCCCGTCGACCTGCCGGAACTCCCGAGCGTCGATAGCCCCAAGCCCTCGCCTGCGAAGAGCGCATGGCGGCGCCTACGCGTCCCGGCGGGGACGTTTCGATGCCAAGAGATCAGGAGCGTTCAGGGCGTCGCCTGCATCGATCCGGGGCTGATGCCGATGAACTTAGTCCGCTTCGAGGGCAAGGCCGCTGGCCGGATGGTGCTGATGGCGCGCGGCTTTGACGCCCAGCCGCAGATCGTCGGGACGCCGCGCCCGCTGCCGCAGCTTGACCCGTCGATGATCCCGGCGCAGCCCGGTCGGCGCGGGCTGCCTCAGCCTTAGGCCGATGATCAGGCACCCAAAGGGCTTCACGCGCCGCTGAGGTCTGCTAAGCGCACTCTAGGGGAGATGATCTTTGAACAAGCAGCCGACACTTATTCTCGTTGATGGCTCAGGGTATATCTTCCGGGGCTACTTTGCGATCCGCTCCATGACCGCCTCCGATGGGACACCCGTCAACGCCGTTTTTGGTTACTCGAGCATGATCTTGTCGTTGCTCGCCGATTTTGAACCCGAGCAGATCGTGGTCGCCTTTGACACCAAGGGTCCTGGGTTCCGGAACGAGATCTACCCCGACTACAAAGCCAACCGGCCGCCGGCGCCCGAGGATCTGGTCCCACAGTTTGCGCTCATTCGAGAGGCGACCGAGGTCTTTGGTTTGCATCAGGTGGAAGCGGCAGGTTGGGAGGCGGATGACCTCATCGCCACCGCCGCTGCGAGAGCCGTGGAGGCGGGTCAAGAGGTCGTGATCGTGTCCGCCGACAAGGACCTGATGCAGCTGATTCGGCCGGGGGTGCGTATGCTCGACCCGATGAAGCGACGCTGGATCGATGAGGAGGTCGTACGCGAGAAGTTCGGCTGCCGGCCGGACCAAGTCATTGAGGTTCAAGCGCTGGCGGGCGACAGCTCGGATAATGTCCCGGGCGTGCACGGTATTGGCGTCAAAACGGCTGCCCTCTTACTCGAAGAACACGGGACCCTCGAGGGGATCCTCGAGGCGGCGAATGCGGTCGACGACAAAGGGAAACCGCTGATCAAGCAGACCAAGCGGCGCGAGCGCCTGCAAGAGCAGGCCGAGCTCGCACGGATTTCGCTCGAACTGGTCCGCCTTCGGGACGACGGCCCGCTCGAGTATGACACCGACGCTTTTCACTGGAGCGGGCTGGACCCGGCGCGCGTGGCGCCCTTCTTTGACCGGCTCGGGTTTCGCCGTCTCCAGCGCCACCGGCTGCTCAGCGAGGCTAGGCAGCGCCAGGTCGCTGAAGCCGTCTCGAGCGGTGGTCTGGACCGCTCGGGTTATCGTCTGGTTCAAGACGCAAAGGCGCTTTTGCAAGTGTGCGATGCGATCCGGCAGGCGGGCGCCTTTGCGTGGGATACCGAGACGACCGGCTTGAACCCAGCCACCGATCACATGGTCGGCTTGAGCCTCGCTTGGGGGCCGGGTGAGGCGGTCTACGTTCCCTTTGACCACGTCGATGAGCACGGCGAGCGGCGCACGGACCAGCTGGAGTGGCGGATGGTGCGCAGCCTGGTCGGACGCCTCCTGACGGACGATCGACTGCGGCAGTTCGCGCAGAATTGGAAGTTCGATGCGCGCATGATGAGCGCAGCGGGTCTGCAGGTGAAGGCGCCTGATGGGGACCCGATGATCGCCGGCTATCTGCTCGACCCGGTCGCCCGCAACGTCAAGCTCGACGATCTGGCGCGTGTTCGGCTCGGACACGAGATGCTGCCCTATGCGGCCGTCGCGGGGGAGCTCCCGCATTTTGGCTACGTCGACTTGGAGAAGGCCTGCGCCTACGCAGCCGAGGACGCCGACGCAACGCTCAGGCTGGCGCTGCATATGGAGCCGGAGCTGCGGGCGAAGGGGCTTAGCAAGCTCTACGACGAGGTGGAGCTGCCCTTGAGCCGCGTCCTGAGCCGAATGGAGGACGTGGGCATCGGGCTGAACCTCGATGTGCTGACCGAGCTGAGCGCTGAGCTCGCTGAGCGTCTCGCGTCGGCGCAGCAGCGAGCCCACGAACTGGCTGGGGTCGAGTTCAATTTGGGCTCGCCGAAACAGGTCGGTGAGGTCTTGTTCGAGCGGCTTGAATTGCCGGTCATCAAGAAGACCAAATCGGGGCCATCGACCGACGCCTCGGTGCTCGATAAGCTGGCGACGCAGGGGCACGAGCTACCCAAGGTGCTGCTGGAGTGGCGCCACGACGCGAAGCTCCGAAGCACCTACGCCGAGGTGCTGCCCAAGGCGGTCGGCGTCGACGGGCGCTTGCACACACGCTACCTCCAGACCCGCACGGCGACCGGTCGGCTGGCGTCGGCCGACCCGAATCTGCAGAACATCCCCATCAAGACCGCAGAGGGCCGGCGGGTGCGTCAGGCGTTTAGCGCCGGGGCGGGTAAGGTGTTGGTTTCGGCTGATTACAGCCAGGTTGAGCTGCGCGTCTTGGCTCATATGAGCGAAGACAAAATCCTGATCGACGCCTTCAGTCAGGGACAGGATATCCATCGGCGGACCGCCTCGGAGCTGTTTGGGGTGCCGCCGCTGCTGGTCACACCCGAGCAGCGCCGTGACGCCAAGGCGATCAACTTTGGGATCGTTTACGGTATGGGTGCGTTTCGTCTGGCCGCCGAGCTCGGGATCGATCGCAAGCAAGCGCGCGACTACCTCGAGACGTTCCACGAGCGTTACGCCGGCGTGCGTCGCTTTCATGAGACCTGCATCAAGCAAGCTCATGCCGACGGCGTCGCAGTGACGCTCTACGGCCGAGTCCGGCCTATTCCGGAGATGCGTTCAAGCTCGCAGCGTGAGGTGGCTCAAGGGGAGCGGATCGCCATCAACACCCCGGTTCAAGGGACCGCCGCCGACATCCTCAAGATCGCCATGGTGGCGCTGAACCAGCGCATCGAGGCGGAGTGCCCCGATGCGCAGATGTTGCTGACCGTCCACGATGAGTTGGTGCTGGAGGTGCCGCAGGATCGACTGGAGCAGACGCTCGGAATGGTCCGCGAGGTGATGGAAGGGGCGGTGTCTTTACGCGTGCCGCTCGTCGTCGACGTGGGTTACGGGAGCCACTGGGGCGAGGCGCACTGAATTGGCGGGCGCCCTGAAACTGCGGCAAACTTTGGGGCGGAGAAGACCGATGAACCAAAAGATTTGCTGCGTAGTGGCTGCGTTGGCGCTCGCTGCGTGCGGGCAGGTGGAGCCGCTCGATGGCAACCGCATCGTCTCGCTCGCCGACGCAGGTCCCGCTCCTGTGCGCGACGCGGGCGCTCCCACGGACGCCGGTGTGGCTAAGCCGGATACAGGCGCTTCGGACGCAGGACCGCGCAATGATGATCACTCGGACGCTCGGGTAGGGGGCAGCCGCCTGGCGCCGGGTCAGGGGATCGCTGGCGTACTCGACGGTGACGACGACGCCGACTGGTTCGTGTTTACGGCGGGCGCAGGGGACTTGCATCGGGTGGAGACCCGGGGAGAGACCGATACAAAGTGTGCGCTCTTCGACGCCCAAGGCGAGGCGGTCGCCGACGATGATGATGGCGGCGATGGGCTGAACTGCCGGATGGAGGAGGCGCTCCGAGCGGGCGCTGATTATTTCGTCAAGGTGGAGCATTTTAGCGGCTCGGGGACGGGAAGTTACACGCTTTTTGTCGAGATCGTGGCGGCGCAGAGTGTCGAGCCTGAGCTGCGAGCCCAGCCCTCCTCCGCCGCAGCAGGTGAGGTTTTTGGGCTGACGGGGAACGGTTTCAGCGCTGAAGGCCGAGTGCGCTTTGAGATCGCAGCGGCTGGAGGCAGCAACGAAGAATTTGAAGCGGTCGCAGACGATCAAGGCGCGTTCGAGACGGACTGGCAGACGACGCGTCAGACCGTCCCGGGGCGTTATCGTATCGTGGCGACGGACCAAGAGACAGGGCGCTCTGCTCAGGCGGTTGAGGTGACGGTCATGGCGCCCCCGCAAGACGATCACGCCGATGAAGCGGGCGCCGCCACCGTGATCCGCTCCGGTCGCTTTACGCCGGGTGAGATTCACACGGCAACGGACGTCGATTGGTTTCGGTTTCGGACGACCCACGCCGGCGATTGGGTCATCAACACACGCGGGCAGCTCGACACGGTCTGCGCGCTGGAGTTTGCCGGACAAGAAGTCGCGAGCGATGACGACAGCGGCGAGGGCTTGAACTGCCGGATCGATGCAGCCCTTCAGCCGGATCGTGACTACTTCGTCCGCGTCGAGAGCTACGGCGAGCGGATCGGTGACTATGAGTTCGTCGTCGTCCCGCCGCCCGTCCCTGACGACCACGGCGACACTGAAGCTACGGCCACCGTGCTCGACGCAGACCGCTCGGACTCAGGGCGCCTCGGCGCAGCCGGCGACGTCGATCTCTTCGGCTTTACGGCGCGCTTTACGGGGGTCTATCGGTTTTGGACCATCGGCGTGACGGACACGGCGTGCCGACTCATAGAGCTTGGCGGGCGTACGCGCGTGACGGACGATAACTCGGGCTTGCTTTGGAACTGTGAGCTCGAGCAGCGGCTTGAGGCGGGGACGACCTATTACGTGGAGGTCCGCCACAGCGACGCCGAGGGTACAGGCGCCTACTGGCTTTTCTCGAGTCTGCCTGAGGGGCAGCCGGCCGATGATCACGGCAACACGCTCGACGGAGCGACGCTCGTCGCCGATCGAGGCTCCTCGCCAGGGCGAATCGACGCAGCAGGCGATCGGGACATGTTCCACTTTTATGCGCAACAGGATGGGCAGTGGACGATCGAGACCTCCAGCGATCTCGACACCGTGTGTGAGGTCGTCAGCGCAGACGGAGCGCAGCTGGCGAGCAACGACGACGCCGGCGAGGACCGCAACTGTCGCATGACAGTCTCATTGAGCGCAGGGCGCCGCTACGGTGTCTCGGTCCGGCTCTTCGGCGGAGGCGGCGAGGGCGCGTATCGCCTAAGGCTCAGCCCCCCATAGCGGCGATTTCGAGCTAGGCGATGACGCCGTGCGCCCGCCCGACCTTGATGAACGCCGCGACCGCTCGGTCGACCTCGGCTTCGCTGTGAGCGGCTGAGAGCTGCACGCGAATACGCGCCTCGCCGCGCGGCACGACCGGAAAGCTGAACCCGATCACGTAGATACCCTCTGCGAGCAGGTCGTCTGCCATGGTCGCAGCGAGCGCTGCATCGCCTAGCATCACTGGGACGATGGGGTGAACACCCGGGATCAGGTCAAAGCCAGCAGCCTCCATCCCGCTTCGGAACCGCGCCGTGACGCGCTCGAGGTGGTCTCGGCGCTCGGTGCTTGCGCTGAGCATGTCGATCGCAGCGATCGACGCCGTCACGATGGTCGGCGCGACCGTGTTGGAGAAGAGGTATGGGCGGCTGCGCTGGCGCAGCATGGCGACGACCTCATGCGTGCTGCAGGTGAACCCGCCGCTCGCACCGCCGAGCGCCTTGCCGAGCGTGCTGGTGAGGATGTCGACGCGCCCCATGACGCCGCAATGGTCGATGCTCCCGCGTCCTCTCGGGCCAAAGAAGCCGGTGGCGTGGCTGTCGTCGACGTGGACGATGGCGTCGTAGCGATCTGCGAGGTCACAGATCGCCTCGAGCGGCGCGCAGATCCCGTCCATCGAGAAGATCCCGTCGGTGGTGATCAGCCGGGTCCGCTTGTCCTGATGCCGAATCAGCGCCTGCTCGAGCGCCTCCATATCAGCGTTTGGGTAGCGCTCGCGCTGGGCTTTGCACAAGCGCACACCGTCGATGATGCTCGCGTGGTTGAGCGCGTCCGAGATGATCACGTCCTCTTTCCCGAGCAGGGTCTCGAACAGACCGCCGTTGGCGTCAAAGCAGCTGGTGTACAGGATCGTGTCCTCAAACCCTAGGTAGGCGCTGAGTTTGGACTCAAGCTCCTTGTGCGCGCTCTGTGTGCCGCAGATGAAGCGCACCGAGCTCATCCCGAACCCAAACCGATCTAAGCCGTCCTTCGCCGCCGCAACGAGCGAAGCCTCGTTCGACAGCCCGAGGTAGTTGTTGGCGCAAAAATTCAGGACCTCGCCACGCTCGACGGCGATCTCTGAACCCTGCGGTCCTAGGATGACGCGTTCTTCTTTGTAGAGGCCTGCGGCGCGTATCTCCGCAAGCTCGTCGGCTAGCCGCGCTGTGATCGCTTTCGACATGGTGTCTCCTTGAGGGTGCGCGGACCATGCCGCTTGGATGACAAGGCGGCAAGCGCTGCGCCGACCAAACCGCGCACAGGGTGCCTGCGCGCTGTGAGGCTGCTTACCGTTTCTTGCGCCGCGCCTTCTTGGCGGCTTTGCGCTTGGCTTTCGCCTTCGCCTTTTGTTTGCCGCTGCGAATCTGCGGGGCGTTGCCGCCGGCGTAGCCCGGGGGCGTGTAGCCTCTTGGGATGCCGCGCGGGAGCTGCATCTGCTGCGGCCCGCCAGCGCCGGGCATCCCCAGCATCTCGCCGAACATCTTTGAGGGGTCCATCCCCTTCATCTTCTGCATCGCAGCGAACTGCTTAAACCCGGGCAGGTTGCCGAGCAGTCCAGGGTTCGTGCCCAAGACACTCATCATCTGCTTCATGCCGTTGAAGCGCTTGATGAGGTCAGCGACCGCCTCGGGTTCATGACCTGAACCGCGCGCAATGCGTCGCCTACGGCTGGCGTTGATAAGCCCTGGGTCCTGACGCTCACCGGGGGTCATCGATTGGATCATCGCCTTAAAGCGGCTCAGGATCTTCTCGTCGAGCTGTCCGGAGTCAGCCAGCTCTCCCATCCCCGGCATCCGGTCCATCACCCCTTTGAGGTTCCCCATCTTGCCGATCAGATCGATCTGCTTGACGAAGTCGTCGAGGGTGAACTGACCGCTGAGCAGCTTCTGAGCGTCGGCCTCGGCTTCGTCCTCGTCAACGAGCTCCTCGAAGTCCTCCATCAGGCTCGTGATATCGCCCATCCCAAGGATGCGCTGAGCTAAGCCTTCCGGACGGAAGACTTCGAGCTTATCCGTCGTTTCGCCCATGCCCAAGAACTTGATGGGTTTGCCGGTGACCGCCTTGATCGAGATCGCGGCGCCGCCACGCGCGTCGCCGTCGAGCTTGGTCAGACAGAACCCTGAGATTTCGAGGCGACGGTTGAACTCAGCCGCTGTCCGGACGGCGTCCTGTCCGATCATCGAGTCGACCACCAATAGGATGTTGCCGGGGTCGACCTGCGCCTTGATCGCCTCGAGCTCGTCCATGAGTTGGGCGTCGATGGCGAGGCGGCCAGCGGTATCGTAGATGATCGCGTTGCAGCCCTTTTTATGCGCCTCGCGCTGGCCCTTCACGCACTGGGTGACGGCGTCTGCGCCCGGCTCATGAAAGACCGGTACGCCGAGCTGCCGCCCGAGCGTTTTGAGCTGCTCGACCGCGGCGGGGCGGTAGATATCGGCTGCGACGAGCAGCGGCCTGCGCCCCTCCTTCTTGAGCTTGCGCGCCAGCTTGCCTGCGGTCGTGGTCTTACCGGACCCTTGCAGACCCACCATCATGATCGAGATCGACTTGTTCCCGATGAGGTCGGTGTCTTGCGGTCCCATAAGTGCCTCAAGCTCTTTGAGGCAGATGTAGGTAAAGTGATCCCCAGGACGAACGCTTTTACGCTTGTTCTTTTGCCCGGCCTCGAGCTGCACGATCTCGCCGAGCGCCTTCTCCTTCACCGAGGCGAGGAAGCTTTTTACGACCCCGAATTCGACGTCGGCTTCGAGCAGACTCAGCCGGATATCACGGATCGCTTGGTCGATATCCGACTCGGTCAGCGATCGTTTGCTCGAGAGCGATAAGCGGGCGTTCTTAAAGCCCTGCCGGACGGCATCAAACATGGTTATCCTTTCGCTCGCTCGAGCGCCTGAGCCAGGTCATCCACGAGGTCGGTGACCGACTCGATCCCAACGCTCAGGCGGATGAAGTCGTCATGAATTCCGAGCGCCTGTCGTGCCTCGGGGGGCACGGATGCGTGGGTCATGATCGCTGGGTGCTCAATGAGCGACTCGACGCCGCCTAGGCTCTCGGCGAGGCTAAAGACCTCGACCGACTCAAGGAAGCGCCGGGCGGCTTCGAGCCCACCCTTGATATGAAAGCTGATCATCCCACCGAAGCGACTCATTTGGCTCGCCGCGATGGCGTGTTGGGGGTGGCTGGCGAGCCCCGGGTAGATGGTTTTGCTGACCAGCGGGTGGCTGGCGAGAAAGTCGGCGCAGCGCTCGGCGTTGTCGCAGTGACGATCCATCCGCACGTGCAAGGTCTTGATCCCTCGCATGGTCAGGAAGCAATCTTGGGGGCCTGGGTTGCCGCCCATGGAATTGAGGATGAACTGGATCTCGTCCATCCATCGCTCGTCGTTCGTGATGATGGCGCCGCCGACGACGTCACTGTGGCCGCCGAGGTACTTGGTCGTGCTGTGCGCCACCATGGTCGCGCCGAGCTCGAGCGGGCTCTGCAGGTAGGGCGTCGCAAAGGTGTTGTCGACGACCGAGGCGATATCCGCCTCGTTGCACAGGGTGCAGAGCGCCGCGATGTCCACCACCTTGAGCGTTGGGTTCGTGGGCGTCTCGATCCAGCAGAGCTTTGTGTTCGGGCGGATGGCGGCGCGTACAGCGTCGTGGTCCGTCTGGTCGACGAAGCTGAATTCCAAGCCGAGGCGCTTGTACACTTTGTCCATCAGGCGAAACGAGCCACCGTAGACGTCATCACCGCACAGCACGTGGTCGCCGGGGTTGAGGCAGGCGAGCACAGCGGAGGTCGCCGCCGAGCCCGAGGCGAAGGCGCGCGCAAAGCGTCCGCCCTCGATGCTGGCGAGGTTCCCCTCGAGCGCCACGCGCGTGGGGTTTGAGGTGCGGCTGTATTCGTAGCCTTTAAATACGCCAGGGCTCTCTTGAACGTAGGTGGAGGTCTGAAAGATCGGCGTCATGATTGCGCCGGTGGAGGGGTCTGGCTCCTGACCACCATGAATGGCGCGGGTCTCAAATCCGGTCGAGGACCAATCTGTCTTTAGGCTCATGGCGCGCTCCGATCGCTAGTGGCGAAGCCACTACGGCGAAGCCGTGTTTCCATCAAGCGCAAAGACGGCGAGCGGCGACGAAGCGGGCAGGGTTGCTCGGCGGAGCGCAAGCCGACACACTGCCTCCATGACGATCCTGCTCGGTCCTCAGTTTGTCGACGCACACGGCGCCTGCGCCGATCACCTCGGATGCCATGACGGTCGCTATTTTGTCGCCGACGGACCGCAGCGCACCTTGCCTGGAGCCTTCGCCGTACCCGGTTTGACCGACAGCCACCTGCACCTGATGGGGATGGGGTGGGTGATCGATCAGGTCGACCTGATGGGCTGCGACTCGGTGGAGGAGGTCCGGCAGCGCCTGGCGCGCTGGGTTCAGGAGAACCCGGACGCGCCGGTGGTGCGCGGGCGCAGCTGGAACCACACTCGCTTCCCGGGGCAGCGCCTCCCGACGGCCGCCGACCTAGCGGGTTTGACCGACAAGCCGATCTATCTGACGCGCCAAGATGGGCACGCTTGCTGGGTGGATCAGCGGCTCCTCGATCAGGCTCAGGTTGCCGATGTAGCCGACCCCTTCGGTGGCCTCATCGTCCGTGATCAACGGGGCGTGGCGACGGGTATCTTGGTGGATACGGCGATGCCGCTGGCTGCACGCCACCTGCCGAAACCCACCGCAGCGCAGGTGCGCCGCTGGCTCGACGAGGCGCTGCGTCGCTGCGTCGCCGCAGGGCTCACCGCCGTGCATGACGTCGACGTCCCGCTCGAGAGCTTTTTGGAGCTGGAGCGTCTGGACGCACAGGGTCAGCTGCCCATCCGGGTGTATTGTTATCTCCGGGCTACCCCGCAGAGCTGGCGGCTCCTCGAGGAGCGAGGGTTTCGTTGGCAGGGCGCCGGGGGCCGGCTCAACCTCATGGGGATCAAGTTTTTCGCCGACGGCGCGCTGGGCTCGCACGGAGCCGCGATGCTCTGCGCCTACTGCAATGACCCGGGCCGTGGGCTGGTCTTGTTGAGCGACGAGGAGCTGCTCGAGCGGATCGCGCGTTGTCAGGAGCTGGGTATTCAGGCTGCCACCCACGCGATCGGGGACGCAGCCAATCGCTCGACGCTGCGCGCTATCGCCGCGGCGCAGCGCGGCGACGCTCGGCTCAGGCACCGTATCGAGCACGCACAGATCCTTCACCTTGACGATTTTGAGGCGCTGGCGCGCACCGGGGCCATCGCAAGCATGCAGCCGGTGCATGGTACCTCGGATATGCCCTGGGCTGAGGACTGGATCGGTCTGGATCGGTTGCGGGGGGCTTATGCCTGGCGGCGGATGCAGACGCATGGGGTGCCGCTCGCCTTTGGGTCCGACGCGCCGGTCGAGCCGGTCTGCCCGCGCGCAGGGTTGCAGGCTGCCTGGACCGCAGAGGTCCCTAGCGGCTTGCAGCCAGAGCCCTGGCTTCGAGCGCACTGTCTGGATTTCGCCGGCTCGCTAGCCGGCTTCACCTCGGGCGCGGCCTACGCGGTGCACCGAGAGCGAGAGTTGGGTCGCTTGCAACCCGGCTACACAGCAGATCTTACGCTCCTGAGCGGTGATCCCCGCTCGACGCCGAGCGGTTGGCTGGGCGTCGACGTGGTCGGCACCGTGCTCGACGGCGAGCTGCTCTAAGCGCTCGCCATGCGTTCGATCAGGTCGATCTGACTGATCACCCCGATCACCTGTCCGCTGTCCATGGCGAGGACGACCTTGTTGTTCTTGAATTGGGGCGCCAGCGCCGTCAGGGAGGTCGTCTTCTCGGCTGTCGCGAAAGCCTGCGTGGCGAGCTCGCCCACTTGCGTCGTCGCCTCGCCGCCGCTGAGGAGGTGGTCGAGGAGGTTGGACTCATCGAGCACGCCGGCGAGCTGCCCCTGATCCAGAACGGGCGCTTGGCTGATGTCGTGGTTGCGCATCAGCGCCACGGCGTCTGACACGCTCTGCGTCGCAGCGATCGAGAGGACCTCACCCGTGCGCTCTGCGAGGAGGTCGGCCACGGTGTCCGTACCCGGCTCCGGCCCCAAGAACCCGTTCTCGAGCATCCAGGTGTCGTTGAACTGCTTGGTCAGGTAGCGGATCGCCGAGTCCGGGAGGAGGACGACGATGTTCTCTTTCTTCTGCGACTTCTCAGCGTATTTGATCGCTGCGACGACGGCGAGCCCGCCCGAGCCTCCGGTCAGGATCCCCTCACTGCGCGCCAGCTCGCGGTTGGCGTGGAAGCTCTCCCGGTCGGTCACCTGGAAGATCTCATCGACCAGCTCAAGGTCGATGGTGCCCGGGAGGATGTCCTCGCCGACCCCTTCCACCTTGTAGGTGAAGGCCTCGGTCATTTTGCCCGTGCGCTTGAGGTCGTAGTAGATGCTGCCGATCGGGTCACCGCCGACGCATTTGACGCTGGGCTTACGCTCTTTCAGGTAGCTGCCCGTACCGCTGATCGTACCGCCCGTCCCGAGGCCCGAGACGAAGACGTCGATCTCGCCGCCCGTCTGCTCCCACAGCTCCGGGCCGGTGGTCAGGTAGTGCGACTCCGGGTTGGCTGGGTTGAAGTACTGGTTGGCGTAGAAGGCGTTGGGGGTCTCGTCGGCGATTCGGCGGCTGACCGAGTAGTATGAGCGGGGGTCGTCCGCCTCGACGTTGGTCGGCGTGATCACCACGCGCGCACCGACCGCCCGAAGGCTCGCCACCTTCTCTTCGCTGATCTTGTCCGGCATCACGAAGATGCATTTGTAGCCTCGAACGGCTGCGACGAGCGCTAACCCCATGCCCGTGTTGCCGCTGGTCGCCTCGACGATGGTCCCACCGGGCTGGATCAAACCTTCGGCTTCGGCTCGGTCGATGATATTGATCCCGATCCGGTCCTTAACGGAGCCTCCCGGGTTCATGTACTCGAGCTTGACATAGATATCCGCAGGGACGTGCTCCGCCATCTTCTGGAGCTTGACGATCGGGGTGCCCCCGATCGCATCGAGCACATGAGCAACGCTCCCGGTCATCAACGAGTTCGACATGTCGCCACCTCTTCTCTGCGGTCGAGCTAGCATAGGATCGTGGGCTCCAAAACCACAGAGCAAAGCTCTTGCGCGCCCGGTCGATATATTTCACACAGCCGTGGCCTGGATGGGCGGACGCTTTTCAACTAGCGTGGAGCAGGAGGCGAGATGACCGACGAGCTCAAGGACGAAGGGGTAGAGGCGACCCCCCAAGAGGCAGCTGGTGAGGCGACCACCGATGCGCCCTCGCCCGCCGAAGGTTTTCACGCAAAGATCACCGAGTTTGTAGAGAACATGATCAACCCCTCACTGGCCTCTCATGGCGGCTGGGTCGAGGTGAGCTCTGCGGACGAGGAGACCGGCATCGTCGAGATGAAGATGGGCGGCGGCTGCCACGGCTGCGGCGCCAGCGCCCAGACGATGCAATATGGCATTCAAACGGCGCTGATGGAGGAGTTCCCGCAGATCTCAGAGGTCGTGGACACCACCGATCACTCGACCGGCGAGAACCCCTTCTTTATGGGGAACCCCTTCGCCGGGATGTAGTCCTCAGGCGAGCCAACCCGCCGCTTCGGCGGCGTGGTAGCTGACGATGAGGTCGGCGCCCGCTCGTTTCATGCACAAGAGGCTCTCAAGGATCACCGCTTGACGGTCGATCCAGCCCTTCTCTGCCGCCGCTTCGATCATCGCATACTCACCGCTGACGCAGTAGGTCACCAACGGGAGCTCGAGGTCCTCACGGAGGTCTCTCAGGATGTCGAGGTAGGGGAGACCGGGTTTGACCATGAGCGCGTCGGCCCCCTCGTCGACATCCAGCTGCGCCTCACGCAGCGCCTCGCGCCGGTTGGCAGGGTCCATCTGGTGACTGCGGCGGTCGCCAAAGCTCGGTGCGCTGCCCGCCGCGTCGCGAAACGGACCATAGAACGCCGAGGCGTACTTGACGGCATAGCTGATGATCCCGACGCCCTCGAAGCCCTCGTCATCGAGCGCCTCTCGGATCGCCTCGACGCGCCCGTCCATCATGTCGGAGGGAGCCACAAAGTCCGCGCCGGCGCGTGCATGACTAACCGCCACGGCGGCGAGCCGCTCGAGGCTGGCGTCGTTGACGATCTCCTCACCTTCGAGCAAGCCGCAGTGTCCGTGGTCGGTGTATTCGCACAGGCAGACGTCGGTCATGATCACGAGGTCAAGCGCAGCCTCCCGCAGCGCTCGGACCGCTTGTTGGACGATCCCGTCCGCGGCGTCTGCGCCGTGTCCCTGCGCGTCCTTTGACTCGGGTAAGCCAAACAACAGGACCGCCTTGACCCCCTGAAGGCGCGCCTGGCGACAGGCATCGACCAACGAGCCCAGGGTGTGGCGCAGCTGACCGGGCATGGAACCAATCGGCTCAGGCGCTGCCGCCGTCGCCGATACGAAGTAGGGTTGGATGAGGTCGTTGGCGCTCAGCTGCGTCTCGCGTACGAGATCACGAATGAGCGGCGTACGTCGTAGCCGCCTTGGGCGCTCGATGAGGCTCATGATGACGTCCCTTCGATCCAGGCATCGACCAAGGCATCGAGCGCAGGCTCGGTGTGGGCGTGCGAGAGGAAGAGGACCTCATAAGCCGACGGCGGGAGATAAAACCCGCTGGCGAGCAGGTGCGCATGGAGGGGCTTGAACCGCTCGGCGTGGAGCGCCTCAATCTGATCGGCGCGGCGCGGGGCGGCGTCCTCGCCGAGGTAAGGCCACAGCAGCGATCCGGCGCGCACAGTGCGGACGCCCGCGCGCTCGAGGAGCGCATGTTCTAAGTAGGCGCCGAGTGCGTCGAGGCGCTCGTAGACGGCCGGGTCGCTGAGCAGGTCCAGGGTGGCGATGCCCGCCGCAACCGAGACGGGATTACCGCTGAGCGTCCCCGCTTGGTAGACCGGCCCGGTCGGCGCCAGCTTCTCCATGAAGCCACGGCTGCCGACGATAGCGCCGATCGGCATCCCGCCGCCGATGATCTTCCCGAGCGTGGTCAGATCCGGCTGGATACCCAGCGCACCATCGACGCCACCGTAGCAGGTCCTAAAGCCGCTGATCACCTCGTCAAAGACCAGCAGAGCGCAGTGTTGATCGCACAGGGCGCGCAGGCGCTTGAGCCACTCAGGGCGCTGCAGCAACAGCCCGTTGTTACCGGGGACGGGCTCGAGGACCACCCCTGCGATCTCGCCTGCGAACTCGTCAAAGGCCGCCTCGAGGGCTTCGAGGTCGTCGAAGGGTAGGACGATGGTGTCTGCAGCGCTCCCCGCTGGGACACCGGCGGAGCTCGCCAGCCCGCTGGTCGCAAGGCCTGAGCCAGCTTTAACCAACATGCTGTCAAAGTGTCCGTGGTAGCCGCCGTCAAACTTGATGACCTTGTCGCGGCCGCTGATCCCGCGGATCAGCCGAACGGCGGTCATCACCGCCTCGGTCCCCGAGCTGGTAAAGCGGACCTGGTCGGCCCAGGCAAAGCCCTTGAGCAGCTTGGTCGCCAGGACCGTCTCGGCTTGATGGCAGGCGCCAAAGCTCAAGCCCCTTGTGGCGGCGGTTTGCACAGCCTCGACGACAGCCGGATGCGCGTGACCCATGATGAGGGGACCCCAGCTCATGCACAGATCGAGCAGCCTTCGCCCGTCCGCTGTCTCGACATAGGCGCCCTCGCCGCGCGCGAAGAAGACCGGGTCACCGGGTACCGACCCAAAGGCGCGTACCGGGCTGTGGACACCGCCCGGGCTGCACTGCTTGGCTGTCTCGAATAAGCTGTTCATACCTTCTCCAACTCGGCGAGGATGGACTCTATTTCAGGGCCTTTAGCGCAGATGATCTGGGAACAGTCACCGCTTCGTAGCGCCGCCGCCGTGGTGCGACCGATCGCAATCGATGGGACGGTCTGGAGCCACGGGTTCGCCTCGAGCTGGCGCTCGACCGCGCTGGGGCTGAAATAGATCGCCGCTTTCAGCGCGCAGGGCGGGTGGGTCAGATCGCCTGGCGAGCGGTTCTGGTACACGGTCATCACGCGCACGCTGTGGCCGAGCCGCGTGAGCTCATCCGCCACGGCGCCTTGGGTCTTGTCGCCAGCGAGCACGGTCACGGGCGCACCAGGGGCTCGCTCATGGATGCAGCGGGCAAGGTCGGCGCCGTATAAGCCGTCAGCGCAGGTGACCTCCCAGCCGGACCCCAGCGCCTGAGCCGTGCCCGGCCCTTGCGCAAAAACGCTCAACTGTGGCGAGGGGATGAACTGACGCAAGAACTTAGCCGCTGAGCGGCTCGGGAGCGCGAGAACGCCTGCGCTCAGCAGCGCCGCTCGAGTCGCCGGGCACGCGCCCCGGAGTACAATCTGGATCGCTGGGATCACGAGCGGCTCATAGCCGCCACGAACGAGGGCTTGCGTCAGGGGTTCGGCGTCCTCGAGCTGACGGCTTACGAGCACCCGTTGGCTCACCGCAGCCATTCCTCAAGCTCGACGCCTCCAAGCGGCTCAGCGGTGTTTGCGAAGGCGTCGATGAGCTCGTCCATTTGATCGAGCGAGGGGGATGAACAGGTGACGCTGAGCACGGCGAAGGTCTCGTCCGGACGCGCCGCACCAAGGTGAAGCGACCAACCCTCTGCAGAGCGATGTGCGTAGGCGCCGACCGCGGCGTGGCAGCCTCCACCAAAGCGATCGAGCCACGCTCGCTCCAGCCGCACCGCCTGAGCGGTCTCGTCGTGATGGATCGCAGCTAGCAAGCCTTCGATGCGCTGATCGTCTGCCCGGTGCTCAAGACCCAGCGCGCCTTGACCAGCCGCCGGGATCCAGCGCGTCGGGTCCAGCCGCGCCACCTCGAAACCCTCAAGATCGAACCCGAGGCGCACCACGCCCGCCTCAGCGAGGATGATCGCGTCCGCCTCGCCGCGTTGAAGTTTGGCGAGCCGTGTCGGCACGTTGCCACGCAAAGGCACCGCTCGATGCTCTGGAAAGGCTGCGCGCAGCAGCGCCACGCGCCGCGCCGACGAGGAGCCGATACGCCGCCCCGGCTCATGGATCGACTCGCCGCGCCGCCAGATCAACAGATCGGCGACAGGCGCCCGGACCGGCGTTGCGCTCAGCGCCAGCCCTTGAGGTGGAACCACGGGCAGATCCTTCAGGCTGTGAACCGCCAGGTCGACGTCACCGGCGAGCAGCGCCACCTCAAGCTCTTTGGTGAAGAGCCCCTTCTCAAGGTTGCTCTGCAGGGGGAGGTCGACCAAGCGATCCCCGCGCGTGGAGATGATCTTGAGCTCGCCGACGCCAAGCTGCTCTCGAACCCACTCACTCTGTGTGCGGGCGAGGGCGCTCCCGCGTGTCCCGATAATCAACGACCGCATCAGCGACCGATGAGCTCGGGCGGCAGCTGCGCTGCTTCGCTCAGCAGCGCGATCGAGTCGGCGCGCATGCCGATGTCGTACCCGAAGGGCTGGGGGATCAAGACATCAAGCGGGAGCGCGAGGAAGACGACGCCGAGGTACTTGATCGAGAAGAAGAACATCTTCTTGCCCCACGCCTCCTCATCGGCTTCCGTGAGCGCTTGGATCGAGAGCTGAATGTACCGCAGACCAGCAGCTGTCACCAAGATCAGGTACAGGGGCCCCATCCCGTTGAAGAACGCAAAGAGTACGCCGGTGATCGCGAGTAAGCAGACATAAAACAGGTTCTGACGTTTGGTCTCAGCACGACCCCGTATCACCGGGAGCATGGGGACGCCGACGCGCGTGTAGTCGAGGTCACGCCAGATCGCGAGCGCCCAGGTATGGGGGCATTGCCACAAGAAGATGATCCCAAAGAGCGCCCAACCCGCCGGGTCGAGCTGACCCGTAACGGCTGTCCAGCCGACCAGCGGGGGCAAGGCACCGGCGATGCCGCCGAGCAGCACGTTGTGGATGCTGTTGCGCTTGAGCACCATGGTGTAGCCCACAGCGTAAAAGAGGAGCCCTGCGAAGGTGGTCAGAAAGCAGGCCCAGTTAATCCCGCCGTTTCGAGGGTTCGGGATGAGGGTCAGCAGGACCGTGGCGGAAGCCAGCGCCAGCGCAGCTGCGAAGATGGTTGCGTGACGGGGCGAGATGCGGCCTTTCGGTAAAGCCCGGTTTTGCGTCCGCTCCATGAGCGCGTCGATGTCTCGATCATAGACCATGTTCCAGACCTGCGCGGCGCTCGTCGCCAGCAGCAGCCCTGCGAGCGTCGCAGCGATCAGACCGAGGTCGGGCATCCCCTTCGCTGCGACGAACATCGTGCACAGCGTCGTCAGCGCAAGCAGCCGGCTGACACCCGGCTTGGTGAGCGAGTAGTAGTCTCGCCAGAGGGGAGGCTTGGACTGAGCCACCATCGCCTCGCCGATCGTGAGTTACTGCGCGGCGGCGTCTGCGGCTGCGTCTGCCTTCGCCTTCGCATCGCTCGGCGGGAGGGTGGCTGCGGCGGTCTCGTCGATACCTGGCATCACGGGATCGGGCAGCTTGGCCGGCAAGCCGAGCTCGTTCAATCCGGGGAGCAGCATGGCTTGGCCTTTGTAGACCGTCAGGCCAAGCGCCTTGGAGTTCTGTAGCTGGATCGCCATCGCCGCCTCGAGCGTGATCTCGGTCACCGAGCTCGGGGTCGTTGGTGCAGGCGCTGCCGGAGCAGCCTTCTCGGGCGCCGCAGGTGCCTCTTGAGCAGGTGCTGCCTTCGCCGCGGTGTTCGCCGCAGCCGCAGCGGCGTCTGTACCGGTCTCGGCGGCGAGCGCCGGCGTGCTAAGTACGATGAGTCCGAGAGTCAGAACACGCATGAGCGCTCCTTTAGACTTGGTGGTGGTGCATGCACTCATGCAGCCGCGGATCTTTGATCGGGATGATGTTGTTCGCAGCGAGCGCTTTGCCTGCCACGAACAAGAACGCGCCGAAGAACCCAAGGATCATGGTCCACTCTACGAACGGGATCCCCGGTCCGGGGTGCGCCGAGCCGTGCTTTGCAGCCGGTGCCACGATCCACCACATCTCATAAGCCTGGAAGGTGATGATCCACATGCAGATGAACTTCAGCCCTTTACCCAAGCGCTTGATCCCGTGCCGCAGAAGGATCGCGAAGGGGATGATGAACTTGGCTGCCGGGATCCACAGCGAGTGCGCCAGCCAGCCGTCCTTGGCGCGGTACACAAAGAACGTCGCCTCCTCAGGAAGGTTGGCGTACCAGATCAGCAGGAACTGACTAAAGGCGATGTAGGCGTAGAAGACGGTGAAGGCGAAGGTGAACTTCGCGGCGTCGTGGATGTGGTTCTCATTGAGCCAGGTCGTGGAGATGCGATCCGTCTCGATCAACCAGACGGCAACCAGGCAGACCAGCGCACAGGCTGCTTGCCAGTGCCCTGCGAACATGTAGACGCCCCACATCGTCGAGAACCAAGTCGGCTGAAGGCTCATCACGAAGTCGACCGACAGCGCCGAGTAACCCAGCGAGAAGACGATCAGGAACGGACCCGCCATGCCTTGCTGACGCCAGGTGTGCTCGGTGTCGCCGTCTTCATCCTGCGCATAGGAGTGGTTCACCATCTTGCGCACAAGGAAGACCAACAACGCCATGACGACGACGTAGGTGATCAAGAAGCGCGGCACGTTAAGCCACCACAGCTTCTTCTCGATGACCGCTGCGTGCGCACCGTGTGGATGCAGCCAGTGCTCGAATACGCCGTGCGGAACGAATAAGAACGCAACGGCGCCGAGCCCGAGGACCGCAGCGTAAGGGAGCCAGCGGGTCATCGCCTCAGGGATCCGCCGAAGCGTCACGTTCCAGCCCGCCGAGGTCGCGTAGCCGACCGCGAGATAGAACGCCCCGAGGAGCGCCAGGCTGAAGGTAAACCAGAACCCAGCCAGGTAGCCGGTCTGGAACGCCGTGAAGTCCGTCACGGCGCCAACGATCGCGCCGACGACGCCGACACCCATCAAGCCAAAGCACAGCGTCTTGTGCCAGGCTGGCAGCTCGATGCGTGCTGGGATTTCAAGTTGCTCGCTTGCCATAAGTCCGAGCTCCTATTCGTTCGCCGACGGGGGGTTCTGCACCATCCCGAGGGTTCGAATGTAGTGTACGATCGCCCAACGCTCGAGCGGCTCAAGCTGCCCCGCGTAGCTGCCCATAATCGCGGCGCCTGCCGTGATCACGTGGAACAGCTCACCCGGGCGCTCCTGCGCAATCTTGTAGACGCGTTCGTCGGTCAGGTTGTTGCCAGGGATCATCCCGCGTTCGGTCGCTGAGCTGCGCGACTTGGACATGGGACCGAGGCCGTCCATGCCGTGGCACAGGGCGCAGTACTGGTTGTACTTTGTCTGACCAAGCTCGAGATTTTCGGCGGTCACCGGGAGCGGGTTCTTTAGGACATCACCCGCCTCTTGGCGCCCCTCAAGTCGAGCGAAGGGGTAGTTGTATTGTTCGGTGTGGACCGAGCCGACCGGCGGAAGCATCCGCTTCTCTTCTTGCGCCTCGACCGCAACGCTGTCGTCCATGTCCAGCCGGTTGAAGGCGATAAACTGCCGGTCGCCCGAGGCAGGCCAGCCGATCTCGATGTTGCAGGCGGTCAGCATCAGCGTCAGACCGGCTACTTTGAGCAGGGACTGCATCATGACGCCTCCTCCCGGTGCTCTAGGACCTCATCGGCGCCGAGCTCCTGGATGAAGGCTTTGACCTCGTCGAGGTCGAACCCTTCGTTGTCCGCGCCGATCCACAGGCCGAAGCGATCGTCCGTAAAGCGTTTGTCGACGATCATGGGCTTGAGCGTCGGCATCCCTTGGCTCAGGAAGACGGCGAAGAAGGTCGAGAGCCCACCAAAGAGCACCGACAGCTCGAACATGATCGGCACAAAATCCGGGAACGCCAGGAAGGGGCGACCGCCGAAGTTCATGGGCCAGTTGAAGGTCGTGATCGAGACCTGCAGGGTGATCGCCGTCGTCAAACCGATCATGGCGAAGGTCAAGGTCACCCAGGGCAACCAAGAGCGGCTCAGCCCCATGGCGGGATCCAGACCGTGCACTGGGTACGGCGTAAAGCAGTCCCAGCTCTTGTAGTCACGCTCGGTCGTCTTCTTCGCCGCGTGGATGAGGTCATCCGGGTGACGGAAGACACCGTAGACACCTTTGAGTTCAGACATCAGTGCGCTCCTTGCGGGTGTTGGGCTGCGACGCCCGCACCGTCATCTGGGTCGTGAACGCTCTTGACCTCGGCGATCGCCACCGTCGGGAAGGTGCGGCAGTAGACCAGGAAGAACATGAAGAACCAGCCGAACGAGCCGATCGTCAGCCCCCAGTCAAATGGGGTCATCACGTAGAGCGCCCAGTTCGAGGGCAGGAAGTCCTGCGTCAGCGAGGTGACGATAATCACGTAACGCTCGAACCACATCCCCACGTTCACGAGCAACGACACCACGAACATCACCGGGATGCTTCGGCGCATCGACTTGAACCAGAAGACCTGCGGCACGAAGGCGTTGCAGCTGAACATGATCCAGTACGCCCACCAGTAGGTGCCGAAGGCGCGGTTCCTAAAGATGAAGCCCTCAAAGTGCGAGCCGGAGTACGCCGCCATGAAGAACTCGGTGGAGTACGCAAAGCCCACGATCATTCCCGTGGCGAGCAAGATCTTATTGGTCGCTTCGAGGTGGTTCATCGTGATGTAGTCTTCGAGCTTGAGCCAGGACCTCATCGGAATGAGCAAGGTCAGCGTCATGCCGAAGCCAGAGAAGATGGCGCCCACGACGAAGTACGGCGGGAAGATCGTTGCGTGCCAGCCGGGAACGATCGACGTGGCGAAGTCGAAGGAGACGATGGTGTGCACCGAGAGCACCAGCGGGGTCGCCAGACCCGAGAGGATCAAGCAGGCGATCTCCCAGTGGCGCCAAGCCCGGTTCGAGCCATTCCAGCCGAAGCTTGCGAGCCCGTACAGCTTCTTGCGGAGCGGGTGGACCGCACGGTCACGCACGGTAGCGAAGTCCGGGATCAAGCCCATGTACCAGAAGAAGATCGAGATCGTTGCGTAGGTCGAGATCGCAAAGATGTCCCAGACCAGCGGTGAGTTGAAGTTCGGCCAAAGGTAACGGTGGTTCGGGTAGGGGAGCATCCAGTACACGAACCACGCGCGGCCGACGTGAACCGCCGGGAAGACACCGGCCGTCATCACGGCGAAAATCGTCATCGCTTCCGCTGAGCGGTTGACGCCCGTGCGCCACTTCTGACGGAAGAGGAACAGCACCGCTGAGATCAGCGTCCCGGCGTGTCCGATCCCAATCCAGAACACGAAGTTGACGATGTGTACACCCCAACCGGACGGGTGATTCACACCGTGCATCCCCATCCCGGTAAAGATGGTCCCTGAGACGATCACGCTGAGGAAGAGTGCTGTGCCTAGGAGGGCAAAGCCAAACCCGATGATCCATGGGAGTGAGGGCATGCGCTCCAGCGGGGCGCAGATGTCCTCGGTGATTTCGTGGAACGTCCGACCGTTGAGAACCAGTGGCTCACGATCCCAGCGAGGACCGCCGAGAGGACCCTTTTTCTCGTTGAGTACGGGGGTTCCGTAGACTTGTTCAACTGACATACGAGCTGCTCGCGTCCCCTAGGCGGGGTTCCAAATTCGGGTGAGATAGAAGACCGACGGCTTGGCGCCAACCTCTTCGAGAATACGATACGACCGGACACCGGCGACCTGTTGCGCAATGCGGGTCTCGGCGTTGTTGATATCGCCGAAGGTGATGCTGTTGGTCGGGCAGGCTGCTTCACAGGCGGTCTGAAGCTCGCCGTCGTCGCGGACGCGCCGTCCCTCGGACTGAGCGTGAATCTTCGCCTTCTGAATCCGCTGGCTGCAGAAGGAGCACTTCTCCATGACGCCGCGCGTCCGGACGGTGACCTCTGGGTTGTAGCGGTTGTTCAGGTCGCCCGCGTTGTTGTATCGCGCCTGCTTCTTCCCTTCGGGGTGCACCATCGTGGTCAGCCAGTTCGTGCGCTCAAAGCTGAACTCGAACCAGTTGTAGCGTCGGACCTTGTAGGCGCAGTTGTTGGCGCAATAGCGGGTCCCGACGCAGCGGTTGTACACCTGCTGATTAACGCCCTCTGCGTCGTGCATTGACGCCGTAAAGGGGCAGACCGTCTCGCAGCCTGCGTTCTCGCAGTGCTGGCACAGCATGGGCTGGAGGTGGACCTTCGGGTTGTCGAGCGCCCCTTCGGGGATCGCAGCGAGGTGATCCCAGTCCTTATGCTGCGGCTCAGCCAGCGGATTGTCCGCGGGCGCATCGAAGGCGTAGTAGCGGTCGATCCGGAGCCAATTCATCTCGCGATTACTCAGAACGCCCTTCTTACCGACCACGGCGATGTTGTTCTCGCTTTGACACGCGATCACGCAGGCGTTGCAGCCGGTGCAGCTGTTGCTGTCAATGCTCATCGCCCAGCGGTAGCCAGGGTACTCGTGACCCGCCCAGTGGCTGGGGCCCGAGTGTCCACCGACGAAGGTCTTATGTTCGCCATGGGGCTCGTAGGTCGCGCCGCCATACTCATGGTTGTAATGGTGACCGCCGCCGTGACCGTGGTCGCCGTCTTTACCGTGGCTCCCTTTGCCCGTCGCGGCCGCTGCGCTCTTTTTGTTCCAATCCTCAAGGCTCGTCTCAGGACAGAGCGGTCGAAGGTGGTTGTTTAGGAGATCGGCTCGGATGTCGAGACCGCGTCCGTCGCGCGGGTCATCGCCGCCGATGCGCGGGATCTGAGTCCAGCCATCCACCACGGTCAGCTCGCCGACTTGAGCGCGTCGACCGTTGTTGGTCATCAGGCTGTAGGCGTTCACGCCGACGTCGTTGCCCACGTCACCCACGGCGCTGCGGCCGAGACCGGCGTAGAGGACGACGGTGTTCTCGGCGACACCAGGCTGCGTCACCACCGGCACGACCAGGCGGTTGTCGCCCACCGAGATCTGCACGCGGTCGCCGTCGAGCAGGTCGAGCGCACGCGCCGAGCGCGGCCCGATCTGTGCGACCGATTCCCAGACGACGTGCGTGATCGGATCCGCCAACTCCATGAGCCAGCCGTTGTTAGCCTGAACGCCCTCACCGTCGGCGAAAGCGTTGCTTGAAGCCAGCATCACATCCCAGGCGCTGCCAAGCTCGACGGGCGCCGAGGGGACCGTGTTGAGCGCGCTGGCGTTAAAGTTACCGGGTCGTGTGTTCGACTCGATCGCCAGATGAAAGCCGTTTCGGAGGACCTCATCAAAAGCCCGGGCGACGCCGGCGGAGGAGGTCTGCTTGAAGAAGCGGCTGTTCCAGGCGTCGCGCAGGAAGTAGTACGACGCCGGGGGTGCTTCACCCTCTTTCGCCGCCTTCGCCTGATCGGTGACCGCTGTGTGCAGCCGGCCGCCCATCGTGAAGGTGACGCGCCCGTTCTCGTCCTTCAGGTTCGCCCATGCGATGAGGTGATCCAGTAAGCCTCGGCTGTCATTCATTGGACGAATAGAGGGTTGCTGGATGGAGTGGACCCCGACCTCGGTCGTGGCGTCTCCCCAGCTCTCCATCTCGTGGGCGAGGGGCGCGAACCAGTTCGCCTTGAGCCCGGTCTCGTCGACTCGGTCGCCGATGTAGACGACGTTTTTGACCTTGGCCAGCGCCGACTCAAACCCAAGCGCTGCGCCGAGGTACACCGGGTTGGTGTGGGCGATGATGAGCGTCTCAACCTGACCTTTGTTGATCTGGTTGATCAGGTCGAGGAGGACGCTAAAGCCGGCGGCGCCGCGCTGCGAGCCCTCGAGCACGACCGTCTGGCCGATGTTTCCGAGCATGTGGTTAAGCAGCAGCGCCATTTTGTCGAGCTCGACCGAGCCCATCACGCCGCCGCCGAAGACGACGCTCGCGCCGCGTTGGTCCGCGAGGCGCTTGGCGAGCTGGGTCAAGTCGTCGACGCTCACGCCGGTCGCCTTCGCCACTGCGTTGGGGTCATAGCCCTTGACCTGGTCGAGGATCGCAGCAGGCGCTTGGGTCTGCTTGGCGATGAGGTGGGCGAGGGCGCCTGCGATGTTGAGCAGGTTGCCGCTGCGGACCACGAAGCGGCGGTCTGCGTTGGCGCCCGTCATGGTCAGGCGGGACTCGAAGACCACCGTGGACGACATCTTCTCGCCGCGGTTGTCGACCTCACGGCTGCGCGCCCAGTCGCTTGCGAAGCGCTCTGGGCTGATGAAGGTATCGAGGAAATCAGCGCCGAACGAGACGATGACTCGAGCTTCCTGAAGCCGGTAGTCCGGCAGCCCACCCAAGCCGAAGAGCTCGGTGGAGGCGGTGCGCAGGTTGTCGTGCCCGTCGGGCTGCCACGCCAGGTGCATGTCGCCGACGTTGGCGCCGCCTGCGACCCCTGCGAGCAGCTCGTGGATCGCTTCTTGCGTTGCGACGCCCGAGATCGGTCCGCTCAAAATCCGAGTCTTGGCGCCCGAGGCGCGCATCGCCTCAGAGACCGCCTTGTCCAGCTCCGACCAATTCACGGCGCTGGCTTTGCCGCCGCTGAGCTTCGCCGGGCCGGTGGCACGGTCTGGGTCGTACAGGTCGAGGATCGCTGCCCCTTGGCGCGCCGACGTGCCGCGCACGCCGCTCGGGTGACTTGCGAGCCCCTCGACGTGGATCGGCTTCCCGGCGCGCGTCCGGATCTTCGCAGGGGCGCCATGAAGCGTCGTTGCGTAGAAGTTCGGACGCCCCGGTTGCACCTCGCCCGTGCGGTTGGTATACGGAACGATCTTCTCTGCTGGAACCTGACAGCCGGTGGTCGCCGTCAGCCCTGCGGCTGCGGTCGCAGCGCCGCTGAGCCGGACAAAGTCTCGGCGGTCCATCCGGACGCCGTTACCGCCGTCTGGGAACTCAACCTGAATCGAGTTGGCTTGAGACACATCACCGTCGATGAGCGGCGCCGGACTGACCGGACGTCCCGACCCGTCGAGTGCATCGCTAGAGATGTCCTCGTTGCTGAGCCATGCGTTCTTCGTCATCTTTTCCTCTACCTCCTACCGATGGCAGGTCGTGCAGCTTTGCGGGCCAGCGATGTCTAGGTGCGCTGACTTCGCGTAGTCGCTGTACTCGCATGTGCCTTCGTTGCAGGTCTGCATCCGACGGCAGTCGTTATCTTCCTGACAGGTGCCGTCGTGCGCCGTGCCGTTGTTGGCTCGGCTCACGTAGCGGATCAGCTCGCCCTCTTCACTCCAGATCGGGGCGTTAATGTAACCCGGCTTCTGACGGTGGCAGCTCAGACACCAGCCCATGTTGAAGGTCACCTTAACACCGACCTTCTCCATTTTCTCGACCGGCCCGTGGCATGTGCTGCAGGGGATTTTCGCCGTTTTGACGTGCGGCTTGTGCGAGAAGTACACGTGGTCGGGCATGTCATGCACTTTGACCCATTCGATCGGCTTGTTCTGCTCAAAGTGTTCGGTCAGCTTCGCCAGGTGCACCGAGTCTTTGTCGGCTCCGGCGCGCCGCTTTACCTGCGTGTGGCAGTTCATGCAGATGTTCGTGCTTGGAACGGTCGCATGACGCCCTTTCTCCACCTGCGTGTGGCAGTACTGACAGTCGATGTTCATCTCGCCTGCGTGGAGTTTGTGGCTGAACGGGATAGGCTGCTCCGGCTCGTATCCAGTACGAGGCGACCAACCCTGTCCGGCTAGGAAAAACACCTCGCCGACGAGCAGGAGTGCGGAAATTCCCAGGAGTGCACGGATCATCGTACGACACCCTTCGTTGCTAGGTTGCGCATCATAGCGCTTGGGGTTCGCGCGACGCGAACAGTCGACGCCGCTGCAGCGCTTTAGACATGACTCAGGTCAGTGGCAAGCAGTTCCCTACGTTTTTCCGAGGAAGACCGGCCGGGGGTGGGCGTCTTCCCGACGCCGTGACAACGGCGGATCGGCTCTTCGGATGCGCAGCGATCCTGACTCGGCTAAGACGACGGAAAGGTTGGAGCGTTTGACCGAAACGGGCGATGTGTGAGCGGTTGTCGGTCCACCGCGTTCTCGTGTAGGGGGAGCCGCAGGGAGTGCTATGAGCTATCTTCGTGTCCTGATGTCGTTTGCTTTGGTGGTCTCGGCGGAGGCTTACGCCAATGATTTCCCCGAGGTGAGCATCCGCCAGGTGCGCGCCCTTAACGACGATGGCGATGGCTCGGCGCTCGAGGCGGAGCTGGTGCGGGTCACCGGCGTCACCACGACCAGTGGCCGTCAGTATGCGCCGACGTCCAACTGCGACAACCCGCCGTGCACGCCGGGAGTCGGCTTCTACCTTGACGACGGTGAGGCGGGGATTTTTGTTTGGTCGTATCTTCCGAGCGAGGGGATCGATGGCTTGACGGTGGGTCAGCGCGTCCGCGTCGGGGGATTGGTCAGAAGCTTCCAAGGTCGCCTGATGCTCACCGATTTCATCGACCCGGCTTGCAACTCGGACAGTCCGCCCGAGCGCTGCCAGGAGGGGAGCTTGCCGCGGATTGCGCCGATCATTGAGGTGCTCGAAGCCGAGGCGACGCCCCCCGAGCCTGTGGCGATGACGCTGCGTGGGTTTTTAGAGACGAGCGAGTCGATGGAGGGGCGCCTGGTGAGCATCCCGGGTGTGTTCTCGGATGATCTCTCGCAGCGGCTCCCGCGCGCAGGAACCGGCGGGTCGTTTCAGCTTCATGACGCCACGGTGCTGCCGGGGCAGACGCCGGTGCCGCTCTACATCGAGAAGACGACGGATGTGGCAGGTCAGGTCTGGCCTGAGCGGAGCCAGGCGGATCTGATCGCGATCGCCGATCAGAGCTTTCGCGGAGGCGGCGCGCCGGGCGACAACGGGCGCCAACTCCGCGCCCGCTCGTGGGCGGACTTCAGCAACTTTCGCCCCCGCGAGGACGAGCAGTGGCCGCAAGAACGTACACCGATCGGAGACCTCCGGCCGGGAGAGGGTGAGTCGACCGGCGCCTTTGAGGGGAACCGGGTCTGGATTGAGGGCTGGCTGACCACTGAGTTTAGCACGTTCCGTGAGTCGAGGACCGGGGGCGTCGGCTTCGCCGTTCAAGATGATACAGGCGGTGTGATCATCCGCAGCAACACGATCGACCACATCTGGGCGCCCGCAGCTGAGGGCGCGCTGGAGTGTCAGGGGAACACGGACTGCAGCGGCGGTGAACGCTGCGGGCCGCGCAGCCTCTGCCAGGAGGTGGTCGACCTGCCGGAGCTGCGCAGCGGGGTCCGAGTCCGGGTGCTGGGCAAGGTGGAGACTCGGCGTGGGCGTTTGATGATCGTGGACGCCCGGCTCGATGATCCGCTTTTGATCGAGCGGCTTGGAGCAGGGGGGGAGGGCGAGCCGGCAGAGCGGGTCTTTGCGCCGGTGGTCGTGGCGGCGCGTGAGCTCCTGATGGGCGGCGAAGCCTACGAGGGTGTCCTCCTCACCATCAAAGATCTTCACCTCGCTGACGCCAATCAGCAGCTTCCTCGGTCGGGACAGAACGGAACGTTCAGCGTGGGCGATGAGGAAAACATTCGCGTCGGCGTGCACGTCGAGCGCTTCGCCTGCACGGATGACGAGGGTGCTCAGGTCTGTGTTAATCGGACGTCGATGTCGCTGCCGCCTGAGTCGTTCAGCGGCGAGCGACAATGGGACCTGTTCCAATTCGACGTGACGGGCATCGGCGATGAGATCACCGAGGGGGGGGGCGCAGGTCAGCGCGGGCTGATGCCTCGCTCGCCTGCGGACTTCAGCAACTTCCGTGATCGACGGCCTCCGGATGTGGTCGCCGACGCGGGCACAACCCTGCCGCCGCCCCCGCCACGCGGGGGTGGAGGGTGCGGCTGCGCTGCGCTCGGCGTGGACGCGGCGATCTGGTTGTTGGCGCCCCTCGTTATCGGCCGACGCCGCCGCAATCGACGCCTCAGCGGGGCGCGCAACCTAGACACCTCGGTCTGATCAGGAGGTCACATGAAGAGCCACTTGCGATTGCTGGGTGTGTTCAGCCTGTTGGTTTTAGCCGCCTGCGGGGGGGCGTCGGTTGCGATCAACGGAGACGCAGACTTCGCAGACGCAGCAGAGCAGTTTTCAGGGGCGAGCTATGCGTGGTGGCGTTCGGCGACGCTCCAGCGTGAGACCGGTCAGATGGAGGAGCACACGCCGGCGCTGCTGGAGCTGCGCTTTACGGGGACCGAGTTGGACCCGAACGTCGACTACCGGTACGAGCCGCTCGAGCGGCGCGCTGAGACGGCGGCTCAGTGGGCGCGTTCGGCGCGGCTGGAGTTCAGCTTGAGGTCGTTCAGTGATCTCGACGGCGATGGGCAGATCGATGAGTTGGTCACGGATACGAAATACACGAACCGAGACCTCGAGGCTGAGCTCAAGCTCTTTGTTGGGCGCAGCATCACAACGGAAGCGCCGGTCCCGGGTTCGACCGCTCAAGCGGGTAGTAAGCTGACCTTCGAGGTCACCTTTACGGGCTTGGGTCGAGAGCACGGCTCGGCGGTGGCTGGGACCCTCAATGTTCAAGTCGAGCGAGACCCGGCGCGCGACGCCGAGGACGTCCGGGTGGGACAGATGAGCTTCGAGTTTAGCTTGCCAGTGGTCTCGGAGCGGCTGGCGCAGTGCAATGAGACGACGGACTACGGCGTCACGTACGAGCGGTTTCGCGAGTGGCCTTGCGAGGGCAGCGGCGAATGAGGCGTCTGGTCGCGCTCGGTCTGCTCTGCGCTTGCGGCTCGGGCGACGAGCTGCCGAGCCAAGTCAGCGGAACGCTCGGTGGCGTTCAGATGGTGCTCGGTGGAGCCAGCTGGGCTTGGGTTGAACCCCGAGTCGCTGCGGGTAATGGCGCCGAGTTCAAGCCGTACACGCTGCGGCTAGAGATGACAGGTGCTCGGTTTGAGGTCACGGCGCCGCTGGATACGCTGCCACTCGAGGAGCGGCACCAGATCGCTGCGCAGGTCGCCCTGGCGGATCGGCTCAGCTTTGCGTTGTCATTGCCCGTTATGGGCGACGAGATCGAGGGCGGGGCGCGTTATGAGACCAGCGATGGTGATGGTGTCGTGGCGCTCGCTCTGGGGAGTCGCCGTGATGAGGGGGAGCCTGCGACCGCCGACAATGTCCAGCCTCAGAGCATCGGTAAGGACCGCGGCTGGGCGTTGTCGGTTGAGTCGATCTCGCAGCCGACCGCCGAGGCGCCCGGGCGGCTCAAAGGGACCCTTCAGCTAGCGATCTCGCGCCGCACGCAGGACCCGAGCGACAGCTTGACTGGAGACCTCAACGTGACGGTGGACGTGCCGGTCGTTGGGAGTTGGCTGGGTCAGTGTCAAACTCGTCTTTTGTCGGCCCCTGAGGGCCAGACCTGCCCTCGCTGATCATGGCACGCGTCGCGGTAGGTCTTAGCGGAGGTGTGGACAGCTCGGTCACGGCGGCGCTGTTGCTCGAAGAAGGTCATGAGGTGATCGGCCTGAGCATGCGCCTCTACGATGCGCCCGAGAAGTCAGGCAAAAGCTGCTGCTCGCCGGATGACTTGTTCGACGCCCGGCACGTCGCCGACCGACTGGGAATACCCTTCTATGTGCTGAACTTTACCGAGGTGTTCAAGCAGACGGTGATCGATCCTTGGGCGGAAGGGTATCGCGCCGGGCGAACGCCGAATCCCTGCATACGTTGCAACGCCATCGTTAAGTTTCGAGCCCTGACCGCGCGCGCTGACGCGCTCGGAGCCGATGCGCTCGCAACGGGGCATTTCGCGCGTGTGGGCGAGGTCGATGGTCTGTGGCGCCTGGGTCGAGCTGCGAATCGCATCAAAGATCAGAGCTACTTTTTGTATCCGGTGCCCGTCGCTCGCCTACCCAAGTTTTGGTTGCCGCTCGCCGATCTCACCAAGGCGGAGGTGCGTGAGCGAGCGGATGCGCTGGGTTTGCCGACGGCGCAAAAGAGTGAGAGCCAGGACGCCTGCTTCGTGACGCCCAATCCACCTCATGTGGTGGTCCGCCGGCTGACCGGTGAGGACCCAGGCGAGGGGCGAATCGTCGACGAGAACGGGCGGATCCTCGGTGAGCACAAAGGCTTTGACGCCTTCACCGTGGGGCAGCGCCGTGGGCTCGGGATGCCGGGCGGGCCGTGGTATGTCGTGGCTGTGCGCGCCGAGACCAACGAGGTCGTGGTGCGCCATGGCGGGGTGGCTGTGACGGATCGGGTCGAGTTGATGGAGATGCACTGGCACGTCACGCCGTCGGTTCAACGCGTGGGCGTGAAGCTGCGCTCAAGAGGTGAGCCTGTCGCGGCACAGTTGGTCCCCGGTGACGATGGGCGCGCGCACCTCGAGTTCGGTGAGCCCGTGGCGCGCCCTGCGCCGGGCCAGGTCGCGGTTGCCTACGATGAAGAGGAATGGATCGTGGCAGGGGGCGTGATCGCCTCCTGAGCGGGTCGGTTGGTGCCTCAAGTTGGCTGAGGCTCGTTACCGATGCGTAGCATTTTCGGTCAGGCGTGATCGAGCGCACAGCCAAAATTTGTCTCCTGCCTGAATCGTTTGCACAAATGAACCGTTATCAAGGACAAGGGAGTCAGCCGTTTGGGGGGCTGGCTTGCGAGCACGGGTTTGGCACGTTTCGTGCTTCACACACTGCGGAGCGAATGGGGGACGCCATGAACAGGAAGCGGACGCAGCGACCAGCGAGACCTGACCGGCAGCCGGCGAAGCGGCGTGAGGTCGAACTCGAGATGCCCGTTGCCCCACGTGACGAGGCGCCTCGTGTACGGCGATCGGATGATGAAGCCGAGCGTGGTGAGGTGATCATCGATCTGTTCGGCTCGGACGACACCTTCACCATCTAGACAGCGACCAACCGAGGCCGCTGGTTGCACAAGCGCGGCGGAAAATTGCCATCGCCCCCTGTTCGGCTGCATACTGCCGCCTGCGGAGGCGCGGTCATGGTGACGACGAGCAAGGCTTGCGAGGCTTGCGGATACACTCATAACCCCGAAGATGCGCAGTTCTGCGCCAACTGTGGTTTGCAGTACCAACAAACTGACCTTCGGGTCGCAGCTACGGTCGGCGACGACATCCGTTTGGTGACCACGTTGTTCGCCGACGTGCGCGGCTTTACGCGCTTGAGTGAGCGGCATGAGCCGGAGGCCATCCGCGAGATCCTTAACGGTTGCTTTGAGGGGTTGGCTGCCTGCGTGCGCCGCTTTGGTGGCACCGTGGACAAGTACATCGGCGATTGCTTGATGGCGCTCTTCGGCGCGCCGACGAGCCACGGTAACGACCCTGAGCGTGCGGTCCGCGCAGCCATCGCCATGCAAGCCTTTATGGAAGACTACAGCCAGCGTGTCCTGGCGCGTCATGGGCATCACCTCGCGATCCGGATCGGGATCTCGACGGGTAAGGTGTTCGCAGGTTGGGTGGGTGATCAAAAGCTCCGCTCGTATACGGTCATCGGAGACGCCGTCAACACAGCTGAGCGGATCGAAAACGCAGCGCCGAGCGGCGGGATTCTGCTCAGCGAAGCGACCTATCGCCACGTGCGCGGGCTGTTCGACGCAGAAGCGCTGGATCCCATCACGGTGAAGGGCAAAAGCGAGCCCGTGCCCGTTTATCGGGTGCGTGGTGATGGTCAGCGCCGCGCCGTTCGGATCGGGGTGCGCACGCTCTATGGCGTGCAAGTCGACATGATCGGTCGCGAGACGGAGATCGACGCCCTCATCCAGCAGTGGAACCTGGTTCGCACCGAGCGCTCGGTGGGAGCCGTCACGGCGATCGGGGCGGAAGGGCTCGGTAAGTCTCGCCTTGTCCACGAGTTTTTGAAGCACCTCGCGGCGGAAGGTGAGTCCCAGCAGTTCTTGATCGGTAACTGCACACCCCACGGGCAGACACCGCTCGAAGCCTTTGCAAAGATGGTGCTCGGTTTAGCCCGTATTCCGAGGCGAGCGAGCATGACGATGGCGCGCGCTCGGATGCGGCAGCTGTGCCGCGGGGCGATCGCAGACTCAAAGCGCGCAGACCAAGTCGCCGATGACCTGCTGCTCATGACCGGATTCTTGCCGGCTCGAGAGGGTGACTGGCGAGCCACGCGCCAGAATTTGTTCGGGGCGCTGCGCGACCTGCTCTTGGGGATGGCGCGGGAGGTCCCGCTTTTTCTCGTGCTCGAGGACCTGCATTGGTCCAGCGGCTTATCTCGAGAGCTGATCCAGTATCTTGGTGAGGAGCTCGCCGAGGTCCCCGTGATGTTCTTCTGTTTGGCTCGACCGAGTTTTCTCGATGAGGAGCCGAACTGGCTCGAGCGGCTCCCCAAGCACCGTCTGCTCGAGCTTCAGCCGCTCTCGACAGACGCAGGCGAGCGGCTCGTCGCTCACTTACTGCGTCACCTCGAAGGCCCCGTGGAAAGCCTCATTCAAGAGGTGGCGCGGCGCAGCGACGGCAACCCATTCTACGCCGAAGAGATCATCCGTGACCTCGTTGACCGTGGCGTCGTGGCGATTGAAGGGCCTACGCGCTGGACGCTCACCGGCGACGCCGAAACGGTCGAGGTGCCCTCGACGGTGGAGGGCGTCTTGCAGGCTCGCCTTGACCGCCTCTCGTCGCAGGCTCGCGAGGTGTTGCACCGCGCCGCCGTGGTGGGCCGAACGTTCTGGCGAGGCAGCTTGGTCGCCTTGGGGTGTGACGACCGCCACCTAGACCATCACCTCGATGAGCTGCAGCGGCGCGAGCTCGTGTTCAAGCGCGGCGAGTCGGTGATTCATGGGGACACCGAGTACATCTTCAAGCAGACGCTGGTACGCGACGTCGCCTACGCGAACTTGCTGCGCAGCCAGCGGATGCACCACCACCAAGCGGTCGCGCAGTGGCTCGCCAAGCATCGCCATGGACGCGGCGACGACTTCATGCTTGGGCACCACTTCGAGCGAGGCGATCGCCCGGAGTCCGCTGTGCTCGCCTATCTCGGGGCTGCCAACGCCGCGCTGGATTCGAACGCATTGGAAGAGGCGCTTGCGGTGCACAGCCGGGCGCTGACCATCGCCGAGCGTCATCCCGAGGTCGAGGTGACGCCGCCGTGGTCCGCCACGAGCTTGCCAGCCGACTCGGTCGTTTTGTTAGGCCGTGCTCGTGCGCATTTCGAGCATGACGATTTTGACGCTGCGCTTGAGGATCTCGAGCGCGTCGAGCGCTCGCTCCAGCGCAGTGGTCGCGTGGCGGGTTTGGCGCGTTGCCTTGCGCTCAGGGGTGAGGTCTTGCTCGCCGCAGGGGGAGACGGGGTCCGCTCCGAAGAGGTCGGTGATCTTGCGATCTGCGCACGTGACCTGGCGCGCGCTGCGGGTGATCTCCGGGCGGAGTTTGCGTCTCGCCTTCTGGCAGGACGTCACCACCTCGCCAAGGGGCAGCGAGCCGCTGCCTCCGCTGAACTCGACGCGCTCCTCGGTCTCGCCGAGGGGGGGATCGCCAGCGCAGATGAGCGCTTGGAATTGTCGGGGTATCACGCAGAAGCCTTGATCGCGACGGGCGACTTCGGGCGCGCCGAATGGGTCTTGCGTGAGGGGCTCCATGAGCTCGGCGGTGAGAGCGGAAGCAGCCGCCAGATCGCTCGGCTGCTCGCCCAGTTGGCTAAGGTCATGTATACGCGCGGCGAGGCCTCGGATGCCCGCTACCTCGAGCAGCGCGCCTTACGACAGCTCACGGCGTCGGCGTAACGCTGCGAGGCTGATTAGGAGCACCAGCGAGGAGGTGGGGAGGTGCTGGCAGCTCCCTGGCGACTGCACATCCACCTCGACCGGCTCGCCGGTCGCTCCGCCAAGGACACGGTGCGTGACGCGCACCCGCAGGTCCTGTGCTGTGCTCGCACGATACTTGACGATGAGCGGCTGCTGCGAAGCGATCAGTTGATCGTGCATGAGCAGGTCACGCACTTGGGGTTGCCCCTCGCTGAGCAACTCAACCAGCACGGCACCCGGACCGGTCGTGACCCCGCTCACGGTCACGGTCACGTTGCCCGAACCGACCACCAGGCTTTGTCCGCAGAGCCCGTCGACGCTCGGGGCGCGGTCGATGAACCCGCTGCTCGTGCCAGGCGTCCCGTAGGTGGCAGGTGTCGCTTGGACCTCGACGCTTGGTGTGCTCGGCTCTGGCGCCGCCGGGGCGCCGCGCTCGGTGACACACAGACTGGTCGCTTGGTACGCCGGCGTGAACTGGCGATCGCCAGCCCCCGCGCCGCGCTCGAGCATCTGGAAGCAGACCCCGAGCGGGAGCTCGGGCGTCGTGAAGTGCTCATAGACAACACCTTCGGCGATGAACTGCTCGCCTTCGGCGCTCAGTCGATACTCACGGCCGATCGTATTGGGGCGAACCGGTGCCTCCACCAAAACAGGCTGCGTGACCAAGCCGGCGCGAAACAAAAAGCGCGGCCGTTGATGCAGGTCAACAGGCTCCATAAAGCGCTGTGATGGTGCGGGCATCACGTCAGGCACACGCGCGAAACAGTTATCGTCGGGCTCGGCCACCATCATCAAGGCTAAAGAAACGGCGAAGCCGGTGGTGAGCATGGGTTGGTCTCCTCAAACTGAAGTCAAGCGCATCTCCTCGGGAAGCGCAAGAGGTGGACAAACAGCGAGCAACCTGACAGATGGCGCCGCATCAAGCAAGGAGCGTCCCGATGTCAGAGGTCATGGCAGTATTCGGTCGAGAAATTTTGGATTCGCGCGGAAACCCGACGGTGGAGGCCGATGTGGTGTTATCGTCGGGAGCCTTTGGGCGAGCCGCCTCGCCATCAGGTGCATCGACCGGCGCCTTCGAGGCGCACGAGCTTCGTGACGGCGAGGCGCGCTACGGCGGCAAGGGCGTGCAGAACGCCGTCCGCTACATCAATGAAGAGCTCGCCGCTGCGGTGTTGGGGTTCGAGCTGTCCGATCAGCGCAGTTTCGATGACCTGCTCATCGCCACCGATGGGACCGAGAACAAGAGCCGTATGGGCGCCAACGCGCTGCTCGCAGTCAGCCTGGCAGCCTCTCGAGCCCTCGCCGAGGAGCGAGGGGTCCCGCTGTATCGGAGCCTCGGTGGGGCAGGTGCTCACACCATGCCGGTGCCGATGATGAACATCCTTAATGGCGGCGCCCACGCTGACAACACCGTGGATCTTCAAGAGTTCATGGTCGTGCCGCATGGCGCGCCCAACTTCCGCGAAGCGTTGCGCTGGGGCGCAGAGATCTTCCATGCCCTTAAAGGCGTTCTGCGCGCCCGAAAGCTCGCTACTTCGGTGGGTGATGAGGGCGGTTTTGCGCCCAATTTGGCGAGCAATGCGGCTGCCGCTGAGGTCATCATCGAGGCGGTGGAGAAAGCCGGTTACCGACCCGGCGAGCAGATCAGCCTCGCAATCGACGCGGCCGCCTCCGAGTTTTATCAAGATGGACGCTACCGGCTGACCGGTGAAGGGCGCGACCTGAGCAGCGATGAGCTGGTGGCGTTCTGGGCTGACTTCTGCAGCCGCTTCCCGGTGGTTTCGATCGAAGACGGGATGGATGAAGAGGATTGGGCTGGCTGGAAGGCGCTGACCGAGCGGCTCGGAGATAGCGTCCAGCTGGTGGGTGACGACCTCTTTGTCACCAACCCTGTTCGTTTGCAGCGCGGGATCGACGCACAGACGGCGAACGCGCTGCTGGTCAAGCCGAACCAGATCGGGACCTTGAGCGAGACGATCAACGCCGTGCGGATGGCGCAGTTCAACCGTTACGCCACGGTGATCTCGCATCGCTCGGGCGAGACCGCCGACTCCTTCATCGCTGATTTTGCGGTGGCGATGGATGCCGGGCAGATTAAGACCGGGAGTCTCTGCCGTTCGGATCGGATGGCGAAGTACAATCGACTGCTTCGCATCGAGGAAGAGCTGGGAGAGACGGCGGTCTACCCAGGGTTGCGTGCCCTGAACACCTAGCGGACGGTTGATTTGGCGAAGCAGCCGACAGACTTCAGAGGAAAAGAGCGACGCAATCGCTCGCGCAGCGGGCGGACGCTGGCGGAGCGGCGGCTTGACTACTGGCGCCAGTTGGAGCGGCTCGGCACGAAGGTCGTGACCGAACACGCTAGCTTGCTACCGGACGAGCTGCTCACGCATCATCAAGGCCTCGAGGCGCGGATCGCTGAGTTCGAGGTGTATCTCGACGCCTTGCGCACCACGATCGCCGCTGAGGAGACGGGCTTTCGGGACTACGAAAATAAGTTCCTTGAGCGCTTGGAGCGGGAGCGAAAGAAGCGCAAGCAGCTGCGCGCTCGCATCCATCAAGACCGGCCGGATCAAGATGCGCTGGCGCGCCAGATCACCTTGGGCGAAGAGGAGCTCGAGATCCTCGAGCGTCGCATCGCCGATGAGGAGGCTAAGTCAGCGGGCGAGGTCCACGCGGCGCTCCGCGAGCTCCGCTTAGATCGGATCCGCCGTCAGCGGCGTATGGATAAGTGGCGTGAGGAGCTCAAAGCCGCGAGGAGGCAGGACGAAGAGGAGTCCGACCCTCGCCTGCTCGAGATCGATCAGCAGATCGCTCAGCTTGAGGGGCAGCTGCACGAGCAGGAGCAGGCGATCGATGGTCGCCTTGCGGAGCACCAAGAGAACCTCCGGACCTATTCAGAGCAGTTGACGGCCCTGCGAGACGACCTGCGCGATCATTTGATCAAGGTCGGAGACGCCATTTTGCATCACCAGCTCGGCGGCGGGGAGCTCGTCCCCATGTTCGAGCGGCTCAGGCGGATGATCCGCGAGGCGGTGCGGTGAGGGCGCTGGTTGTGCTGATCGTGGCGCTCTCGGCGCCGCAAGCCTCTGCTTACGACAGCCGGATCGGCGACGCCTTAATCGATGTACGCAGCGGGCTGCGTGGAAGCCGTGTTGATCTGAGTCAGATGGTCCAGCCACGTTGGCGGGCTGGCGTGACGCTTGCGCATGGCTGGAGCCCCGTGAGGATCCCGGTCGGTCTTGGGCTCATCGTCGGTTATGAACACCATCAGCGCGGTTACGCCGTGGTGCCGCGGGCGAGCTTGACGGCGTCGATGGGCTTGCTTGAGGACAGCGGCTTGGGCGTCAACGCTCAACTGTCAGCTGGGCTCGCTTGGTATGTCACGAGACGGCTCGGGGTCGGGCTCAATCTCGCCGGTAATTTTTGGGGCGATGAGCTGAAACCCGACGTGACGCTATCCCTCGTACAGCGTTGGTGACCCTGTCGATCGACCGATGCGGGCCAGCCCTCAATTGGTTTAGTGTTCCGAGTATGCGGGTCTGTCTGTTCCTCATGATGTGTGCGCTCGGTTGCTCGTCGCAGCCTGGCACCTCGAGCAAGCTCGGGCTGGGCGGAGACTGTCAGCTCGTTGGGGCATCAGGCTGTGTCTCGGGCTTTTGTGCCGAGCTGGACACGGGCGCCTCGGTGTGCAGCCTCAGTTGCAATTCGGATCTGACGTGCCCGGGCGGCTGGACCTGTCGCGACGACCGGACCCCTGCGCTGTGTGTCCCGGCCGCCAACTCGAAGCGTTGCGAGGTCGACTCGGATTGCCCGGCGTCGCATCGCTGCGCCGCGGACCAGCGCTGCGTGATTCCCGCTGAGCGTGCACAATGTGTGGGCTGCAGTGACGACCTACAGTGCGCCGCCGGGTTGGTCTGCGCATCGGCGGGCGAGGGTCTAGGGGACGTCTGCCTCCGCCCTTGCGTCGAGTCGGAATGCGGGGATCAAGAGCAGTGTCAGGGCGGCGCCTGTGTGCCTGTGGGTCGTTGCGGTTTGGTCGCCGATTTATGCGCCTCATGTCGTCGCGATTCGGAGTGCGGTGGGCGCGATGACTACTGCGTCCGTAACTTGCAGCTCGGGCGCTCGTTTTGCGCTCGCGACTGTTCTGAGGAAGCGTGCCCTGAGGGGTTTCGGTGTCAGGCTTTCGAGTTCGGTGAGCAGTGCGTCCCCGCAGACGGGCGCTGCCAAGACCGCTGCTTGGGCGATGTCGATTGCCCCGCAGGCTTTGCGTGCGGCGATGGGCGCTGCGCCCCCCGAGCGGAGCATCGCGGGCTGTGTGCGCCCTGTGGTGACAACCGGGACTGCGCCGACGGCGTGTGCGTTCAGGGACGCGATGGACGCACCGTGTGTGCGCCGACGTGTGGTCCTGAGGACGCCTGCCCGAATGGCGCCTCCTGCGGCGAGATCGTGGGGACCGAGCAGCGCGCCTGCCTGCCACGCACTGGTCGGTGCCCCGTGGGCGTCGGCGCGACAGGGCGTCGCTGCGGAGCCGCTGAGGACTGCGCGAGCGGTCTGTGCTTGAGGGCAGAGGACGAACAACGCGGTCGCTGCGTCAATGCGTGCGCCGGGCGGGCGTGCCCTGGTGGACAGGAGTGCGCCGAGGTGGCCGGTGTGGCGGTCTGTATCGATCGACAAGGCGCCGACGGGGCGCCGTGTTCAGCCGGGGTGACCTGTCGAGGCGGGCTCTGCGTCACGCTGGCGACCGAGTCCATCTGTAGTCGAGCGTGCGATGCGCAGACGCCCTGTCCGCAGGACTGGTCGTGTCGCGCCGTCTCGGGTGGGCGAGAGGCATGTTTGCCGACCACGGACGGCGGTGGAACCGGCGCCATGTGCCAGGCGGGCGCAGCGGCTTGTACCTCCGGGCTCTGCCTGATGACGCGCTCGGGCCCTGTCTGTACGCAGAGCTGCGCAGACACGAGCGACTGTCCGGACGGTTGGGGTTGTTTGACCGTCGAGGGGCGCGGCCTGCGCGCCGATGAGCCTGTTTGCGTCCCGAGTGAGGTCGAATGATGCGCTCGATCCTGTGGTGTGTGATCCTTTGGAGCGGGTGCGCCGAAGACCTAGTCTTCTCGACGAGTCAGCCGGTTCTGCGCAGCGGCAAGCCGACCGCCTCGGCGGGTGAGCAGTCTGCGACCTTCGGCGACGCCTCGGAGCAGTTTGGTCTCGCCGGTCGCTGGATCACGGAGCGCTTTCGAGCGGCGCAAGTCGCGCAGCTTGACCTGCTGTGGGTCCTCGATGGGAGCGACTCGATGAGCGAGGAGCAGGGTAAGGTCGCCGCCGCCGCCGCGCGCTTTGTCGAGACGCTCGGTGCGCGCGGCGTGGACGCACGTCTCGCCGTCACGTCGATGGACCTGACCGAATTTGAGAGCGGATGCCTGCGCGAAGTCGACGGCGTCCGTTGGTTTGATCTCGGCGTCAACGTGGCGCTGGCGACCGATCGTTTTCGCCGAGCCGTGCGTGTCGGCGTCGGGGCAAGTACGACGGAAGCCGGCCTGGTGGCTGGCCTGGTCGCGAGCTCGGAGGATCGTCCGTGCAACAGGGGCTTTCATCGGCCCAATTCAGCGTTCGCTATGATCTTTGTCAGCGATGAGGATGATCAAAGCCCGATGAGCGTAGAGACGGCGCGCCGATGGTTGCTGGCTCGTCGGGCGCAAGTACACGCCGTCGTTGGGGCTGACGAGCGGCAGCTTGCCGCCGGCGTGCGGGGGTGTATCAGCCCGGATCAATGGCCGCAGACAGCCTTTAGTGACCTGCGGCCGGATGAGCGTGCCTCCCTTGACACGATTGCAACGGTCGGGCAGCGCTATCGCGCCTTGGCTGCAGCCACGGGAGGGGTCTCGGTCTCAATTTGTGAGCCCGACTTCGGCGAGCCCCTCGCGCGTGTTGCGCTCGCGGCCGCTGGTGTACGCCAGCGATACGGCTTACACGTTGCACCCGATCCCGCTTCGATCGCAGTGCAGGTGGACGGTCGTGTGGTGATCCGTTCAGAGCCAGGAATGGACTTTGGATGGTGGTATGAGGAAGAGGGACGGAGTATCGTGTTTGGTCAAACCAACATACCCGAGTGGCCTGCGACGGTCTCTGTTCGGTACTTGGCGGCACCATGAGGAAGCTGAAATCGTTAGCCGTTCGTCGGCTACTGGGAGATTATGCATGATTCGCATGCACGTTGTGACGCTGGCAGCCCTTGGGTTGATGGCAGCGCCTGCGCTTGCGCAGGAAGGCGAGGAACTCGGCGCCAACTGGGGCGGCGAGGGTGGAAAGATGGAAGCCGGAGAGGTCGGCGAGGCGGGCAAAGGTCAGTCAGGCCGGGCGGTCTATGATGATCTGCTGCGCGTCGATGACCGAGAGCCGCCGGCTGGAACCCCGGTGGTCTGGGCGCGCCTGTTCCCGGTGAGTGAGCGCTTCGAGGTGTCGCTTGGCTACGAGATGTCGGTGATCGACAAGTACGCCACGCATCAAGGCGGTAAGCTCAACCTCATCTACCACTTCAACGAGCTGTTGGCTGCGAATTTCTTCGGGGGTTACCTCTACGGAAAGGCGAATGGTCTGCTGATGGCCACCTTAAACGAGGGCACGCGCTGCGACCCGGTGAGCTACAAGAACTGCCTCCCGGACACGAACGTGATGAGCTGGATGGTGGGCGCTGATTTCATCGCTGAGCCGTTCTACGGCAAGCTGAATCTCGTATCCGAGTTGGCGCTCAACTTTGACATCTTCATCGGCGCCGGCGGGGGTGTGACGGGTCGCCAAGGGTTTACCGCCGACAGCGGCAGCGGCGTTCAGCAGTGGGTCCGTGATCCTGCCCGAGCGGGAGTTTCCCCCTTCGTGAGCGCCATGGCGGGCGTCCGGGTCTGGCTGTGGGACAACCTCTCGCTTCGCGTGGAGGCTCGAGATTACACGTGGATGGGTGACCGTCCGTACCTCGAGCTCAACCAGCCGAGCCTTCAACAGGATGACATTATCAACACCTGGACCTTGATGTTTGGGCTAGGAGCGACGCTGTGAACCAGAAACGACGTATGATGTGGGCAAGCCTCGTGCTTGGGGTCCTCGCGCTTGCGCCGTCGCAGGCTCACGCCGACGAGCTCGATGACCTGCTCGATCTCGGAGACGACACGGAGCAGACCGAAGGCGGCGCAGAGCAGCCGACTGAGGGCGATTCGCCAGCCGCTGAAGGTGGCGAATCGGGGCAAGAAGCGGCCGCCGAAAAGAGCGACGCCGCTCCGAAGCAACCCGCTCAAGCCAAAGGGGTGATCAACCCGCGCGATGAGACGATCTTTGCGATTCAAAAGAAGGGGCGCTACCTGGGGCGTCGCTTCGAGGTCGTTCCGATGGGCGTGGCGACGATTAACAACAAGTTCACGAGCCACGCGGGTGGACTTCTCAACGGTCTTTATCACTTCGCAGAGACCATGAGCGTGGAGCTTTCGCTGGGTTATCTGCAAGGTGACTACACGCCTCTGACCCGTGAACTCTTGGACCTTCAGAACCTGACGCCGCCGGGCGCCGACTACGCGCTCCTGTCCTGGTACACGGGGCTCGATGTTCAGTGGGCGCCGATTTACGGTAAGTTCCGTCTGGCTGGGCGTGCGCTGGGTCACTTCGACATCTACATGGGCGTTGGGCTTGGCTTGAGCCAAGCGGGCATCCGGCAGGTGACGAAGGGGGCGGCGGGCGCCGAGGGCGGTGACATCTCGGACGAGTTCAGTCAGCTTGCGGTCAAGGTGGTCTCGAACTTGGGTGCGGGTCTGCGCTTCTACTTTACGGAGCGTTTCGGTGTGCGGGCTGAGTTCCGTAACTACGCCGTGGCGCACTCGGTTCCGGGCGCTGACGTCGGTAACGAACTCAACCCGACCAAAGAGCTGAAATGGCAAGGGACGCTCCAGAACTCTGTCGACGTAGCGAACATCTTCTTGTTCCAGTTCGGCCCCAGCTTCGTCTTTTAGGGTAACGGCATGATGAAAAAGCTCTGCTTTACACTCGCTCTCGCATTGCCGCTCTCGGCAAACGCCCAGGATCTAGACCGGGCGATCGAGGACTTTAACAACCAAGCCTACCAAGAAGCCATCGCTGGCTTCTATGAGGTGCTCAAATACGGCGAAAACCGTGGCGATCGAAACGACGCTCGGTACTACATGGCGCGCGCCATGCTCAACGAGAACATGAACTTCTCGGCGCTGTCCTTCCTACGCGAGATCATCCTCGATGGCCCGCGCAATCGGCACTATGTCTCGGCGATTGGCTATCTTCTCGAGGCGGGCAACCGGCTCCGTGACGATTTCAACGTGCCGAACATCATCAACCGAGAATATGGCGACGCCTTCCGTGATCTTAAAGATGTGGTCCTCGACCGCGTGAACTACCTGATCGCTCAGGTGCTGTATCGCCAAGACAAGCTCGACGACGCGCTCGGGTTCTTGGACCCCGAGGCGGGCGTGCCGGCGGGAAGCTCCGAGGCGCCAGCGGCTCGTTACCTCAGCGGGTTGGTGGCGATCCGCAACAATGACCTTGAGTCGGCGCTGGCTCGGTTCCAGGACGCCCTCAAGGAGGCGAGCAAGGCGCGCAAGGCGGGCCGTACCGAGTATTCTGACCGCGTGTACCGCCAGAGCGTCCTTGGGATCGCTCGAGTCTACTATGAGATGGGCTCGCGCTTGGGTCCGGATAATCCAGAAGGCGCCAAGGCGCTCCAGAATGCCGCGCTTCACTTCCGCATGGTGCCTCGCTTCACCTCGGACTGGGGCGATGCGATCTTCGAGCGCGGCTGGGTCCACTTCCAGCTCAGCGAGTACGGTAAAAGCCTGGGCGCAGTACACAGCCTGAGCGCACCCTTCTTTGCGGAGAACGCACAGCACGCTGAGGGCTACGTGCTGAAGATGACCAACTACTTCTACAACTGTCAGTGGGACCGCGTCCGGCGTACGCTTGGAGAGTTTCAGCGAGCCTACGGTGACTCGATCCCTAAGCTCAAAGAGTTCTTGGCGTCCAAGCCGCAAGAGGCGGGTGATATCTGGTGGTACGAGCAGCTCCTCGAGAGCGTGAAAGGGGACGCCGAGAAGGCGGTGATTCCGCAGGTGATCGCGCGGACGGTGGCGGCGAACAACCGCTATGGTCGGCTCCGGTTCTTCCTCAACGCGCTCGCCGCCGAGGCGGACCGAGTGCGCGCCGTGGACCTGTTCAAGGGCGAGCTGGCGGGCGAACTGTTGACGGCGATGGATGAGGCTCGGGGTGCCCTTGAGCCGTTCATGGGTCGACTCGTTCGCGACAAGCTGCGTCGCCAGTTGGTGATCCTCCAGGGGATGGCGAGCCAGGCTGATATCATCGAGATTCAGACCGGGCTTGAAGAAGCCGAGTGGCTGGATCAGCAGCGCGAGATTGAGTTCGCAAAGCGTAAGCGTTTGCCCCGGCCGTTCGTGCCAAGCGACAAGTTCCAGTACTGGCCCTTCCACGGGGAATACTGGATCGATGAGCTCGGTTTTTACGAGTACGCCATCAAAAGTGAGTGTGTGGAGTAGAGTTGATGAACTTGAGATCCTTTACCGTTGGGCTTGGGCTCGCGCTGGCAGTGCCGGGCTTGCTCCTTCTCCCTGCGCCGGCTGCGCAGGCGCAGCGTGCGAAAGCAGGCGCGACGTCGAAAGCGAAGAAGGCGCGCCGCAGCAAGATCGCAGAGCGTGAGGCTGCTGCGCTCGAAGAGGCGAAGAACAAGGGACCTTCCAAGAAGGTCAAACTGACCTCGGCGGTCGACGCCAAGATGAGCGATTTTTCGAAACGCGCTCAGATTAAGCGTGGCGAGGTGATCAAGAAGATCCGAAAGACGCTCCCGAGGCTTAAAGGCCCCGAAAAAGCCGACCTGATTTTCCAGCTCGCCGAGCTCTTCTGGAACACGCAGCAGTTCTTCTATCGTCAGGAGTACGCCGCCTTTGATAAGAAGCTTCAGGCTTGGTATGAAGCCGGTGGTGACGAGAAGAAGAAGCCAAAGCTCAAGACCCCCAAGGCGGACGCCTTCAAGAAGCAGGCGCTCAAGAACTACTCGATCCTGTTGAAGTCGTACCCACGCTACTCCCGGCGGGATCAGGTGCTGTACGTCATGGCGTACAACCTCTACGAGGCGAATAAGAAAACCAGCGCCGTGCGCAAGTACGTCGAGCTGGTGAAGAAGTTCCCCAAGAGCGAGTACGCGGCAGACGCCTACCTGGCGCTCGGCGAGCACTTCTTTAACAACAACCGCCTGCAGAAAGCGCGCAAGGCGTTCGTTCGTGCGCTCAAGACCAAGAAAGAGAAGGTCATCACCTTCGCAACCTACAAGCTGGCGTGGTGTGACTACAACGCAGGTCAGTATGCCGACGCGGTGCGTCGCTTCAAGGCGGTCATCAAGCGCTCGGCTGCTTCAGGTCAGAACGAAGACGCGATCCAGCTGGGTGATGAGGCTGCCTCGGACATCGTGATCGCCTTTAGTCACCTCGACGAGGTCGACGCTGTCTACGCCTAACTCAAGAAGGTGCGCGACGAGAAATGGGCGAAGCGTCAGACCTCGCGCTTGGGCGCTCTGTACATGAGCCAAGGGAAGTACGACCTGGCGGTGCGAACCTACCGGTTCATGATCAAGAAGTACCCGTATCACCTCGACGCCCCGATGTATCAGTCGAACATCGTCAAGGCCTTCACCAAGATGAACAAGCGTGAGCGTGTGCGCACCGAGGCGAACCGCCTCGTCGACATGTACAAGCCGACGTCGCTTTGGTCGAACAAGGTCTCGAAGATGGGCACCGAGCAGGCGAGCGACGCCATCGAGCGTGCCTTCGAGTACACCGAAGGGTACATGCGCCAGCTGGTCACCGACTTTCACTCGGAAGCCCAAAAGACTAAGCGTGCAGGGACCTACCGGATCGCCAAGGACATCTATAAAAAGTACCTGGATAACTTCTCGGACAAAGAGATCTGCGGCAAGTACGAGACCTGTGATCAGGCCTACCGTCTGCGCTTCTTCTACGCCGAGATTCTTTACGATCTCAAGGAGTTCCGCCTCGCCGCTGAGCAGTACGACCTGGTGGTGGACGACAACGCCAAGGGCGCCTATGCGAAGAACGCAGGCTACGCTGCGATCTTGTGCTGGGAGTTCATCGTTAAGGGCGTCAAGCCCATCCGCCTGCCCGACTCGGCGCGCATCGTAGAGCGCAAGGGGCGTAAGAAGAAGAAGATCGCCAAGACGGATAAGACCAAGGTCGCCAAGATCCAAAAGACCCGTGGCAAGGAGTACTACACCCCCAAGACCATCCCTGCGGATGAGGTCAAGCTAGCCCAAGCCTGTGACCGCTACACGGACAAAGCCTACGGCGACTCGAAGGACGCCAAGATGCGCAAGACGCTGATCGAGGTGAAGTTCAAGGCGGCGTCGATCTTCCACAAGTATTTCCACTTTGAAGAAGCGGCGAAGCGCTACGCCGAGTTGATCAGCCGCTGGCCGGACAACAAGTTCGCAGCGTTCGGCGCGGAGGCGACGCTCGACTCGTTCGCCGTTCGTGAGCAGTACGAGCTGCTGAACAACTACGGGCGACAGTTCAAGACCAACAAGTTCCTCATGCGGAACAAGAAGTTCTCGACGGCGGTCGCCAAGTACGTCGAAGGCGCCACGTTCCAGCTGATCATGGCGGAGCACAGCAAAGCGCAAGCGAGCGACAAGCGTGCGACCGAGAAGAAGAACGCGGCTGGTCAAGCCGAAGCCCAGAAGATGTTTGCGGCGGTCGCAAAGCGCTTCCTTGGGTTCAAGGAAGAGTTCCCGAAGTCGCAGTTCACCCCGATCTCGTTGACCAACGCCATGATGATCTTTGACAAAGCTGAGAAGATCGATCGAGCGATCCAGGTCGGTGAGCTGATGCTCTCGAAGTATCCGGCGGACAAGACGTGGGATCGCATCTCCAAGCTGCCGACGATCGATCGCCGACAGAAGGAAGAGGACTACCTCAAGTACGAAGAGAAGATCCGCTGGGCGCTCCCTGGTTTGTACGTTCGTCTCGCGGACTTCAAGCGGGCGGCGGAGTACTTTGAGTCCTACTACGAGAAGTATGAAGAGGACGCCTTTGATGGAGACGGGAACCTGGCCGATGCGCTGTGGAACGCGCTGCTCTTTAGACGTGCGAACGGTGACACCGAGAAGGTGATCGAGCTGCGCAAAGCCTTCATGAAGAAGTTCGGTAAAAACAAAAAGCGTAAGAAGGACATCGCCAACGCAACCTGGCAGCTGGCGCTCAGCTATGAGACGGCAGGCGAGAACGAGAAGGCGGCGAAGATGTTCTACGCCTACCCAGCAGAGTACGGGAAGGACTCGCCGCCTGTGCGCAGCTTTGATGCGCTCTACCGAACCGCTATGATCTGGGAAGAGAGCAAGCGCTCGGGCTCTGACGTGAAGCTGATCCGCAAGCGCATCAGCGATCGCTACGCCAAGCTCAAAAAGGACGACGCCACCCGCGGCGCAGCGGCTGTTCGCCGAGCGATCGGCTACGCTCAGTTCCGTGCGCTCGACGGCTTGTTTGAGACCTACAACAAGATGGAGATTAAGAGCCGCAAGCAAGCGAAGATGGCGCAGCAGCTCAAGGACAAGAAAGCCAAGCTCGAGGAGGTGGCGAAGGCTTACGGTCAGGTCATCCTGCTTGGTGACCCCGAGACGGCGGTGGCGTCGCTGACGCGCATCGGCCTCGCCTTTGCAAGCTTCGCCGACGCCATTCGAAACAGCCCGGACCCGAAAGGTCTGACGCTGGATCAGCTCGAGATCTACCGAGCCGGTCTCGAGCAGCTGATCTTCCCGAACGAGCAAAAGGCGATCGAGTGGCTCGAGAAGGCACGCGCCAAGAGCTTTGAGGTGGGTGTGTACAACAAGGCAACGCTGGATGCGCAGGAAGCACTCAAGCGGTTCAAGGCCAACGAATTCCCGGAGATCGTGGAGATGCCATTTCACGCCTCCGAGTCGTTTGCGTTAGGAGAGTGATCCGATCATGAAAAAGCATCTGATCTGGATTTTGGTCGCGGCGCTTGCGCAAGGGTGCGCCTCGAAGCCCGAGGTGGTCATTGACGAAGACCCTGCTGCGAAGGCTGAGCGTCTGCGCCGTGAGAAAGAGGCGGCAGAAGCCGCGGCGCGTAAGCGGGCTTACGGTGAAGCGCTGGCGGCGCTCAAGGCGCGTAAGTACGGTGAAGCGCGTGACAAGGCGCGCTTGGCGCTGAAGGCTGCGCCGGGTGATGCGGCGCTTGAAGAGACGCTGGCGAAGGCGCTCTTGAACCTGGGTGACTACGACGAAGCGGACGCGCTCTTTGTGAAGTTGCGCAAGGCCTCGCCTGACAAGCTTAACCTGACCTTGAAGCATGCCGACCTGATGCGCCGCCGCAACAAAGGCAAAGACGTCAGCAACGGGACCAAGCTCCTTGAGGACTTGGCGAAGAAGGACGAGTTCAACGAGGACATCTTAGCGAACCTGGTGGTGTTCTATCGTCTTCAAGGAAAAGACAAAAAAGCCGAGAAGACGATCCGGCGGCTCCTGAGTCGCCACCCGGACTCGGTCGCCGCCTACATGAACCTGTCGATGATCTACTTCGCCAAAGCGCAGACGGCGAAGAAGTCCAAGAAGCAGATGCTGGCACGGGCTGAGAGCGTCACGGCGCTGGTGTTTGACAAGCTCAAGACCGCCAAGCTCAAGCCCACCAAGGAGCACGCACCGCTGTACAATAACCTCGGGATGATCTGGATCGAGCGCAAGGACCTTGCGCGCGCCCTGGTCAACTTCGAGAAAGCGGTGAAGCTGGACCCGGGGCTGCTGAGCGCCCACCTCAACATCGGCTCGATTGCGCTCCGCTATCGTGACTTCAAGCGCGCCCGCACCCACTACGAGAGCGTGCTCAAGAGCGAGCCGAGTCACGTCGAGGCGCTCGAGGCGGTCGGGCATGCGCAGGCCGGTAAGCTCGAGGCGAAGGAGGCGGTCGCTACCTTTGAGAAGGTGCTCAAGCTGCAACCTAAGAACGCACGCGTCGTGATGGCGCTTGCGGTGGTCCAGGAGCGCCAACTCTCCAAGCTGGAGGTGGCGGTTTCGCTCTATGAGCGCTGGATGAAGCTCAAGGGCGGGAGCGCTCGACTGGGTAAGGATCACGTGGTGGTCAAGAAGGTCGCAGAACTTAAAGAGCAGATCCAAATGCTCAAAGAGTTTGGGGATGGCTGACGGCCGCTCGGCCCTCGGTGAGATAACGGATGGGAGATCGCTGAGACGGCGCACAGAATACAACAGGGCTGCTTGTCAGTTGAGCGGCAAAATGTGTAGGGTTGCGACCGTTGAGGTGAGTCGGAGGATGTATGTTGATTAAGTCATTGAAATTGTTGGTCTTTAGCGCCCTTTTTGCGGCAGCCCCTGCGGTTGCGCAAGACGTGGTGCAAGAGGAAGATACGGTGTCGTACCGTAAGAAGACCTCCATTGACTTCTCAGACGTCAATATTTCGGGTGAGCTGACCAAGCCGGAAGGGGCCTACGTCGGGGTTCGCAAGAACATTAAGTTCAAGAACTTCATCAAGGTACGAGCGAACTTCCGAGACAAGCTCTCCGACAGCGTCGACAACATCTAGGCGATCGCGCTGCGCTTGTAGCGCTTAGAAAAGTAAACAATGGCGTCTCCAGCACCGCGGTGAGACGCTGAGCAAGGTAAGAGACCAAACATGGCCGATAAGAAGTTTATCGATGGGTTGCCCGCTGACGGTGTAAGCCAGCCGTTGCCTGAGGGCGACCGTAGCAGCGGAACCACCGATTGGTTGCAGTTCCGCTCCTACTGGGGTGAGCACCCGCAGCGCAACGAGGTGCGGATCCTCGATGATGACATCACGCTGACCGACTCGTTTGGTGTCGACGGGCGCGTGCGCGGCGGTCGACTCCCCAAGTCGGGCGGCGGCTCGCGTCCGAATGACTTCAAGGCAGGTCTCACGGGCGGCTTAATTGTCGGCGTTCTGTCCCTACTGGTCGCTGGGTTTGCGGTGACCCGGAGCTTCCTCGAGGTTCAGACCTTTCAGTACCCGGCGGACTCGGGGAACTGGATCGACGTGGGCGTGGCGACGGGTTCGTCCATCATGTGGGTGCTCGCCTTCGCTGGGTTGATGCTCGCTGGATTGGCGTTGCGTTCCTTCGCCCTCAAGGATCGGGCGCTGGCTCGGTCTGCGGACAAGGCGATTGCCGTGCTGGGCGTGGTGACGGTTGTTCTGTCGTTGACCACGGTCGGACCGAGCAAGCTCCCTGAGACACTTGACCTGATCCCGGATTGGTCCACTCAGGTGACCGAGAGCGCCAAGGCGCGCATCAACGAGTACGTGGTCGGCCCGATCGATCCGAACGATCAAGCCGAGCCGCTCCAGACCAAAGACGGTAAGGGCATTCCTTATCGCAAGGCGATTATCGGCGTTGATCGCTGTGGTGACCGAGATGACAAGGGCAACCGCAGCGGTAAGTGTGCCGGTATGGAGCAGATCGTCGCTGAGGCGACCGCTGAGCTCGACAAAGTCGCCGCCGAAATCAAGCTGACCGATCAGCAGACCTGTCTCGTGACCAAGGCTGCAGCGCAAGAGTACGTCAAGCTTCGGCAGGACAAGAAGAAGGCTTCTCTTCCAGAGTGTGAGCTCTCGGAACAGCAACACCGCGTGATGACCGGCTTGAACGGTAAGTTCAAGAAGGTGCAGCTGGCGACGTGGGCGCGAGAGCGCGACGGGGTGGTGAACTCTTTGATCGAGACGCGTCTGGCGCTCGCTAAGCGCCGTTATGCGCTTGAGGCGGCGAAGGCGCTGAAGCTCAAAGAAGAGCACACGGTCAGCGACGATGCCGTCAACAAGATCCGCAAGGCGTGGCGTACAGCGGCTGAGGCGGCGTTTGCGTCGACCGACAAGTCGAGCACGACGGCGGTTGGCTACGACGGCGGGGTGTTGTGCCGCTGGGTTCAGCCGAGCGAAGACGCTATCAAGGCGGCGAAAAAAGAGCGCAAGCCGAAGCCTGAGCCGACCGCGAGCTGTGGCAAGGCGAAGCGCAGCCACGCAGAGTACAAGGCCTATACCAGCGAGTCTGACTACCAAGCATTCAAGGCGACTTACGGTGCGCTGGCTGAGACGCTGATGGACCGTCCGGCGGACCCTGCTGCTAAGCAACCGAAGGTGGACCCGAACAAGCCGCAGATTCCGACCTTGCTCGCTGGCGACCAGCGCTCGGTGCAGATCGTCGGCTTGGACATCGCAGAAGGCGTCGAGCTCGGCGCTAAGGACAAGAAGCTGCTCGTCGATGGGCTGACGCGTCGGTTCAACTCGCAGAAGGGGCGGGTCTTTACAGCTGTCGTCAGCGGTGAGATGGGTGTCCCCGCGAACGTCCGTCCGTACCTGTTTGTTGAGAGCAAAGACTGGGGCAAAGCGATCTCCAAAGCGGAGAAGGCTAAGAAGGCTTCGGGCGAGCACGGCATCACCTGCCGTGAGGACGAGAACGATAAAGAGGGTAGCTGGCTCTGCAAGCGTCCTGAGTACGGCGAAGCGTTCAAGAGCGCGGGCGCCGACCTCGTGGCGCTGATGCGTCTCCACAAGCACGAGACCAATGGCCTGACCTTAGGGGTCCGGATCGTCGACAAGAAGGACGCCTCCGTTCTCTACAAGGACGGCAACGCGATCGCCGATATCAAGAAGATCGGTAAAGACGCAGGGCCGCTGTTTGATCGAGTCGTGTTGGCTTGGTCGATGAAGGAGAAGCGTCTGGCTGAGGAGCGCTCGCGCAACGCCGTGAGCCAAGAGGTGATGCGTCTGCGTGATCGCGTCAGCCAGAGTCAGTCGGACAAC
>JAYZBQ010000086.1:0-47248 GCA_036338695.1 Myxococcota bacterium
CGACTGCGACCCCGCCTGCGGCGGCGAGACCCCGCACTGCGTCGGCGGTCAATGCATGGCGTGTGTCACCGATGACCACTGCCCCGGCGAGGCGCGCTGCGAGGCGAACCGCTGCGTTGGTCCGGCCGGCGTCTGTGAGCGCAATCAAGATTGTCCTGGCGAGACCCCGGTCTGTCAGCAGGGACGCTGCGTGGAGTGTGGGACGGATCGACACTGTACCGGTGAGCAGACCTGCGTCGACAACCGCTGCCAGGGTGGCGCCTCGTCGGAGTGCGGATACGATGGCGATTGCGGCGTTGGGCAGCGTTGCGTGGAGCGGCGTTGCGTTGATGATCCAGGCGGCTGCGGATCAGACCAAGACTGTCCCGAGGATCAGCGCTGCCGGAGTGGTCGCTGTGTCACCCAGCAAGGCGGCTGCGTCGCAGACGGTGACTGTGGCGCCAATCAGGCGTGTCAGAACGGGCAGTGCGTCCCGCGCGACCAACCGGGTCAGCGAAGCTACGGCGAGACGACGGCTGCTGCGTCCGAGTGCGCGAGCGGCTTTGCCGGGGTGTGGGACAATCAGGTGTTTTGTTCGATACCGTGCGGGCAGAGCCAGGATTGTCCGCTGGCGTCGATGTGTACGACCATGGTCGGCTCGGCTACGAGCTATTGCGTCCCGTCGACGCGCGCGGGTGGACCGTTGTCGGCGCCCGAGGGGCAAGCCTGTCAAAGCCCGACCATGTGCCGCTCCGGCGTCTGCGCCAACACCCAGCAGGGCGCATTCTGTCAGCGCGATTGTACTCGTGACAACCACTGCGGCAACGCCCAGTCGTGCATGGCGATGGCTCTAGACCAGAACGGGACCATCGCAAGACTCTGCGCCAACGCTCAGGGGCTCGCCCAGAACGGCTCAGCCTGTGCTCCCGGTAACCACAGCTGCCGCTCCGGGATCTGCGACAACACCACGAACCAGTGTCAGCCCTTGTGCTGCAGCGCCGCAGATTGCGCGCCGGGCTTGGCGTGCAATCCGACGATCATCGACCAGCGCGGTCCGGTGATCGTGAAGGTCTGCGGCCGGGCGCCGGGCGCCGGCCGGCAGCCGGTCGGGGCAGCCTGTCAAGCGGACGCCGACTGCCTGTCGTCGAGCTGCCTCGATAACCGCTGCTCAGACACCTGTTGTACCGACGCCGACTGCGCCGGGCTGCGCTGCAAACCGCACAACGTGGGCACCGAGCAGGCGCCGATTTTGGTCAATCTGTGTAAGCTCTAGGTGCGGGTGAGGTCGGTCTTACCGCCCCGTTTTTCGAGCAATCCGATCTGCGTGATCGTAGCGCTGGGTTCGACCGCTTTGACCATGTCGTAGAGCGTCAGCAGCCCGACGCTGACGGCACAGAGCGCCTCCATCTCCACGCCCGTTTTTCCTTGGCAGCGGACGGTGGCGATCAACTCGACGCCCTCCTCTCGGCGTTCGAACGCAACGCGTACCTGCTGGATCATCAGCGGATGACACAGCGGGACGAGGTCGGAGGTCCTTTTCGCCGCTTGGATCGCAGCGATGCGCGCAACCGACAGCGCCTCGCCTTTAGGGAGGTCGCCTCGATAGAGGCGCTCGAGCGTCTTTGGGGTCAGCTGGATGAGCCCGCGCGCCGTCGCCATGCGCTGCGAGACCGTTTTGTCCGAAATGTCGACCATCTGCGCCGACCCGTCGGCTGTGAGGTGTGTCAGGTCGCTCACGTGGGCTCGAGGACCTCAACCCCATTCATGTAGGGGCGTAAAACCTCTGGGATCACCACCGAGCCGTCCGCCTGCTGGTTGAGCTCAAGCAGCGGGATTAAGAAGCGTGGGCTTGCGATCGCCGTGTTGTTCAGCGTGTGCGTGAACAGGGGCTTCGCCTTCGCCTCGGGGCGGTAACGGATGCGGCTGCGGCGCGCCTGGAAGTCGTGCATGGTCGAGCAGCTGTGCGTCTCGCAGTAGGCTTGTCGGCTCGGCATCCAGCTCTCGATCTCGTGCTTGCGCGCCTGACCCATCCCTAACTCTTGGGTGCAGGCGAGCGCGACCCGGTAAGGGATACCGAGCGCTGTGAGGATCGTCTCCGAATTGTCGAGCAGCCGGTAGTGCTCAGCCTCGCTCGCCGCCTCGCTGGCTTCGATGATCGAGACCTGCTCCACCTTTTGGAACTGGTGCACGCGGTACAGCCCGCGCGTGTCACGGCCGTAGTTACCCGCTTCGCGCCGAAAGCAGGTGGTCATCCCTGCGTAGCGGATCGGCAGCTGCTCGGCGGCGAGCACCTCGTCACGGTGGATCGAGACCAGGCTCACCTCCGACGTGCCGACGAGGTATAGGTCGTCGTTGGGCAGTTGATAGGTGTCTTCGAGGCCGTGGGGGAAGAAGCCCGTCCCGTACATGGCTCGGTCGTTGACCAAGAGCGGAACCACCACGGGGCTCCAGCCACGTCCCATCAGGGTGTCCATGGCGAAGCGTGTAACGGCGTACTCAAGCAAGGCGCCGTGACCGGTCAGCAGATAGGCGCGCCCACCGGCAAACTTAGCTGCCCGGGTAAAGTCGGCCAGACCGAGCGTCTCACACAGCGCCACGTGATCTTGAGGCTCGAAGTCAAAGGTCGGCACCTCGCCGACACGCCGCACCTCCACGTTGTCTTCGTCGCTGCTTCCGTCCGGGATCCCGTCGACGGGTAACCCGGGCACCAGCAGCATCAGCTCGTCAAAGCGCGACTCGGTCTGTCGCTGCGTCTCTTCGAGCTCGGTGATCCGCTCTCTAAGCGCTCGCCCTTGGGCGATCGCCGCCGCTTTGTCCTCACCTTCGAGGCGAGGGATGGAGCTGGCGACCTCTTTGCGCTCGGCGCGCAGGTCGTCCACCTGACCGGCGAGCTCACGCCGCCGCGCATCGACGCTGAGCAGCTCGTCGATGTCGACCGCAAACTTCTTGCGCGCCACCGCCGCTTTCACGCGCTCGGTTTCGTTACGGATGATCTGGATGTCCAGCATGGGTCCCCCTAGAGCTCAGGCAGTTCAATGTCGTCCGGCAGCTGCATCTGCTCGAGACTGACCGCAAAACGCTCCTTGACCAGCGCATAAACGGCGGCGGCGTATTGCCGGATCTCCCACTGAGAGTGGGCGTCGAGACGCAGGCTCAAGAAGTGCATGATGGCTTGCAACGAGCAGGTCCAATAGCACTCGGAGTAGGTCGCGACCGGGAGCACCATCCGCGCCTGCTCTTTGCAGACACCTTGGGCGAGGAGCTCGTTGTAGGCGTCGAATTGTTGCTTGAGGGTGGCCTCATAAAGGGCCGTCGCCACGGCCTGGTCGGCGATCGAGCCCTTCGAGCCTTGCTTGTTGCTCTCATGCTGCTCACGCCAGTTCGCTGGCACGTAGAAGTCCGGCTCGAACACGACGTAACGACCGGAGATCTCGTTCCACGCGCAGCCGACTTGGTGCTTCATCCACTGCCGAAGGACGAAAATAGGCGCCTTGAGGTGGAATTGGATGCTGGCGTGGCGAAAGGGGGAGGTGTGCATGTGGGTCCAGAGGTAGCGGATGAGCTTCGCATCACCGGGTGTCATCTCCTCTTTGCGTTTTCCAAAGCTGACGCGCGCCGCATTGACCACGCTTAAGTCGCTGCCCATGACGTCGACGACGTCGATGAACCCCTTGTCCAAAACCTTGACCATCGGCTTCTCCTCTTGAGCGGCGACTAACGGTATTTGTCTTTCATGTCATGTAGGGTATTTGACCGCCCGCAGGGAACGTGACAGCGTCCCCCAACTCGACATCGCGAAGCGGTGCTCAAGAAAGGGTCACTCATTTGTTGATTCAGGTCGCAGTATTGCTCGCCGCCATCGTGCCTGGCGCCACCAACAACCGCATTCTGGTCCTCGGCCCCAAGGCCAAGACAGCCGCCGAGGATGTTCGTCTCGCGGCGGTGGCCGCGCTGGCGACCAGCCTGGAGAAGCAGCGGCTCGTGAGCCGTCGCCTCCAGGATGGAAACCTGGTCGATCTGTCGGGTAAGAAGCTGCTGCGTGATCCCATCGGGATTCAGCTGCGTTCGTTGCTCAAGGCGGGCTGTGAAGGAGCGGTCTGCGGCGAGAGCTTGCGCCAAGCGTTCTCGGCGCTCGGTGGCGTCGCACGAGTGCGCATCAAGCCGCTCGGTGAGAAGGGCGGCGTGGTCACGGTCTGGATTCGTGGTCTGCGTGCGGACGGCGTGTTCGCCGAGCGCAGGGAGCGCTCCGCCGTCCTGCCCGTCCTGGACCTAGCGAGCGTCAGCAAGGTCGTCACGGAGCTCGGTCAGGGCTTGCACAAGTACAAGCCGCGGGTCGACGGAGCGCCGTCGACGATGGTCGTTCCCGAGGTCGGCGAAGCCAAGAAAGCGGAGACGCCTAAGGGGTTGACCGGGCTGGCGCCGTGGAAGGTCGTCGCCGACGCCGACCGTAAGTCGATGCAAGCGGAGCTGGAGAAGCAGCAGGCGGCCGAGGCTGAGCGGGTCGCTAAGATCGAAGCCGAGAAGCAGGCGGCGCTCGAAAAGCTCCGTAAAGAAGAAGAGGCGAATGCTGCCGAGCTGGCGGCGAAGGCTGAGGCAGACGCCAAGAAGCGAAAAGCCGATGAGCAGAAACGTATTGATGCATGGCGCAAGGGTGGCCTCGCCGGCGAGGTGGGGCTGGGCTTCGGGCCGTCGCTCGTCGCCAGTCCGGACGGTAGCGTCGGGTCGGCGGGTAACGCCGTGGCGGTGCTGGCGCAGCTGCGCCTGCCGCTGGGAACCCCGGGTCTGCGCCTGGGGTTTGGCGTGAGCGGTGGGTCACTGCCAGCGCACACCGTCACGGGTGAGGACGGCGGGCAGGAGGCTTGGATTCGTCTGACGCACCTAGACGAAAACAGCACCGACCCCAACCGGGCGGATCAGCCCGGCGAGCAGTTCTGGTATAAGTATGAGTACATCCGCTTTATCCAGCTCGATGGGCGCTTTGACGTCCAGTTCGGTCAGGCGCCGGTCGGCGCCTTCGCCGCAGGCGGTATCGGCCTCAACCTGAGTCACGGCGAGGTCCACAACCTTCAGTTCGAAACCAACGAGCAGGGTGACGCCATCGCCGGGACCGGGACGCCTCGGCGTGACCCATCTGAGTCCTTCACCTGGCCTGCGCTGCAGTATGGCTTTGGCGCCGGTCTCTGGGTGCAGGCGCCGCGCGTGCCCGTGACGCTGACCCTCGGTTACAAGCGGTACATGGTGTCCCTAAGCGGGTTGCGCACGATGAGCCGCCCCGTCGGCGAAGGTCAGTCCGAAGATCGGGTGTTCAGCGCAACCATGGCGCGCGAGATTCTGGGCGCGGACATCACCTACCGGTTCTAGCCGATGCGCCGATGGTCGTTAGCGCTGTGTCTGCTGGGCGTGACCGCATGCCAGGCAGACCCCGAGGCGCCGACCGACGCTGGGCTTCCAACTCTTGACGCAGGTCCCGCTGACGCAGGTCCTCCGCCACCTTTTGCGCTTAGGCTCGAAGCCGCACCGGCGAGCATTGAGGGGCGCCCGTGGCCTTCAGATCATTGGCGCGCCGAAGGGGCATGGCGCCTGCCGGTCGTCGAGGGCGATGAGGGGTTCTTCTATGTCACGACCCATCAGATTACCCAGCGCCTCGACGGCTATGCGCTGCGGCCGGTGGCGCGATTTTGCTTTACTCAGGACCTGCCGCTGACCCCACCGCCCGACGGGCTGGTCCAGCTGGTCGATGGCGACGGGGTAGCGCAAGAGATCACTCAGCTAACCCTCGATCGGGAGCGCCGATGCTTGCAGTATGCGGCGGCGAGCCCTCTCATAGCGGGCGCAACGTATTATTCGCTTCTCAAGCAGGTTGAGGGGCCGTGGTCGGCCGTGCTGCTCGAGGGGGCGACACCCAGCGAGGAGCCGACCGCGCAGCGCTTGGCGTCGGACGCCTCGACGCTCGCCGCCGAGCCCTTTACCGTACAGACGGTCGGGCGAGCCATTGCGCAGCGGCGACGGGCGGTTCGTGACGGTCGAGCTTGGTCACCCGAGGTCAGCTCCCTCGAGGTGCTCCGGCGCACGGCGATCGAGGACATCGCCGCAGGCAATCGGTTCGGGTTTGAGGCGGGGCGACGCGGCCTCTACCTGCGCCTGCATGTCGCCGACTTTCTCGCCGATGAAGAGGGGCAGCTGATCCTCGAGGACGCCGTGGTGCTGGACCGAAACCGTCTGAGCGAGACCAGCGCCGTGCTGGTGCGCGCACAGGAGACAGGGGCGCAGCGCTACGCAGCGATCAATCGAGATTGGAGCATCTCGACCGAGCTCGAGGCGCCCGCAGGGAGCGTCGTGCGCGTGTTTCAAGAGCTGTTTACGCCGGTCCAGAGCTTCGCCGAGCTCGACGGCGGGCTCGAGCCGAGCATCGATCAGGTGATCCACGCGCGGGTCCGGCTCCCGGTCTGGCGCAATGAGCTGGGCTTGCTCGCCGAGTATGATGAGGACGTGGGGGCAAGTCAGGGGATGGAGTACGCCTCGGTGACCCTCTACCTGCCGGCGGGCGAACGCCCCGCTGACGGCTGGCCCCTCGTGCTTTTGGGGCCAGGATACGGTGGGCTTCAGCATGACCTGTGGTCGCTGGCCGATCAGGTCTGCGGCAGCGGGATGGCGGCGGTTGTCCTTGACGCCGTGGGTCACGGCGGCGGTCCGGCGACCTCGATTCAGCTCCCCCTAGAGAACGCGCTGCCCGTTGAGGTGGCGTTCCCGGGGCGCGCCGTCGATGGCGACGCCGACGCCCGCTACGGTCTGCCGGAGGGGTTGCACGCTAGCTGGGCGGAGCCTGAATTCGCCGGGATGGTCGGGATGCAAGATGGTAACCGACAGACCGCCCTTGACTGGATGGCTCTGCTGACGGTCCTCCTCCCGGATCCGCCGGCTGGACGAGCTGGCGTGGACGTCGATCGAGACGGCCTCGCCGATTTTGACGCCCAGCGCGTCCACTTCGTGGGGCACAGCAACGGGGGACGCTATGGCATGACGCTCGCAGCGCATGACGAGCGGCTCAAGCGCGTCGTGCTGCTCGCGCCGCCGGGGGACGGATACATCCCGTTCATCTCAAGCTACCGCCCGACCTGGTCTGAGCTCTTTGATACCTGGACGCCACCGCTGACGAACGCGCCGAGTAATCGGTATGGCTTGTTTGACGAGGGGATCTTGTGGCCCGGCGCCGGGCTCCTCGATGCGCCGCTTGCGTTTCATGGCGTCAATCGGTTCACGGCGCGCAAAGCCTGGCTCGGTGGTGACGCCGAGGGCGAGGGCGCCGCGGCGCTCTGGCGGCGGGCGCGTGCAGAGGGCGCGGCGCGCGCCGAGGTGATGGTTCAGCTGATCAAAGGTGACCCTGACGTCACCAACCCGGACTCGATGCGTTTGGTCGACGCAGCAGGCGATGAGCTGGTCTTGTCGGTCGTCGATCCCGACGCCTTGGGTTGGCGCGACTCGATGCGTTTTGCGGATCTCATATTTCGGCATCTGATCCCCGTTTACTCGGCGCGCGGGTCCACCCCGCCGAGTCTGATCGCCGGGCTCAGTCGAGCGCAGGTCGCCGCCTTTCTCTCGGGGCTCGACGAACTCGACCTCGACGGCGACGAGCCCGCGCTGCGTCTGGACGCGCCGCGCGCCGAGCTGCGTCAGCTCTTGGGCTTTAGTTTTTGGGAGCTTAGGCGGCTGCTGCGCTTTTAGTAGGGCTCGGTGAGCAGCGGGCTGAGCCCCATGGCTTGTGCTTGCGCCTGGAGCGCCTCGATCATCGCAGGTGGACCGCAGATGTGCCCGGTCGGCGCTTGGCCATCGAGCAGCGACTCATCGAGGGTGATGGGGGCACCGATGATGCGCTGGACCTGAACGCCGCTGGCCTCGAGCGCAGCGAGCTCCTCGTCAAAGCCGCACTCGCGCTCGTGTCGATAGCCGTAGATCAGTCGAAGGGGCCGGGTCTCGCCTTGAGCGACGAGGTCTAAGACCATGGAGAGCATCGGCGCGATCCCTGTGCCCCCGCCGACAAAGAACAGCGAATCGCCGGTGGGTGAGGCGCGAAAGCGTCCATTTGGGCTCGACAGGTTCACCGCATCGTCGGCACGCAAACCGGCCATCGCTTGGTCCAGCGCCGACGAGCCGATGCGGACCAACAGGGTCACCTCCGGGAAGTCGGACGGGGCGGAGGCGATCGAGAAATAGTGGGCGCCTTCATAGCCAGGCAGCGACAGCTGAAGATACTGACCAGCTTGGTGCGGTTGTTCCCAGTCGGTCCGAATGACCAGCTTGACGAGGTCGGCGGCCAGCGCCGTGCGCTCAACGACAGAGGCGGTCATGATGAGGCTCCTAGATGGCGAAGACACTGTGACAGGAGGTCAGCGGCCGGACCGCTCGCATCGAGGCTGATCGACGCGCAGGCTGCATAAAGGGGTCTTCGGCGCTGGTCCAGCCGCTCAAGCTCGGCGCGTAAGGACAGCTCAGGGTGCAGGCGCGGCCGGCTCGGGTCGTTCGTCAAACGCATTAGCTGCGTCTCCACGTCGACGTCGAGCCAGATGACCGCCGCCTGAGTGCGCTGGAGCATAAGCTGGTTCTCGGCCGCTTCCACGGCGCCCGCCCCGGTCGCAATCACGACATCGTGACGCGCGAGCGCATCTGCCAGGTGCTCTTGCTCAAGCGCACGAAAGGCTGACCAGCCCTGCTCAGCGACCAGCGCCTTGATCGGTTGCTTCGTCGCCGCGACGATCCCGCCGTCGAGGTCATGACACGACCACCCGAGCGCGCGTGCTAGGTTGGGCGCAAGCGTCGACTTGCCCGCAGCGCGCGGCCCGATCAGCACACAGGACAGGCTGCTATTCCTCGCTCGGGAGGATGTACGGCGCGCCCTCGATCAGCTTCTTGAGGAGGTCTTCGTCGAGCTGGTCGATCGAGATCTCGGGGGAGAAGTGGACCTCAAAGGCGTCGACCTCGACTTCACCCTCATCTTCGACGGGGACCAGCGCGCCGGACTCGTCGGTGCTGCCATCGTACACTTCGATACCGACCTGGCAGTCCAACCCTTCCGGTAAGCCCAGCGCCGTTGCGGCGAGCTCAAGGACCATCGCTTCGTCGACGGTCTCTGCGTCGCCAAAGCAGTCTGCGTAGAGGACCACACGGGCGAGCAGGTACGCTTTGTCATCGTCTTCATCACCGACGACGCCGAGCCCAAGCGAGAGCTCTTGACCGTCTTCGACAAGATCGAGGTAGTTCTCGCCGTCGATCCATTGGCGACCGGCGGGTGTCAGGGCGGAGAGTTGTTCTTTCGCGGCTGCAAAGCTCATGGTGTGCTCCAAGTCTGTGAGCCGCCGCTACAGGGGCTGGCGCCGCCTGACAAGCGCAACTCGTTGCCGCTCGATCACCATGCCTTTGGCGCCTAGGTGAGCCGCCTTGTTGTAAAGGGGGCGATCACGCGCCTTGTACGTCGCTGCGACGGCCAAGGACCCTGAGGGTTAGGAGCACGACGACCGCCGCCACGGGGAGCGCAACGCCTGGACCAAACCAGCCAAAGCCCGCCGGGATGTAACAGAGCAGCAAAGCTGCGCTCATGGCGAGCAGCGCGTAGGGCAGCTGGGTGCGGACGTGCTCGTCGAGCGGGCAGTCGGTGGAGATCGATGACATCACGGTGGTGTCGGATAAGGGCGAGCAGTGGTCACCAAAGATGGCGCCATCCATGACCGCAGCGATCGTCAAGATCGTCGTATCGAGCCCGCCGACGGTGTGCGCAATCGGGACCAATGTGGGCAGCAGGATGCCCATCGTGCCAAAGCTCGTCCCTGTCGAGAAGCTGGTCGCCGCCGCCAGCAAGAAGGTGACGGCTGGGAACCAGACCGCTGCCGTATCGCCTGCGAGCCACCCAGCGAGCACGTCTTTGGTCCCGATCTGGCTGTTTACCGAGCTCAGCACCCAGGCGCAGACAAGGATCGTGACGGCGGGCATGACGCCCTTGAGGCCGCCGATCATAGCCTGGTTGAGCGCGCTGGCGCCGACCTTTGCGCTCAGCCCGGCGCCATAAGCGAGCGCCAGACCGACCAGTGATGAGAGCGCCAGGATGCTGGCGATGTCGAGCGTGACGCCCAGGAATTGAGCTTCCTCGACGCCCATGATCGCTCGCCAACCCGACAGGCTCCAAGGGTCAAAGTGACGGCCTAACCCTGCTGCGCCCTTGTAGACGATCCCAGCAAAGACCAAGGCAAAGGTCGCGCCGAGCGGTACGAGCGCTCGCCAGGCCGCCGGGTGCTCATGGACCGAGCCTGCCGGTTGTTCATCGCCCGACGAGGGGGCGGCCTTGCGCTGGGCCTCGATCATCGGGCCGAGGTCTCGCCCCGTGTAGGCCGAAGCCAGCACCAAGAGCAGCGCCAAGAGGCAGTAGCCACGAAAGGGGACCGCTGAGAGAAACAGCGCGTAGCCGTCCACCCCGAGCCCGAGCTCCTTGGACAGGTCCTGCAGCAAGCCCACCTCATAGCCAATCCAGGTCGACAGGAGCGCAATGCCGGCGAGCGGCGCAGCGGTTGAGTCGACCAGGTACGCCAGCTTGGCGCGGCTGGTGCCGTACCGGTCGGTCAGAGGCTTCATGGTCGAGCCCACGACCATGGTGTTGGCGTAGTCGTCAAAGAAGAGCATGCCGCCGAGCGCGACCGTCGCCGTCTCGGCGTCGCGGCGGCTTTTGACCCGCGCTGTCAGCCGGCTGACGATCCCGGCGATCCCGCCGCTTCGCTGCGCCACGCTGACGAGGGCGATGAGCGCAAAGGTGAAGACCAGAATCCACCCGTTCCATTTGCTCGAGAAGGCGTCGGTGAGCGCAGCGAGCAAACCGCTCAACATGCCGCCCAAGCCGCCGTCTGCGCCGACGAGCGCGCCGACGATAATCCCAGCGATTAGACCCGGGATGACCATGCGAAACCCGACCGCAACGAGGATGGCGAGCAAGGCGGGCATGAGGCTCCGCAGGTCGGGGAGCGTGCGCGCCTGCGGCGGATCGATCGTCCACTTCGGCCCCATCCCTTTTTCGCCGAAGTAAAAGCCGAACGCTCCGTCCTCGTCGAGGAGCTCAAAAGCAACCGGCTCGAGCGCGTAATTGCAGCCTGTGATGTCTTGCGCTTTGTAACTTGGGATCGCCTCGTTCCATGTCCTGACGAGCAGCTCGGACTCTGGGTCTCCGAAGGATCCACCGATGGCGCGACACAGCTCAGGCGCGGTGAGCGCAAAGGTGGGCTCGCCGGGCTGGTTCGGGGTGGGTTTTTTGCCCGAGCGCGCCGCCCTGACCAGGTCGACAAGCGCGGCTTTTCTCGCCTCAGCGACGCTGAGGGTTTTTCGTGGTCCAGGGCCGTAGACGGCGGCGAGTACGGCCAGCCCAAGGAGGGCTGCCCAGAGCTGTTTGGGGGTCATGGGCTCGCGGCGGGATAGAATCGACAGCCTGCGCTCGCAAAGGGCTCGGGGAGCTCATCGGCATAGGGCGAGGGCTCATGCCACGGGTGGGCTTTCATAAAGTCGACCAAATCTGGGATCCAAAAGTTGGGGTGTTGCCGGTGCCCTTGCGTGTGCGGGCAGTCAATGACGTTGCGCCCGTTATCGGTCAGATAGTCGATCGCGGCGCGGTTGGCGTTGTCGAAGTTGATCACCTCGATCCCGAGCATACCGTAGTCATCTTGTGGCCCGCCATGCGTGATCAGGATCGTCTCCTGACCGGGTTCCATGTCGTTCCAGTCCACACCGAGACCGGGCAAAAATTGTTGCCCCCTGCCGCTCGGGTCGACCATGTCCACTTGAGCTGGATCGCTGAACCAAGCGCCGGACATGGGCGCGGTCGCCGCGAACACGTCAGGGTAGCGGACTTGGAGCATGTTGGTGGTCACTGCTCCGCCCGAGAACCCGACGCTGTAGAGGCGCGTCTTGTCGATGCGGTAGTCGAGCATCAGGCAGCCCATGACGCTCTCAAACAACATCGCCTCACGGTTGTCATCACCGGGCGACGAGTAGAGCATATCCCAGTAGAGCCCCGCCGGGTCCTCTTGGGGTTGCATGCCGCTGTCGTGGGGGCTGATCACGATGAAGGGGAAGTCGGGCTGGGCGTTGTCCACACGGGTCGCCTGCACCCAGCTCTCGAGGTCTTGCCCGATCCCATGCCAGGAGAAGACGACGCCGACCTTAACGTCTCGATCTACGTTGGGGATCAGCGCATGAAATCGGCGTGTCTGACCCTCGGGCGCGCCGTAGGGCCACGCGTTGTTCATCCCGTTGGTGATGGCGGGCGCATCGTCTGGGCAGGCAAAGTTGATCTCGGGACCGGGAGGGGGCGCTGCGGGTCCAGCGTCAGCGCCTTGATCGCCGCCGCTACCACCCGATCCGGCGGGCGGAGCGCAAGCCGCTAGAGCGAGGCTGAGGGCGAAGGTAAATCGGCGAGCGGTCTCGATGTTTCCCAAAATTCGGTCACAATCTGCGCAAAGCGCTGCATCAGTTCGGTACCCAGCGGCGAAGGCCGGTGTTTGGCTACGAGGAGATCGTAGACCTCATCGCGAGCAGCCCCGTAATGATCCGCGTAGTGCCGAACTCGGTACAGGTTGTCTTCCATACGCAACTCAGCGTGGAACTGAAAACCCCAGATCGGTCGCCCCGCACGTCGTACCGCCTCGTAGGGTTGAGACGATGAGTTCGCGAGGTTGACCCACCCGTTCGGCAGGTCGTGGGCGCGATCGACGTGACCGAGCTGCACGTCAAAGCGTTCCGGAAAGTCGGCGAAGAGTCGATCGCGGCGACCCTCATCGGTGAGGGTCAGCGTAAAGGTCCCGAGCTCTTCGCGCGCATCGTCTCGAGCGACGGTCGCGCCGCTCGCCATCAGCAAGGCTTGATGACCAAAGCACATGCCGAGCAGCGGCCGGTCGATGGTCTCGAGGAGCTCGCCGCAAAACGCCACAAACCGGCGCACCCAAGCTGCCTCATCGTAGACATGGAACGCGCCGGAGCCGCCGATCAAAACCGCAGAAGCCGCTTGAAGTTCATCGGCGGTTGGTAGGCGCTCGCTCATGTTCACAGCGGTCAGTTGGTCGGGGCTGCACCCCAGCGCACGCTGCACACATTCCTGCTCGTGCGACCGCATCGGATCGTCGCTCAGTCGGCACTGCAGCAAGAGATAACGCGTCATGGCGGGCGGAGCCTACCTGAGCACTGGGTTCAGGAACAGGCCGGAGCGCAATTTTGGCTCAAACCAAGTCGATTTAGGCGGCATGATCGCGTCATCGTCGGCGACGCTGAGCAGCTCGTTCATCGAGGTGGGGAACATGGCGAAGGCGACCGAGCCAGGCTGTCCGTCGACCTTGCGCTCAAGCTCATCCATCCCACGGATGCCGCCGATGAACTCGATCCTTTTGGAGCGCCGGGGGTCTTCGATCCCGAGCAGCGGCTCGAGCACGTGTCGCTGCAAGATGGCGACGTCCAGGGCGTCGACCGCCGCGTGGTCTGCGTAGGTGTGGGGTTTGGCTGTCAGCGTCTTCCATGTCCCGCCTAGATACATCCCGACCTGGCGCGCCTGGTGCGGTGACCCCGAACCGTCACCGATCTCAAAGTGTTCGGAGATGGCGGCACAGAAGGCGTCGGCGCTCAGCCCGTTGAGGTCATGGACGAAGCGGTTGTAGTCCATGACATAGAGCTGGTCATGGGGGAAGATGACGACCAAGAAACGCTGCGCAAGCTCGTTGCTCGGGTGCGCCTCAGCGATGCGGACTGCGGCGGCGCTTCGGTGGTGTCCATCAGCCACGTACAGGGCATCGATCGCCTCAAAGGCGGACTCAATGCGCGCCGTCAAATCGGCATCTTCGACCAACCACAGCTCATGGCGAACGCCAAGATCGTCCACGAGGTCGACCACCGGCGGCCTGTCCTTGGGCGCAGCGATCAGCGCATCCACGGCGGCCTCGCTCCGGTAGGCGAGGAACACCGGCGAGCATTGACATCCGGTCCCTTCGATGTGGTGGACCCGGTCATCTTCTTTGTCAGGCCTCGTGAACTCATGGCGCTTGATCACGCCCGAGGCGTAGTCTGCCGACAAGGCGGTGGCGACCAGCCCGGTCTGCTGGCGGCCGTTCATGGTCTGGCGGTAGATCGAAAAAACGGGGGCGATATCTTGGCGCAGCGCGCCCTCGGACAACAACCGCTCGAGCTCCACCCGGGCGCGCTGGTAGACCGCCGGTGCGTGCGGGTCGGCGTCGGCCGAGAAGTGAATGTCGGGGCGATCGACATGCAAGAAGCTGTACGGTTTCCCGGCCGCCATCGCAGCCGCCTCCTCACGGTTCATCGTGTCATAAGGGGCACAGTGGACTTGGTCGAGCGCGCCGGCGTCCGGTCGAATGGCACGAAATGGGAAAACCTTGGGCATAAGCACCTCCGCGTCGCTGATAGTTTAGGCTGAGCCACCAGGCAATCAGGGTATGAGGGTGTTGCTCGGTGTGTAATTTTGGATTTTATTGATTACTTATTTTTGCTTCGCTCGAGTCGGTTTTGTCTGTTTGTTCTTGTTCCTCTTCTCGTTCTTTTTCTTCGTAAATTTTCATCGAGATGAGCTCGGGGCGCGCTTCTTGCCGAGCGTGCCGGTCGTCCGGTTTGTGATAGACGCATTTCCATTCGATCTCGACCGTCTCACCCATCCACTCGTCACGCTCTGCGCGCCATTCTTTGACTTTACTGGTGTTGGCAGCGCCGCGATCAAAGTTGAAGGACTGACCGTCCTTGCTCGTAAAGACAAAGCGCTTGTCTTCGTCTTCATCGATAATACCGACGGTGCCAATCAGAGGTTTCTCATCGCGATCAGGAATACCGAGGTTCTGGTCTCGGTTTCCGATGAGCTCCTCGATGGGTTGGAGATCCTTACAGGCTACTCTTGGAATGGGCATCTGATGCTGTAACACGCGCATCTTCTCTGATTTGAGATCTAAGTCGCCCTCGATCCAATGGAGCGTCGAATCACCAAATTCTTCATCTTCATGAAGCGCCATTTCATAGATCGTCGTCGCTTGAGCAATCCGAGCCTTTGACGCCCATAAATCATAGCTGTGACCGAGCTTGAGCGCGGTGAGAAACAGATCCTGGTCCTTGATACGCTTCTTGTTTTTCCGACTTCCCGTAGCGCCAATGTATTGATTGATTTGCTGTCCGTCGTAGAAAAGAACTTTAGTGCTGTTGCGGGTGGCGCCGAGCATGGTGCGCTCACCAAAGCGTACAAACGAGGCAATCTCTGAGCCTTCATAAATGCAGTCATCACCAATCTTGAGCGTCTTCTTCTCACCATCTTTGGTGACGACATAGGGGACACCGCCAAATGCCCAGTCAAAGGACTCGAGCTCCTCATGCGGACCATAACGCATCTCGTTGGACGCGAGGTAATACCGATCAACGCCATTGGTTGTGATTTTGCCTTTGTAGAGGGTTCGACTCAGGCCGCCGGTTCCGAGCACTTTAAAGTTACTTGAATCCGTTTCGATCATATCAAAGACGGGACCCATCTCCCCGTTGACCATGATGCGGTATTTGTCCTCAAGCTTTTCATTTAGCGCTTTGCGCACATCTTCAAGTAGTCCTTTGATTCGTTCACGACCCCCGCCACTCCCATCACCGATTTTTTCAAAATCAACTTTGAGTGCCTCTTTGAGCAGAAGAAAAGCATGCTCAGCATTTTTCTCAGAAACGGTGTCGAGGTCATCACTCAGGTTGCCGTCTTCGTCTTTCGCAAAGCCATAGTCTTGCCAGACAGCGAGCACTTCTTCGAGCGCATCAAGTGGGTCTTCGTTGAGACGATCTTTTTGTTTTTTGAGCTGCGTGACGATTTTGACCAAATCTCGGGTCGTTCGTGCGGTCGTTTATTTGACTTTGACTCGGATCACGATCCCGGCCTCAGAGTCCGTACCCTCAATCTCCTTCATCTCATCGGCTACGGCAATGACTTGGCTACCCTGAACCAAGACTTGTTTATTGACTGCAACCGCAAGAGTATCGCCGTCCTTGCCATCGCCCGAGCCCTCTAAGCCCTCAACGATTGCCTGCCATGCCTTATCGTTTTGTACCGATTTCGGATTCGATTTATACGCCTTGAAAGGCTTCGTTTGCCCGCGGTTGGACCAAAGTATTTTACGGTTTGTCGCAAGCTCGAGCCCGGCAACAAATTGATCACCATCGAGGGTAAATTCGTCATCCCACTTTTGAGCGAGTGGGCTAAAGTTCGTCTCGTACATAGCTTGGAATTTGTTGCCGCGTTTGAGTTTGGCGGCGACTTTACCTGACTTATAGCTCCAGATCGCTTCGATCTTATTGGCTTGAACCATCGTTCGACCCAAGTGGACTAAGACGTGATCAGAACCTTTCTTCGCTGAGTACACAAAACCGCCAGTGTCGGGCAGGTAGTGGACCTCTGGTAGCTTACCGTTTCCAGCCTTGGACTCGGCCCGGATTGAGATGAGCTTGAACCGGTCTGCTAGCTCATCATTTTTGACACGAGTAATGGAAGGTTGTTCCGATGAGAACGCCCGGAATCGTACCCCTTCAGCGCCGTCATGGACTTCGATCCAGCCGTTGTCATCCTGACCCATAAAGTGAAAGCGCGGCTCGGCCACGACAAAGGGCTCAGGTGTGGGTTCTTCTTCTTCTTCGTCTTTAGCTTTGACGTCTTTCTCGGTCTCGCCTTCTTTGGCTTTCTTCTTTTTCGTCTTCTTCTTTTTCTTATCGTCCTTGTCGAGTTTCGGCGCTTCCCACTTTTGTAGATAAGCGATGTCTTTGTAGGTGGCGCTCATCGCTGAGTTGCCACGGTAATATGTCCACCCCTTATCGGACTCAGCCAGATAATGCGTATCGTCTAGGCGGTCGTTTGTTTGCAGCAGCTCGAGACCATGAAACTTAGCGGTTTCTTTATCGCCAACAACGAGCCGGTGAATACTGCGGTCTTTCTTATCAATCGAGCGATCGCTATGGATTTGATAGTGGTTCACCGCTTGATAGGTAGCGGTGTCGTTAGGTCCCTTAAATGTGACTCGATCACCATTTTTTGGTGTCGGGATTGAGCTGTACCAAGTGTGTTCTTTGCCATCGATGTTGACGCTGTAGCGCCCAGAGCGCTTGCCGATATACCAGGTGTGTTTGAGGTTGGGTGTCTTCCCTAAGCCTTCGATCGCATCGTAGCGAATATGACCAAGAGCCTCGAACTTCTTTCCATTGTCCGAGCCATGCCATTTGATGGTACGAACCTTTTCTCCACCAGCGGGCTCCCACTCGACACTCGTGGTCGAATCCCATCGTTTAAAGTCCTCTTTGAGCCCTGTTGGATCACCGATGATAAACCCTGATTTGTTACCCTCTTCGACGCGCAAGACATAGCGCTCTTTGTCGGTTTGATCCTCGAAGCTCTTAAAGCTGATTGAATCAAACCCGCCATGAACGGTTGTGTTCGTGATCCATCGCTCAAGGCTGTCTTTCGCCCGCATGTACAGGGTGCGACTGTCGCCGTAGCGATGCCCGATGATGGTTGTGTAGACTTGGTTGTTGTAGACGTAGCGAGTGCGCCCCTCCTTTTGAACGCGGTACGAGTAAGGAACCGTGACCGTGTGCAGGGTGAGCGTCGCTCCCTTCTGAGTCATCTCTTTGATGAAGCGCTCGCTCCAAGGCGAATTGAGCGTAAAGGTGTCGCCCTCGCGTGCCGTAACGTGGCGATGCCCTATCCGTGTGGTTCGTCCATATTGGTTGTAGCTGTACACGGCGTAGAGTTTGGTTTCTGGGCTGAGTTTATCTAAGTCATCGGCGCTCTTATCGGTCTCACTCGTCGGCTTGATGGTGACTTTGCTTGCATCAACAGTCACCTCGCCGCGCCGGACGGGGTCCGGATAATACGTGGGCATAAAGACAGCATCAAAGGCGGGGCCGAGTGTATATTCACCGCCGTGTTCTAGGTGGACTAAATGCTTCTGACCTTCTTTTTCTGCTTCAGCGAAGACGGCGTGGTTGTCCTGCCCAAAGGTGAGTTTGGTGATGCTATCAAAGGCTTGACTGCGCTTCATGTTGACGACCACGTGCCAGCCATCATCTTGGTGGCCTGCAAAATGATGCACCGTTTTGCCGTGGTTAATTTGTTCGGCTTTAATCTTGTGGAAGACTTGGTCGTCGATCACGGTAGCGGCTTGCTTTCCGCGGCGCACCGTGTAGCGCGGGTGATCGCCAACTACCGTAAAGCTCAAGCCAAAGGTTTGATCAAACGCGGCGCCAAGTTTTCCTTTGTGATGCAAGTGCCAACCGGCATTGTCTTCAGCAAAGAAGCTCATCTTTGAGCCGTCGTTGGAGACCGTCGGTTCTTTGATCGCCGAAAAGGGGCCGTAGACCGTGCGGTCTGTGCCGACAAAAGTACCCGCATCAACCTGAGCTAAATAATGATAGGCTTTGCCTTGGTCCTTGAGCCACGGTTGAAAGCGAATTGCCATTTCAGGCAGTTTTTTGGACGGCGTGCGGATAAAGGCGCGACCAGCACCTTGCTCATCGACCACTTTCCAACGCTCTAGATATTGGTCGGGATCACGATCATCGGCGGCGCGCCGCATGTGACCATACACCATTTTGTCGTCATCAGGTGTAAAGACAGGTCGGGTGACTCGATCGGCTGGCGTGCCCACTTTGTCTTCTAAGACACGATAAGCCTGGTCTTCCTTAATACCGTCGTACCAGAGCCTGCCACCTGGGCTGACATTGAGGCCGACAACGAGTTCAAACTTTTGACCTGCTTGATGATCTTTGTAGACCCGCTGGCTCTCGCCACCGTCCAGCTCTGCCCTCCACGCACAACCATCGTCTTTGAGCTTCTTGATCTGTAAGATCGCGTCAACAGGACTTGAGAATTTGTCCTGGTGATAGACCTTCATGGCTTCGCCATTATCAATCACTGCGATGAGATTTTCGGAAGGTTCAGATAACTTGAAATAAAAGATCTCATTGACCGGCGTGAGCGCCTTACCTCGATGCACAATAACTAAGCGTTCATCCTTTTCTCCGACGTAAGCAAAGTGTGCACCCTTTTCGATCACCTTTAGTCGGCTAATTGCGGCGTAGTTTGCGCCCGCTTTGGCACCATGGATGAGTGCGACTGTTTCTTCTTTAGCGCCTTCATAAAGTGGCTTTTTGCCAGCCTTGAGGTTTTTATACGTGACCGTCTTAAAGGCGGGGCTGAGCTCGACGCCGTTGCCTGTCGCATACAAGCCGACGTGTTGGTTTTCGCCACGACCTGCGATGAAGTGAAACTGGTCGTAAGGGTCGCTGTAGTCGTAAAGCCAAGGCGCCCGATCGGCCGTTCCGATCCAGTCAAACGGACCGTGTTCGGCTTGCTGCGCATCGTCTTTGACTCGGCTCTCGACAAAGATTCGCCAACCGTCTTTGCGTTTGCCAAGATAAGCGACTCGAGCGAGCTCTTCAGCTTGCTTGTAGTTTACAATCTTTTCGAAGGGTTCGCTGACCTTATGATCAACCACAACGTGCCATTCACCCGAGGGTTTGCTGCCCATTAAAGTAAACGATTTCTCGCCAAGTTTCTTGAGCTTGACGACGTTACCGCCGTTATGGCGACTAAAGACGTGTGTGTCGTAGCCATAAGCGGTTGCGCCTTTGTACATCCCTTCGGCGGTGACGGTCTGTCCGTCTTCCATGGCCGTAATCGAGCTCATTCTCGACATCGCTTCACCTAGGGTAAAGGTGGTGCCATTGAAAAACAGCACATGGGCGCCGTCATCATCATTGGCGATCCAGGCAAAGTGCTTCGAGTCGCCTCGTAGTTCTGTGCGTTGATCAACGCTGCTGAGCTCTGGGCTGAGGATAAAGGACTCACCGCTGCTTGCGAGTAGGTGGGTTTTTGAGCCTTGTTTGATGGTAGCGATCATCTCGCGGCGATCAGCGCGTCGGTAAAAGTGGATGGATGACACCGAGCTAACCACTTGGGTGATTCGACCCTCAAACCAGATTTTTTGGTCGGACTCTTGCGCAATAATAAAGGCGACTTGGTCCATTTGGTCGCCCGTGCCTCGCTTGACGTCGTGTAAGCGCTCCCCTTGAGCGACATCCAGACTGAGTTCCAGACGTGGGGGGCCGGGGTTGTAGTCGCTCGAGATTGGCCAGTAACACCACGCGAGGAACAGTATCGCAATCACCGCAAGGGCAATACCTATCTTAGTCGCTTTATGGCTTAGCAGTTCAGTCGTTCCAGATTGTTCGCTATTCATTGGTCTCTCTTTACGCGATCACTAAAAATTACTCGATGTCGGTTAGCGGGTAACTTACGGACACGGCAAGACTGCGCATGGTCAACTGTAGAAGGTTGCGCTGAGATGAGTTGCGCTGCCGCTATTTTACGCTGCTTCAGGCTTGACAGCCGCGAAGACGCCCTTCATAAGCCTCCTCACCAGCGGGTAAGCCGAGCTTACCTTACCGTTTGGGGCGGTAGTTAAGTTGGTTATAACGCCGGCCTGTCACGCCGGAGGCCGCGGGTTCGAGTCCCGTCCGCCCCGCCACCCGCCAGCCTCTGTGCTGGCGGGTTCTTTTTTTCCCGACGAGAACCTGACGACCGCAAACTTCGCGCTTGGTAAAGGGCGCTGGGTTGTCGGAGCGTAGCTCCTCGTCCATGCTGTGCGTCGACGCTTTGGAGGGTCGCCGCGATGGCTCTACGTTCCGCCCACACATCGCTCAAGGCGCTGTGTTTCGTGTTGGTGCTGACCTCATGCAGTGAGCAAGTGGTCGTGCGAGAGACGGAGGCGCGCTGCGGCAACGGGACCGTCGAGCTGGGTGAAGCCTGCGACGACGGCAACGAGGACAGCACCGACGCGTGTACGACCGCCTGCGCCTTGGCGCGCTGCGGCGATGGGACGCTGCGGGCGGACCTCGAGCCGATCGATGAAGCCTATGAGGGCTGCGATGATGGCAACACGAGCGATGACGATGCCTGCCTGACGACCTGCGTCCCGGCGCGCTGCGGTGACGGTGTCGTACGGCGCGATCGCGGCGAAGGCGAAGAAGCCTTTGAGGCCTGCGATGACGGCAACACGATGGACGATGATGCATGCTTGAACACCTGCGTGGTCGCGTTTTGCGGTGATGGGGTGGTTCGGCGCGACCGCGAAGCTGACGAGCCAGGCTATGAAGGCTGCGATGACGGCAACGACGTCGACACGGATACGTGCCTTACAAACTGCCAGGTGGCGCGTTGCGGCGACGGGGTCGTTGGGCCGGGCGAGGGCTGTGACGACGGCAATGATGACCCAACCGACGGCTGCAGCGACTGTCGACCTTCTGGTTGTGGTGACGGCGTGGTTCAAGAGGGTGAGACCTGTGATGACGGCAACGGCATCGACGAGGACGCTTGCCTCAACACCTGCGCTCCGGCGCGCTGCGGCGACGGGATCCTTCGAGCCGACTTGGCGCCAACGGATCCCGGGCATGAAGCCTGCGATGACGGCAACGCCGAGCAAGCGGACGCGTGCACGTCGGCCTGCCGGTTAGCGCAGTGCGGTGACGGCATCTTGCGAGAAGATTTGACCCCCGAAGAGGAGGGCTTTGAGGAGTGCGACGACGGCAACCGCGCTGAGTTCGACGGTTGCTCCTCGAGCTGTCAGTTGGAGCGCTGCGGGAACGGGCGCATCGACGCCGGTGAGCAGTGCGACGATGGCAACGACGCCGACACCGACGCCTGCACCAACGGCTGCCTCACGGCGCGTTGCGGCGACGGAATTCAGCGCAGCGACCTCGCTCGGGGCGACGAGGGTTATGAAGCCTGTGATGATGGCAACGAAGCGCTCGGCGACGGCTGCACACCGGGCTGCCGATTGGAGCGCTGCGGCAATGGCGTCGTCGACCAAGGCGAAGCCTGCGATGATGGAAACCGCTCCAACGCGGATCAGTGCACCAACGGCTGCCGTGAGGCGCGCTGCGGCGACGGCATCTTGCGGACCGAAGGGGGCGCGCCGGAGGCTTGCGACGATGGGAACGTGGACCCCGGCGATGGCTGCTCGGCCGATTGCGCCATCGAGCGCTGCGGCAACGCCGTGGTCGACCCAGGCGAAGCCTGCGATGACGGCAACCCAGTCGAAACCGACGCCTGCCTGTCAAGCTGTCGCGCCGCGCGCTGCGGCGATGGTGTGCTGTACATTGGGGTCGAGGCTTGTGACGACGGCAACCAGCTCGACACGGACGCGTGCCTCAGCACGTGTACGGTCGCACGCTGCGGCGACGGCCAGGTCTGGGCAGGCCGGGAAGCCTGTGATGACGGCAACGATGTCGACACCGACGCCTGCTTGACCGACTGCACCGCCGCCCGCTGCGGCGATGGCTTGGTCGCTCAAGGGCTCGAAGCCTGCGATGACGGCAACCAAGATCAGCAAGACGCTTGCCTGACCACCTGCGCGCGGGCGCGCTGCGGCGAGGGGGTGGTGCGCGCCGGCGTTGAGGCCTGCGACGACGGCAACGAGATCGAGACCGATGCGTGCCTGACGACCTGCGCAGAGGCGACCTGCGGTGACGGCGTGACGCGCGCCGATCTCGAGGTGGGTCAGCCGGGTTATGAGGGCTGTGACGATGGGAACGCGAACGACGCGGACGCGTGTCGCAATGGCTGTCTGGCGGCGCGCTGCGGCGACGGGGTGCGGCGGGTGGATCTCGGAATCGGTGAGGAGGGCTACGAAGCCTGCGATGACGGCAACGAGGTCCAGACGGACGCCTGCCTCAACAGCTGCGCCGCCGCGGCCTGCGGTGATGGTATCGTCCAAGTCAACGTCGAGGCCTGTGACGATGGTAACAACAACAACGACGATGAGTGCACCAATGACTGCGTGGTTGCGCCGCTCGGGTCGAGCCCGGCGCGTGCGGCGGTGAGTTGCCAAGCGGTCAAGACGGCTCGCCCTCAGGCTGCGACGGGCACCTACTGGATCAACCCAGACGGCGAGGGCGGCGTCGCGCCGTTTCAGGTCAGCTGCGACATGAGCACGGAGGGTGGCGGCTGGTTGCGCATGCGCCTGAACAACTCGAACCAACTCGTTGCGGCGGAGTGGGATCGATCCAACCCCTTCTACAAATGCGCCGATGACGAAGCGCGCATGTACGACTGGGTGAACCAGACGCAGATCACACCGGACAGTTCGCCGAGCGGCACTCACAATTATGAGGTGGGTCTCTCGTACACCAACTTAGCGAACAATCAGCCCTTCTCCGAAGGGCAGATGACCGCGCTTCGTGCCCAGGTAACCACGCTGGCGACCTCGACCAAAATGGTCGCCACGACCTCTGATGATGACAGTTACAGCCGACAGGATGGTGGCGGCGGCGGTCACGAGGTCTACGTGCGGACGGCGCAAGGGCAGTGGCTGCTGTTGACGCCGGGAACCAACGGCGAATGCGGTGGGGGCCCAGGGTCCTGGCCGGCAGGTGGGAGCCGGCACGCCGGCTACTATTGGCACACGACGGCGAACCAGTCCCAGCCTTACGGGACGACGGGGATTAACGCAGGTCAGATGGGCGCGCTGCCAGCTGCTGCGATTCTCCCGACGCGTGCGCGGCTCGAGGTGCACACAGGCGGCGGCGTCACCTTCGGGTACGCCAAGCAGACGTTTTTGGTGAAGTGAGCGGGCGCCTGGTTCGCTAGCGCCGCGCCGCGACCCAGTCGGCGACTGCCTCTCGCTCGAGATGGACGAGCAGCATGATGAGATCACCGGGCTCAGCCCAGGTCATGGCCTCATCAAGAGCGGTGAGCTCGCCCTCGACGATGGCGACGCGCTCAGGTGGGTAGCTGCGCTCGAGCAGCCCCTGCCGGATCAACTCAGCGACCTCGGATGGCTGGCGGCCGCGCTCGTATCCTGCCATCTGCCTTAGAATGATGTGATCGGGCGCGACGTCGGCGAGCGTCTCGCTGAGTTCGAGAATCTCTGAATCGAGTCGGTCGCCGGCTTGCCCCAGGCTGACACAGAGCCGCGCGCTCGGTTGCGATTCGATCAGCCCTTGCGCCAGCGTTAGGATCGCTTGAAGCCCGTGCGCGTTGTGTCCGAAGTCGAGCAGCAGGCGGACCCCTTGAACCTCGAAGAGCTGACACCTGCCTGGGTTGTCGCTCGGCGATGCGCCAAAGCTGGACAGCGCTCTCGCAATCGTCGCTAAGGAGACGCCGAGGACCTGCGCTGCTGCGGCTGCGGCCAGGGCGTTGCTGATGTTGTGGCGCGCCGCGCCGTCAAAGCTGCAAGGGATGGCGCGTGCCGCAAGGACCTGCGTGACCTCGCCGGCTTGAGCAAATTGGATGACGTCGTCTTCAAGCCACCAACATGAGCCGCCCGCTAGCCGGTGCGCGAGCAGCGCCTCGTTGTCGTGGCGCATACTGAACAAGACCATTGGGCTGTCGCATTCAAGACGCCGCTGCATGAGGTGTGGATCGTCGGCGTTGATGACGCGATGACCTCCCGGCTTGAGCGCTTTGCCGATCAGTGACTTGACCTGCGCCATCGCTGCGACGTCGTCGATGCCATAGTCGCCGAGGTGGTCCGCTGCCACGTTTGTGAGCACCGCCACGTCGCAGCCGCTCATCGATAAGCCGCGCCGGAGCAGCCCGCCGCGCGCGGTCTCGAGGACCGCTGCGTTGATCTCTTGGCGTCGCAACACCATGCGCGCAGCGCCCGTCCCCGTCCAGTCCCCAGCCTCGACGATTTCCTCGTCAACACAGACGCCATCAGTTGAGGTGGAACCAACGCATAATCCCGATGTCTTCAAGATGCGTGTCAGCATTCTTGATGTCGTTGTTTTGCCGTTGGTGCCGGTGATCATCGCCACTGGGATGGGCGCGGCAGAAGCCCAGTCGACCGCGTCGGCGTCCGGGAGCTCGTCGGCGCGCCAGACCTGCGCCATTTGACCAAAGCCGACCGAGACCTCGTCGTCGTCCCAGAGGAAGGGACAGCCTCGCTCGTTGGCGGCGCGTTCGAGCGCAATCAACTGCGGGTTCCCCTCGCCTTGGAGCGCGCGACGCAGGCGCTCAACCGCCCGATCGTCGGCGCGCTGAGCGTCTTGAGTCGCTTGGTGGATCGCCTCTTCGTTGATCTCTGTGGCGGCGTAGAGCGCATCGATGGGCGCGTCGAAGCCGATGCTCGCTCCGCCTTGATAGGCTCGAACGAAGGGTTCACCGAAGTCGACCCCGAGCTCGGCGCACAGCGCGCGGAGCGCCTCGCGCCAGCGCGCCAGCATACGCTCAACGTCGTCGCCGGACGTAAAGCGCACCTCGGCGACTGCGCAGGGGTTGGCGCTTTGGAGGTTGCTGCCTGTGAGCCGTCTCGAGTCGGCGATGTGCATGGTCAGTCGGAGTCCTCAGCCGCAAGACGCGCGCCGCGCTCGTCGATGATCAGGCTTTCGAGGTTCGGCAAGTCCAGCAGCTGCGGCGACGAAAATTCTTGCTTGAGCGCCACCTCAACGTCCCGTGTGCGCTCAGTATCCGCGGCGGACGCGTCGGCTGGCGTGAACGAGACGATCTGCTTCCAGCAGCGCGTGGTCGCATCACCGAAGATGAGCAACAGATCACCTCGCTGAGCCATCCGCAGCCCCGCGTCGACCGCCTCTTGCTCATCGATAATGATCTTGATCGCATAGGCGTCGACGCCGCTCGCCAGCAGCTCATCTTCGATCAGGCGCGGGACCTCTTCGTCACCGCGCCCGCGACGCGAGTCGTCGCGCCGGATGATGATCTGATCGAAGTTGCCGTGGGCGACTTGGCGAGCGATGGCGCGGATGTCTTCGTCGCGACGATCGCCAGGCGCCGAGATGACGCAGAGCCGACGTCCCTCGACATCGAGCCGCAAGCTCAGGTTGATCATCGCTTGGATCGCGGCCGGGTTGTGGCCGTAGTCGAGGATCACCTTGAAGGGGTGCTCATCGTACACGTTCATCCTACCAGGGACTTGGAAGAAGGAGGTGTCAAAGGTGCGCAGACCCTGACGGATGTTATCGACCTTGGTGCCCATGGCATAAGCCATGAGGGCTGCGGCGAGCGCGTTCTGCACGTTGTGCAGCGCCTTACCCTCCATCGTGGCGGGGATGAGGTGGGTCCAGAGTAAGGGGAGATCCAGCCCGTCATCATACAGCGTGATCATCTGCCCTTTGATGCCTTGCTCAAGGACGATCGCCAGCCCACCGGCTTCGATGTGTTGCAGCACCAGCGGGTTGCGTGGGTCCATCGTGAAGTAGGCGATGCGCTCGGCGTCGGTGTGCGACGCCATCTTCAAGCAGTGCATGTCGTCGGCGTTGAGCACGGCGCAGTCGCGCGCCACCTCGACGACGATGCGCTTGATCTCGGCGAGCTGCTCGAGGGTTTCGACGCCTTTGAGCCCGAGGTGATCGCTCGAGATGTTGAGGACACAGCCGACGTCGCAGGACGAATAACCAAGCCCTGAGCGCAGCAAGCCGCCGCGTGCGGTCTCGAGCACGGCGGTGTCGACCTTGGGATCCCGCAGCACCATCTGCGCCGAGTGGGGTCCGGTCATGTCGCCGGACGCGGTGCGCTGGCCATCGACATAGACGCCGTCGGTTGTGGTCAGCCCAACGGTGGCCCCCGACATTTTCATGATGTGCGCCAGCATGCGCGCCGTGGTGGTTTTGCCATTGGTCCCCGTGAGCGCCGCGATCGGGATGCGGGTGGGGGTGTCTTTGGGGAAGAGCATGTCCATGACGGGTCCCGCTACATCGCGCGGGGTGCCTTCGGTTGGGGCGACGTGCATCCGAAACCCAGGCGCCGCGTTGACCTCGCAGATGGCGCCGCCGATCTCACGGTACGAGCGGGTAATGTCCGGGGTGATGAAGTCGACACCTGCGACGTCGAGTCCGATAGCCCGGGCTGCACGCTGCGCCATCTCCCGGTTGTCCGGGTGCACCAGGTCGGTCATATCGATCGCCGTGCCGCCGGTGGAGAGGTTACCCGTTGAGCGTAGGTAGAAGACCTCGCCCGCCTCGAGCACCGTCTCTTCCGTATAGTCAGCCGCCTCGAGCAGGCGCTTGGCTTGGTAGTCGATCTCGATACGGGTCAGCACCTTCTCGTGACCGACGCCTCGCCTCGGGTCTTGGTTCACCTCATCGACGAGCTCGGCGATCGTCCGTTGCCCATCACCGACCACGTGGCCTGGGACGCGCTTTGACACGGCGATCAGGGTGCCGTCGACGACCAGCATGCGGTGATCAAACCCCTCGATCATCTGCTCAACCAGCACGCTCCTGCCGTGCTCCTTAGCTTTGTCGACAGCAGCCTCGACCTCCTCGGCCGAGCGCAGATTGAGTGATACGCCGCGACCGTGGTTGGCGTTGTAGGGCTTCACCACGACCGGATAGCCGAGCGACTCGGCGGCGCGCACCGCGCGCCGAGCAGATTGGACGAGCTTTTGGCGCGGGACCGGCGCGCCGATGGCGGTGAGCAGGTCGTTGGTCTCCTCTTTATCCGAAGCGATCTCAACGGCGATGTGCCGGGTCTCTGAGGTGATGGTCGCTTGGATTCGCTTTTGGTACTTCCCGTGACCGAACTGAACCAGCGAGTAGTCGTTGAGGCGGAGCCAGGGGATGTCGCGTGCCTCCGCTGCGCGGATCAGCGAGGCCGTTGAGGGGCCAAACTGCCGTCGTTGCGCGTAGGTGATCAGCTCATCGAGCTCTTCTTCGAAGTTGAAGTCATCTCGGACCTTGGCGTCCCCTCGCAGCGCCTCTGGGATGGCGTGATGGATCATCTCCATCGCCAAGTCCGCGGCGGCGAGCCCGACGCGTTCCTCCTCATAGGAATACACCACGTGGTACTGTCCGGATTGTCCGGTGCCGCGGGTCTTCCCGAAGGTGACGCCGGCCCCTGTGAGCGCTTGGAGTTCGATCGCGACGTGCTCGAGGATATGACCCATCCAGGTGCCGTCATCCTCCCGGAGTCGCCGCACAAAACCACCGGGTTCGCCGTAGGAGCAGCCGTGCTCATGAAGCGTCGGCAGCCAATCGAGCAGCTGGTCCGTAAACCCAGGGATGGTCGCGCTTGGGTAGTCTTCGAGGGGACCGAGATCCAAGGTCATCCGGATCACTTTGAACCGGGCGTATTGATTAGGACCTCGATAGACGCGGCGTTCGACGATCTGCATAACAGGCTCCAATCGGGCAGCGAAGATGCTGGGTGTTATCCTTCGGGCGGTGACGCTTGAAGGGTGTTGAGGTCAAAAGATGCCCCATGAGGCAGAATATGGACGCGGACGTCGGTCATGCACAGCGGCTCACCCTCGCGCGCCTCAGCGATGGAGGAGTGGCTGAGCTGTGAGACGTCCACCACGGTGATGGCGCCAGAGCCGACCGCATGGATCACGTTCTCGGGCGAGATGAAGGCGGCGGTGTCTTCGTCGAGGCCTAAACCCACCGCAAAGGGGTTGAAGCTCAGCGCGCTCAACAGGCGCCCTAGGCGATCTCGCTCACGAAAGTGTTGGTCGATCAGGAAGCGGTTGGTCAGCCCCAAACCGGGCGCCAAGGACACCATGCCGGCCTTCGGCGTGCCGCCGATGCCGCCGTAAGCGATCATATGCTCGGGCAGGATCGCCGCACCGGCTGACGTCCCGCCGACGGTCACGCCGCGCGCGTTCAATCGGCGAACGAGCGCCGCGACGGCGGTGCCGCCCAAGGTCGCCGACAGGCGCAGCTGGTTGCCTCCTGTAAAGAAGACACCGGTCGCTTCGTTCAGAGTGTCCAGCCAGTCCGCATCCTCGGTGTCGGCGCGCTCACGATAAGGCAGCGATTTTGCCTTGTGCGCGCCCAGCTCGACGAAGAGGTCTTCGTATTGGGTGCCGGTCTCATCGAGCGCCGATGCGGTTGGGATGATGGCGATCTTCGCCTCATCACCGCCGCTTAGGCGGACAAAGCGCTGCAGAATCTTGGGGTGCCCGACCTTCTCTTCGGCGCCACCGACCGGGATGATCCACCCCCGAGTCTCGTCCTGTTCACTGCGTGCTGGGCTCATGCGCTTGATCCTTCAAAGGTGCCGCGACGAAGCAATTTTTTGTCGCGCATCATCCACTGCCCCCGTGAGAGGACGGAGATGACCTGGTGGTTTGGTGAGAGGACGACGAGGTCGGCGTCGAGCCCGACCTCGATGCGGCCTTTGCGAGTCAGACCGGCGATCCGTGCTGGGTTCGACGTAAACACAGGCAGGACACGCTCGAGCGGTAGGCCCGCCTCGAGCAGCTCGGCGAGCGTCTCGATCAAGGTGACGGGCTGACCGATGTCCATGTGGGTCATGTGGCCATGCTCGTCAAAGACGGGCAGGCACCCTGCGCCGTCGCTGCTGCAGGTCAGGTTGTTGAGGTCGCAGCCTGCTTTGATCCATCGCTCGATGGACTCGGCGGCGCTGTAGCTGTCATCGTCGGCTGGGAAGGCGGTGACATCCATCGGTACCCCGCGTTCGCTCAGCTTGAGCGCCTCAGCGAACAGCGCTTTGCGTCGGTTGATGTGCGTGGGGTGGAACACGCGCGCAGGCAGCTCGCTCTCGTCGAGCGCTCGTCGTATGAGCTCAAAACCCCTCGATCCATCTCCCATGTGCAGGTGTGAGAACCCTGACTTGCCTGAGATCATCCCCGCGACATAGGCGTCTGAGACCAGGCGCAAAAACTCGCTGAGCGTGGGTTGTGATGAGCGGTGGTCGCTGAGGGCGAACTCACCGACGCCGATGACTGGGTCGATGAAGACGATGTCGTCGCGCACGGAGCCAGTGAGCGTGATCGGTGGGTACTGATAACTGCCGGTGTAGCACCACGCCGAGAGGCCCTGCTCGCGCAAGCCCAGCGTCGTGGCCACCAGCTCGCGCATCGTGCGGGTGCTGCCGTCCGTCCCAAGAACGCCCACGCAGCTCGTGATGCCTGCGCGCACGAAGCGGCTGAGCGCCAGCGGTGGGACCCGCGAGGCGAAGCCGTCCTCGCCGCCGCCGCCCGTCACGTGGACGTGGCAGTCGACCAACCCGGGCACGACGCGCCGACCCTCGAGGTCGACCTCTTCGACGGCCTCAGCGCCGCCCAGTGCAGGGAGGTTCTTGCCGATGGCGAGGACCTGGCCGCCGCCGATGAGCAGGTCGCGCAGGCCGACGGCGTGCGGGGCATAGAGATCAGCGTGCCGTAGCAAGGTGAGCATAAGAGTCGCTCGCTTTCGTCGCTCGTCGCCTCAGAGTGCAAGCGCCCTCGCGCGCAATACGCAGCCGCGCAAGGGGTGTTTGCAGGTAGGACCGCTTCGACTCGGTGGTCCGGTCGTATGGGCCGCCGGCGGTCGCGGTGGCGAACGGTTGCCTATAGCCGGGTTGATCGACGGGCTAAGTTCGGTCACAACCGAAGGCGTCGACGGGTCGAGGAGCTCATGATGTGGATGGTGTTGGTCGCCTCGGCGCCTTGGTTCTTTGCGTCTCCTGCTGCGGCGAAGCCGGTCGATGCGAAGTCGCTTAAGGCGCTGCTGCAGCAGGTCGACGAGAGCAGCCGCGGTGCGTCGAGCCACAGCGTGATGCGGATGCGCGTCAAGACAAAGCGTTACGAGCGCAGCATGACCATGGAGGGTTGGTCCAAGGGGAGCGATTACAGCCTGACGCGGTTTCTCGAGCCGGCTAAAGATCGCGGGATGGCGACCCTCAAGGTCAAGGACAAGCTGTGGAACTACCTACCCAACACCGACCGGACCATGCGCGTGCCGAGCGCCATGATGAGCGGCGCCTACATGGGCAGCCACATCACCAACGATGACCTCGTCCAAGGGACCCGGTTGAGCGACGACTATCTCTTCGAGCTGGCGCCGCAGGCGCCCGTCGCAGGTCAAAAGACGATCCGCTGCACACCCAAGCCAAAAACGCCGGTCGTGTGGGGTTATGTTGACGTCACGGTGACCGACGACGGCGTCCCGCTCGAGCAGGTTTTCTATTCGGAAAAGGGCGTCAAAGTGCGCACCATGAGCTACACCGACCTCAAGCCGGTCGCGGGCAAAATGGTACCCCACCGGATGCGTTTTACGCCGCATGATAAGCCAGGTGAATTCACGGAAATCCTCATTGAAAAGCTGGAGCTTGATGTCCGCTTGGACGAGCGGCTCTTTAGCTTGCAGTCGTTGAGAGACTAAGTGCTCGCTCAGATCGCATGGCGCAACCTGTGGCGTAACAAGAGGCGGACGGTCCTGACCGCGTTGACCATGGGTCTGGGCGTGGCGTTTTGTATCTGGATGGCGTCGTATACCGGCGGATTTATGCAGGTGATGCGCGGCGCCACGGTCGATCGCAGCACCGGCCACATTCAGATTAACCATCGAGACTACCCCGAAACCCAGAACCCGTACGACGTGGTCCCAGAAGCCGCCGCGGTGATCGCGCAACTGCGCACCCGGGATGGGATCAAAACGGTCGCACCTCGAGTGCAGGCCTACGCCATGTTCGCAGGAGACGATGATAAGGCGGCGCCGGGCAAACTGATGGGCGTCGACCGTGTCGCGGAAGCGCGCATGACGGAGTTGGACCAGCGCATCGAGGAGGGCACCTGGCTCAGCGCTGAAGGGCAGGCGGTTATCGGGCGCGAGCTCGCCGACAAGACGCAGTTGAAGGTTGGCGATCAGCTCTTGGTCGTGGCCAGCGCGCTCGACGGGAGCATCGCTAATCAGGTGTACCCCGTGGTTGGGATCTATTCGACCGGCAACGTCGCCACCGACAGCGGCGCCGTGCTGCCGCTGAGTACAGCCCAAGAGCTGTTGGTCCTCGGCGATGGCGTGCACGAGGTGGTCGTGGTCACCGAAGCCTTCGATCGTATCGCTCAGAGCACCGCCGAACTCTCCGCACAGTGGAGCGATTTAGCGGTTCGCGCCTGGACCGAGATCGCGCCGGAGCTGGTGCAGATGGAGGGGATGATGTCGGCGTCGAGCTACATTATGGTGGCGATCATCATGTTCTTGACCGGCTTTATGATCATCAACACGCTGCTCATGTCCGTCTACGAGCGCACCCGGGAGCTGGGTCTGTTGATCTCGCTCGGCTTGCAGCCCTCAAAGATTGTCCAGATGATCTTACTCGAGTCGGGTCTGATGGGGCTCGTCTCCTGCGCTTTAGGTGTTGCGCTCGGTTGGTGTGCGCATCTTGCGATGGTGTACGTCGGCTTCCCGCTCGAGGTTGAGGACGGGAAGGGCTTTGTCTTTAACGGGGTGATGCTCGACCCGGTCATTTATGGCTCGTTGGACCCGAGCGCGCTGGTGCTGCCGCTGATGGCGGTGATGTTGACTGCTCTGCTCGGCGGTTTGTGGCCGGCAGTCAGGGCGGCGCGCTTGGACCCCATCGTGGCGCTGGCGCAGGAGTAGGTCATGATCTTTCGCCTGGCTTATCGAAACCTGACGCGGCGGCCGACGCAGAGTTTTCTAGCGGCTGGGGCGGTGGCAGGTAGCCTCATGATTTTGATCGCCACCACCAATTTTCAAGAGGGTGCTTGGGTCAACGTGGTTCGAGATACGGTGCGCGCCGCCGCCGGACATGTCGTCGTTCAGCCGCTGGGCTATCAAAAGAGTAAGGACCCTGAGTTGCTCATCCCAGACTCCTCGGCGCTGGCGAAGCGCCTCGCCGATGCGCACCCGGATACGACGGTCTTGAGGCGAATTTTTGTCGGCGGGATGATCGCCTCGCCGAACAACTCGGTAGCCGTTGCGCTCAACGGGGTCGAGCCGGAAGCCGAGCGCGCCATCAGCCAGATTCCTGACAAGCTCAAAGAGGGCGCCTGGCTGCAGCCGGACTCTGACGGCGAGGTGTTGATCGGCGTGACGCTGGCGAAGCGGTTGCAGGTCAGCGTCGGTGATAAGGTCGTGGTCACGTCGAGTCGAAAGGGCGAGCTTCAGGGGTTCCCGTTTCGCGTTGCGGGCACGTTTGAGGTGGGCTCGGCGGCGATGGACGCCTTCTTCGTGCTCGCCACGCTCTCGGCGGTTCAGAACCTGATCCCGGATGTTCAGGACCCAGCGACTCAAGTTGCGGTTCAGGTGGCTGAGTTTGAGGCGCCGAGCAGCTTACTCGGTGCGATCACATCCGCAGCGGGTGACGGGTTCGAGGTCCTGCCGTGGGAGGAGGCGCTGTCGACCCTGTACAATGCGCGCAGGCTCGATCGAGTCAGCAGCGCCGTCACGCTCGGTTTCTTAGCGATCCTCTCGACCATCGGGATCCTCAACGTCCTGCTGATGAGCCTGTTTCAGCGGACCCGAGAGATGGGGATGCTGCAGGCGCTTGGGATGCGCCCGTTCGGTTTGACCCGACTGCTCATGGCTGAGGGGCTCCTGCTGGGCGCCTTTGGCGTTTTGCTGGGTTTGGCGCTGGGTCTCGCCGTCTCGTTTCCACTGGTCGAGTATGGGTTTGACTATGCGATGATGCAGGACGCAACGCCGGTGAGCGGGGTCGCCATGGACACACACATCAACGGAATCTACGCCTGGACGCAGACGGTGGCTTGGAGCGTCGCGCATCTAGGGTTTGCCGTCCTCGCTGCGCTGTGGCCGGCGGTCAGGGCGGGGCGGCTCGAGGCGGTCGAGTCCTTGCGTGCGCATTAGGCTTTGGAGGATTTATGGCGATTGTAGCGATCGAGAACGCCTCGCGTCACTACCAAGATGGCGAGCATCTCGTGAAGGCGCTGTGCGGGCTCACGCTGACGCTCGAGCAGGGCGAGTTTACCGCCATCATGGGGCCCTCGGGTTCGGGTAAGACCACCTTACTCAATCTGATCGGAGGCTTAGATACCCCCACCGAGGGCCGGGTGACCGTGTCGGGTGCGGAGGTGAGCGCGATGAGCAAAGCGGAGCGTAGTGACCTGCGCCGAGACCACGTGGGGTTTATCTTTCAGTCGTACAACCTGATCCCCGTGCTCACCGCACGTGAAAACACGGAGTTCGTGCTTTTGTTACAAGGCAAGAGCGCCGAGGAGCGGCGGCAGCGCGCCGCCGAGGTGCTCGCAGCGGTCGGCTTGAAGGGGATGGAAGATCGCCGCCCGTCGGAGCTCTCTGGGGGACAACAACAGCGTGTGGCGGTGGCGCGAGCGATCGCCACCAACCCGAGCATCATTCTAGCGGACGAGCCGACCGCCAATCTCGACTCGGAGACCAAGCAGGATCTGATCGCGTTGATGCGGCGCATGAACGAAGAGCAGGGTGTGACCTTTTTGTTCTCGACCCATGATCCTGAGGTCATCGACGTCGCGCGGCGCGTCGTGAGGATGCGCGATGGCAACATCGAGAGCGATGAGCGGCGCTAAGGCGTTAGCCCGAAGTAGCCTCTGGCTGGCGCTGTTGGTCCACCCCAGCCTGGCCTCGGCGCGCTCGGCGCTCGATACCACCGGCCACCTTAAGCTGTTCTCGCTGGGTACCTTTCCAGCACCGTACGAGAACGAGGTGCCTGGCGCGCTGCTCGGAGCCTCCGGTTCCTCGGTTGCGGACGGCCGCCTCAAGCTGGTGTGGCGGCCGCGTCGCGCGCTGCGCCTCGAGCTCCACCCGACGCTGACGATGACGCAAGGGCAAGCCTCGCTGGGGCTCGATACAGGCGTAGCTCGTCGCGCCGATGAGCTCCTCCCCTTGAGTTACGACTGGGTCGATGATCCGCAGCTGAGCCTGCGCGCCCGGCTCGATCGCGCCAGCCTGCGCTGGGACATCCATCGGTTGAGACTCACCCTGGGTCGCCAGCCTGTCACCTTCGGGAAGGGGCGCGTTTTTACGCCGCTCGACCTCGTGGCGCCCTTTGCGCCGACGACCATTGATAACAGCTACAAGGCGGGTGTGGATGCGCTGAGGTTGGACTGGTTTGAGGGGATGTCTGGCCGCATCACGCTGCTCGGCGCGTACCTCGCTCAAGCTGGCGAGCGCTTCGATGCCTTCGCATGGCGCGACGCCGCCTTTGTCGCGCACGGCAAAGGCAGCGTTGGCGATGCGCTTGAGGTGGAGGGCTTCGCGGGGTGGCTCTTTGATGAGCCGGTGCTCGGGGTCTCGATGTTCTACGACGGCGGCTCGATCGGTACCTACGGTGACCTTAACTGGACGCACACAGACGCGGGCGCCTTCGTGCGATCCGTCTTGGGGGCTCAGTACAAACCGACCGCCAAAACCTTCATCAACATCGAGCTCTACGTGCAGACCCTGGGTGCGTCCGCTCCCGATGACTATCTGACTCAGCTCGCCGGCGAACGGTATCAGCGCGGTGAGTTGGTGCAGCTAGGTCGTCTTTATGGAGCGATTCTCGGCAGCTATCAGCTGGCCCCCTTGTGGACGCTGGGCGGCGCGGTGCTCGTGAACGCCGAGGATCCTAGCGTGATGGCGATGCCCAGCTTGACCTGGAGCGCAGGGGATCAAGCGACGCTGAGTTTGGGGGCGCTCGCCGGTCTAGGGCGCAGGCCAACCTTGTCGTTGCCCACAGCGGGGCCGGCGCAGCTTGCCCTCGGCAGTGAGTATGGCTCCGTTCCTTTGACCGTCTATGTCCAGGGCGCATTTTTCTTCTGAGCTGTCGCCGGGTGCGTCGGCAGGCACGTACCCCCCTAGCCAGGCGCCGGCATTGTGCATTATCGACTAGCCAGATGATAACCAGCGGCGAGGTTGCGATGGGACGCCCCAGAAAAGATGCGATTAAGGTGCCCACCAAGCTGCGGATTTTGACCTCGGCTGAGACCCACTTTGGCGAGTTCGGTTACGACTCCGCATCGCTCGCCGACATCGCCAGCAGCGCCGGGATCCGGCGCGCCTCGCTGCTCTACCATTACGGCAGCAAAGAGAAGCTCTACCTCGCAGTCCAAGAGGCGCTCTTTGCTGATCTGGCACAGGCTCTAGCCCCGAGTTTTGTCTCGCAGGCACCCTTCGCGAAGCGCCTCATGGGGATGACCAGCGACTACCTGACCTTCCTGAGCGACCGACCGACTTTCTCGGCGATCGTGGTGCGTGACCTGATCGATGATCGGGGCGCGGCGCGTGCGCGTATCCTCGAATTCTTGGACCCGGTGATCACGACCGTCGAGCGCTGGATCGCGAGCGAGGGGAGCGGGATCGTTCGACCCGGCCTGAACCTGCGCGCGGCGCTCTTGATGATCAGCAGCGATGCGCTTCTGCGCCAAGCGACCGGGCCGCTCGGGCAACAGCTCTGGGCCGACCCGAAGGTGTCTATTGAGTTGAGTCGCCAGCTATTTTTTGGTGACTCCGCGACCTGACGGATAGCAAAAACGACAAAAATCTCCTCAGTAGTAGGTTATTGTAGGAGTCCGTCATGCGTCTTGCGTTCGCCGCACCACTCATTGTTTTCGCCGCTTGTGGCGCGCCCACCGAACCGAGCGGTCAGCGCATCGTGACCGCCGACGCCGGCACCTCCGCAGCTCCGGTTGACGCCGGTACGCAGGTCACGCCGGACGCCGGCAGCTCGCCTGTTGATGCCGGCGCTGCCCGCCGTGACACCGGCGCCGAGGCGGATTCAGGCTCAGCGCCGACGCCCGATGCGGGCGCTCCGGAACCTGTCGACGCCGGCGCGCCGCCGGATGACTCGGGCGATGCCCCCGATTACACGGGGCGCGGAGCGACACAGTTCACGCGTGAAGAGCTGCGCGTCGCCGCCTCTCCCCGCTGCACCATGACCGCCGTTCGGTTTCAGCCGCAAAACCGCCGCGTCGAGGGCTACGCGCTCTTTCTTCACGGCTTTGCGCGCGGCCGGTCGCAGTTCTTGGGTTGGGGTGAGCACTTAGCCTCTCATGGGATCGAAGCGATCGTCTCCGACCTGTGTTTCGCTTCGATCAGCGGCGTGGACCCGGTCGCTGGTGGCGAAGCGGTGGCCACCCTCATCGAGCAGGTCGGCGATTTGCCGGTCGTGATTATCGGTCACAGCGCCGGCAGCATGGCTGCTTTAGTCGCCGGCGTGAACGCCGACGCCACGGTGGCGGTGCTCGGGTTAGACCCTGTCGCCCCGCGCGAGGGGAACCTCGATGAGCAAGCAGCCGACCTAGAGGGCATGCTCGCAGCCATCGCTGGAGACCCCTCTCAGTGCAATTCGAACAACAGCGGCGTGGCCATCTATCAACGAGGCAGCGCCCAGACGCTGTCCGTCGCCCAAGCGACGCACTGCGATTTTGAGGCGCCCTCGAACTTCCTGTGCACCGCAACCTGCGGCGGTACCGGTGGACCGACCGTCGAAGCGACGGTCCGCCAGCTCGTGACGGCTTACGCAGCGTGGAAACTTGGCCTCGATGAGGCTGCAAGCTGGTGGGATCTGGAGTCACCTGCGCTGAGTCAATGGATCGAGGCAGGGCGGGTCGCGCCGGTCCGCTAGAGGACGTCTAACGCACCAGCAGCTCCAAACCGGCCTCGGCGCAGCGGCGTTGCTCAGATTCCATATCGAGCTCTGCGAGCGGGTGCTCTGTAAGCCATCCGGACGGAAAGATGAGCTCGATTTGGTCAGCGTGGGCGCGCAGAGTCACTTGAGGGAGCGGACGATCCGAGCGCCGTCTGTTAAGGCGAACAGCGACCCTCAACAGCGCCATCAGTCTTGGGTAGAAGACCCCGCTGAGCTTGAAACGGTCGAGTCGTCGAGAGCTGATTTGACCGCGGTGACACAGCACTAAGGCGGCGATCGCTCGTTGTTTATCGAGCGAAAATCCAGGTAGATCGCAGTTGGCAACGAGATAGGCGCTGTGCTTTTGGTAGCCGCTAAAGCCCATAAACATGCCGACTTCGTGAAGGCGCGCCGCCCAGCGAATCAGGTCACGCGCGTCCTGACGACCATGGTCTGCCCAACTCGGGGCCTGATCAAACAGCGAAAGCGCTGTTCTCTCCACGCGGGTTGCTTGGGCGCGGTCGAGATCGAATTGGCGCTCAAGATTGGCGACCGTCTCTTCACGTCGGTCACCGTGTCGTTCGCGTCCGATCAACTCGACGAGCAGTCCCTCGCGCAAGGCAGTTGCCACGGGACGGATACTCTCGAGCTTGAGCGCCGACATGACGCCTTGAAGGACAGCGATTCCGCCCGCAAGGACCAAGCTTCGGTTCGGACTGACCTCCGGGTGTGAGAACCCCCCAACGACTTTCGCGTCGAGCACGAGGCGTTCGAGTCGATGCAATGCGCTGCGAGTAATGACGCCTCGAGTTTGGAACAGGTCGGTGACGATCCGACCGATACAGTTAATGGTGCCGGAAGAACCTAGGGCCAAATCGAAACGACGGCGAAAGTCGGGGTAGAGGTGTTGGAGCTGACGTTTGGCATTAAGGATGGCGGCGCGCATCGCCGCGTCGCTCACTTGACCGTCAGGAAAGAAACGAGCGGTCGTGCTCACGCAGCCAAAATGCATACTGTCGAGCTCGTGCGGACCTTCCTCCGTTCCCATGATCACCTCCGTGCTGCCGCCACCAATATCGATCACGAGCCGGCTGCCGGGCTGAGGCTCGTCGAGCAGAACACCTTGATAAACTAGTCGAGCTTCCTCACGACCCGAGACGACCTCGATACGCCGACCTAAAATAGCCTCTCCACGAGTCAGAAACTCGTCTGCGTTGAGGGCGCGTCGCAAGGTGTTCGTACCGACGCAGCGGATCTGGCTGCGTGGGACCTCAACCAGGCGGTCAGCGAAGCGCTCAAGACACTCCAAACCCGCGTTGATCGCCTCTGTCGAGAGGTCGTTGTGCTCATCGAGACCAGCGGCGAGGCGCACGTATTCCTTGTGCCGGTCGATTATGCGTAAGCGACCTGTCGGGTTGGCGCTCGCCAAAACCATGTGAAAGCTGTTCGAGCCTAGGTCAATGCCAGCATACTGACGCGCCGATTGAGCGTCTGTCATGTCAACCTCGGCGCGCTGATGAGGTCGATCAGTGACCACCGAGTGTCCGTCGCTAATGCCCACTCGGACGCGTCACTCGCCAAAAGGGCGCAATCGGCTGTTTTGAGATCGACGAGAGCTCCTGTCAGCTGCAGCACTGTGGCGGTCAGTCCCGGCTCATGACCGACCACCATCACCCGCTCATCAGCGTGCGCAAACCGGCGAATCACGGTGACCGTTTGCGTCGCGTTTGCGTGATAGAGATCTTGCAGGTCGTGGCGAAACGTTGGTTCATGCCCAGCCTTGAGCAGCACCTCCGCTGTCTCCTGAGCGCGCCGAGCGCTCGACACCAAGAGTCGCTCGCATGACCAGGCGTCGTCGAGAAGACGGCGCGCAACCCAGCGGCTTTGCCGAAGCCCGCGCTTCTTTAGCGTGCGGTCGTGATCGCTGGGCAGCGGCTGTTTCCATGAGCTTTTGCCGTGCCGCATCAGCGCCAGGTGGAGCATCAGCTCTCATTCCAAACGCTCAGGAGCTTCTCGCTCGGCCGGTAATGCGTGTCTTCAATGTTCAGAAGTGAGGCGATGCGGGCACGAAGATCTGCGTTCACCGCCTGCACCGAGCGGTCTGCGTCGATTCGCTCGCACCCCCAACTGTTTGCCCGTTTGTTGAGCTCAGCCTGAAGCTGGCGTTGATAGGCCATAAAGCGTTCGTAGACCGTCCCCTCAATCGCCATATCTCCACCGAATTCGAGGTGCATGAGCTTCTGCTCTTGCGCAAAGAGGCGCTTGAATGCCGTCTCCGGGGGCACCTCAAGGAGGAAGGAAGCGGACGCTGACGGGAGGTAACGAAACAAATTCGTGAGATACTCTCGATCGACGCCGCGGACCGATGCGCGGGCGGCCAGGGTGAGCGCCGAACGATCCATCAGCACGATGAATCCTGCTCGCAGCGAGGGAATCACCGTTTGCTCGATCTGGTCATAAAGATCGGTGGCATAGAGAAGCAGGCGAGTCCGCGTTTGCAGCTCATTGGAGCGCGCCAGTTCGCCGAGGTCTTTGCCCAGCAGCTTGGAGCGCTTCAGCCCCGCATTACTCACGGCGTACCCGCGCCACTCCAGCCAATCCTGCAGCAACCGGATATGCGTTGAGCGCCCAGAGCCGTCGGAGCCTTCGACGATGATCATTTTTCCGACATAGTCTTGCTCTAGCGAGCCCGGCAGGAAGTCGTTTGCGGAAGGGAGCTTCGCCTCTAAATTATTGGAGAGCGTCATCAGTTCTTCCTCCCGCTAAAGTGGCTCAGATTCACCGCTCGAAGAAACTCCTTGCGCGTGGCGCTCTGAAGGGCGTGAACTTCTTGGGTGGCATCGATCGTGACCATCCGACCATCTTCGGCGAGCCCATCATAGACCTTCTGGATGCGCCCTTGGTAGAGTTTGAAGCTCTCGACCGGGTCATGGCTGAGGCCGAGGTCCATCCCGGCTTCGTGGTATTTCAGCGCAGGTCGCCCCCGCAAGATCCGGTTGAGGCTGACTTCAAGGGGCGTCCGGAAGTAGAGCGCCACATCTGGCTTGGGCGCAAAACGATAAAGGTTCTCCACGAAGTCCTGAGGCACGCCTCGAGCGGCATCTCGAGCGATCGCCGTGTAGAGGTAACGATCGCACAGAACGATGTATCCGGCTTGGAGCAGGGGCAGGATCTGCCGCTCGCAGCGATCTGCGAAGTCTGCCGTGTGGATCATTGAGAACGTGACGGGTGTCAGCGCTTTGAGCTTTTTGCTTCGGCTGGTGATGCTCTTGACGATAGTCGATGAGTTCCACTCCGTGAGATACACGGGGTAGCCTTCATTTTGCAGCCAGCGATACAAGAGATAAAGCTGCGTACTCTTTCCTGAGCCATCGAGTCCCTCGACGATACACAGCGCGCCCGAGTAGGGTTTTGGCGAGTCATTCAAGGGAAGCCCCAATCTCGTTCGTTGCAGGTTGTGCGTTCCCGATGTTGAACTCGGTGTGAGCACGAACGGGTCCTCTTGACGCTCATGGAGTAGGTCTGGTCTCGTCGTCAACAGAGGAGGCCACGATGGATGATGTCAAAGCGCGCATCGCACGCAGCGCTCAGGTGTCCAGCCTGGATCGTTACGTTGAGACGTATCGGCGGTCGCTGGACGATCCCGAGCGATACTGGCTTGACCTGGCGCACGAGCGGCTGTCGTGGGTGACGCCGCCGTCTCAGGCGCTGCGCGGCGGCTATGATCAGCTCGATTACACCTGGTTTGCGGACGGGGAGCTGAACGCGACGGTTCAGTGTGTGGATCGCCACGTCGAGACGCAGCCCAACAAAACAGCGATTATTTGGGCAAAGGACGAAGCCGGCGATTATGAGCATATCTCGTACGCCGAGCTGCATCGGCGCGTGGGGCAGATGGCGAACGTGCTGCGTTCGCAAGGAGTGCAGCGAGGCGATCGCGTCTGTCTGTATCTGCCGATGGTGCCCGAGCTCGCCGTCGCCATGTTGGCTTGTGCCCGGATCGGCGCAGTCCACTCCATCGTCTTTGCTGGGTTTTCGGCTGCTGCCTTAAGAGACCGCATCCTCGATGCGCAGTGCGCCGTCGTGATCACTGCGGACCAGGGCCTCAGGGGTGGGCGGATCGTCCCGCTCAAGGTCACGACCGATGAGGCGATCTCGCAATGTCCCTGCGTTGAGCGGGTGCTGGTGGTGCAGCGGACGGGCGCTGAGGTGGAGATGGTCGAGGGGCGCGATCAATGGCTTGCCCCGCTTCTTGAGGCGAGCGCACCGGACTGCGCGCCCGAAGTGATGAACGCCGAAGACCCTCTGTTTATCTTGTACACGTCGGGCTCGACTGGGCGGCCAAAGGGCGTGCTTCACACCACCGCAGGCTATCTACTCTACGCCGGCTTGACCCATGAGCTGGTCTTCGACCTCAAGCCAGACGATGTCTACTTCTGCGCTGCCGATATCGGCTGGATCACCGGCCATTCGTACATCGTCTATGGTCCGCTAGCGAACGGCGCGACGACCGTGATGTTCGAGTCGACCCCGCTGCACCCCGACGCCGGCCGTTATTGGCGAGTGGTCGAGGACTTGGGCGTCACGAGCTTTTACACCGCACCCACGGCCATCCGGGCGGTTGCGCGCGAGGGGGATACGCCGGTGCTCGAGCATGACCGCAGCACCTTGCGGGTGCTGGGTACGGTCGGCGAGCCGATTAACCCTGAGGTCTGGACCTGGTATCACGACGTCGTCGGCTCCGGTCGCTGCGCCGTCGTCGATACCTGGTGGCAGACCGAGACCGGCGGGATCCTGATCAGCCCGCTGCCTGGCGCGACGCCGACGAAACCGGGCAGCGCCACGCTGCCTTTGTTCGGGGTCGAGCCTGTGCTCGTCGATGACGCAGGGCGCGTGCTCGAAGGAAACGAGCAGAGCGGTAACCTGTGCCTTAACCGGTCATGGCCGGGTCAGGCGCGCACGCTCTATGGCGACCACGAGCGCTTCCGTGACGTCTACTTCAGCCGTTTCCCTGGGCGTTATTTCACGGGCGATGGCTGTCGACGAGATGAGGATGGCTATTATTGGATCACGGGGCGCGTGGACGACGTGATCAACGTCTCGGGTCACCGCCTCGGGACCGCCGAGGTCGAGAGCGCATTGGTCGCCTGTGAGTCGGTCGCTGAGGCAGCGGTCATCGGGTTTCCTCATCCGATTAAAGGCACGGGGATCTATGCCTTCGTGCAATGCGTACAGGGCGTTGACGAGGGGGTGATCCCTGAGCTGCGTCAAGCCGTTCGCTCGGCGATTGGCGCGATCGCTGCGCCGGATCGGATCCAGCTCGTTCCGGGCCTTCCAAAGACCCGCTCAGGCAAGATCATGCGCCGGATCCTGCGCTCGATTGCGCAAGGTCAGTACGACGACCTCGGCGACGTCTCGACGCTCGCAGACCCTGCTGTGGTGGAGCAGATCGTCCGCGGCCATCAACGCAGCGGTTCGGAGTGATCAGGTCTTAGGGTATCGCCCAGACCGGTCCGTGAGTCGTGAGTTGGACGCGCGCGGCCTCGAGCCGCTCGTCCAGCCCGAGCACCAGCCGCTGATCGTCGTAGGTCAGGACGTGTTGCCACTGCCCTTGCGCAAAGAAGCGCTTCGTCACCGCTACCTGCCCCTTGGGGTCGGGCTCAACGATCACATTTTCAGGGCGAAAGACCAGCGAGACCGAACCGTTTTGCGGCTCGATCAGGTCATGCTCGCCCAGGCTTGAGCGCGCCTTGCCGCCGGCTGCGCGCGCGGGCACGACCATCGCCTCGCCGAGCTGAAGCGCCACCGCAGAATGCGCCGGGCGTTGATAGAGCTCCCGGGCAGGTCCTTGTTGCAAGACCGCGCCGGGCGCGCCGCTCATCACGGCGACGCGGTCGCTCAGCGCCATCGCTTCGGCGCGATCATGGGTCACCATCAACGCAGCGGTCGACTCGGCTCGGATCTGCTCGGCACACCAAGCCCCAAGCTCACCTCGGAGATCGGCGTCGAGGTTGGCGAAGGGTTCATCGAGCAACAGCAGCTTGGGCTGAGGCGCTAAGGCGCGCGCCAGCGCCACACGCTGCTGCTGCCCGCCGCTGAGCTGTGCCGGGTAGCGGTCGGCTAGCCGGTCGAGCTCGCAGCGCTCGAGCAGCGCTTGGGTGCGCGCGGCCCCATCGCCTCGTCCGTGGAGGCCGAAGGCGACGTTCTCATAGACCGTCATATGGTGAAAGAGCGCAAAGTCTTGGAACACCATGCCGACGCCGCGTTGGTGCGGGGGTTGGTCAGCGAGCCGCCCTTCGAGCCGGATCGACCCATGATGCGGAGCGAGGAAGCCGGCGATCGAGCGCAGGATGGAGCTTTTGCCGCAGCCTGAAGGCCCGAGGATCGAGACCCACTCTCCCGGATGGACGAGCAGGTCGATGCCTTGGCAGACGACGGCGCTGTCGTAGGCAAGCGACAGGTTGTTGAGCTCGAGAACCTCAGTGCTCATGGTGACTCCAGCGCCAGAGGACCACTTGGGCACCAAGGACCATCAAGAGCAACCACAAAGAGGCCGCGCCGAGGTCGCCGAGGTGCGCGTCGTCATGAGCGTCGAAGATCCTCGTCGCCAAGGTTGTTTGACCGGCCGGGAGGAGGAGTAGGCTGATAGGGAGCTCTTTGACGATGGCGACAAAGCTGAGCAGAAACCCCGACGCCAGCGCCGGCGCAAGGTGCGGAAGCCGGATCCGGCGCGCAATGCGCCATGAGCCTGCGCCGAGCAGCCGCGCCGCATCCAAGCTCTGTTGGCTCTGAGTGATCAAAGCGGGTTTGAGCGCGGCGTAGCCGTGACTCGCGAAGCGCAGCGCCAGCCCAAGGCACAGGAGCCCACCTCCCTCAGCCAGCGCGCGTAGTGGGTTGTCCGGGAGCCGAAGCGCCAGCTGAAGCAAGCCATAGCCGATCATCACGCCCGGGACGCCGCTGCCGATAAAGGTGAGCGTCTCGAGCGCTGATCGCTTCGGCTGAGCGCTGACCAGAACCGCTGGGAACCCACCGAGCAATAAGCTCATGACGCCGCCGAGTGTCCCGACGATCAGCGTGGTGATGATCGGCCCTTGCAGCGCGCCTTGCAGCGGTAAGGTCAGCCCCCAGTAGGCGACCAGCGACAGAGGAAGCACCAAACCAAAGAGGAGGTAGAGCAGCAAGGACGCGGTGCCGACCAGCTGACCCCATCTCGGCGCAGGGCGGCGGCTGCGGTAGCGTGTACGCCCGTAGCTCAGTTGGGTGCGGCTTTGGTCACCGCTCAGGCGCCTCCCAAGAACGATCATCGGCACGATCGTCCCGATCAGGACCAGCCCGATCAGCGGCGCTTGGACGCCGCCGCGCCCAGCGAACTGGTAGAGCTCGTAGGTCAGCACCGGCACGTCCATGACCGCCACGGCGCCGAAGTCTGCGGCGGCGTAGACGACCACCAGCAGCGCAGCGAAACCGAGCGCAGGGCGAAGCGCCGGGAAAACGACCTGCCAGAACACCTTCGAGGGCGGCGCTCCGAGCGTCTGAGCGGCCTCTTCGGCATGCGCTGGTAGGCGCATGAGCGCCGCTGAGACCACCAGCTGGACGTAGGGTGTACAGCTCAGGGTGAGCACTAAAAAGGCGGCGCCGAGGCCGCTAAAGGGCGCCTCGCGCCCCAGCATAGCGCCCAAACTACCCAGCGGCGCAAAGCCCTCACGCAGCGTGGCGGCGAGCAAAAAGCTAGGCAACACCAGCGGCAAGATTGACAGCCGAGTCAGGAGGCTTGATCCCCAAAACTGCCAGCGCACTTGAATCCACGCAAAGAGGGATCCGAGCGTCAGCGAGGCGGCTGTGACCATCAGGCTCAGCGAGACGGTCTGCGCGGTTGCGAAGAGCAGGCGCTCCGAATGGATCGGCGGCGCATCGATCAGGCCGATCGGGTGAGCATAGGCGAGGGCAAGGCCTGCGAGCGGCAACATCACGATCACCGCCGCGCCGAGCAGGCCGAACCGCTCGAGGTGCTGCAGCGCTTTCGTAGGGCTCGCCGTCGGCATGCGTTATTGGATACGCAGGCTTCTTAGCAGCGAGAGGCTGCCGGCGATATCCGTCTGAGCAGACTGCGGGATTTTGAGCGTTGAGGGGCTAAGCGCTGCGACGTCCGGGTGGAGTTTGATGCCCGCTCGAGCCGGGTATTCGTAGGCGGTCTGAGTGAAGTACGTCTGACCTTCGTCGCTGAGGATGAAGGCGATGAGCTCCTCCGCCAGCGCTTGATTCTTGGAAGCCTTGGGAACACCGATCCCGGCTAACATGACGAGATGACCTGGATCATCGGGCGAGAAGCTGGCGTTGGCGGCTTTGAGGGTCGAGTCCTGAGCCTTGAGCTTGTGGACGTAATAGTGATTGACCCAGCCGATATCGATCTCGCCGGACGACACGGCGCGCACCTGCGGTGAGTTTTTGGGGTAGACCACCGGCTCGTTCGCCTTCATCGCTGTGAGCCATGCCTTCGTCCTCTCTTCACCCCAGTGGCTGCGCAGCGCGGCGACGTGGGCGTGAAGGCTTGCGTTTCCGGGCGCCCAGCCGACCCGCCCCTTGAAGCGGGGGTCGGTCAGCTCGTCGAGTGTCTTCGGCGGCGCCTGGATGCGCTCTGGGCTGTACACCATCACCCTGAGGCGGCTGGAGGTCCCCACCCAGTGACCGCTCGGGCTGCGGTGATCCGCTGCCACCTGCTCAAGAAGCGAGGGGCTCAGCGGCTTCATCAGACCCTTTTGACCGAGCAGGGTCAGGTACCCGACGGCTTGCGCGAAAAACAGGTCTGCCGGGCTGCTGGCGCCCTCAAGGACCAGCCGGTTTGCCAATTTTTCGGTGCTTTTGTCGAAGCGCAGCTTGAGCTCGACGCCGCGTTGGTCGGCGAAGCGCTTCAGGAGCGGCTCGACCAGCAGCGCGCTGCGACCGGAATACACCGTGAGCACCTGCTTGTCTGGCGCTTGCTTGCGCTGATCGGCGGTGGCGGGTTGCGTCGGCGATGGCTTGGCGTTGCAGGCCAGCGCGCTGAGGCAGAGCGTGATCGTCAAGATGCGCATGGTTCGGTCTTCCTGAGTTGAACCCGATTTGGGTTAGAAAACAGGGCTTGTAAAGCGGAGGGTTTGTTTTGACCGGTTGTCATACGACCCGCAACGAAGCAGGGTCTTTGTAGGAGGGTGGGCTTGATGACGTCGGCGCGCGGGGTCTGGGTTGCGATCGCGATGCTCAGCGCCACCGCCTATGCGATCGACCGAGACTCGGACGGGCTCGACGACGTCTGGGAGCTGCGTCACTTTGGTACGCTCGGCGCACAAGGTGGTGGCGACGACCCCGATGGCGACGGCTTGGTTAACCGCGATGAGTCTGTCGCCGGCACCGACCCGAGGGCGGCGGACACCGACGGCGATGGCCTCAGCGACGGTGACGAGGTGCGGGCGCAACCGCCGACAGACCCCACCCTTACCGACACCGACGGCGACGGGCTCTCGGATGCTGATGAGCAGGTGTATGGCACCAGCCCAGTCCAGGCCGACAGCGATGACGATGAGCTGCCCGATGGGCGCGAGGTGGCGCTGGCTACGGACCCGCTGAACCCTGACAGCGATTACGGTGGTGTGGTGGACGGCGTCGAGGTGACGCTCGATCAGACCGACCCGCTCGCGCCCGAGGATGACCTGCTCGATACCGACAGCGACGGCGTCTCGGACTATAATGAGAGCGTGTTGGGTACAGACCCTTGGAACCCCGACTCTGACGGCGATGGCTTAGCCGACGGCGAGGAGGACCTCAACGGGGACGGGCGATTTGACCGCAACGCAGGCGAGACAGACCCCACCGACGCTGACTGTGACGACGACGGCCTGAGCGATGGGAGCGAGCGGCGGCTTGAGACCGACCCGTTCGATCCGGACACGGACC
>JAYZBQ010000087.1:0-29112 GCA_036338695.1 Myxococcota bacterium
GGGCGTTACCGTCAGCGTACCTGAAGCTCGCCCGCCTTTGCCGCCGTCATCGTCCACCGAACCACCGCAAACATCGGAGTCGCCCCCCTCTGCGCCTCTGAGCTCAAGCCTGACCTCGCTGGCGCAAGCGGGCACCGTAAAGGTCTGTACCCCGCCCGTGTAGTTGAAGACCCGGCTCTGCGCCGGACAGCTCAGCTCGCAGGTGTTCGAGCAGGCGTCGTTGTTGTTGTTGTTGCCGTCATCACAAGCCTCCACACCCGCACGCACCACGCCGTCGCCGCAGCGCGCGGCGACGCAGGTGTTCAAGCACGCGTCGGTCTGCGTCTGATTACCGTCGTCGCAAGCCTCAACCCCGGCTTGGACTACCGAGTCACCGCAGCGAGCCGTTTGGCAGTTGTTGAGGCACGCGTCGGTCTGCGTCTGGTTCCCATCATCGCATGCCTCGACGCCCGCTTGCACGAACGCGTCACCACAGCGAGCGGCGACGCAGGTGTTCAAGCAGGCGTCGGTCTGAACTTGGTTGCCATCGTCGCAGGCTTCGACCCCAGCTTGGATAACGCCGTCACCGCAGCGCGCCGCAACGCAGTCGTTCCGGCAGGCATCGGTCTCCACCTCGTTGCCGTCGTCGCAGGATTCAACGCCCTGCTGGACCTGCGCATCACCGCAGCGAGCCACGGCGCAATTGTTGAGACAGGCATCGGTCTGGACCTCGTTGCCGTCATCGCAAGCCTCGTAACCGGGTTCTCCGGCGCCGATATCCTGACGCCGCACGCCGTCGCCACATCGCGCCACCTCGCACCGATCGGTGCACCCATCGGAAGGATCTTGGTTCCCGTCGTCACAGGCTTCATAGCCCGGATCGCCCGGCGCCAACCCAGCGCGCACAAAGCCATCACCGCAGCCAGCAACCCGGCATGCGTTGGTGCAGGCGTCGCGGTTTTCACGGTTGGCGTCATCGCACGCCTCGACGCCCCGCCAGGTCACCCCGTCGCCGCAGCGTGCGGTTCGACAGCTGCTCAGACATGCGTCATCGTCAGCCTCGTTTCCGTCATCGCACTCTTCGACACCCACACGTAAAATCGCGTCACCACAGCGCGCCGGTGCGCAGGCGTTGGTGCAGGCGTCGGTGTCGACGCGGTTGCCGTCGTCACAGCTCTCCCCTGCGTCGACGCGACCATTGCCGCACCGCTCGACCCGACAGCTCGGATCGCAACCATCGCCAGCGACCGCGTTCCCGTCATCGCAGGCTTCCCCGTCATCGACGCGCCCGTTGCCGCAGCCCTCAACCCGGCACGCCTCATCGCAACCATCGCCACCGTCGAGGTTACCATCGTCGCATTGCTCCACCCCTTCGCGCAGCAGCCCGTCACCACAGGTGGCGAGCTGGCTTGAGTTGGTGCAGGCGTCGACGTCGACGCGGTTCCCGTCATCGCAGCGCTCAAAGCCCGGCGCATCCTCGGCGAGGTCCTGCCTGAGGATCCCGTCCCCACACGTCGCGTTGCGACAAGCGCTGGTACAGGCGTCCGTGTCGACCTGATTTCCATCATCGCAGACCTCGCCGGCGTCGACCCGCCCGTTACCGCAGCGTTCGCTGCGACATTCTCGATCACAGCCATCGCCCAGCTCTTGGTTCCCGTCATCACAGGCTTCGCCGAAATCGACCCGACCGTTGCCACAGGCTTCGACCTGACACGCCAGATTGCAGCCGTCACCAACCTCTTGATTCCCGTCGTCGCAACGCTCCCCAGGATCCACACGACCATTACCGCACGACTCGAGCCGACACGATGCATCGCAGCCGTCGCCTGGTTCAAGGTTGCCGTCATCACAGCCTTCGGCGAGCAGGTTGCGGATCCCGTCGCCGCAAGCCGCTTCGACGCAGTCGTTGGTGCAGTCGTCGGTGTTGGCGCGGTTGCCGTCATCACAAGGCACATCGTGGTCGATGCGTCCGTTACCGCAAACCTCCGAGAGGCACCCCTGCGAGCATCCGTCCCCCGGCTCGGCGTTGGCGTCATCGCACTCTTCATCGCCCTCTTCGCCGACCTCGAGGTCGAGGCGGTGGATCCCATCGCCGCACTGCGCCGGTACGCACCGCTCCGTGCAGGCGTCGGCTGGGTCGGCGTTGCCATCGTCGCACAGCTCCTCACCTTCAAATAGGTAACCATCACCGCAGCTTGCCTGCGCACAGGAGCTCAAGCAGGCGTCGGTCTCGATGTCGTTGCCATCGTCGCACTGCTCACCCTCTTGGACCACCCCGTCACCGCAGCTTGCGGGCTGACATGCGTTGCACGCATCGCTCGGGTCGTCGTTCCCGTCATCGCAGCCCTCGCCTGGTCCGAGAATACCGTCACCGCAGCGCGCCTCGATACAGTTATTGAGGCAGGCATCGGAATCCTCTGAGTTGCCGTCATCGCAAGCTTCAAAACCATCCTGACCGGGCTCGAGATCACGGCGAACGACGCCGTCGCCACAGCGCGCCGCCACGCAGCCCCGCAGGCACCCGTCGCTGTCTTCGAGGTTACCGTCATCGCACGCTTCGAAACCCGCTACGCCCTCGTCGAGGTCGAGCCGCACGATCCCGTCACCGCAAGCGGCGATGACGCAGGCGTTGGTGCACCCGTCTTCGTCGATGTCGTTGCCATCATCACAGGCTTCAAAACCAACATCCTCTGCGCCGAGATCACTGCGCAAGACGCCATCACCACAGCGGGCGAGGACGCACGCTGCCGTGCACTCATCCTCGTTGGCGATGTTGCCATCATCGCATTGCTCGTTCGCCTCGAGTTCCCCGTTACCGCACGCGGCTTGCGTCTCGCGCACGACCACCTGATCGCCGCAAGATACCGCTAAAACAAACCCCAGCATGAGACCGAGACGTGGAAGATCACTTCGCCAATTCATGACAGGCTCCTTTCGCGCTAGCGTACCCAGAGATTGAGGCTGTATGCCGCCTCACTCTCGCCCGAATTGTTGCCAAAATCCGACTCAGGCGGCGAGTCGGCGAAGCGCGCCTGGTTCGCCTCGGTGATTCCGATACCATGATCCGCACGACTGCAGCCGCTCCCCCCGCCGCCGATCATCATCACCGCGCCATCACCACGGCTCCATGCACTCCAGAAGCTAATTTTGTTCCGAGTGGCAATGTCAGCGTCACAGTTCCATTGAGCGAAGCCTGCTGTTGTTTGATAGGCGCCACCATAGGTGATGTTGCACGAGCCACGCACCGCATTATCAGCCCAGATGCTGTTCCTAAAGTTGCCGTACCCGGTCAACTTGGCTCGCATCGTACCCCCACCGAGACAGTTCCCCGACGTCACCAGCAAACCGGTGTGGTTCTGGTCGCTTCGCGTCACCTTGAGCTCAGCGCCCGAGACACGCCAGAACCCGGGGCTCAACATATCAAGGTTTGCGGTCGGCGAGGTCGTGGTCCCTTGCGGTGTCACCTCATCGTACCACCACTGACCGGTGTCCTCCATCCAGTTCTTGGTGTCTGCGTTGGAAAACCGGCTCACGAGGGTCCAGCCGCCGCCATTACGCGTCATGTCACAATAGGCTTGAAAGGCGTCGGTGTGGGGCGCTCCGTTGGGGTCGAGCCAGTAGGTGCCGTCTCCCGGGTTACCGCCGGCATCCAGAATCGCTTTGCAGGAGGTCGCTGAACGCCCTTGTGATTCACCGAGTAAGCTGCGTGTGCAGTCATTTCGGCAGTCATCGTCATTATTCTGGTTACCGTCATCGCAGGCTTCGACACCCGCTTGGACCTGAGCGTCGCCGCAGCGAGCCGCTTCGCAATTGTTGAGGCACGCGTCCGTCTGCGTTTGGTTCCCATCATCACATGCCTCGACCCCCTCCTGAACCACGCTGTCGCCGCAACGGGCGACTGCGCAGCTGTTTAGGCACGCGTCGGTCTGAACTTGGTTGCCGTCATCGCAAGCCTCAACCCCTGCCTGCACAAAGGCGTCGCCGCAGCGTGCGACCGCACAGCTGTTCAAGCAGGTATCGGTCTGCGCCTCGTTGCCGTCGTCACAGGCTTCCACGCCCGCTTGAACCAACCCGTCGCCGCAGCGAGCGGCCGTGCAGTCGTTCAAGCACGCGTCGGTCTGCACCTCGTTGCCGTCGTCGCAAGCCTCAACCCCGGCTTGAACCACGCCGTCGCCGCAGGTCGCCGAGCGGCAGCTGTTGCGGCAGCCGTCCGTCTCCACGTTGTTTCCGTCGTCGCAGTCCTCGACCCCTTGCTGCACGACGCCATCGCCGCAGCGCGCCACACTGCAGTCGTTGCGACAGGCATCGGTGTCGACGTTGTTGCCGTCATCGCAGGCGTCCTCGCCGGCTTGGACTACGCCGTCGCCGCAGCGCGCCACGGCGCCGCGGTTGAGGCAGGCGTCGGTGTCGACCTCGTTGCCATCGTCACACCCTTCAACGCCAGCTCGTACAAAACCATCGCCGCAACGCGCCACCGAGCAGTCATTGAGGCAGGCGTCCGTTTGTCCTGCGTTGCCATCATCACACGCTTCATATCCCGGGTCGCCTGCCTGGACGTCCAGCCGCCTTACACCGTCACCGCAGCGCGCCACGAGGCAGAGGTTACGACACCCGTCGTTGTCGTCGCGATTGCCGTCATCGCAGGCCTCGACCCCCTCGTGAACCACACCGTCACCACAGCGCGCCACGTTGCAGTCGTTGCGACACGCATCCGTGTCGACGTTGTTGCCGTCATCGCACGCTTCGACGCCCGCACGGACCACGCCGTCCCCGCAGGTCGGTAGCGAGCAGTCGTTCCGGCAGCCGTCTGTGTCGTCTTGGTTGCCGTCGTCACACGCCTCGACGCCCTCAGCCACCACACCATCGCCGCAGCGCAAGCTCGTGCAGTCGTTGCGGCAGCCGTCGGTGTCGACTCGGTTGCCATCGTCACAAGCTTCTCGCCCTTCCCAGACCACGCCATCACCGCAGCGGGCGACCTGGCAGTTCGACCGACAGGCGTCGCTCTCAACTTGGTTCCCGTCGTCGCATTCCTCGCCTTGGGCGCGCAGGATCCGATCACCGCAGCGAGCGTTTCGGCACCCGTTGGTGCAGTCATCCGAATCATCGTTGTTGGCGTCGTCGCACTCCTCGCCCTCGTCGACTTGACCGTCTCCGCACCGCTCCTGGTCACAGCTCGGCGAGCAACCATCGCCCGCCTCTGCGTTGCCGTCATCGCACTCCTCAAAGGCTGGGTCCTCAGGGGCGAGGTCGTTTCGGCGGACGCCGTCGCCGCAGCGCGCCGGGACGCAGGCGGCGCTGCAGCCGTCCGTCTCGACCTGGTTCCCGTCATCACAAGCTTCCTCAAAGTCGATCCGGCCGTTACCGCAGCGCTCCACACCGCAGCCATCCGAGCACCCGTCGCCCACCTCAAGGTTGCCGTCATCGCACTCCTCGTAACCCTCCTGCTCGGGCTGCAGGTCACGCCGCAAAATGCGATCCCCGCAGCGCGCCAGCTCACAGCCTGTGGTGCACGCGTCCGCTGGGTCGGCGTTGGCGTCGTCGCAGGCTTCATACCCAGGCGCGCCCGGCTCAAGGTCCAGCCGCTGCACGCCGTCACCGCAGCGCGCCGGCGCGCAGGTGCTCAGGCAGCCGTCGGTGTCCTCCGTGTTGCCGTCATCGCAGATCTCGCTGTCTTGAACGACGCCGTCACCGCAGCTCGCAGGAACGCAGTTGTTGCAGCCATCCGTTGGGTCCTCGTTGCCGTCGTCACAGCCCTCATTCGGCCCCAAGACGCCGTCGCCGCAGCGCGCCTGCGCGCAGCTGTTCAGGCAGGTGTCCGTGTCGTCTTCGTTGCCGTCATCGCAAGCTTCGTAGCCCGGCTCGCCCTCGCCTAAGTCGGTGCGCACGACGCCGTCACCGCACCGAGCGACCACGCAGGTAGAGCGGCAGGCATCGGCGTCGTCCATGTTGCCGTCGTCGCAGGCTTCGAAGCTCGAGTGCCCCTCACCCACGTCGGCGCGGACCACGCCGTCGCCACACGAGGCGACCCGGCAGCCATTGAGGCAGGCGTCGCTCGATATCTCATTGCCGTCGTCGCAGCCCTCATAATCAGGATCGTCCGGGCTGAGGTCCGAGCGCATAATGCCGTCTCCGCACCGCGCCAGCTTGCAGCCGTCGGTGCACGCGTCACCGGGCTCCTCGTTCCCGTCATCACACTGCTCGTCCTGCTCGACCTCACCATTGCCGCACGCCGCTTGGGTCTCGCGCACGACCACTTGGTCCCCGCACGACAGACTCAGCAACACCCCGAACAGAACGAACAGGCGCATGAGGCCCCCAAAGCGTAGTTCATCAAGGCTGGCAGAATCAGGGATTCACTCGACAAAGGCAACCGCCTGCGACGACATCTCGGCTGATGGAGCCGATCAGCCTGCGCCGAGCGCCGCTCGGACCGCCATGCTGACGCTGAGGCTCAGGCTGTAGAGCGCGCCGATCGGCTCGCTGATGAGCCAGGGCAGCCGAAACACGATCAAAAGCAGGATCAAGAACCCCCAAGGGCCAAGGTGCGCCAGCCGATCCGCCAGCGCGTCGGGCAAAAAGGGCGCCAGCACCTTCTCGCCATCGAGCGGCGCGATCGGGATCAAGTTAAAGACCGCGAGCAAACAGTTAATGTACACGAAGCGATCAAGCGCCCACGCCACACTGGCTGCGGTCTCGTCGGGGTTCAAGCCACCACCGACAGCCGATACGCCTTGCCCCAGGCTCGCCAGCACGGCGCCGAGCGCAACCGCGGCGAGCGCCGCCTGCGCCAAGTTGGCACCCGGCCCGGCAAAGGCCACTAAGAACTCACCCCATTTACGCTGAAGCCGTCGTCCCCAGAGGGTGCGATTCCACCGCCCCGGATTGTACGGCACGGGGCGCCCGGCGGCGACAAAGAAACCGCCGAATTGCAACCCGAGAAAAGGGATCAAAAGGGTCCACATGGGATCCGAGTGACTCACCGGGTTGAGGGTCACTCGGCCGAGCTCGTCCGCCGTCGGGTCGCCGAGCCGGGTCGTCGTCCAGGCGTGCGCCCACTCGTGGATGCTGATCGAGAGCACCAGCAGCAAAACCGTTGCGACGTTCTCTAGGGTCACGCCATCCATCAGAGGTCTACGGCGCGCGTCAACCCGTGCTGATCGGCGTCCACCAGCGCAGCGACATCGAGCGCCCGAGCGCCCTCGATGGTCAAGGTGCTGCCACCGGTCACGCCGATGAACTGCAGCGGCACGCCCGCCTCTGCACACCGCGCCTCAAGGGCGCTGCGTTGCGCCGGCGACACCGCCACCAGCGCCCGCGCTCCGTCCTCAGCGAAGAGCGCAGCGCCGAGGTCCTCATGCACCGCCGAGAGGTTGTAGGTGCCACCGATCGGCCCCGCGCCTCGGACCGAGGCTCGCACCAGCGCCATGGCGAGCCCGCCAATGCTCAGGTCGTGCGCCGTCGCGACGGCACCCTCTTGCACCAACTGCACCAGCAGCGTCACCAGCGCTCGCTCCGCTTCCGCTCGAAAGGCGGGCGGCTTGCCCGAGATGCTGCCCAAGCGCTCCTTTTGATACAGGCTCCCACCGAATTCGCCCTCGGTGCTTCCGAGCAAAGCGACCTCAAGACCCGCCTCACCGAAGCTGCTGCGCACGCCATGATCGCACCGCTCGGCGAGGCCCACCAAGCCGACGCTGGGCGTTGGGTAAATGTTGTTGCCGTCGGTGGTGTTGTAGAAGCTGACGTTCCCCGACACCACAGGGCAGTCCAAGACTTTGGTCGCCTCCGTGATCCCGTCGACCGCCTCGCTGAACTGCCACATCACCTCCGGGTGCTCGGGGTTACCAAAGTTCATGCAGTCGGTGATTGCACGTGGCGTGGCGCCTACACAGGCAACGTTCCGAGCGCCCTCGGCGACCGCCATGGCACCCCCCGTCCACGGGTCCAGCCAGCAGTAGCTCGGGTTGCAGTCGGTCGTCACGGCGAGGCCCTTGCCGTTGGGCAGTCGAACCAAGGCGCCGTCACCTCCGGGCGGCACCACAGTCCCCAATCGCACCATGTGATCGTATTGCTGGTAGATCCATCGCTTGTCGGCCACGTTGGGATGCGCGGCGAGCCGCTCAATCCAGTCGGCCGCCGAGTCAGCGTCCAACCCCAGCAGCGTGGAGGCGTCGAAGGTCTGCCTCTCAGCGAGGTCCGCCGGCGGCGCCAGCGGGCGATGATAGACCGGGCTGGCCTCGCTCAGCGGCATCGCCGGAAGCTCGGCCTTGACCTCACCGTCTTTGATGATCCGCACCATGCCGTCGTCCGTGACCGTCCCAACGCGCGCACACTCTAGATCCCAGCGTGCGAAAATCGCTGCGACCTCATCGACCCGCTCCGGCGCGGTGACCAACAACATACGCTCCTGGCTCTCGCTGAGCATCAGCTCAAACGCGGTCATCCCCGGCTCACGCGTGGGCACTGCGTCGAGATCCATCTCCACGCCCGTGCCGGCTCGGCCCGCCATCTCAAAACTCGAGGAGGTCAAGCCGGCGGCGCCCATATCTTGGATACCCACGACAGCGTCGGTCTGAAACAGCTCGAGACACGCCTCGAGCAACAGCTTTTCATAAAACGGGTCGCCGACCTGGACGGTCGGTCGGTCCGCCTCGACCTCAGAGTCGAAAGCGCCGGAGGCCATCGTGGCGCCGCCGATCCCGTCGCGCCCCGTCTTCGCACCCACATAGAGGACCGCGTTGCCCACGCCCGAGGCGGTTCCGTAGAAGATGTTGTCGGCGTCTACGGTGCCAACGGTCATGGCGTTGACTAGGATGTTGCCATTGTAGCTCTCGTCAAAGGTGACCTCACCGCCGACGGTCGGCACACCGATGCAATTACCGTAACCGGCGATGCCCGCAACCACGCCCTCGACTAAGGTCTTGGTCTTTGGGTGATCCGGGGCGCCAAAACGGAGGCTGTTGAGGGAGGCGATCGGGCGTGCGCCCATGGTGAAGACGTCGCGCAAAATCCCGCCGACCCCGGTGGCGGCGCCCTGGTAGGGCTCGATAAAGCTCGGGTGGTTGTGGCTCTCCATCTTGAACGCCAGCGCCAAGCCATCACCTGCGTCGATGATCCCTGCGTTCTCACCGGGACCGCAAATCACCTGGGAACCCTCTGTGTGAAACCGGCGCAGGTGCGCCTTGGAGCTCTTGTAAGAGCAGTGCTCGTTCCACATCGCCGAGAAGATGCCCAACTCCGTGAACGACGGCACGCGCCCAAGGATTTCTAGAGCTTTTTCATACTCTTCGGCGGTCATCCCTAAGCTCTGAGCGAGCGCTACGTTGACTTCGGGTTCTTGGATCATCTTCTTATCCCAACATGCTTTCAAAGAGCATCCGGCCGTCCTCGCCTCCGAGGATCCCTTCGGCGTAGCGCTCTGGATGCGGCATCATACCCAAGACGTTGCCTTGTGCGTTCAGGAGACCGGCGACGTGACCACGAGCGCCGTTCGGATTCGACGTCTCGCCGAGCTCCCCGTCGGCGTCGCAGTATTGCAGGAGGATCTGACCGTTCGCTTCGAGGCGCTCCCAGGTGGCGTCGTCGCAGGTCCAATTGCCTTCCATGTGGGCGATCGGGATCACCAGCGGACGATCCACGTTCACCGCTCGAGTGAACACCGAGTCCTTTCGGTTCACACGCAGGTGCACCGGTTTGCAGATGAACTTGCCCGAGGCGTTGTGAAGCATCGCACCCTCGAGCAGACCCGACTCGAGCAGGATCTGAAAGCCGTTGCAGATCCCGATGACCACGCCGCCGCGCTCGGCGAAGGACACGACGGCGTCCATGATCGGCGAGAACCGCGCAATGGCACCCGAGCGCAGGTAATCACCATAGGAAAACCCACCGGGGATGCAGACGGCGTCACACCCATCGGGCAGCGCCGTCTCCTTGTGCCAAACGCGCACCACCTCATGACCAAGGACGGGTCCGAGGACGTGGGCGCAGTCGTCGTCGCAGTTGCTCCCCGGGAAGGTGACGACCGCCACCTTTCGGCTCACGCTTCCCACGACACACTCCAGGTCTCGATAACCGGGTTTGCCAACAACTTATCAGCAGCTTGCTCGACTTGTAGTTGAGCCTCTTCCTTGGAGACTCCATCGGCGATCTCAAGGACGATACGTTTGCCGACACGGACGCCGGCAACGGCGCTGAGCCCCATGTTGGCTAGCGCCCCTTCGACCGCCTTACCTTGGGGATCTAGGACTTTCGGGTTGAGCATCACTTCGACGATTGCGCGCATCGTTTTCCTCGTCGCCCGGACCGGGCGTGCGAGCGCTAACGGCTTTCACGCGTGCGCACAAGGGCGCGCACGATGCGCCTGGTCAAAGCGGCGCGCTCGGACTAAGCAGCAGGCAGACGATGGGAGTCCCAATGAACCGTATCCTTCTAGCCGTGCTGACCTTCACCGCTGCTGGCTGTTCGCACGGCCAGCTTGCGCCAGTCACGGTTGCCGGGGTCCCTCTGCCGGGCGCCTTGTCCCTCGTACCCGAGGACACATCCTACTTTTTCACCACCGCGGCGCCCTTACCACCCGAGCTGCTCGAGCAGTGGTACGCGCAATCGGTCAAGGCTATGAGCAAGGCCCTACCGGCAGCCGCCAAGAATACCCGCGAAGGCAAACTGCTCAAGCTGACGCGAGAGTTCATGACGGCGACGGCGCTGACGGAAAACGGGCTGTCTAAGCAGCCCAAGGCGCTGATCTACGGTCTTGGCGCCCTGCCGGTCCTGCGGCTCGCGCTGGCAGACGCTAAGAAGTTTGACGCATTCCTTCTCAACGCCATGGCGCAGCTCGAGCTGACCTGGGAGGCCAAACGCGTCGAAGGGCATGTGGTGCGCCTCGCTGAGCTAGACCCCGCCGCCAAAGGTGCGGACGCCAACCCACCGGTCGTGATGATGCAGCTCTATCACGGCGGCGACTGTGTGGTCTCGATCGCGCACCCCGCCGAGGTCGGCGCCCGCGTCCAAGCGATCACCGGTCAGGTCAAGCCGGCGCGTTCTCTGGCTGCCAGCCCACGGCTTGCGAGCCTCTTTGAGCAAGACGCCAACGGTGCGATGACGCGCTACGGGATCGGGGCGTTCAACGTACACCGCCTCGCGCAGGTTTTAGGTTTTGAAGACGTCCCTGCTTCGGGGCTTGTGAGCGAGCTGCGTAAAGAGGCTCGCTTCAAGGAGTCTGGTCGCCACGCCTTTCGCCTCATCGCCAGCTTGTTTGGTGAGACGACCTTTGTCGCCGACGCCGGCGCCTCCGGTGAATACGCCATGACGATGCGTCAGCGCTTCGCGCCCAGTCTCGAGCCTTACCTAGACGGCTTGAGCGTGGGGGTTCCCGGTCCTGAAGACTTCGCAAAAACCGCCTTTGATTTCAGCGTTGCGGTTCAGATGAAGGCTGCAGTGAAGATGTTCAGCGAGGGGATTCAAAGCCACCTCGCCTGGGCGAAGAAGCAGGGCTACGTCCTCGAGACGGCGCAACCAGCGAAGCGCAAACGCCCGGTGATGGCGCCCGAGCCGAGCACCGAGGCATCTCCCAAGGTAATGAAACCGATCCTCCAGCCGATGGATCCCGGCAAAGTCCCCGGGGCGCTGCTGCGAAACCACGGATTCCGGCTCAGTTTGTTCTCCGTCAATCTCGAGAACCCAACGCCCATGAGCATCCTCGGGAGCCTGCGCGTGGCGCTGATTGTCGCCACGGAGGCGGCTGAGGATCTACTGAAACTGAGCCGCATGAACCGCCGAACAGCGTCGCTCTTCGCTGACCTTGAGATCCCGCCGACGGGCGAGCCCGTCCCGCTCAAGAAGGCACCGATCCCAGGGATCACCGTGGCGCGCACGGACAAGGCGCTGGCGCTGATGTTTGGCGGCGGCGTCGCGGCGCAGGTGAGCGCGTGGCTCAAAGCAGAGCCCGCGGCGCGACCGCCTCTCGGGACCATGCACATCGACAGCCAGTTCTTTGCCAGCGCGCTGACCGCGATGGTCCAGATCGCCGATCAACGCGCCGAGGCGAAGGCAAAGCGGACCAAGCGACCGGTCCCTGAGTCTGAAAAGGCTATGTCCGAACAGCTCTCGCTGATGGCAGAGCAGATGAAGAAGCAAGGCCCGCAAACGGCCACCACGACGATCGAAGAGAACCAACTCGTGATGCGGATGAACGGCTCCATGGCGGTCGGCGACTAGCCATCGCCCCCGATTCCAGGCTATTCTTCGAGCGGAGGACAGCGTGCTGCGTTTCTTAGTCTTTCTGATCGCCCTCGCCCTGATCGTCCCGGGCGCGCCGAGTATTGCGGCTGCAGAGGATGCGCAACTCGCAGCCAGCGAGGAAGGCACACTCGTCGCTCAGTCAAGGCGACGACGACGCCGGCGACGCGGCCGGCGCTCTCGTGCGCCCAAACCGCCCAAGAAGAAGAAGAAGAAGAAGAAAAAGGCGAAGAAAAGATCGGACGAAGAGGCGGCTAAGAAGGAGTCTGAAGACGCGGCGAAAAGCAACGCTGAGGCGGACGCTGGCGTGGCAGGTGACGAGAAAAAAGAGGAAAAGAAAGCGGAAGCGGCGAAGAAACCAAACACCGCACGGGCAAAGAAGAAGGCGCCGAAGGTCACCGAGCCAGAGCCCCTCCTACCCGAGAACTTTGGCTCGATCGTGCTCTACAGCGGCGTCGGCGTCACGGCGATCGGTTTGGGGGTAGCTGGCTGGGGAGCCACCGTCCACAACGGCGCGGTCTCTGAGCGCCATACGCTGCAGGACCGAGAGGCGAACAACGCCAACCAAATGCAAGCCTTCTATGATCTCCACAGCGACATGGAGACGGGCAAGCTGATCCACTTGACAGGTCTGGGAATCGCAGGGTTCGGGGCGCTCGCAGCTGCGGTCGGGGGTCTGTTATGATCCACCGTATTTGGGTCCTCACCCTCTGCGCTTTGGCAGCGTCATGCCTCGACACCTTCGAGCCGCGCCACCCGCCGTGCTTTACCAAACAAGACTGCCAGGCGATCGCTCCAGACTTTACCAAGACCTACAACTGTGAGGTGCGTGATGAAGGCACGCCGCGCTGCTACGAGAGCAGCTGCGGCAATGGCGCAGTCGAGAGCGATGAGGCGTGCGATGACGGGAACATTATCGCCAACGATGGCTGCGACAACGACTGCCAGCTGACGCGCTGCGGCGACGGCATCCACCGCACCGACCTCGCGGAAAGCGAAGAGGGCTATGAGGCTTGCGACGACGGCAACGACGTCGACACCGACGCATGCCGTAATGACTGCACACTCGCCGCCTGCGGCGACGGTGTTATCCGTACGGACCTCATCGCTGGTGAGGACGGCTATGAGACCTGCGACGATGGAAACCGGGCGGACGGCGACCAGTGCAACAGCCGTTGCAACGAGCCGGTTTGTGGTGACGGTTTGCCCGGGCTCGGCGAAGGCTGTGACGACGGCAACGACAACGAAGAGGACGACTGCCTGAGCTCGTGCAAGCGCCCGACCTGCGGCAACGGCGTCCGCGACAACGCCGAGGAGTGTGACGACGGCAACGTCTCGAACCGTGACGACTGCCTGAGCACCTGCGTCAACGCGCGCTGCGGGGACGGCTACCGACACGAGCTGCTCGAGGGCTGCGACGACGGCAACCGAGTCGACGACGACGCCTGCCAAAACAACTGCATCTTGACCTCATGCGGTAACGGCGAGGTCGACCCGGGGGAGACCTGCGACGACGGCAACCAGGTCGACACCGACGCGTGCCGAAACCACTGCGCGCCGGCGCGCTGCGGCGATGAGGTGGTTCGCACCGACCTGAGCGAGAACGAGATCGGCTATGAGGGCTGCGACGACGGCAACCCCTCGAACCTCGACGGCTGCCTCAACAATTGCCAAGTCGCGCGCTGTGGCGATGGCTTCGTCCGCGCCGACCTCGCCGAGGACGAGAACGGCTTTGAACACTGCGACGACGGCAACCGGATCGAGGAGGACGCATGCCGTAATCAGTGCATCGTGTCGGTCTGCGGCGATGGCGTCGTTCGGCAAGATACCAACCTTGAAGGCGAACGCTTTGAGTTCTGTGACGACGGCAACGACATGAACTCCGACGCGTGCAAGAGTGATTGCACCGAAGCGCGCTGCGGCGACGGCATCACGCGGCTCGACCTGCGCCAGAACGAGCCGGGCTACGAAGCGTGTGATGACGCCAACGACAACAACGAGGACGGCTGCACTGCCGCCTGCTCCCTACCCGGCTGCGGTGACGGGATCGTCCAGACCGGTGTGGAGGAATGTGATGACGGCAACGGAAACGATCAAGATGACTGCTCGAACGGGTGCCTGATCAACGGCGCAGGGGTCGCGCGACTTGCGCTCGGCTTCAACCACAGCTGCGCCGTCCGCTTGCGCGATCGGGTCCTGCGCTGTTGGGGCGATAACCGGTGGGGGCAGCTCGGCATCGGCAGCAACATCTTCAACCGCCCCACACCCAACACGACGGTCAACCTGACCAATGTGCTCTCGGTCGCCGCCGGCGGGAACAACACCTGTGCATTCCAAGACGATGGGATCTTGTACTGCTGGGGCAGCAACGAAGAGGGGCAGCTCGGAGATGGTCAGGATCGTAACCGATACAGCCCGACACGCGTCATCGAACTCAGCGCCGTGCGCCGCGTGGCGGTCGGCGAGAACCACGTCTGCGCCATCACCCGTGGCGGCGCCTTGTTCTGCTGGGGCGACAACCGCGGCGGACAGCTTGGCGACGGCAGCCTTCAGAGCGCGTCGGTGCCGGTCCGCATTGACCTCGCCAACGTCGACGATCTGGCGCTTGGCAAAAACCACACCTGCGCGACGCGCCGCGGGCAGGTCTACTGCTGGGGTCGTAACGACCCGTATCAACACCTCGGCTGGGAAGGCTCAGGGCGGCAGCGAACGCCGCGTCTGAACAACGTCAACGGCGTCTTCAGTCTGTCCTCAAGCTCAGAGTTCACCTGCGGCGCCTCCACCCAAATCAACAACCTTGGGGGCCTCGACGGGGTCGTCTGCTGGGGGCGCAACGATGACAACAACCTGGGCACGGGCTCGGCGTCGCGCTCAGGGACGCCGGTGCGCGTCGGCGAGCTACAAAATGCGCGACGCATCGCCGTGGGCAAGGGTCATGCGTGCGCGCTCAAGCGCGACGGAACCGTCCACTGCTGGGGCGCCAACGAGTACGGGCAGCTCGGCCCTGGAAACGACAACGACACGGACTCGCTCGTGCGCGCAGGCCAGCTTGTCGAGGTCACCGAGATCGCAGCGGGCGCCTACCACACCTGCGCACGTGACGACGCCGGCGCCATCTACTGCTGGGGCACCAATGGACAGGGTAGCCTGGGGATAGCGGGGAACGACCGCTCGACGCCGACACGGCTCCAAACCTTCTAGTTCGATGCTCCATTTCGGCTCGGTCGACATACCTACCCCGGCGCTGCTGGCGCCAATGTCGGGGATCACCGATCGCCCCTTTCGGCGGCTGATTCGGCGCTGCAATCCAGACGCCGTCGGGCTCTACACGACCGAATTCATCTCGATTGAGGCGCTCTGGAACAAGAGCCAACGCTCCATCGAGATGATGCGCACGGACCCGGATGAGGCGCCGTTTGCGGTCCAACTCTTCGGCCGTGACATCGAGCGGATGGTCCACGCCGGCCGCATCGCGGTGGAGCGAGGTGCGCAGATCGTCGACATCAACTGCGGCTGCCCAGCTCCCAAGGTCGTCAAGCGTGGCGGCGGCGCCGCGCTCATGAAGGAGCCTGACCACTTCGAGGCGCTTGCTACGGCGATGGTCGAGGCGCTGCCGGTTCCGGTCACCGTGAAGACGCGCAGCGGCTGGGATGAGGCGAACCAAAACGTCGTCGAGATCGCTCGGCGCGCTGAGCGAGCCGGTGTCTCGGCGATCGCTGTCCACCCCCGGTCACGGCAAAAACTGTACTCCGGTCAGGCGAACTGGAGCCTGGTGGCGCAGGTCGTTCGCGCCGTCTCGATCCCGGTCATTGGATCAGGCGATGTCTGCACCCCCGAAGACGAAACGAGCCTCGCCCAGGCGAGCGGCTGCGCAGCCTTTATGGTCGGGCGAGGTGCGCTCCATAATCCGTTTATTTTTCGCGAGCTTGCGGCGGCGCGGCGCGGCGACGCGCTCCCTGAAGCGAGCAAAGAGGAGCGCATTGCGCTGCTCGTCGACTATGCCCGCTTACTCGCCGAAGACTTACCCGAGCGCGCCTGGATCGGTCGCCTCAAGAATGTCGCGAACCGAATGACCCAACCTTGGCAGGCGCCCAACCTACGCCGGCGGCTGCTGCGGAGCGGCTCGGCCGAAGAATTGCTCGACCATGTCCGCCGGGCGGCGGACGTCTCGGCCGGCGAGCTGGTCGGAGAGGAGCTCGATGCCCCTGAGCAGTGACGCACCAAGCTGGAGCCGTGTTGCGCAGGCTGAGGCGACCTGGCGTGCGCCCGTCCTAGTCACCGTCGTCGAGACCAAAGGCTCGACCCCGCGCAAGGCAGGCGCACGGATGCTCGTCGATGCGGACGGCGCCTGTCCGGTCCAAGATGCAGCGCTGCCCCACCCCGAAGGAACGATCGGGGGCGGCGCCGTCGAGGCGCAAGCGATCCGGCTTGCCTTTGAGGCGTGGGCGAGCGCTGCGCCGCTGGTGCGGCGGATGGCGCTGGGTGCCGAGATGGGGATGTGCTGCGGCGGCAGCATGACGTTCCTGGCGCAACCGCTGATCGAGCAGCCGACCCTTATCATTCTCGGCTTAGGGCACGTGGGCGCCGCCGTCGCCCGTCTGGCGGCTGAGTGTGGTTTCCGGGTAGTCGGCGTGGACCCGCGCACCGACCTCGCCGAGCAGGTTGAGCCATGGCTGCATCAGCAGGTCAGCGATTACGACCCCGAGACGCTGGCGAGCCTGCCCGACGGACCACATGTCCACGCGCTCGTTGTCACGCATGACCACGCGCTGGACCAAGAACTCGTGGAGGCGCTGCTTGAGCGACCGCTCGCCTCGCTCCAGATGCTGGGCTCGCAGCGCAAATCGATACGCTGTCGCACGCGGCTCGAGGCGAAAGGCTTTCCAGCCCAAGCCATCGCGTCCTTGCACGCGCCCGCTGGGCTTGAGATCGCCGCCGAGACCCCTGCCGAGATCGCTGTGGCGTTGGTCGGCTACCTGATCAAACAACGCCGTGGCTGACTTTACGGGACTCATCCCAGCGGCGGGCTTAGGTCGGCGCGCCGGCGGTCCCAAAGCGGCGCTTGTTCTACCCGATGACCCTCGCCCCCTGCTCAAAAGATGCATCGACGGGCTGATCCGAGCGGGTGCCAGGCAGGTCATCGTGGTCGTTCGCCCCGAACACCTGGCGCTGACCGAGCACCCAAGAGTCACGGCGGTCGCGCCCGATCCGCCCACCCAATCGATGATCGAGTCCGTGCGGCTCGGGCTGCTGGCGCTCGAGCGCCAGGCAGGTGGCGACGACGGGCTTCTTTTGTGTCCCGTTGATGCGGCGCGCGCTGCCGAGGCATCTCATCGGTGGCTGCCTGCTGCCCTCAGCGCTCATGGCTCGTGCGCTGTCATCCCCACCTTCCAAGGTGCACCCGGTCATCCGGCTTGGCTCCCGCGCAACCTGTGGGGGCGGCTGCACCAAGACACCTGCTCTAGCCTTGGCGCAAAGGCAGCGTTTGCCGGCGCCGCCCACTGGGCGGTCACCGACCCAGCGGTGCTCGACAACGTCAACGTCAGGACTTAGCTGAGGCCCGCAGAGACGGCAGGACCTTACCACCGACGGCCGCCGTCTGCGGCGCCGTCTGACTTCCGTCGTAGCGCTTCAAGAAGTTGGTCACCTCGCGTGTCACTGCGGTCGGCGTGCTCGCCCCTGACGTGACGACCACCTCACCATCGACCGGCAGCCGCTCGAGCGGCAACTCCGAGACGCTGCTGACTTGAACGACCGAGACCCCTGCGACGTCTCGCCCGACCTCGGCGAGCCGTCGGCTGTTGTTTGAGCGGGGGTCACCGACCACTACCAGCAGATCGGCGCCGACCGCCTGCTCCGCCACGGCTTCTTGGCGAACCTGCGTTGCGAGACAGATCTCGGTGTGAACCATCGCGCCCGGAAATCTCGCCTTAATCGCGTCGATCACCGGCTTGATATCCCACTGGCTCATCGTCGTTTGATTGGTGACGAGCAGGTCGCCATCCGGCGGCTCGAGCAGCGCCACCTCCTCAACCGTGCTCACCAGGCTGACCCGATCCGGCGCCACGCCGCAGGCGCCCTCCGGCTCAGGATGACCCGGGACGCCCACGTAGTACACGCTGCCGCCCTCAGCGACGTGCGTGCGGATCAGGTCGTGGGTTCGCGTCACGTCCGGACAGGTGGCATCCTCAACGTGCAGCCCCTTCGCCATCGCCGCCAAGCGAACGTGCGGAGAGACGCCATGCGCCGTAAACACGACGGTGCCCGATTCCACCTGCTCCAGGAGCTCAAGTCGGCTTTTTCCTTTGCCGTCGATACAGACCACCCCGATCTCTTCGAAAGCCTCAGTCACCTGACGATTGTGGACCAGCATGCCGAGCACATGGATCGGCCGCGGCACGTCGGGGTTGGCGGCGACGCGTCGCACCAACACCATAGCGTCGACGACGCCGTAACAGTAGCCTCGAGGTGAGATCGTCCGAACGCGCATCGTCTAAACCCTAACGCCTCATGAGTCGATCTTGAGAACAGACCTAATGCGGACTACCCTGTTCACGTGGTCTGTGCATCAGGAAAGCGAATCTTTATGCGTCATGTCATCCTCCTTGCGCCCCTTGTCCTTGCGTTGAGCTGTGCTCAGACCACCCAGTGCCGCATCGACAACGACTGCCAGGAGCTCGAGTACTGCTACAAAGTAGCGCTGGACCCAGAGAGCGCTGACGGGACCGAGCCGGGCTTCCCTTACGAGGAGTTCGGCACCTGCGCCTCTGACTGCACCTCCGACGCCGACTGCTACGGGAGCGCTCGCTGCACCCCCAAAGGGATCTGCAAAGACCTTAGCCTGAGCGCAGACCGACAGTGGGGCGGCTACGAGCCCGGTCTCGAGGGCGTGCTCGCAGCCAGCGCCTACGCGCCGATGCTGACCTGCTCGGGTTTTATGGATTGTATGCTCGCCTGTGAGTCCGACCGCGCCACGTGCAACGACTGCCTGCAGCAGGTGGATCCCCCCTCGCTTCAGCCGGCCAACGACCTGTGGAACTGCCTCCTAACGGAGTGCGACGGGGCGAGCTTTGCGGTCTGCATGAACGGACCCTGCGAGAACCAGAAGGTCATGTGCCGTAACGACGGCTAGGGCACCTTGGGACCCGGTGTCCCGCAGGTCGTGACGCGTCCACCCTTGACCAACCCGAGCGGGTTGGCCTCGCCTGCGTTCACCTCGAGTACGTACCGAGCCGGTGCCCCGCTGGGCAGACCCCGCTCTGAGTAGGGCGTGGTGTTTTTTACGACGCGCACGATCTCGCCTGCAGCGTTGATGTAGACGATATCAAGAGGGATTTGGGTGTTGCGCATCCAGAAGCTACGCGGCTTGTCCTGCTCAAACACGAACCACATCCCCGTGCCCCGCTTGAGCTCACTGCGGTACATCAACCCTCGGGTCCTCTGCTTCGGCGTGAGCGCCTCTTCGACTCGGACTGTGGCCCCTGTCCCTTGGACGATCACCGTAGGAAGACAAGGCTGAGCCCATGCGCTCGACGCCAGCCCACTCACGCAGAAGGCTGCGAGCGCCCGCCACATCATGGCCCCGCGTCGGGGGTCACCGGCTCACCGACGGTCGCCCACTCATCGGCGCGCACGCAGTAGGAGCGCGGCGTGCAGTCGAGGCCGGCATCATCGGTACACTCTCGACTCAGTTGTCCAAACTCGATCGGTCGCTCACAGGTGAAACCAGCCGGACAATCCGAGGCGCGGCTGCAGTCCTGGGTGCAGTATGGCTCATTGCCATTCACCGAGACGCACAGAAACTGAAAGCAACGCTCAAACGAGACGTCCAGCGCGATGCGGTTTTCACCCTCGCGCGGCTGCAGGACGTCCTCGATGATGCGCTCATCTTGGGAGCAGCGCTCTCCGATGTCCGTGGGTTCGTTGCACGCAACGAGCAAAAGGATCGGTAAGAATCGTTTCATCATGTCCGCCGTGTAGCGCTTCTTGCGCGCCTTGACCATCAGTCGCGCATGACAACCGCAGGCATCCTCATCTAATCAAAGGTCATGATGACGCTGACCTTCCTGCTGATGACGCAACCGACCGTGCACCTTGCGCCGCCGCGGCCGCTGCGTGATGCCGTCAGCATACGCTATCAACCAGGAACCACTGCGCCTTTGCGGCTCGTGGAGACCCTTCTGCGCTGCGCAGCGATGCTCAAGAAGTCTGCGCCTTGGAGCACACCACTGCAGCTGCGCGTCGTCCACCAGCGGTGGCTAGACCGCCAATTTGGCACGGTGAAAAACCATCACCGCCGAGGGCGCTATTACCCAAGCCGCAGGGGGCACCAGAGCCTGATCTACCTCGCCGACGGCCGAGACGCATCGATCAGCCTAGCGCATGAGTGGATCCACCACCTCGCAAGCGTTTACAATGAAGACTGGACGGAGGCGTACGTCGAGCAGCAAGCACAACGCTGCGCTAGCGGCGTCCTCTCTCCGGAGCCGACGTCGCCATAACCGACGAGTTCTCGACCCCAAACCGCATCCGGTAGCCGATGTAGCCCGAGAGCACGCGCTTCACGTAGTCTCGTGTCTCATCAAACGGGATCTCCTCGACCCACTCATCGATTGGGCGACCTTGATGGCGCCTTTTCCAGCGATCGACGCGCATCGGCCCTGCGTTGTAAGCGGCGATGGCGTGGGCGACCCGTCCGCGATAGCGCTTGAGCAGATAGGCTAAGTAGCGGCTACCCAGGCGAATATTGAGGTTGGGCTCGAGCATCGACTTTCGGCTCGGGTTGCGAATCCGCAGCCACCCTGCGATCTGCTTAGCCGTCGGCGGGATGATCTGCATTAGCCCGAGCGCATCGGCTGAGCTGATCGCTCTGGGGTTGAACTGGGACTCCTGACGGATCAGGGCGTACATCAACATCGGGTCCACTCGGTGACGCTTCCCCCATTTGCGTACAGCGTACCAAAAAGGTCTTGGGTGCGCCTCTTTGAGCCACTTGTCGCGCTGCGTCGGGGTCAGCGGCGGCAGCTCACCGGCAGCCTGAAGCCCCCGGAGCCAGCGCGCTCGCCCGCTGCGATTGAGCTGCTCAAGGAGCGCGCTCACGCGCTCGAGCTGCTGCGAAGACGGCTCGTTGATGGGCGCAAGGCGCACCGATCCGGCGAAGGAGCGCTGACTGGCGCGTCCCAGCTGCTTGGGTAGGACGCTGCTCAAGTATTGACTCAACCCTTTACGCGCCGCGTTTCGGATCCCGGCGCGCGCCAGCCCTTCGGCCTTCACCAGGGGTGCGTCGCTCCCCAGCGTAACCGCCTTGGTCGCCTCGGCTGCTGGCTTGACGGAGAATCCGCGTATCGCCACAAAGTCGAGCAAGGACGAGGTGTAGTAATTGACCGGATAGTCACGGAGCAGCTCGCCAAAGTACCGCCGCGCACGCTCGGCGTCGCTGGTCTTGAGCGCCGTACGACCCGCCCAATACAGGGTCCGGTCGCGCCCTTCACCGACGCCACCTCGGACGCCCTCTTTCAGCAGGGACTCGAACAGCCGCAAGGCCTCCGCATAGTTCGCCTCGCGATAATGAATCCAGCCCAGACTCCAGAGGATGCGGGCGCGATTACCGGTCAGGGGGTTGCGCACCATGATCGCCGTGAGCTCCTTGCGCGCCTTGTGAAACCGCCCGAGCCGAGCGTCCATGTCGGCGATCGCGAAGGTCGCCGCCTCGCCCACCTCGGCGCTGGCGGCGTACTGAGCCACCTTGCCAAAGGCGGCGCGTGCGGCGCGGTACTTGCCGCGCCGGTTCTGCATATCACCGAGCCCGTAGTAAGCGTGTGCGCGGCTGGTCGTATCACGCGCATCTCGGGTGGCTTGCGTGTAGCGATGCACGGCCGATGTCCAATTCCGGTGCCGCTCGGAGGCTTTCGCTCGAGCCAGCGCCACCTCGCCTTTGAGCCGGCTCTTCGGCACGCGCCGCAGCGCCAGGTGAAGCTTCTTCAACGTCCGGTCAGGTCCGTAACCTCGATAGTTGATCAGGCGCTTGCGCATCGTCGCCACGACGCGTCGCTCCGCCTTGCTGTACAGAAACCCGCGCTGCCCCCGCAGGGCGCTCAAGTCCAAAAGCGCAGGCCCCGTAAAGGAGGACAGCGGCTCGTCGCGGATCAACGTGCGGAACGTAAACGCGGCGTCGCTGATCTGCTTGGCGTCGCGCAGCAACAGCCCGTAGACGTAGCGACTCACCGGCTTGAGTACTTCATTTCTTCGGTGCCGCTCGCTGAGCTCATCGAGCAGTTCAGCATGCGATGCGCTCTGGTATCGAGTCCACACCAACAACGCGTCGGCCTCGGCGGCTTCGGCCGAATCGTTTGGGATCGCCTCAAGGACATCGATGGCAGAGGCGACGTGTCCCTGCCCGAGCCGACATCGAGCCAAGCCGAGAAGGGAGGCGTCTCGCAACGCTGGGTAGTCGGCGGCGAGCCGCTGGAAGCTCTCGGCGCAGCGTTCGTGACGCTTGAGTCGAAGCTCAGCCGAGGCGCTGAGGAAGCGCACAGGGTTCACCGACTCAGCCTTGGGGTGGCGCTTGAGCCAACGCTCGAGCAGCTGCAAACTCTTGCGGTACTGACCGCGCTGAAAGGCTCGTCGCGCCGTCGCTAGCTGACCGGTCCGGAAGGTCAACCACAGGTTGCGTTCAGCGGCGCTCTCCGTCTCACGGCGCAGCAGCTCAGCTAAATCAGGGCTCGCAAGCGATAGGCTCGCCTGAGCGGGTGCTGCCAGCAGTGCAGCGATCAGAAACGGCGTCAACATGCGTCCTTGCATGGTTCCTTAGTTCGGGCTCCCTGCCCTGTCTGCCGAGGTTAACACGGACGATCCAGCGCAAGCAAACCGCTGCGCACAAATAGTCCACCTAGGGCTGCTATCGGCACATCTGGCGAAAACTTCAAGGGTGCGAAGAGCGCCGATGCGGCTACCAGACCCAGATCACGCCGGCGCGCATCTCCATGGGCACGACCCCGCCTGCGGCGCCCTCATAGCCTGTGTTCGCCTCGACAAAACCGCCCAAAAGACCGAGCAGCTTGAGCTCGTACCCACCACCGACCAAAAGCCCGAGGTTCGACTGCCCACTCAAGGTCAGCGGGATGCTCGCCTTACCATAGATTCCGCCCCCAAAGACGAAGGCTTTGACCGCCGGGCGAATCGCCTGAAATCCTCCCGGACGGATGTCCGCGCCGGAGCCCTGCTGCCCGAGCACAGCGCCCACGTCAAAGCGCAGCGAATTGCCCAGCTGGTAACCCAGATTGACGCCTAAGTTCGGGCCGACGGTCTCCGTCTGCCCTTCCAGCCCGGTGGGCATCACCAGCGCGGCGCCTGTGTCGGCGCTCACAGCCCACTTTGCCTGCGCCGAGTGCGCGCTCATACCGACGATCAACATCACAACCCAGCGCATTAGCGTCTCCTCACGTTCCTGGTTCTCTGCGGTGCTCACGGGCAACATACGAGATCACGATGCTCTGCCCGGCGAGCAGCTCCTTGGAGTGACAAGCATAGCCCACCCGCAGCTCCTCTTCACCATAGGCTTGGATCAAGATGTTCCAGGTGGAGCCTTCCGGGCTTGGCTGGAGGTTGTCCCAGTAGCGGTCAGCCCCTGCTCGCCGCTCATCTGGGGTCAGGTCCCAGACCTGGGTGGCGACCGGATCGATCGGGTCGTCTTCAGACTTTCGAACGAGGGTGTTGCAGTCGGTGCTCGGCGCATAGAGCTCGATCTTGAGCCGCCCGATCTCAGCGAGCGCTGTGTTACGAGCCAACGGCAGCTCGAGCACCACCAAATCGCTTGACTCGGCGCCGCAGGCGCTTGTCAGCGCCACCAACGCCATGATCACCGTCCTCATCATGGTCTCACCTGAACTTGAATACACGCCAAACCAGCTGACGGCTGACATCCCGTCTGCTCCTCACCCATCAGCAGCGCAGCGCCGACACCGAGCCCCACGGCGCCGGCGCCGATCCCGACCCATGTCCAAACGCCCGGCCCGCTCTTTTTGGCTGCGACACGACGCTCTCGTGCGGTCGTCCGCTGAAACGGACCAAGGGTCTCGCCGTCGACGATAAACCGAAAGGACAGCGACTCACTGTCCATCATACGGCGCGGCAGCGCAGCGCCGTAGACGCGCCCGTCGGACCCTGGAACGCGCCGGGGCGTCAATGTCCGCCACTGGCCGTTCATGCGCACCTCGATGAGCGGCTGCTTACCCGACGGAACGTACACCTTGAGTGGAAGCGCCAGCGATAAATCGACGAGCGTCCCGGTCCGATCCTGCGGCTGCAGCGTATCACCCACCTGCAGCTTGCGTTGATCCTCAATCAAGTCAGCGAGGACCGCTGGCACCTGCCCGTCGGGCTTGGCGAGCGGGTCCAGCTTGAACGCCTCGCCGGCGCTGTAGCGTGCGCTGGGGTCCTCACCCAGCGCAAACCAAGCCTCGGCGCTGAGGATCCATGCCTTGGCGCGCGCCTTCGCTGCGCAGCGGCGATCGTCACGCATCGGCGCGATACGCTCGAGCGCTTCTTGCGTCTGCAGCTCTTCGAGCATGCGGCGAGCGTCCGGCAAGCGGTCGCACGGAGAATTGGAGGCGAGGAGCAGCGTCAGCGCAATCATAGGGGCAGTGTGAACGCATTCAGCGCTCGTTGGCAACTCAGCTTATAATCTCTTTGCTCAAATTCGTCGTGTAATTGCCTGCGATGAAGGCCGGGTGGTCCAAGCTGGCGCGGTGGAACGCAACCGTGGTCGCGATTCCCTCAACAACGAAGCCTTCGAGCGCGGTCTTTGAGCGCTCAATAGCCTGCTCTCGATCCTCGCCATAGACGATCAACTTAGCCAATAACGAATCGTAATACGGTGTCACGGTGCTGCCAGTGACCACACCGCTGTCGACGCGAATGCCCTCCCCAGCAGGCTCCACCCACCGAGTGATCGTGCCCGGACACGGCGCAAACTTTTTAGCCGGATCCTCAGCGCAGATGCGAAACTCGATCGCGTGCCCATGCGTCTGGATCTGCTCTTGCTCTAGACTCAGCGGCTCGCCTGCGGCGATGCGAAGCTGCCACTCGACCAGGTCGATGTCATGCGTGAGCTCGCTGACAGGATGCTCAACCTGGAGGCGAGTGTTCATCTCAAGGAAGTAAAACGCGCCGCTGGCGTCGGCTACAAACTCAACGGTCCCTGCGCCTCGATAGTTGATCCGCTTCGCTAACGCGACCGCCTGGGCGCACAACGCGGCGCGCTGGCGCTCATCGAGCAGGGGCCCCGGCGCCTCCTCCAGAAGCTTTTGGTGCCGACGCTGCATCGAGCACTCACGATCACCGAGATGGACCACGTGTCCCCGCCCGTCACCAAGCACTTGGACCTCCACGTGGTGCGGCTCCTCGATGAGCTTCTCGATAAACACGGTGCCGTCGCCAAAGAACCGGTTGCCCTTGTCGATCGCCTCGAGCAGCGCTCGCTCCAGGCGTGCCGGCTTCTTGACGCGGGTCATCCCGATCCCGCCACCGCCTGCGCTCGCCTTCACTAAGAGCGGGTAGCCGATGCGTTCGGCCTCTCGAACGCCCTCCTCCACTGAGGTGATCGCGGGCGTCCCCGGCACCAACGGCAGCCCCGCATTCTGCGCGATACGGCGCGCAGCGACCTTCGAGCCCATCTCGACGATGCTCTCGGGTGTCGGTCCAATAAAGACCAACCCGGCTGCCTCGATCTTGCGCGCAAACTCGGCGTTCTCGCTGAGGAGCCCATAGCCCGGATGAATCGCCTGCGCGCCCGAGCGCAACGCCAATTCGATGATGAGGTCCGCGTTGAGGTAACTCTGCGCGACCGGCGCGGGGCCGAGCTCAAACGCTTGGTCTGCGCGCCGAGCAAAAGGCAGACCGGCGTCGACGTCGGAATGAACCGCTACCGTCTGGATGCCGAGCCGCTGACAGGTTTTGAGTACACGCAGCGCGATCTCGCCGCGATTTGCGATCAATACTTTTGAGAACATACGCTGTCCGTCGTTCGAAGCACCCCCATCGGGGCGCAGCGTCTAGAAGACGTATTTCACCGCAGGTGAGAAGTGCAGGTAAGGGATCTTACCGCCTAGGACGTAGCCGCCAGCGACGTCCACCCCGACCACGAAGCCGGTGAGCAGCGTCAGATACTTGATCGACACGCCGCCCGAGACGCTGAAGTCCATGCTCACGGTCGGGAGGTCCTCGGGTTTGAGGGTCGTCGCCGCGTCGGCCTGTGAGACCGCAATACCATTGGACGCAAGAACCATCCCGAAGCCACCCTTGAATTCGAGCCCGAGACGGAACTGCTCCAGCAGCAGCAGGTAGGTCGCCTGTGGCATCAGGTAGGTCAGCGAGAAGTCCTCAGGTGGAAGCAGACGGTTCTCATAGAGCGTTCCAGGCATCTGAAACTCAGCGACGGTCCCTACGGCGCCGCCCTTGACGAAGCCTGTACCCAGCAGCATCTGAACGCCGAAGGTCTTCGTCAGATCTTTACCGACGGTGAAGCCGACGAAAGGCTGAATCGAGCTCGTCGCCGTCTCCGTAGGCACCCAGTTGTCGGAGTTGCAGTCCACCTTGCAGTGCTTCAACCCACCGAAGCGGAGGAAGCCACCCAAGTTGGACTCGACGAAGACACCTCGAGGGATCGTGTAGTCTCCGCTGTCGCTCTTTGCGAACGCAGGAGCAGCGAGCAGGCAGACCGCCGTCAGGGCAGGGAGCATGCGCATGATCAAGTCACCTTTCGAAACAGGACTAGCGTCCAGCCTTTTGGAACATGAAGGGGTATGTGACCGAGACGATACCGCCGCCACGAGGCTGCGGGAAGCGCATCATCTTGATGATTCGGATAATGCACTTCTCAGTCGGCGCGTAGCCCATGGTCGTTTGATAGACCTTCGCCATCTGCACCCGACCCGTTCCTGCGATGATGAAGCGCGACGTGACTTTACCGCGGAGGTTCGGTTTCTTCGTCAGCTCTTTCTCATAGCAGTACTTGATCTGGTTCAGGTGACGGCGGATCACACGAGCGATCTCTTCCTTCGACAGCGAACCTTTGATGACCGTCCGGCCGGGGATGATGCGCGTGGTCCCTTTACCACGGCCGCCCAGGTCGATGCTGCCTGCGCCGCCGGTCCCTCGACCCGTGCCGCTGCCCAGGCCACCGATACCCAGGGCGTTTCCACCGCCGCCAGCGCCCGTTCCACGGTACCCAAGCCCACCGGCTCCGCCGGCGTCACCGAACTCAGAGCCCTTAAGGCCGCCGAGCGCGTTGTTAATCCCGGTACCCAAGCCACCTGGACCGAAGACGTTCGAGACCGCCGTCGCTGAGCCCGTCAGACCCAAGAGACCTGCTTTGAAGGCGATCTTACGGTCACGCTCACGCTTGTTCGGGTCAACGGTCGGCGCACCCTTCTTCGACGCCAGCGCGTCTTTCTTGGGCTTGTCCTTCTTACCGAACTTACCCTCTTTGTCCTTGTGCTTACCGCCATCTTTGGCGCCCGAGAGGTCGAGTTTTTCCTTCTTCTTCTCTTTCTTCTCAGGCTCTTTGAGGATCAGCTTCACGAACCGGTTCGGGTTCTTGAAGAGGTCCTCAGACAGCCGCGACGGATCCGCCGGCGTCAGCATCAGGATGATGATGAACGCAATGTGCAGCAGCAAAGAGACCGTCGCGATGTTCGCAAACAACCAATCCAGGCGGTCCGCCAGCGGAACAACTGGGAGCTTATGCTCTTTGACGTAACGGAAGACCAAGGTGATGGCGCCCACCTTCATCGCTGCCGTCTCGTTGTCATTGAGGCGGAACTTGTTTCCGCTCAACCGACCAGCGGAGCGCAGCTCCTCGATGTTCTTCACCTCACCGTTGAGGTTCGCCTCGAAGTTCGCGCCGTTCGGCACGTTGATCTCGTGCTGGTTCCCGTCGCAGTCTGCGAGGTGATAATGCGCGGTCTCATCGCCGAAGACGGAGTGCGACACCGAGATATCCGCCGATGGGCTGGCGCCGATCTCCACCTTCGACTGATCCATCTTGAAAGCGAAGGTGTCGAAGAGGTCATGCCCCCAGAACAGCTGGACCTGCAGCTGCTTGGACTGCCCCTGTGGCTTATCTGCATCCGCCAGCTCCGACTTCATCACCGCCGGATTAATCGACGGATTCGGCGTGAAGTCAGGGTGCACATCCGCCAACATCTCAGCGGTCGGGACCTCTTCTTGGAACTCGCCCGGAGGTGTATCGAGGTTGTTCGAGATGTAGCGCACCGTGTACGCAGCGCCGCCATGGCGGAACGCCACGACCTCGCCGCTGCGGAGCGTCAAACCGTTGCCAGAGCGTCGATCACCTAAGGCATCACCGCTCAGGATCGCGTTGCCGTCCCACACTGCGGCGCGGCCCATGTCCACGCCCGACAGGTCGATCTGCCCACCCGAGGTGACTCGAGCCAGATCTTTACCCAGCACCTCGCGGGTACCCAAGTTGACACCGAGCGCCAGGAGGCACAGGACCAGCGCCAAGCCAATCCACGCATAACCACCGCTGCGCTCGATCTTGTACTGACCCGTGGCGCTCAGATCGTTCGCTGCGCCCTGAGCTTCAATGATCGCCGTAAGGTCTTTCGCTGCGCCGTCGATGAACGGGATCAGCGTCGAGGCGATGTGGTTGTAAGCACCCTCGATGCGGCCGTTGTCCGACTGACTCTGGCTGACGCGATCACGCAGACGCATCACCTCTTGGCTCACGGCGTTACGCGAGCGCTCTTCAGCCAGACGCTTCTCCTTCATCGACCAAGCCAACACGACTCGATCAAACAGCGGCCCCGCGTCTTTACCGATCTTCTTGATATCGGCGATCGCGTTGCCGTCCTTGTAGAGAACGGAGGCGTCCTTCTTGTC
>JAYZBQ010000088.1:0-53496 GCA_036338695.1 Myxococcota bacterium
CGGTCCAACCAAGCTCAAGGGACCGCGCACCGCCAGCGCGAGCGGATCGCTGAGCGTGTAGGTTCCAGGCGCAAGGAGCACGGCGGTGGCTTCTGCGCCGGCGGCGGCGACCATCGCCTCGAGGCTGCCGGCGTTGCCTGCGTCGCTGCCCGAGCCATCACCGGCTGCTTGTGGCGCGGCGTAGAGCACCGCGCTCGCCTCTTTGAGCCAGGCGTGCTCGGCGTCGGCGCTCGCTCCAGCCTCGCAGGTTCGTGTGCCGGTCATCGGTACGCAGACTCGTCCGATTTCGTCGGCGCGCTCGCCCTCGGCGCAGCTCAGCCCTGGTACCGACCCTGTATCAGCAGCAACGCCTGCGTCTCGAGCCTCCCCCGCATCGGTCGTCGGCGCGTTGCCCAAAACGCCCCCATCTGGAGCGTCAGCGCCGACGAGGGTGCACGAGCAGAGCAGCAGGGGGACGAGGCGCATAGGGGTCATGACGCCAGCCTAGACCGCAGGACCGTTTTTGCCAATGCAAGCCACCACGATCACTTCTTGATCAGATCCCAGCAGAAGAACCGGGCGCCGGTTTTTTCGGCACGGATGAGCAAGCCGAGTTGATCGCTGGGTTGGAGTGCAGGGAGCGGGTGCGTCTCAAACCCGCGCCGCGCGCCGCTGACGACCTTGAGCGTTTGCGCCTGACCGTTGATCGTAAAGTCCACGGTCACCGGCGGGAGCTCACCGCGCATGCCGCTGTCATCGATCCCGGCGCCAAATCGATAAGCGCCTTTAGGCAGCGGAGGGATCGAGATGGTGACGGGTTCACCCGCCACGGGGTGGGTCCAGATGCAGTTGCGCGTGCGCCCGGCGAAGGTGTGCTCTTCTCGGCGCATGTACTCCCAGTCGTTTGGTCCGTAGCTGCATTTGCGCTGGGAAGAGGCGCTCACACAGCTCGCCTTCGACGTGCTCGCCTTAACGCCTTTGAGGTGGTCGCTCAGCCGCCACGTTTGGGTCTGGGTTGCGCTGACCAGACACAGCATCACGCCATGCGCCTCGCGGCAGTCGCGAGCGCTTTGCCCTGCTAAATCAGCCTCGGCGGCGCCGGCGGGTCGCACCCACCACACGCGGCTGAGCTGCTCGAGCATCGGCGCTTCAAACGCAGACTCGGACAGAAAGATGATGCCGCGCAGGTCGCTCGGGTCGTACGCAAGCTCATCATCCACCACCACCAAGCCGGGCTCGTTCTCGAGCGTCGTACGCAGGGCGTCGGACCACGACGCAGGGGACAACAGCACATACGCCAAGATAAACAAGCTTAAGGGCACGAGCGCGCCGAGCGCGTTCTTTATGGATCTCTCGTTCATTTCGTCTCCCAGCTTTTGGGAAGGGCTTGCAGGACCGACTCGGATCGGCAGCGCGTGGCGTCGTAATGCGCAGCCGCCCAGGACCCGCTGGGTCGTTTCACTCGAGGCTCCCACAGGGCATAGAGGCGACAGGTCTCGAGCCGCGCCGCCCGCTGGTCGCGCTCGGGGACGGCGCGCAGGACGACGCTGGCGAGGACGAGGGCGGGAAAGAACGCCACGAGACCGCTTCGCCCTCCTAACAGTTTGGCGCTGGCGACGGCGGCGAGAAACAGGCCGCCGACGATCAGCCCGGGACCCCACTCGGAGCCACCGGCGAAGGGACCCGGTTGGTAGGGCGCGAGCCCGCTTTTAATCGCCGGCAGGACAAAGCTAGCCCAGGGGTTGGAGAAGACGTCGCTGAGGTGCGGATACAGCGCGCTTGGGATCCCGCAGAGGATGATGGACAGCCCCGCCAGGCTTGCGAGCAGCAGCGGGCGCTGCCAGGCGCTCAGCCCGAGCGCCAGAAAAGGGACGATCGGCATGATGTAGCGCGGACCGATCGACCAGCCTCCGCGCCAGCCACCGTGGGTGGCGAGGAACAACAACTCCAAGGCGATCAGCGCCGCAATCCAGGGTCGCTCGCTGCGCAGCGCAGGGCTCGGGCGAAGCAGCACGCCGATGGCGCCGATCGCCAAAATCGGCGTGAAGACAAAGAGCCCGAGCTCGAGCGAGAAAAACGCTGCGCCGAGCCGGTCGAGCTGAGGGATGCTCATCCCAAAGAAGCCGACCCCGTGCAGGTCCTTGTAGGCTGTGTTTTCTAAGAAGCTGTAGCCTGTCTTCGTGGCGGAGCCGAACATCTGGGCTTGCGCCCAACAGGTCGCAGCGATCGGCGGGAGCCCGCCTGCGACGCCGTATGCGAAACGGCGAGCGATGCGTGCCGTGCCTTCGGCGGTGAGGTAGCGAAGCCCCAAGGGGACGATGGCTAACGCATGAGGATACTCAAGCGCCGGCGCCGCCGCCGCGCAGAGCCCAAAGAGGAGCATTCCTTTAGGGTCACTTCGGCGTCCGTAGACGTAGGCGGCGAAGACCATCGCCGTGGCCATCGCGTGCCCTGCAAAAACCAGCGTGTAAGGGTAGATCATCGAGCCGAGCCCGAGACAGAGCATCAGCCCGTCGGCGCGGTCCTCATCGCAGGCTCGCAGCAGCTCTCGCCGCAACAACAGCAGGAGAAAAAGACTGAACGGTAGACCGACGATGATGCGCAAAAACCAGGTCAGCGTCCGTTTGTCGAGCGCCGGACCGACGAGGCGATAGAGTTGGTAAACAGGCGCCCCAATCAGGGTGGTCCCAGGCGCTTTGGACGAGTAAAGGCGCCCTTCGCGCTTCGCCTTGTCGTCGACCCCGCCCCACCGCCTGATCGGCGCATCGATCGACCAAGAGCGATCATCGATCAGCGCCGCCACGGCGTAGACGCGCGTGACCTCGTTGGGGTTGTTGATGGTTCCATCGGCGAGAATGGTGTTGAAATAAGGGAAGGGCCAGAGCCAACCGAGGAGCACTGCAACGAGAACGATCACCCCGCGCCGGGTCTGTGGCCAAAGGCTGCCCATCATCGCTCCCTCGATGCGTCGAGTTGCGCCAAGGTACAAGGGCTTTAGACTTTCATTGAGCCGGTGTGCGCGCTAGAGCCCGGCGGACGATGGAGGGCGTGATGATGCGTTTTGGCGTGTTGATGGGGCTCTGGGCGCTCGCTGCCTGTGGCTCGGACAGCCCCTGCGGGGTCGCATGGGACGGCGACCAGCCGGCGCTCGGGACGATGGTGCTCAGTGATGGGACCGTGCTGCGCGACGGGACCTGGGCCGACACCCGGCTCAACGCAGGGACCTTCACGATCGACGTGCGCGCCATGGGCGACGAGCCGACGCTCGGTGATGCGCTCTCGGGCGACTTGCCGGTGTGCCGCACGCTCGACGATCAAAACGACGCCGTCATCTATCAAGACGGAGGGCCTTGGATCACCGATGCGTCCCACAGCGGAAACCTCGCGGTGACCGAGGTCAGCGACGGGGCGATTAAGGGGCGCTTTGAGGCGACCCTCCGGTCCACCTCGGGCGCCTCTCGCACGCTCAGCGGCGCCTTTTACCTGCCGAGTCGGTGAGCTGATGGTGGCTGTGCGGTCCGCGAGCGAGCGCGCCGAATCGGCGCCGTTGGGTCAACCGGTCAACGACCTCACTGAGGATGAGCGCCGGGAGTGGGTACGGCTCGAGAAGAAGCTTTTGCGCAAGCTCGGGGCAACGATCCGAGACTATGGGCTGATCAACGAGGGCGACCGGATCATGGTGGCGATCAGTGGCGGTAAGGACAGCTACGCGTTGCTGTGCTTACTCGAGCGCTTTCGCGCCAAGATGCCCTTCGATTTTGAGTTGCTCGCAGTCCATCTCGATCAAGTTCAGCCTGGATACGACGGTGAACCCTTGCGGATCTGGTTGGAGCGCCAGGGCTTTGCGCACCGCATTGTACAGCAAGACACCTACTCGGTGGTCACCGATAAGATCGCCGAGGGGAAGACGTACTGCAGCCTGTGCAGCCGCTTGCGGCGCGGCATCCTGTACCGGATCGCCAAGGACTTGAGCTGCGACTCGATCGCGCTCGGTCATCACCGCGACGACGCCAACGAGACCTTGCTGCTCAACCTGTTCTATTCAGGTCAGCTCAAGACCATGCCGGTGCGACTGCAGAGCGACGACGGAGCCAACGTGGTCATCCGTCCGATGATGGGCATCGCCGAGGCTGACATCAGGCGTTATGCGCAGCTGATGGGCTTTCCGATTCTGCCGTGCAATCTGTGCGGGTCGCAGGAGGGGCTCAAGCGCGTGCGCGTCAAGCAGCTCATCCGCGCCCTGAGCGATGAGAACGAGAAGGTGCCGGGGAACATCGCCGCGGCGCTCGCGAACGTCCGCCCAAGCCACCTGCATGACCGAGATGTCTCGAAGGTGTGGGCCGAGCGCGATCCCTCGATTCGGCCGTGGACCGGCTCACAGCCGGCTGAGCCGGCGCAGCGCGGTCCGATCGAGGTCGAGCTAGACGAAACGGCGCCGAAGGCCCGCCAGCGCTAGGAGCATGAGCAGCCCCGTCGGCGCGCTGCTGCAGCTCGCCGCCGGCGCGTTCACCTCCACGCTCGCCAGCTCCCCGACTTGACCGGCCTGGTCGATAAAATACGCCTCAATCGTCGCCTTGGTTTGGACGTTGACGTCGAGCTTAATCTGCTGCTGTCCCTCGACGAAGACGCCCTCTTCACGCAGGACGTTGCCATCCTCTTTCACCGTGATCATCGCGAGCAGCGGTCCGGGCTCATCAGCCTCGATCGTTAGGTTTAGGCTCCCATTACGGTCCCCGCCGCCGCGGCAGTTGGCCATGAAAATAGCCGGCACATCATCCATCAAGCCGCTGTTGCCACCTGGCGTCCCATAGGATTTGGGTGACAGGGTTGCGGTCAGGACGGGGTCGATCGGCTCCTCATCGTCGGCGTCTCGACCGATACACATGGGGAAGCCGCTCTCGTCGCTTTGATAGCAGCCTGCCGCCACCGGTGGGTTGGCCGGCTCGAAGGCCTGCCAGACCTGCCCGCTGCGCGTGAACGAGCGCCCCTCAATGGCGGTGAAGCGGACTCGGTCCCGGTCCTCTTCGCGCTGCAATTCCAGGCTGCCTGACTCTCGAGCGCGCGCCGAAGAGGACCAGATGACGACGTTGTTCGGGGCAGCCGGCTGCTCCGACGTCGGCCACTGATTGCTGCATGGGACAGCGGATAAGGCGATCAGAACGGGGATCATCGGTCGAGCTCCTCAATCCAAGCGCAGACGTGTCGGTCCGCATCGCTCGGGTCGGACAGGTCCCTGGGTTGGTATGCCGGGTCTTCGGGGTTGGGAACACCCAGCGCATAGAGGTTAGCACAGTCTGCGTCCGTGAAACAGGTCGCGGCCTCGCCCTGAGCTGGGCCGGGTGTGCAGACCTCGTCGACGCAGGTCGGGATGACCGTCGAGGGGTGGACGTTCATGCACAGCTCTTGGGGGAGCTCGCGACCGCCGCTGCGGAAGTACCAACCGACGAGATTCACCATGTGCCCGTCGATGTCGTAGCCGCCTTCGAGCCGGGCGTCTGGGTCGGGGTACATAAAGCCATGATCCCCAGTCGGCGAGACCACGGGCAGCCGCAGCGCGCTGATTCGCCCGTCGTCCATGACCCTGTCCGCTTGCAGCGGACGGCACGGGGTGTCGCCACCGCATGCCCAGGGGTAACGGCAGCTCAGGTGATCGGAGCCCGCAGCGCACAAGGCGCCCAGCTCGCCAAAGCCTGGCTCGTTCCAAGCGTCGCTGCTCTGGTCCATGTCGTCGGCGTCGAATTGGATCCCGTTGGGGTTGGTCTCGGCGTTCCAGGCGGGTCGGTTCCCCGCCTCGCCAACGGTCCAGCGGCGCATACGCGTGACGCCCTCGAGCGCGAAGGCGTCCGCAAGCGCCTGACCCTGGCTGCGGCCGTAGTGTGCGTAAGCTTCTGGGTTCTCCTCTTCACTGAGCGAGAGGATATGCCCGGCGGTCGCCATCGCCACGCCCGTGTTCACCGGGACGTTCATGTCGCCCACCGTCGGCACGACGAGCGTCGCCGTGCCGGGGATTGCGTCCGGGTCATAGGCGCTGACGTCGAAGGGGGTTTTGGCGTAGTAACGGGCAAAACTGACCGGGTCGCCCGCCTCAAGCACGGTGGCTGCGATGGCGACAAAGCGGCGGTAATCCGGCGTTGATCGGTACTTACCGACGCCAAAGCCCACGGCGTGAAGCGGTGTCCCTGGGGTGAGGTAGAGGCCTTGAAAGAGGGGGACCTCTCGGCTTGCGTTGCCGTCCTCGTTGGTGAGGGGCCCAAAGGCGTCGATGACTTCTTGGCTACCATCTTGGCGGAGGATCGTGATGGTGAGCCGATCACCGATCTCGCTGTTCTCGATCCAGGCAGGGTCGACCTCACGGGGGATGATCAGCCCGTCGGAGCCCGGGTACAGGTCGGGCGCCGCTAAGCGAGCCTTTTCGATCCCCGTCATGGCGTTGGCGGGGATGTGCAGGCGAACGACCGCATCCTGTCCCACCGGACGAGCCGTCGCAACCAAGGTCTCGCCGCTGCGGTGATTGATCACCTCGACCTGGTCTCCGGCCCGCAAGACGTCGATCTCACCGATGGGTACCGTGGCGTCGTCGTTGATGTTCGAGGCGATGAAACTTAGGCGCGTCCTGGCGCCGTGTGGCTGCGCCGTCAGCATGAGCCCCATAAAGCGTAAGTGGACACCCTCTTTAACGCCCCCTTGGATCGAGCGGACGCCGACGTCGAGCAAGCCCGCTGCGCCGGCGATGGGCGCTGCGGCGGTGAGCGCGCTCTCGACGCCTGCTGCCACGCCCGAGACGATCCCGCCGAGGCTCTGGCCCCAGCCGAAGTATTGGTTGTTGTGCCCGCCTAGGTCGACCTGTCCGTCGCCGTCGAGGTCACCCGCAACACCGGTCAGGCGGACGCCCTCCGCATCGTAGACGTCGAGATCCCACTGTCGCTGCCCATTAAAGCTGCGGAGCACCCGAATGAACGCCATCCAGTCGCTGACCGTCTGCCGCACCGCGTCGCGCGTGTGAAAGGTGTCCGCTGTCCAGAAGTCGCCGCCCGAGTCGACGGTGCCGTCGTTGTTGAGATCGCGTGCTCGCCCGTCCATGAGCGCCGCGACTAAGCCGCGTCCGTAGTAGCCGCCGGCGATCCCATCGACCACGCCTTGAAGCTCGGCCGGGACGGCGAGACCGTGGGCGAAGCTGTCGAGCGAGCAGGTCGCGATCCCCATGCGAGCGTGGAAGCCGGCGAACCCGAGCATCTCAAAGCGCGTCGAGGTGTAGCCGTGACCATAGAGCGAGACGGGGAACCCTTGACCTTGAACCGGGCGGTATTGCGCCTTCGGGATGGCGCACCAGAAGGTGACACGCCCTTGACCAACCACCGCCGTACCGCGGGTGCGGTCGATCTCAAAGATCTCGTCTTCGTCCTCGGGATATTGGCAGGCGCGCGTGGCAGGCTGTCCTTTATGATCAGGGCACCCAGCGCCTGCGTGCCCGTCGCGATCGACCATAAAGTTGGGCGCGATGAACGAGCCCGAGATCATGTAGTCGATGTTGCGGATCGAGTTGAGAAGGCTGCGTGCGCCCGAGTCGTCCTCGATCAAACCCGTCTCTGGGCCGATCTGCGACAGCACGCTTGCGAGCCGCTCGCCCTCCATGCGGTGCAGCGGGCTCGCCGCTGAGAAGTTGGGGTCGTCGTCGTCGACCATGCGGTGCAGACCATGCCACTGGGCGGGGAACTGGTCATGCAGCCACCCCAAGCTCCCGTAACCGTACATGCCGGCGCGGATCGCAAACAGATCCTGGCTCGCCGTGCTCGTGGTGAAGGTCCAGGTAAAGGCGATCTCATCGAGCGCCGTCCCGAGCCCCTCGAGGTGGGGAAGGACGCGTTTGAGCGTGGCGGTCTGCCGTGGGTGGTTGATGCTCGAGAAGGGCGAGCGGATCGCTTCACCGCTCGCGTCTCGGAGCCCACTCGTGAGGATCACGGCGTAGGTGCGTCCCGGTTTGAGCGGTCGGATCGGCCGGATCTGTAAGGTGTTTGAGTCGGCTTCCCACAGCGTGTTCTCGACGTAGCGCCACGGCGCGTCACAGCTCGGCAGCGCTTGGCGCTCGGGGCCATCGAGGACGCCGTCTTGGTCGCTGTCCTCGCCCGGGTCCAAGACCCCGTTGCCGTTGGCGTCTTCCGGGTGGTCATCAAAGATGAGGGTGCTCGAGCCTGCGCGCGCATCGTTGGCGTAGTAGCGCGGGCGAATGCGCTGGGGCGAATCTGAGTTGCCGTTGCCCGGCAGCAGGTAGGGAAAAAATCCTCGGTTGAGATCCAGCCGCACGGGCTCACCGGTCTCGACGTCGACCACATAGATGACGTCGTTGGTGAAGTCGTCATCGGCGTGGTGCGCGTTGGCGATGCTGCACAGGTCCAGCGGTTGGTCAAAGCGCACGTTGATGGGGCTATAGGTCCCAAACCCGTCAAGGGTGTTGGCGCGCGACCGCAGCTCGAATTCCATGCGCGTCGACGCCTTTTCCGAGACGTTCAAGAAGCGACCGGTCGGGCTGCTCGGGTCGAGGCGGGTGGCCAGGTCATTGGGAAAGGGGATCTCGGGGAGCGGGCGTGCGTCGAGGTCGAAGATGATCGTTGGTCCGGTGCCGTCGGCGGGTCGATCAGCGAGGACCTCGGGCGTGACGCCTGCGTCGCAGGCGATGAGAGCGATGAAAGGCAGCAGTCGACGCATCAGCGGACCTCCTTTTCCAAGCCGCGCAGGACGAAGCCTGTACGGACCATCGTGATGGGTTCAGCGTCCTCAGCGCTCAGCGCTTGACCGGGCTGCGCCAGCGCGCCCTCAAGGCTGAGTCGAACCGCATAGCGACGCTGCAGCTTAGCGCTCCAAGTCAGCGCCGCGTTGAGTTCAACCCCGAGATCTGAGGCGCTGTCTCGTCCGAACGCATTGACCGGGCGTCCCTGGCGAAAGCTCTGGTAGGGGTCTGCGCTGCCCTGAGGGAGACCGGCGAGCACCGCGCCGGCGTGAAGGCCGATCTGGCGGCTGCGGCTCCCTAAGCGATAACTGACTCTGGGGTTCAGGTAGGTGGCTCCTGCGACCCGCCCTTGGGTCTTGAGGTGCTCGATCCCACGCTGGGGTTGCCCGACCCGGCTCAGGTCAGAGGCCTGTTCAACCGAGGTCTCGTGGCTCATCCGCAGCAAGCTGGGGAATAAGATCATCCCGACGCCGAAGTTGTCATCGAAGGTGAAGCGGTTCAGCGTGGTATCCTCGGGGTTGCGGTCGGCGCTTGCGTAGCCTGCCTCTAACTCGAGAGCGAGGCGGCGGTTCATGGTCTCAAATCCGGCGACCAGCGCGCCACCGAGCGCGCTCAGGTCCATGGTATCTTGTCCTGCTGCGACGGCGGCTTCGCTGAGCGAGCGGTCGGTGCGTCCGGTGAGGTAGGCGACCTCAGCTGCGAGGCGGAGACGGTCGCTGGCGCCCACGGGGAGCTCCCACTCGCCGGCGGTATCGATCAGGCTCACCTCGAGGATGCTGTCATCGGCGTCGCGCTGCCGGCGATACGCTCCGTAGACCCCAAACCAGGCGGTTTTCGACGGTTGGTAACGCAGGACCATGACCGCCTGCTGTGCGCGGTCACCGCTGGCGAACTCGGCGTTTTCATCCTGCCAGACGAAGCCTCCGCTCAAGCCCGCCGTCACATGACCCATCTTCGCCGCGTAGGTCAGCCCTGCGGTGCGATCTGAGGGCGTCTCGAAGTGAAAGTGGTGCGTCAGCGTGGTGTACGCAGAGCGCCCGCCAGCGACCAAGCCGAGCCCCCATTGTGCGCTGCGCGCGCCGAACCGCCACAACCCAACCGGGGAGAGGTATTCGACATAGGCTTGATGCAGGTCGATGGGCGTCACCAGCGCTTGCTCGGCGTCGCTGCTTGAGACACCGTCATAGGCGTACACGGACAGCGACAGGTCTGCGTTGAGGCGCTCTGACACATAGCGCGCGCCGCTCAAGAAGCGCTGTCGAAAGGCGCTGCGTTCGGTGCGTACGCCGGGGGCGCTCACCACGCCGGAGTCGACCTCGTAGGCGCCCGACCAGGACCCAGGGAAAGACCAAAAGGCTTTTTGTGTGGCCTGCTTTGGGGGAGTCGCCTGCTGCGTGGCGGCGGCGAGGTTGGGGACGGTCTTCGTCGCCGGTCCGACGCGAGCCTCGGTGGACTCATCAGCGAAGGATGTGGCGCTGCCGAGCAGCGAGGTGATGACGAGCAGGCGCATGAGACTCTCCGTGGTCAGCGCCCGCCCCTAACGCTGTCCGCGTCGATTTTCACCATCTTTTGATGCTGTCGCTACGAGCTCGTCGGTTTTCGAGCAGGGCGCGCTAGCGAAAAACCTGCGCCCGGTAATAGCCGAGCTCGGCGACCGAGGCGCGGATGTCGTCCATGGCGCGGTGGGCGTCTGACTTTTTCCACGGCTCGACCTCGGGGTACCAACGTCGTACCATCTCTTTGAAGCTGGTGACGTCCACCTGCCGGTAATGAAGGAACGCATCGAGCTCGGTCATGTAGGTGCGGATAAAGCGACGATCCTGTCCGATCGAATTACCGGCGAGCGGCGCGGTGCCCGGGTCCACCCATTCGGCCAAGAAGGCGAGCGTCTCACGCTCTGCCTGCGCCAAGCTGACCTGGCTCTCGCGCACCCGCTGGGTGAGTCCTGATGAGCCGTGCTGCCGGACGCACCAGGCGTCCATTTTGTCGAGTTCGCTGTCGGGTTGATGCACCACGAGGCTTGGCCCCTCGGCGAGGACATTGAGGTCACCGTCGGTCACGAGCGTTGCGATTTCGATAATCACATTGATCGAGGGGTCGAGGCCTGTCATCTCCAGATCGATCCAGACCAGGCGGTTGGCGCGCTCGCTCACGGCTTGCTCCTTCGTGCTAAGGCAGTAGTTGGAGTTCGACGCCGTTGCAACAGCGCTTCGGTGTACGGCGCGCAATAAAGTGATGGTCGGCGAGGAGCATGATGTGAACCCTTCCCATGTTATCGAGCGGAATCAGAGCCTTCTTTCGGGGTGTGAGCCACAGGTGGTGTGGAGGCACTTCGGCGAGCTGGCGGCGCGCCCGCGCCCAAGCGGTGAAGAAGAGGCGGTGCGCACCTACATCGTAGGCTGGGCGGAGGATCATGGGCTCAAGTGTTATCGCGACGACATCGGTAATCTGATCGTCAAGGTGCCCGGTCGCGGTCGCGGCGTCGACGCAGAGACGGTGATCATCCAAGGGCACCTCGACATGGTCACGGAGAAGAATTCGGACTCCGACCATTGCTTTGAGACCGACCCGATCGCCTTGCGCCTCGATGGGGACCGGCTCTTGGCGTCCGGGACGACGCTCGGCGCAGATAACGGCGTCGGTGTGGCGATTGCGCTCGCAGCCGGCGAAGGTCTCTTTGCGGATCACCCCCCACTCGAGCTGCTCTTTACCATCGATGAAGAGACCGGGATGAGCGGCGCGCGCGAGCTCGACGGCCGGTATCTTTCGGGCAAGCGGTTGATCAACTTAGACGCTGAAGAAGAGGGCATCTTATACGTTGGCTGTGCTGGCGGCGCGGACAGCGTCGTCACGGGCGCGTTGGCTCGAGAGCCGGCGCGCGCCGGGGAGCTGACCGTCGAGATCCGCGTGCGTGGGCTCAAAGGGGGGCACTCCGGGCTGGATATTCAGCGCAACCGCGGCAACGCAATTCGGCTGTTGAGCCGAGTGTTGTTGCGCCTCGAGCGAGACGGTGTCGCTTGGCGATTGGTCGAGCTTCAAGGTGGCTCGAAGCGAAACGCCATCCCCCGTGAGGCGACCGCTCGTCTGCGCGTGCGCGGTGAGATGGCGGCGCGGGTGCCGGGCCTGTTGACCCGTTATCTCGGTGAGCTCAAGCGCCTTCACACCGACTCGGAAGGCGACTGGTCCCTGGAGTTTGAGGTGGACGCCTCGGATCAGTCTGAGACGGTCGATGCGGACACGTCGCGGCGGTTGATCAGCCTGCTCTACACGGCGCCGAACGGGGTGTTGACCATGAGCTCGGCGATTCCTGGGCTTGTGGAGAGCAGCTGCAACCTCGGTGTGGTGACGATGAGCGCGTCGAGCGTCGAGGTGATCTTGTGCTCTCGCTCGTCCAACGATGCGGCGCTCGAGCTGATCCCTGACCAGATCGCCGCGCTGAGCCATGCCTTTGGCTTTGTGGCGCGCAAACAGGCGTCTTATCCGGGGTGGCAGCCGGACATGAGCTCGACCATGCTCGACGTCTCACGCGAGGTTTTTGAACAGCTCCATGACCAGCCGCCTGAGGTGACCGCGATCCACGCAGGGCTGGAGTGCGGACTGCTCAAAAAGATCCTGCCTGACTGCGATATGATCAGCTTCGGGCCCGACATCAACCACGCGCACAGCCCCGATGAAGAGGTCTCGGTGCCGTCTGTGGGGGTTGTCGTCGGTCAGGTGGAGGCGCTGCTCCTGGCGCTGTGCACGCGCTGATGTCGACCGCGAGACCACGCCGCATGGTCGTGACGGGCTGCTCCTCGGGGTTTGGGCTGGTTATCGCCAAGGAGGCGCTGCGGCGCGGCTGGGAGGTCTTTGGGACCGTACGCAAACCAGCCGATGGGGAGGCGCTTCAAGCCGCTGGAGGCACGGTCGGGCTGCTCGACTTGACCGACGAGGCGTCGTGTCAGCGCTGCGCTGAGGCGATCGCAGCTTGGTGTGAGGGTGCGTTAGATTGCGTCGTGCACAACGCAGGGACGGCCTATCCTGCGCCGATGGTCGGCGCCGACCGCGAGGACTTGAGGCAGCAGTTTGAGGTCAACACCTTTGGCCAGCTCGACTTCAACGGGCGCTTGATCGCCCCCTTGCTGGCGGCTCAAGGGATGAGCCTCTTCATCTCGTCGATCTCATCCCAGATGCCGACGGCGTTACTCGGCGCCTACGCCGCATCGAAGCGGGCCCTTGAGGCGATGGCAGAGTCCCTCTCCATGGAGATGGGGCCGCTTGGCTTGACCGTACACGTGGTGCGCCCGGGCAGCTACAAGACGGCGATCTGGGGGACCTCGGTGCCTCGGGGGGATAAGTACCTCGAGACGGATCGGCAGCTGCCGGAAGCGGTCGAGCGACACTACAAACGCCTCGGTCGCAAGATACGACGCGTCGCGACCGAGCAGCCGCTGGCTGACCCTGACCAGTTTGGGCGCTATGTGCTCGCCATCGCTGAGGGCGGTCGCCGGCGTCGGTTTTATCACGTAACGCCGGCGCTGGCGAAGGCGCAGCAGCTGTTCTCGTGGCTTCTTCCCACGCGCGCCTTTCACCGCCTCATCCGGATGATTTTGGGGCGTTCCTGAGCGGCGATCGGGAGCGTGCTTGACAAGGGCAGCGTGCGCGCTGACACGCTGCGCTCGATGGAGAGTCGATCACAATGACGGAACAACGAAAAACGCCGCTGTATGCGGAGCATGTGGCGCTTGGCGCTCGGATGGTGGACTTTGGTGGGTGGGACATGCCCGTGCAATACACCGGCGCAACCGCCGAGCACGAAGCGGTTCGTTCGGCCAGCGGTATGTTCGACGTCAGCCACATGGGTGAGGTCTGGCTGCGGGGGGAAACGGCGGTCGCTGATGCGGACCGATTGGTCACCAACTCGGTCGCGTCCCTCCCGGATGGTAAGGCCTGTTACGCCGGCTTGCTCAATGAGGAAGGCGGGTTTCTTGATGACCTGATCGTATACCGTTTCTCGGCGGACGAGCTGCTCATCTGCCTCAACGCCTCCAACGCGCAGCGTGACATCGACTGGATCCGGCGCCACGCCAGCGCAACGACTCAGGTGGTCGACGCCTGCGATGATTTTGCTCAGATCGCCGTGCAAGGTCCCGACGCCGTCGCCCTCGTCGACGGGCTGTCCCAGGATGACCTGTCCGAGCTTGAGCCGTTCATGATGCGCCGCTGCGCAGTCGCTGGCGTGGACGGCGTGATCGCCGCCCGAACGGGCTATACGGGTGAGGACGGCTTTGAACTCTACATCCCGGCAGCGCATGCCGTGAGCCTCTGGCGGGCGCTGCACGAACTGGGCGTGACGCCCTGCGGCCTGGGCGCTCGAGATAGCCTGCGCCTCGAGATGAAGTACGCCCTTTACGGCAACGACATCGACGAGCAGGTCAACCCGATCGAGGCCGGACTCGGCTGGATCTGCAAAGACAAAGTCAAAGAGTTTATCGGTGCCGAGGCCGTGCGCGCAGCGCGCCGAGACAAGCCGCAGCGCAAGTTGGTCGGGCTGGTGCTGGACGGGCGCCGCGTCGCACGCACGGGATCGCCCGTCGTCGGTCCAGACGGACAGGTGATCGGGCGCGTCACCTCAGGTGCCTTTTCACCGAGCCTTAAGAAGAGTATCGCCGTGGCGCTGGTGCCGCGAGAATTTGCTCCCATTGAGACATCATTAGGGGTTGATATTCGTGGCAGAGTGCATCAGGCAGAGGTGGTTAAAACCCCATTTTATAAGCGCTAACGCGGAGCAAGCGCCATGAGCAAAATCCCGGAAGAACTTCTGTACAGCAGCGAGCATGAGTGGGCTCTTGAAAAAGACGGTGTCGTCACCGTCGGGATCACGGATCACGCGCAGACCCAGCTGGGGGATATCACCTACGTCGAGCTCCCTGAGGTGGGTACGGAGTACGAGAAGGGCGACGACTTTGGTGAGATCGAGTCGAACAAGTCGGTCAGCCAGCTGTACGCGCCGATCTCGGGTGAGATCGTCGAGATCAACGAAGACCTCGACGACAACCCTGAGGTGATCAACGATGACCCTTACGGCGAAGGCTGGATGGTCAAGATCCGCTTGAGCGTACCCGATCAACTCGCCGAGTTGATGAACTCGGACGTCTACGCCGAGCACTGCGCCTCCGAATAAGCGCCACCCGTTGAGCCGTGGGCGCTTGGGGCTCGTGTTTTCTTAGCGAAGGGCTGCGTCGGGCGCCTGGGTGTGCTAGGAGGGCTCAGCACAGACAGGGAGCGCCTCCACTTTGCCGTCTGCCCTCATGGTCGTCAGCGTTTTACTCGCCTCCTCCGGGGGCGCTGCGGCAAAGTTTGCCGGGAGCTCGGTGACCTTGCGTCACACCACGAACGCCAGGGGGTTGGACGCCAGCGCGGACCTGACATGGAACCCATACGCTGCGGCGGTCCTCAGCCTCTCACCGGTGTATTCGGTCGCGCCGAAGCTGACCGTGTCGGCTAATTGGGACCTTGAGGCTGAGTACACTCAGCGAGACGCAGAGGCGCGCGCTCTCTCGTATGGTGACCCCTCGCTGACCTTGGCGCATGGTGAGGTGTATCGGCATCGCATCACCGGCGTCACCTTGTCGGCGAGCAGCACGCTGCGCGCCGGGGTCTCGCCTTCAAGCCGCGCCAAGACGCGCTATGGAGCGCTTACGGTCGGGCTCGGCGCCTCGAAGGCGTTCAAGTGGCGTCAGGGAGCCTCGGTCAGTGTCGGGCTTTCGGCGACCGGCTACAGCCACGGCGCACGCTACGGGAGCCCGTCGCTCAGTCTGTACTCCAGCTGTCGAGGTGCGGTGTCGGTGACAAGCGCCGCAGGCGCTTGTGCCGAAGACTTGGTCATCAACAGCGGCTCAGCGAACGCCTACGGCGGCGTCACCTCGTCGCTGACGGGCAGTCTCAAGCTGCCCATGAAGATGAGCGTTCGCGCGCGCCTCGGCGGGACCTGGATCGGCACGTATGCGCACGACCTCGAGGATGAGCGCATCTCCTTTGCCGGCCCGCCGGGTACCTCGCTGCGGGCGTTGCTCTTCTCGGATCTGCGCGTCGGGTATGCGCCCAAGAAGCAGCTGGCGCTCGCGCTTGGGATGCAGACAGCGCATCCCCAGCTGGGCGCAAACGGGACCTACCGAACCCCTTTTATTAACCGCTATTCAAACCTCTACCTCGACGTGACCGCACGCTATTGATCGGAGTGATCATGAAACGCCTTCTTCCCCTCCTGACCGCTGGATTGATCGCCTCGTGTGCTCAAGAGCAAGAGCCGATCAACCGGGTGCAGCCGAACTATGTTAAAAAGTCGGACTTCTCAGGTCTTTGGTACTACGGTCGGACCATCGTGGATGTGCCCGCTGCGGACGGCTTTACCTTTGTAGGTGATGGTAGCTGGACCTTGAAGAAGGTCCGCTTCGACATCCAAGAAAACGTCCTGTATATTCGGCGGATGACCGAATTCTTGAAAGACGGTGATGACCTCGTCCGGAGCGCCCAAGGCGCTGCCTGCACACAAGACTCGGACTGCGCAACCGGTACCTGCATGACAAACACCGGTCGTTGTGAGGTGCTCCCTTATGAAGGCGAGGTCGTAGGCGCCTTTCGAATCCTCAAACACTTCGACATTGCTCAGCCTTACAACGCCGCCACGGGCGAAAAACTCAACATCTTGAGCGAGAACGCCATCGATCGCCCCTGGAACGAGCGCGAGTACATGCGCGTCGACTGGTCGCGCAACCAAGTCGTGATGGCGGACGACGGGTTCGACGTTCAGCGTACCGAGCCGATCAACTACTTTGTTCAAGACCCCAAACATCCCGACGCGCCGAAGTTCGTCGAGAAGGATGAGCAGCTCGACTACTTTGACGTGACCACACGGTTCTTCGCCTCCGCCGGAACCATCGACCACCCGAGCTACGGGAAGATTCCGCTGTGCTGGTTTTATGACCATCAGTTCCAAGAGTGCGGCCCGGGCGAGTACACGCTCCGCAACAGCTTCATGCGGATTAAGCCAGGCAGCCAGTACGAGCCGCGGTCCTATAAGGGCACCGAGAGTGAACTCTTCGGGTATTTTGAGACGGAGCGTCTCGTGTACGACCGGCAGGAAGGCATCCGTCATCAGAACAAAGAGCAACTGATCAACCGCCACAACATCTGGGAGAAGACGGTCGATGAAAACACGGGCGATCCGATCCCTTACGGTGACCGAACCGGCAAGCCGCTCGTGTACCACGTCAACCCCGGCTGGCCGGATGAGGCGACGGACCCTGTGCTGAACGCCGCAGCGCGCTCGGTGGCTGATCAATGGAACACGGTCTTTAGCGACATGGTCACGCAGCTCGGCGCAAGCCTTCCCGCCGGCGGTCGCATGTTTGTTCTGTGCCCGAATAATCCGACCCGTGCGGGAGACCCGGCGGAGTGTGGTGGTGAAGGTTACTTCGCCCGCCTCGGCGATATCCGCCACAGCTTCATGGCGTACCTGCCTGACTACATGACCTACGGCCTCCTGGGGCTTGGACCGTCCAACACCGACCCGGAGACGGGCGAGATCATCTCGGGGATGGCGTACGTCTATCATCACAACGACACCGCCGCTTGGGACGTGGCTGAGATGATCGAGCTGCTCTCGGGCGCTCGGGACCCGAACACCTTCATCAACGGCACCAACCTTGAGGACTGGGTCGAGCGCTTCAACGACAACCGCCGCACGCGCTTTAGCTCGCGGTTCGGTGTCGACGACGCAGCGCATATGATCGACAAGATCGTGGACTCGCCGGCGGCGCGTGCGCTCGATGCGCGACGGCGTCCGCCGTCGGAGGAAGACGAAGAGGACCAACGACGGCGCGGCTTTAAGGCGTGGCTCGCTGATCAGATGCCGACCTTCGTGGACGCCGGGTTGATCCGGCGCAAGAACGGCGCCGCTCGTGCGCGGCTTAACTCCTTGGTCGGGACGCCGGTGGAAGGCATGCTGATGCAGCCGGATAACTACCTGGGCATGGGCTACGGCCCGGAGCATGAGCTCGATGATCAGGCGCTCGATCGTGCCTCCGTGCTGCGCAACGGGTTCGGCGCAGAGCTCGCTCACCGTGAGAAGATGTTCGAGGAGTGGGCGGCGAGCCGGAACATGTACACCCGTGGCATGGCGGACGACGCGCTGATGGGCTTGGCGCGTGAGTACGCGGACGCGAACATGACCATCTACGAGATCTATGACGCGGTCCGGACGCGCATCTACACCGCCGTGCTGGCTCACGAGGTGGGTCACTCGATCGGCTTGATGCACAACTTTGGCGCGTCGGACGATGCGCTCAACTACTTCCCCGAGTATTGGGAGATCCGATCGCAAGATGGGACGGTTGGTCCTCGCGTGGGCGCCAACGCCGACGAGATCACCGACTATGAGATCAACAACAACCTCTACAACTACGCCTACACCTCGGTCATGGATTACGCAGGGACGTACACGGTCGATGGGACGGGCTTGGGTAGCTACGACAAAGCGGCGATTTTCTGGGGCTACGGCAACATGGTCGAGGTCTACGATGACCACGGCGACGTCGAGCCGAGCACCCTGCTCGATTGGTGGCAAGACCAGGGCGACGTGATGACCTGGGCAAACTCCGGTCCGACCTTTTATCACTACACCAACTTCTGGGACGAGATGGGGGACAAGATGTATCGCCCAGACAACCGTATCTGGGTGGACGCGGAGGACCTCGTGCCGGAGACGGAGGCAGGGCGGCGCAACGCGAACTACAGCCGCGTGCTGCGAGGGCAACACGCGGGCAAGCTAAGGATCCCGTACATCTACTGCTCCCACGGCCGGAGCGACCTTGGGGACTCCTGCCTGACGCGTGACTCGGGCGCTGACCCGGCGGAGCGACTCAAGAACATCCTCGACAAGCTCGACACCTGGTACATCACCAAGAACTTCCCGCGCGGGAAGGTAAGCTCACGCTACTACTGGTGGAACTATGTGCCGCGCTATTATCGCCGCACGTACGACCGGATCAAGCAATGGCATGACGTCTATGGCCTCTACAAAGGCTTCCTTCCGCTCTACTACGATGCCGATCAGCTTCGCACCTTCTTCTCGGACGCCAAGAACGGCTGGGGTACGCACACCTGGGGGGTTCAGGCGGGTTTCAACCACCTCGTCAAAACCATCTTGATGCCCGACGTCACGGATTACGGCCCGATCACCAACTACGACGGCACGACCCTCCTCAAAGATTGGCCCTACACCTCGGGCGCTGCGCTCGACCTGACGGTCGCAGACGCTCGCTACTACTCGACGGCGTGGTCGCGCGGTCGCAACAATGAGCGCAATTGCGGCTACTATTGGTACGACTGCCTGCATCACGTCGGGTTCTATCTCGACAAAGTGATGGCGATGTATGCGCTGAGTGACTCCGAGACCAACTACGTCGGGCGCTCTACCCCTGAGGATCTTCGAGAGTGGCAGATCGGATTTTATACGACCTTCTCCGACCAGATCCATAAGCTCAACAACGCGATCATGGGTCAGGATTGGTCGGCGGTAGCGCCTTATCGTCAAGGCGGCGAGATGCGCTGGCCCAACTACGCCGGCGACCTGACAGCGACCCACTCTCAGCCGATCAATCCGTACGCAACGTTTACGGTCCAGCTCTACTGGCAGGTGCTCGGTTTGGCGCGTTTCCAAAGCACCTACAACCAGCGCTTCCATGAAGAGAGCCAGATTTGGGTTGAGGGGACCGCCAGCGCGCCGGAGCTCGCCCTCGAGGACAAAATCAGCTGGCGAGACCCGGTCAGTGGGACCGTCTACGCCGCACGGCGCGGCGACGACGGGCAGCCCTTTGGCGGGCAGCGCTTGCTCGAGCGCGCCGCCGACATGGAGCGGTACTCCACCTATTGCGAGGAGCAAGATTGCCCCGAGCCCGAGGGAGACTACACCCGTGACACGGTCTCGCTTGAGCTGCAAAAGGTGAGTCAGCTGATCCGAGCGCTCTCGACGGTGCATGTGCAGATGGGCTTCGGGAATCCGTACTCGCCGTAGGAGGTCTTCGGTGATGGGTGACACGCTCAGGGCATTGGTTGCGTGGGCGGCGACGGTGTGGATCTTGGGCTCGTCCGCACCGGCAGCGGCCATCGTCAATGGGCAGCCGCCCGCAGCGGAAGACCGCCGCTTTGATGCGGTCGGCGCATGGTCTCGAGCTCGCTGGCTTGGGTTGGGCGAGCAGCCGCAGCATGAGCACAATTGGTTTGGTGGCGCCGTGCTGGTGCGCGCCAATTTGGTCGTCACCGCCAAGCATCTTTGCGAGAACCCGGAGGTGCCTTCCGGGACCTATGCGGTGCGATTTCGGCGCCGCATCGACGGCGGCCTCGGCAGCCGCGAGCAGGGGGTGTTCTCCTACCATCACGTCCTCGTCGACCGGATCGAGCATGGTCCGGGTGATCTCGCGCTGGCATACCTCGCTGAGCCGGTCACCCACATCGAACCGGTTCCCGTCATGCAGATGGGCTTTCTCGGCCTTGATGGCGCCCCCTATACCTCGGCCGGTTGGGGTCGAGAGGGCCCTGAAATGGAGGCTGGGCCGCGCAATCAGCTCCTCCTGTGCGCACAGAACCGACTCAGGCGCGTCGCTCTGCGCAGCGTCAGCTATCCCGGGTTCAACAGTCGGCCTGAGCCGCCGTGTAAGGTCAACGAGTGGGACTCGGGCGGTGCGGTGTTTGTGGAAGAGCAAGATCGGCTCTGGTTGCTTGCGACGCACCACACGTTTAATGGCGGCCCAACCTTTTACCCCTGGCTTCAGCAGCAACCGCCGCAGCTCTTGCACACCCCCTTTACGCAGCCCGACTTAGCGCTTGAAGCGCTTGAGTGGGAGGGCAGGCGAGACGTCTTGCGCGGCGAGCGGCAGCGCGTCGACCTGCTGCTCTCCAACCCAGGACCGCAACGACGAGGCGCCGAGCGCGGTGAGGTGGTGATCGAGCTTACCTCCGTGGGTCAGGACGTCGTGACCGAGGTTCATCGCGCCAGCCTCCCGCGCAACCTACGCGCACGGCAGCTGCGCACGGAGTCGCTCTCGTTTGCCCTGCCTGAGGACTTATCCGTGGGGCTGTATCGCCTGAGCGCCCGCCTCGACGGCATGGGGGAGGCGGACCTCACTCGGAACAATAGGCTCGAGCTTGACGACGTGATCACCGTGCGAAGCCGTCCGCAGCCCTTTCGTCGCTTGGGCGTCGGCGCCGCCGTGCGCGTGCAGGGCGGAGGGCAGGTGCAGATCGTCAATGTGCTCGCCATCGAGCGCAGCCATGGTCGCCAAGGTGTTTACGCCTTTGGCGACTGGATGGGTGGGGCTGAGCATTTTGCGCAGCTCGTCCGTGATCTCCCTACAGGTCAGACCGAGCTTGAGACGCCCTGGGGCTTGTTCGCCATCGACCTAAGTCAGGCCTCGCTGACCCCCCCTCAGGGCTTCGAGGGGCAACTCTTCGTGGGCGATGAGGGCGACTACAGCCCGTTCTCGGGGCTGTATGAGACCATGTTGCCGGGGGGCGATCACGTGATCGTCGGGCTGACGGCTACCGGTCTTTTGAGCGGCGCTGTGATGCGAGAGGGCGGCGTCGAGCTGGTGAGTGTCCGTTTTCAAGACGGCGCCTTGCGCGCCGTAGCTGCCGAGGGGTTTTCAGCCTTTCAAGCGGTCGAACTCGTCTGGGATGAGGCGACGGATACGCCTCAGCTGGTCTTTATCCACGAGGAGGATGAGCGGAGCTCGGTGGCGCGTGAGGAGGAGCCGGTTGCGCCCTATGGAGCCTGCGCTGATGTCGCGCCGTGCCGTGCGTACGCTGGCGATGAGTCGAGCCGTTGTTATCGAGCGCTCGGTCAAGCCGTCGGCGTCTGTGTGCCGGGCGCCTGTGAAGCCGATCCCGGGCGCTGCGGCGACCCTGGGGTATGCCTTGAGGCGCTCGGGCATTGTGTGCCCGTGTGCGAAGCGGGTGACGCCTGCCCGCTTGCGATGACGTGTACCGACGCCAGCCTCTGCATCGACTGTGAGCAGAACCCGAGCTTATGTCAGGTACCCGACGCGGGAGCGACCGCCGACGCCGGCGTTGCTGTCGATGGGAGCGCAGCCGATGGGAGCTCCCGAGGCCGCGACGACGCAGGCTCGGGCGGCGGCGACGCAGCTCTCGTTGATGCAGGTCTGGACCCAGCGGTCCCTCAGGCGGGGTGTTCATGCGGTGCCGCAGCAGGGCTTGAGTGCGCCGGTTTGCTGCTCTTGGGCGGTCTGGTTCGACGAAGGAGGAGTCGATGATTCGAAGCTCCGTGTTCCTTGCGATTCTTGGGTGCGCAGCGATGGGCTGCAGCGCTGAGGAGCCGGATGGCGACGGGGTCGTCGAGACGCCGACCTGGTATGACGATGTGGCGCCCATCCTGGCGAGGCACTGTCAGCGTTGCCACGAGGAGGGTGGGATCGCCCCCTTTCCCTTGATGAGTTATGCGCAGTCGCAGCCGCTGTCGGCGCTGATCGCTGCGAGCACCGCGGCGCGCCGGATGCCGCCCTTTCTTGCCGACAACTCGGGTGACTGTAACCATTTTGTCGACGCGAACTGGCTGAGCGATCAAGACCTCGAGACGCTCTCTCGCTGGCACGCAACCGGCGCTCAAGAGGGCGCGTCCAAAGAAGTGCCGGCAGCGCCGAAGCTGCCGTCAATCGAGCAGCCTGACCTCGTGGTTGAGATGTCTGAACCCTACCTGCCGGATTCTGAAAAAAGCGATGATTATCGATGCTTTCTCCTTGACCCGGGGCTTGATCGTGAGCGCTACGTGACACGGTATGAGGTGGTCCCTGGCGATCCGCGCGTGGTGCATCACGTGATCCTGTACGCGGCGCGCGATCGAGCAGCTGAGGCGATGGCGCAAGAGTTGACCGATGAGCAGCCACGCGCAGGCTATGATTGTTACGGCGGCGCGGGCGTGCCCTCGACCATGATCGCGGCGTGGGCTCCGGGAACTGGGGCGACGAGCTTTCCGGCGGGGACCGGGTTGCCCTTGCGTGCGCACGGGCAGCTGATCATGCAGATCCACTACAACATGGCGAGCGGAAGCTTTCCGGACCAAACCGCGATTAAACTCTCGCTGAAAGACCAAGTCGCACGACCTGGAAGGATGAGTGTGTTCGGCAACAACGACCTCAGCATTCCGCCGGGACTGAGCGAGCATGTGGAGTCCCAGAGCGTCGAGCTACGCCGCGTGGGTGTGCGTACGCCGCGTCTGCTTTGGGGGATCCTGCCGCACATGCACGAGATCGGCGTCAGCTATCAGCTCGAGAAGATCTCTGGCAACCAGACGATGTGCCTGATGAACGTTCGCCGCTGGGACTTTAATTGGCAGCTCAGTTACTTCCTCGAAGAGCCGATTCGGCTCGAGCCAGGTGACTCGCTTCGGACGACCTGCCGTTTTGACTCACGGAGCCGCACCGAGGTCACCCGCTTCGGTGAAGACACTGACGACGAGATGTGCCTGGCGCTCGTGTTCACGACCGAGGCGGACTGATTCAGTCCGTCTCGAGCGCTTCGCCGTACGCAGAGAGCGGCGGACAGGTGCAGATCAGGTTGCGGTCGCCAAAGGCCTCGTCGATGCGCGACACGGTCGGCCAGAACTTACTCTGACGCGTCGCCGTGGTCGGAAAGGCCGCCCGGTCTCGGCTGTAGCTACGGTCCCAGTCACCACAGATGACCTGAGCGCTATGGGGAGCGCCTCGCAGGACTGAGCGCTCCGCCTCAACAACCCCTGCCTCGACCTCGGCGATCTCGGCTCGGATGCCCTTCATCGCCTCGATAAACCGGTCCAGCTCAGCCTTGGACTCGCTCTCGGTCGGCTCGACCATCAGCGTGCCGGCGACTGGGAAGCTCATCGTCGGGCTGTGGAAGCCGTAGTCCATCAACCGCTTGGCGACGTCGACAACGTCTACGTGGCAAGACTTCTTGATGTTGCGGATGTCGAGGATGAACTCATGCGCCACGTAGCCCTTCTCACCTTGATACAAGAGCTCGTAGTCGTCGCGTAGGGCGTAGGCGAGGTAGTTGGCGTTGAGGATCGCGACCTGGCTTGAGCGCAGAAGCCCTTCGGCGCCGAGCATGCGGAGATACATCCACGAGATCGGCAACACGCCGGCGCTGCCCCATGGCGCAGCGCTGATCGGTCCGATGCTCTGCGCCCCGGTGATCGACGACTCCAGTGGGTGCCCCGGCAGATGCGGGGCGAGGTGTTCAGCGACCGCAATCGGTCCGATCCCCGGGCCACCCCCACCGTGCGGGATGGCGAAGGTCTTGTGGAGGTTCAGGTGCATGACGTCGGCGCCGTAATCGCCAGGACGGCACAAGCCGACTTGGGCGTTCATGTTGGCGCCGTCCATGTAGACCTGACCGCCGTGCTCGTGCACGAGCTCACACAGGCGGACGATCCCTGCCTCAAACACGCCGTGCGTGCTTGGGTAGGTAACCATGATCGCAGCGAGATTTTCCGAGTGTTTACGGCATTGCTCGTCGAGATCCGCCAGGTCGACGTTGCCGTGGTCGTCGCACTTGACCAGCGCGACCTTAAGCCCAGCCATCACCGCAGACGCCGGGTTCGTACCGTGGGCAGACTCGGGGATCAGGCAGATGTTACGGTGCGCCTCGCCTCGGCCCTCATGATACGCTTTGATGACCAGCATGCCCGCATACTCCCCTTGCGACCCCGCGTTGGGTTGGAGGCTGACACCGGGTAAGCCGGTGATCTCACCGAGCATCGCCTCGATGTCGGCGAACATGGCGCGGTAGCCTCTGCTCTGCTCGGCGGGGGCGAAGGGGTGAAGCTGACCGAACTCCGGCCAGGTCACCGGGAGCATCTCGGAGGTGGCGTTGAGCTTCATGGTGCACGAACCGAGCGGGATCATGGAGCCCGTCAGGCTCAAGTCTTTAGCCTGCAAGCGGTGCAGGTAGCGGAGCATGTCGGTCTCGCTGTGATAGCGCGTAAACACCTCATGACTCAGCACGGGCTCAACGCGCTCCACCGTACCAAACTCAGCCGGACCTTGGGCGACCAGCGAGCCGTCGCCACCGAAGACCCGAAGGAGCGCAGCCACGTCCTCCTCGAGCGTGGTCTCATCGAGCGAGATACCGATCGTCGACTCAGAGCTCTTGCGCAGGTTGTAGCCGGCCTGCCGGGCGGCCTTGATCAGCTCATCGGTGCGCTCCCCAGTCGCCAGCGTGATCGTGTCGAAGAAGCTCTTGCGGGTGAGCTCAAAGCCGAGCGACTCGAGCGCCTGAGCCAACGTCTGCGTGAGCGCGCTCACGCGCTGCGCGATGCGCTTGAGCCCCTCGGGGCCGTGGTAGACGGCGTACATGCTCGCCATGATCGCAAGCAGCACCTGCGCCGTGCAGATGTTTGAGGTCGCGCGGTCGCGCCGGATGTGCTGCTCACGCGTCTGCAACGCCATACGCAGCGCAAGCCGTCCGTCGACGTCCTTGCTGATGCCGATGATCCGACCGGGGATGCGTCGCTTGAAGGCTTCGCTGGTCGCCATAAACGCAGCGTGAGGCCCCCCGAAACCTAAGGGGACACCGAACCGCTGGGTGCTGCCGATCGCCACGTCAGCGCCTAACGAGCCGGGCGACTCGAGCAGCACCTGCGCGAGGAGGTCACAGACGGTGATGACGATGACACCCGCCTCCTTAGCCGCCGCAATGGTCTCGCGGTAATCGACGACTCCACCGTCGCTGCCAGGATAAGCGAGCAGCAGGCCAAAGGCTTGGTCGTCAAAGCGCATCTCGAGCGGGTCACCGACCACACAGTCGACCTCGATCGGAAGCGCCCGCGTCTGCACGCACGCGATGGTCTGCGGTTGGCAATTGGCGTCGACGAGAAAGCGTCGGCCGGTGCGCTTTTTGGCGCTTCGAAGCGCCAGGCTCATGGCCTCGGCTGCCGCCGTACCCTCATCGAGCAGCGAGGCGTTTGCGACCGGAAGACCGGTGAGCTCGGAGACCATGGTCTGAAAGTTCAGCAGCGCCTCAAGGCGCCCCTGGCTGATCTCTGCCTGATAGGGCGTGTATTGCGTATACCACCCTGGGTTCTCCAGGACGTTTCGCTGAATGACGGGCGGCGTGTGCGTGCCGTAATAGCCCATGCCGATAAAGGATTTGAGCACCTCATTCTCGCCGATCATCGCACGGAGACGAGCGAGCGCCTCGGTCTCGGTGAGCGCCTCACCGCAGGCTGCGTCAAGCGCACCTCGGTAACGGATCCCTTCCGGCACCGCATGGTCGCAAAGATCCTCGAGGCTCGAGCGGCCGATGGCTTCGAGCATCTCTTGAATTTGGTGAGCGCTCGGACCGATGTGGCGGGGCCCGAAGGCGTCGATGGGCTTGAGTGATGCGTTCATCGTCAGTCATCCCCTGAGGCTTGCGTCGCCCCTACGGGGCGCTCCGTACAGGGACAACAGGTGAGACGCTAGTTCATTTGCGCAGGCTGATGAGGCTTGCCTTGTGTGAGCTCACGATAGATCGCCTCGCTGTCCGTCAGGCCGCGTTGACGCAAGCGTTTGGCGTCTGCGCGCGCCGCGTCGATGAGGCGCAAAAATTGACGGATTGGCTGGGCGCCTCGCAGCCTTCGCCCGTTGATGAAGAACCCCGGAGTTCCTCGTGCCCCCCGGCTGCGCGCAAGCTCTTTTTGCCTGGCCACTTCCTGCGCCAGCGCCGGGTCGGCGAGGTCGGCTCTGAACCGCTTGAGATCGAGTCCTGTCTCAAGCGCCAGCGCCTCAAGGCGCCGATCGCTTAGGTCACCGGGCTTCTTCATGAGCTTTTTGTGATAGGCCCAAAAGCCACCTTGCCGCTGCGCTGCGAGCACGGCGCGCGCCGCCGGTTCGGCGCGCTTATGGAAGGCGAGCGGGTTGTTGACGAATACAAAGCGGATGTCGCCACCTTGTTGTGTTCGGATCTGTTCCAGCGTGCTTTGCACGCGCCGACAAAACGGGCACTCGTAGTCGCTGATCTCGACGATGGTGACATTAAACTCGCCGTTCGCCGGGGTGAGGGTCGGCAGACCGTCGATCGGGACGTAGGTCCGGTTCGCCATCCGCTTGGCTTTGGTCAGACAGGCTTGAACTTGGGGGCTGTCGCAATCGATGGGAGCTGGAGCAGCCTTGGGGCGTATGACCTCGGCCGCCTCAGGTTCAGCCTCTTTCGGAGCAGTGGGCGCTGCCGGTGGCTGTTTGAGCGCAGGGGCTTCTTGACCTGCCTGAGCGGCGCAAACGCAGGCGCGGTAGACCCCGCCCTCGAAGGGCGCCGCGCGCAGACCGAGCGCCGGCTGATCGATCGCGTCACAAAAGGTCTCGCAGGCTGCGAGCTCAGCGCTCAAGGGATCGTCTGCCAGCGCCGTCGCGCTGACGAAGAAAATCAGAGGGAGGGTCCTCATAGCGTCTGTGTCCTCTCCGGTTTAGGTGGGGTCGAGCTCATCACCGTCAAGGGCGCGCCCGAGCTCGGGTGAGCCAAAGAGCACCTGCGCCTGCGCACCCTCTTTGTAGGTCGGTAGGACGGGCTTTCCCGTGGGGGCGCCTTCGGTCAGCGCAAGCGCCCGGAGCGGGTCGATATGAGCTGCACGCTCGAGCGCTGACATCCCTTCGCTGAGCTCAGGGTAGCGCTTTGAGGCGTTGCCGTGGAGCAAGTTGGCTCGCGTCTTGAGCTCGAGCGCTGCCGATACATCCATGGCTTGCGGCGGGACGCTCCACACCTCGCCCGCGCGCAAGCCAACGTAGGCTCGTCCTTGCCGCGCGTCGAAGGCATAAAGCGTAGGTTCAGCGCTCAGCGGTAGGGCATCAAAGGTCGAGAAACCCACTAGGTCGGCGCTGGCTCCTTGCGCGATCCCGGTGGCGGTCGCGAGCGCTACGCGCAGTCCGGTGAAGCTTCCCGGCCCTTGCCCGACGCCGATACGATCGAGCTGCTCGGCTTTGACATTCGCTTCAGCCAACAAGCGCTCGAGCTCGGCGATGATGCTCAGGGCGTGACTTCGCTGAGGCCCAAACTGCCGCATCAGTATGCGCTCGCCGTCGCTCAGGGCGATCACCGCATCAGGGAAGGCGCAGTCGATGGCGAGACAGATCATGGCGCCCTCTTCTGGCTTGCGGTGAGGGGGAGATCAAGCACTGTCCACCGCCGCGCGCCGGGGAGTTGATAGTGCCACCATTCGCTCCCGATGGGGCGCAGACCGACCTTGCGCATGGTCACGAGGAGCCAGCGACGATGCTCTCGACTTTGCGCGCTTCCGCCTGAGTAGTTGTGCCGCGCCCGATGGCTGAGGTCATCGAACTCGGTTGGCATGGCGAGCTTTTTGCCGTCGCTTCGCCGAAACAAGCCAACATCGACGGCCGCGCCTCGGTTGTGATGCGAGCCGCGCGTCGGATCACCGACCAAGCCACGCCGCGGGCAGGCGCGCCACAAAGCGACCTGTGCGCTCCATGGGCGGTAACAGTCATACACGATCAGCCCGAACCCGCCTCGCCCCAAGCGATCAGCGGCCGCGTGCAGTGCCTTGGCCAGCGCAGGTCGCACCCAGCACTGAGCGTTCGCTGGGTACAAGGGGCGACCGGTGACGTTGTCGCCGGTGGTGTACTTGAGCTCGAGTCGAATCCCCGGGGATCGTGGGTCGATGCGAACGAGGTGGTCGCTGAGCTGGCCTGTGCGGGTGTAACCGACTGGTTTGCTCGGGTTTCCACCGTACGGGTCTCGGCGCCCCTTACAGCCCTCCGTGGAATAACTCTGCGCCGGGGTGGGCAACACGAGCAGGATCAGGCTAAAGGGCAGCAGTCGGTACAAGGTCGGACGCTCCGTGCGATCACTACGAGCCCATCGCCCTCGGCTCAGCGAGGGGACACCTGGGAGGGATCATGCTTGTCGTCGGTATCGCGGGTGGAACCGCAAGCGGCAAGACCACTGTGGTGGATCAGATCGTTGAAGCGCTCGGTGAGGAGCGCGTCTGCGTTCTCGCTTGCGACCATTATTACCGAGATCTCTCGCAGCTTCCGCTGAGCGCTCGCAAGGACTACAACTTCGACCACCCCGACGCCATGGATCAACAGCTCTTGCTCGAGCATCTGCGCCAGCTCAAAGCGGGCGCCTCGGTGCAGCGACCTAGCTACAGCTTCTCTGCGTCGGTTCGTACCGAGAAGACCGTGACCTTGAAGCCTGCCCCCGTGATCATCGTCGAGGGCATCTTGGTGCTGGCGATCGAGGCGCTGCGGCGTGAGTATGACCTCTCGATTTATGTCGACTCGGCTGACGATCTGAGGCTGATCCGGCGCATTGAGCGCGACACCCGGGACCGAGGACGTAGCCTCGAAGAGACCGTCGAGCGTTACCTGCGCTGGGTGCGACCGATGCATGAAGCTTATGTCTGGCCGTCGATGCGTAAGGCCGATTTGATCGTGCGAAACTATCGCGACCCGTCGGCGGCGATCCGTTTGCTGATCAAGGCGCTTGGGGGATGAGCGACCTACGCTCGGGCGACCTACAGCCCTTAGAGCCCAACTCTGTCGCCCAATTTTTAGGAGATCAGGGACCGCTCGCCGACGATATGGTCGGGTTTGAGCGGCGACCATCTCAGCAGGAGATGGCCGCCAACGTGGCGATGGCGCTCAATCGCGGTGACACCATCTGCGTCGAAGCGCCTACGGGGGTCGGCAAGTCCCTCGCTTACCTTCTGCCTGCGTCGCTTTGGGCAAAAAATAACGGCCGCCGTATCGTCGTAGCGACGCGCACCATCAATTTGCAGCGTCAGCTGATCGATAAGGACCTGCCAAGGCTCGCCCGCTGGCTGGCGCAAGCCGATCCAGAGGGTGACCCGTTGCAGTATGTCGAGCTCGTAGGCCGCAGCAACTACCTGTGTCATCAACGGCTCGAGGAAGCCTTCCGTCAGCCTGCGTTGAAGGTCGAGTTGAGCCAGGAGCAGCAGCAGGACCTCTGGCGACTCAAGTCATGGGCGCAGCGCGACGACCACGACGGCCGCCGGCAGGACCTTGATCAGTCGCCCGATCGTCGGGTGTGGGATGAGGCCAACGCCGACGCTGACAATTGCGCCGGTCCAAAGTGCAGCTACTTTGATCGTTGCCCCTATTTTCGCTCGAGGCAGCGCGCCAACACAGCGCATGTTCTGGTCGTCAATCATGCGCTGATGCTCGCCGATGTCGTCCTGAAGCAAGGCGACGAAAAGGCGGAAGGGGTGCTGCCTCGTTGGGACGCTGCGGTGGTGGACGAGGCGCATCACCTCGAGACGGAGGCGACGCGTGCTCTCACGGTTGAGATCTCGAGCCGTCAGCTCAATCGACACCTCGACCGGCTGATTCACCCCCGGATCGCAGGGGGCGGAGATTTGGGCAAGCTGGACCTTGCGCTCGGCGGTGTGAGCGGCGCGCTCGAGGACAAGGCTCACGCCCTGTCGAACCGCATTGTCGAGGAGCTCCCCGACTGGATGGCGAACGTTCGGCAAGCGAGTGAGCGTTTGTGGGAGTCGGTCGCAGCGACCTATGGTGACGCCGAGCGCTCCGAGCAGGTCTGGATCGATGAGGGGCGTCGCGTGGGGCCTGAGTGGATCCAAACTTTGGCGACCGTCGAGGACCTGCGCGTTATACTTGAGCGCCTGGTGGCGCGGATCAAGACGCTCCTTGATGACGCCGAGCATCACGGCCTGATCGAGCATGAGCCTTATGTCGAACAAGCCGCTCGAGGAGTCTCCTCGAGGGTCGCTCGACTCAGCGCCATGATGGACGCGCTCAAAGCGCTCTCGCTTGGCGATCAGGCGATCTGCACCTGGGTTGAGGTCGGCGCTGTACCGACGCGTGGGCGGCGTCACGTGGCGCTGTATGCGGCGCCCATCGCCGTGGATGAGCCGCTTCATAGGCTCTTTTTTGACCCCAACTGGGCGACGATTATGACCTCTGCGACGCTGACCGCTGATCGACGCTTCGATCTGCTGCTGTCGCGTACCGGCTTGGTTCATGGGCGCGACCAAGCCGTCACGCTGGCGCTTCCGTCGCCCTTTGACCACGCGCGCCAAGCCGTCTTGGGTGTGGTGACTCAGATGCCTGACCCGCGTGAGCAGGCCGGGCAGCTCCACACCGAGGCGTTGATCGGTGCGGTCGACCAGCTGACGCGCCTGGCCAAGGGCGGCACGCTGGTTTTGTTTACCTCTTTTCGGGCTATGAACCGGGTCTATGATGCCCTGGCGCCAGGCTTTGTCTCGGCGGGTCTCAAGCCTATGATTCAAGCGCGTCGCGGGCTCAGTCGGGCGGCATTACTTGAGCAGTTCCGCTCAACCCCCGGCGCGGTCTTGTTTGCGACGGATTCCTTCTGGGAGGGCATCGACGTCCCGGGGGACTCGCTGCGGTTGGTCTTGATCACCAAGCTTCCCTTCTCTGTGCCGACCGAGCCGATCGCCATGGCGCGCCAAGAGCTGCTGCGCAGCGCCGGCAAAAATCCGTTCTTTGAGATGGCGCTTCCCGAGGCGATTTTACGCCTTCGACAGGGCTATGGTCGACTCATCCGCCGCCGCAGCGATCGTGGCGCCGTCGTGATCCTCGACCCAAGGGTTGAGACGGCCCGTTATGGCCGTCGTTTCCTCAACAGCTTGCCACCCGCTCAGCGCGTCCGGGGCCCTGTGGGGGTCGTCGCAGACGCCGTGCGCGCCCTCTTGGTTCCCGCGTCAGAGGCCGAGCTCGGCGATGAGGTTCTGTAGCTCTTCGTAGCGGTATGGCTTCGAAACAAATCCGTTCATACCGAGGTCAAGGCAGAGCTGCCGATCGGCGTCGCTCGCCTTCGCGGTGATCGCTACGATGGGGAGCCCGGCATCCTCTACAGGACCTGCGCGCCGCTCGGCTGAGCGGATCGCTTGCGCGGTCTCGAGGCCGCCAAGGCGCGGCATCATCAGGTCGAGCACGACGAGATCGAACGGCGCAGGCTCGCTCTGCTCGAGGTAACCTTGAAGCTGATCCAGCGCCTCTTGCCCATCTGCGACCACGGTCGCTTGGCACCCGGCGCGCTCGAACAAGCCGGTCGCTACCAGGCGGTTGACCTCGTCGTCATCCGCCACCAGCACGCGGATCGGTCGACCGGAGCGGCTTGTCGCCTCGTTCGGCGCAGGCGCCACCGCCGCGGCGGGCACCTCGTCCGCAAGGGCTCTCTCGCTGGCTTCCTGGCTCGCCTCGCCCAGCGCGAGCGTTAGGCTCCAGCAGATCTCATCATCGAGGATCTCGACGCTCAGATCAGCCCCCATCGCCTCGGCGAGGCCGCGTAGCGCTGCGGGTTCCATGCCGCTCCAGCGCCGCGCGCCGGCAGCGCCCGAGTAACTGGTCAGCGAGAAGATCTCTTCGCGTGCTTCGTTGGGGACCGTGCCGCCGCCATCGTGGATGCGGACCATCGGTCGCCCCTGTTCCGCTGCCATCAGCTGCACGCGCAAGGTGGCGCCCGGCGCGGCGTAGACCGTGCTTCGGGCGATGAGCGCATCGACGATCTGGGTGACGCGATCGGAGTCCCCAAAACCAGGCTGGAGCGGCTCGTCGGCTTGGATCAGCTCGAGCTCAACGTCGCTGCCCTTGAGGTGTCTCGAGTACCGGTAGGTAACGTGCTGGACGATGTAATCGAGGTCGATGTTGTCTTGGGCGAGGGGCAGGTTGTCCGACTCAAGGTTCGCCTGATCGAGCAGCGAGTAGACTAAGTTCGCGAGCTGGTCGCTGACGCTGCGCAGCTGGTCCGCACGCGCCGGCGGGATGGCGTCTGCGATCAACTCAGTGATCCCGATCGCACCGTTGAGGGGGTCGCGGACCTCTGAGCCAAAGGCGTTGATCAGGTCGCCGAGCCGGGAGAAGCTCTGCATGGCGCCGGTCGCCTCTTCGGTTAGCCGGGCGCGCTCGTGGGCGAGGCGTTCTTGGCTTTCGGTCATCGCCTCTTCGCTCTGCGTTAGCTCATCGCGCAGGGCAGAGATTGCAGCGTGGGCGTCAGCCAACTCATCGAGCGCCAAGGCGGCGACATACAGTCTCCCGCCGCCGCCGCTCGCCTTGGCTTGCTTCACCTGGGCGCAGATCGCGCCGAGTTTTTCAGCGCGCCGAAGGGGCACGACACCGTGCCATTGCCCGCTGCGCTCCAGTTGCCCGACGATGGTCTGTATGATCTCTGGATCGACCCCAAAGTTGAGGTCGGTCTTGTGCGCCATTTTGAGGTCATCGAGGCTGACTCCGAGGTAGTCACAGGCGGCTGGGTTGGCGTCCAACACTTCACCGTTTGCCGTCAGCTGAGCCGTCAGCAAGCGCTCGCTTGAGAAGCTGTAGTGATCTGAGCCCTGAGCGCTCGGGTCGTCATCACTTCGGAGGGTCACCCAGCGCTGGCTCGAGGTCGCAAGCGTCACCACGCGCAGACTCCACGGGCTGGAGCTGTCGTCAGCGCTGGGCAGCTCAACCCACTCGCCAGCCGCTTGGTTGAAGACGTCAGCGGCGACCTCGAGGTTGAGCCCAAGCCCTTCCAGCGAGGTTAGGAGGTTTTGACCACGAAGGCGATCCCCGAGGTGGCGAGCGAGCTCGGGGGTTGCGGCGTAAACAGCGCCATCAACCACCAGCGCCGCCGGTTGGTTAAAGCTGCTGAGGAGCTTGTTGAGAAAGCGGGCGCCGATCGGAGCCGACTTGATCGACCTGTTCAGCCGCTCGAGGCGTTCTTTGACGTCGTCGCCGTGCAGCTCGACGTCGAGCTGACCGGCGAGTCGCGTCAGCTCCTCTCCGGTCTGCCCCTCTTTGAGCCCGGCTCGGCCGAGCATCACGCCGATCAGCAAGAGCGCCAGGGCGGTGATCGCCCCCATGCCAAAGATCAACCGCTTGAGTTTTTCGCTCTGCATCAGCTGCGTCGCTTGCCACTCGGTCTCCACTTCGCGATGCAGCTGATCGCCGAGCTTGCGGACGCTGCTGCGGATGCTCTGGAAGCGGTCGTTCCAGGTCCCGCGCCGCAACCTCTCTGCGCCTTGTGTACCCTCCTCGCCGAGCGTTTTGATGAGCTGGCCGACGAGCTTGCTCAGCTCCTCGAACTGCGACTCAACGCCCTCGAGCCGCATCGGGTCGCGTCCGATCATGGCTTTGAGTGGGTCGAGCTGGCTCCAGAGCGCGGTGCGCTGGTCTTGAAGGGCTGTCAGCAGCCGCGTCTGCGCCGCAGCGTTGGTGTTCGTGATCGGCGCTTCGAAGCGGGCGTCGAGGTCTTCGAGCGAGCGTTCAAGGGCGCGCATGTGCGTCATCAGCGTGAGGCGCTCTTGGTGCGCTTTTTGGACCGCTGCGTCGGCTGCGCGCAGGTCGTTCAGGGTCTGATTCCCCCAGACGAGCAGCCCGCAGACGATGAGGATCAGGACGCTGACTCGACGCACTGGGTTCTCCTCTGTTTTGCTTGTAGGCATTGTCCCTCAGGCGCTCAAGGGCATTTGCGAAGCGTCGGCGCTGAGATCGCATCCTGCGTGGTGTCTTGGCGCAACCCCGCTGGGCATCGTAGAGTCTGTCAGGAGGGTTGATGTGACCGATCGCTTAGGCCTGAGCACCCGCATGACCATGGTGTTGTCACCGCCTTTCTTTGTCATCGCCTATGTTTTGTTCAGCGGAGCGAAGGGTTCGGACGTTGCGGTTGTGATCGCAGCTGCGGCGAGCTTTTTGGTCTCGATCGCGCTCGCTGGCTGGTTGATCCGCTTGGTCGTCTCGGAGCGTCGCGAGGCGAAGCGGACGGCGCAGTCGCTGCGCAGCGCCGAGGACAACCTTCGCCTAGCCGAGCGAAAGGGCCGCACCGATCGCGAGCTTCAGCAGGGTTTTGAGCAGATGGAGGAGGCGCTGATCGGCGGGCTCGACATCGACGCGCTCGCCGAGGCGGTGATCACGGCCTTGTGCCGCTACGTGGGCGCGCCGGTCGGCGCGCTGTACCTCAAGCGAACCGGCGACGCGCAAGCGCAGCCTGTCTACGAGCGAGTCGCTGGCGTGGCGTTGCACGACCTCGACGAGGGGCGCACCTATCAGCACGGTGAGGGGATCGTCGGACAGGTCGCAAAAACGGGTCGCGCCATGGAGGTGGCGTCACCGCCGGAGGCGCCTTTGGTCGTCGATGATGGGCTGCGCCGTCGGCGCCAGCCCAACGTGCTCTCGGTCTATCCCATCGTCGCCAATAAGGACGTGCTCGGGGTGATCTGTCTTGGACTTCAAGAGGGGCTAAAAGGAGGTAAGCGGCGTTTTAGCGAGCGGATTTTACGCTCGGTCGCGATCGCCTTTCAGGCGGCGATTGCGCGGCGCGCAGCGGCTGCGACGCTCAAGGATTTTCAGGATCTCGCAGAGCGTCTGCAGCACCAGCAAGAGGTCCTGCGCGTGACCAATACCCGCCTCGAAGAGCAGGCCGTGGCGCTCGAGCAGGCACGCGAAGAGGCTGAGGTCCGCAACACCGACCTGCGTAAAGCGGAGGCGGAAGCTGCGCTACGGGCCGACGAGGCGAGCCGCGCCAACACCTACAAGTCCGAGTTCCTCGCCAACATGAGCCATGAGCTGCGCACGCCGCTGAACTCGATTATCTTGTTATCCAAGCTTTTGGCGGAAGGGCGCAGCGGCGCGTTGACGGGCGAGCAAGCCAAGCAGGCCGGCGTGATTCATCAGGCGGGCAGCGACTTACTCGGCTTGATCAACGACGTCCTGGACCTCTCGAAAATTGAAGCGGGCAAGATGCGCCTTTTGGTGGAAGAGGTGAAGCTCGAGCGGTTGGTCTTGGACGCACACGCGCTGTTCGCTCCGCTCGCAGAGCGTAAAGCCGTCACCTTGAACAGCGCCATAGACGACGACCTGCCGGCGCAGATGATCACCGATGGGGATCGGATCAAGCAGATCCTGCGCAACTTTTTATCCAACGCCATCAAGTTTGTGGACTCAGGACAGATCACCGTGTTTGCGCAAGCGCTCCGGCCTGAGCATCTTGAGGCGCTGCACTCCGGTCAGGCGCGCCGAGAGCAGCTAAGGGCTGAGCCCGGTGGCTATGTGGCGCTGGGGGTGACCGACACAGGCATTGGCATCCCAGCGGATCGTCAGAAGATCATCTTTGAGGCGTTCCGGCAGGCTGACGGTACGACGTCGCGTAAGTACGGTGGAACGGGGCTCGGGCTCAACATCGTTACCAAGCTCGCTGACCTGCTTGAGGGGGCGGTCGGGATGTGGAGCCAAGAGGGGGAGGGCTCGACCTTCTTTGTCGTGGTCCCGCTGCGTTCGGCGGTGAATGAGGCGGCGGTCTCACCCGACGAGGTCAGCCTCGTCACGTCAGAAAAAACCCAAAGCGGTCACTCCAAGGCGCCCGAGCGGCTTGCGGACAGCGAGCCGATCGGTCGTGGGCGTCGTGTTTTGCTCGTCGATGATGACGTGCGCAACACGTACGCGCTCACGATTGCGCTGGAGTTGGATGGTTTTGAGGTGGTGACCGCAGCCAACGGCAGGCAAGCGCTCGAGCAGCTCGACCAAAAAGCAGCCTTTGACCTGGTCTTGATGGACATCATGATGCCAGAAATGGACGGGTATGAGGCGATCCGGCGGCTGCGCGCCGATGAACGTTTTGTCGACCTGCCGGTGCTCGCGCTAACCGCAAGGACGCAGCCGGAGGATTGCGCCGCGTGCATGGAAGCGGGCGCCGATGACTATTTGGTCAAACCGATCGACCACAACCTCTTGATCGAGCGTTTGGACCGAGCCCTGAACCGCGAGGAGTTGACCTCATGAGCGATCAATTCTCTGTCCTCATCGCCGATGACAACCTCAACAACCTCTTTACGCTCGAGACCCTAATTTCAGCGCATATGGAGGCGCGCATCCTGCGCGCTCATGACGGCGAAGAGGTGCTTGCAACCTTGCTGAAAGAGAAGGTCGATCTGATCATCCTCGACGTGCACATGCCGCGTATGGACGGCTTCGAGTGTGCGCGTCTGATCCGTATGCGACCGGGTGATCGCGACATCCCGATCCTTTTTCTGACAGCCTCGATGCGGTCAGACGAGGCGCGCAGCCAAGGGCTCGACCTAGGCGCCGTCGATTACCTTCGCAAGCCCATCGATGATCGCGTCTTGATCAATAAAATTAACGGGTTCCGGCAGCTCGTCGTGCGCGAGCGGCAAGAGCAACAATCGCTCGAGCAGACCGTCCAGAAGACCAGCCGAAAACTGGCGAAGGCTGAGGAGCTGACCGCCGAGGTCGTCGGTTCGATGACGCGTGGACTGGCGGTCATTGATGCGGTGCAGCTGGTGATGACGAACCCAGCCTTTGATGCGCTGATCAAGCAGGTCGCGCCGCAAGCGCCGCTTGAATCGAGCGGCGACTATCTGCGCCATCTCGAGTGCACCGAGTATGAGGTGAGCGAGGTCGTGGAGGGACGCGGTTTTGAGCCGCGTGAGCGGCCCTGGCGCGCGACGCAGATCGGCGAGCTCATGACCTGGTTGTCGGTGAGGGCTACGGCGATCAATGACGGCCGGGTGATGGTCGTGGTGGAGGATATCACCGAGCGGAAAATCTTTGAGCAGACGCTGCGCGATGCGCTCGAGCGTGCGGAGGCGGCGAGCCGAGCAAAGACCGAGTTTTTAGGGAACATGAGCCATGAGGTGCGCACGCCGCTCAACGGGGTCCTCGGGATCGCTCAGCTGCTGCGCAAGGGGGAGGTTTTACCGGCTCAAGAGCGGTACCTACGGCTCCTCGAGGATTCGAGCCTGCGGCTGCTCGGGGTGGTCAATGACATCCTCGATTTTTCGCGCATGGAGGCTGGTCAGGTTCAGCTGACAGCGGCGCCTTTGGATCTGTGGCGGTTGGTCGGTGATCTGGTCGCGCTTCATACGCCTTTGGCGGAGCAGACCTCGGTGGAATTGAGCCTCTTCGCCGACCCGGCGCCCGAGCGGCTGGTCGTAGGGGATGAACAACGGCTGAGCCAGGTCCTGGTCAACCTGATCAGTAACGCTCTGAAATTCACGGAGGCCGGCAGGGTGCAGCTTGGGCTGCGCGTCCTTGAGCAGGTCGACGATGCGCTGACGGTTCGCTTGTCGGTTTCGGACACCGGAATTGGTATGAGCGAAGAGCATCTCGAGCGGTTGTTTGAGCGCTTTGAGCAGGGCGACGCGTCGCGCACCAAGCGCTACGGAGGTACGGGTCTCGGTTTGTCGATCTGCAAAGGGTTGGTCGAGGCGATGGGAGGCGCGATCGACGTGGAGTCGAAGCTGGGGGCAGGCAGCACGTTTTCCGTGACGCTGCGCTTTGAGTTAAGCGAGACCCTCCCGGCTGCCGCTGGGGCGCAAGACGCCTCCGATCTGGACTGGGGCGGCACGCGGGTGCTCGTGGCGGAAGATGACCCCGTCAATCAGTTGGTCGTTCAGACCATGCTCGAAAATCTCGGCGTGTACGTTGAGATCGCTGCGCATGGTGAGGAAGCCGTCGATAAAAGCGAGGTGGGCACCTTCGACTTGATCTTAATGGACCTCCACATGCCCCATATGGATGGGCTTGAGGCGACCGAGCGGATCCGCGCACGCCAAGATCCGACGCCGATCATTGCGCTGACCGCGAATATTCTGCCCGAGACCATGCACGAATGCCTTGAATTGGGTATGGACGGCTATCTGTCGAAACCGATGAGGATGGAAGACCTCGAGATGCATTTAGCGACCACGTTACGGCGTGAGCCTGAACCCAAGCGGGCATCGCCTGCTAAAGTGCGCGTATCCGCTGCCCCGGAGGAAGCCGCCCATACGGTGCTCGATGAGGCTTTTTTGTCTCAACAGCGTGAGCTGCTCGGAGCGGCTTTTGAGCCGATGATCCATGCGTACTTTCGGGGGATGGAGCAGAATATGACCTCGATGCGATCGGCGCTCGCAGCTGGTGAGCGTCACGAGCTGCGAAGCCATGCGCACAAGGCGAAGAGTTCGAGCTTACAGGTCGGCGCGGAGTGGCTGGTGGCGTCCTGTCAGAGGCTCGAGTCGGCTTGTCTGGAGGACGAGCCGCTCGCCTCGCTGGGGATGCGTATCGACGAGCTCGAGCGACGATACCAGGCAACGGAGAGGCTCCTCAAGCACGCACACCGATGACCTTTTACCGCCTGCACGACAGCTATCCCGGGTTTCCCGACCCGCGCGACGCCGAACCCAATGGTCTGCTCGCCATGGGCGGCGATCTCTCGCCCGAGCGCTTGCTGATCGCCTACTCGATGGGGATCTTCCCCTGGTACAACCCGGGCGATCCGATCCTTTGGCACAGCCCGGACCCGCGCATGGTGCTGCTGCCCGAGGAGCTCCACATCAGCCGCTCGCTCCGGCCGGTGCTCGCGCGCTGCCGATGGGACGTGCGTTACGATCACGACTTCGCCCAGGTGATCCGGCGCTGCGCTCAGACGCCGCGGCGCGGGCAGGAGGGGACCTGGATCACGCCCGAGATGATCAAAGCCTATGAGCGGCTCCATGAGCTGGGGTTCGCGCACAGCGTTGAGGTCTGGGACGACGATCGACTCATCGGCGGCATGTACGGCGTTGCGTTGGGACGCGCCTTTTTTGGTGAGTCGATGTTTTATGAGGAGCCGAACGCCTCGAAGGTGGCGCTGGTTCATCTGGTGCGTCGCCTTGATGCGCAGGGCTATGAGCTGCTCGACTGTCAGCAGCAGACCGAGCACACCGCGCGCTTTGGCGCCTTCCCGATGGAGCGAGACGAGTTCCTCGACGCCCTCACCGAAGCGCTGTGTCATGAGACGGAGCGTGGCTCATGGGCTGGGTCTTAGGTCGCAGCAGGCAGCGGTGTCGGGGTCTGCGCCTTACTAAATGAAAGCACCGGCTCGCCGTCTTTGAGGTCGACTTTGACCTTGCCTCCGCTCGTGAGTGACCCAAAGAGCAGCTCATCGGCTAAGCGTTTGCGGATCTTTTCGTCGATCAGGCGAGCCATTGGGCGTGCGCCGTAAGCCGCATCATAGCCATGCTTTGCGAACCACTTGCGCGCGGCGTCGGTGAGCTGGACGCGCACGCCACGTGGGCGCAGCTGCAGATCGAGCTCATCGACGCACTTATCGACGATCAGGCTCATCACCGACTCGGGCAGCGCATCAAAGCGAACCATCTGGTCAAGTCGGTTGCGAAACTCGGGGCTGAAGGTCTTCTCGACGGCGCTGAGCGCTTTACCTGCGTTCGCCTCGCTGCGTGCCCCAAAGCCGATCGCTTGTTGGTCGGTCATCGCACGCGCCCCGGCGTTGGTCGTCATGATGATGATGCAGTTCCTAAAGTCGGCCCGCCGGCCGTTGTTGTCGGTGAGCTGCCCGTTGTCCATCACCTGCAGCAGGATGTTGAACAGGTCCGGGTGCGCCTTCTCGATCTCATCGAGGAGCACGACTGAGCGTGGATTCTTGATCACCTCTTCGGTGAGCAACCCACCTTGATCAAAGCCGACATAGCCGGGGGGCGCGCCGATCAGGCGGCTCACCGTGTGTCGCTCCATGTACTCGCTCATGTCAAAGCGCAGCAGGCTCATGCTCAAGCAGTCAGCCAGCGCCTTCGCAAGCTCGGTCTTGCCGACTCCCGTGGGCCCCCAGAACAGAAAGGCGCCGGTGGTTTTGTCGGGGGGGCGTAAGCCCGCTCGAGCGCGTTTGACCGAATCCACCACGGCGTCGATCGCCGCATCTTGCCCGAACACGCGCAAGCCAAGGTCGCGCCCTAGGTGCCGGATGCCCTCACGCTCATCGCTTGCGATCTTGCGCGTTGGGATCTTCGTCATCGCCGACAGCGTCGACTCGATGTCATGGACGCTGATCCGCTTGCGAGGCGGTTTGGCGAGCCGCGCCGCAGCGCCGGCCTCGTCCAAGACATCAATGGCTTTGTCCGGTAGGTAGCGCCCGTGCAGGTATTTTGCGGACAGCTCAACCGAGGCTTCGAGCGCTTTCTTGGAGTAGCGGACGTTGTGGTGCGCCTCGAGGTTCGCTTGTTGCCCTTGGATCAGAATTTTCAGCGCCTCTTCGTGGCTCGGCTCGCGCACCTCAACGATCTGGAAGCGTCGCGCCAGCGCGCTGTCTTTCTCGAAGTGAGCTCGATAGTCTTTCCAGGTGGTAGCGCCGATGCATTGGAGTCGGCCTGACGACAGGAGCGGCTTGAGCAGGTTCCCAGCGTCCATGGCGCCGCCTTGCACCGCCCCGGCGCCCACTAGAGTGTGGACCTCGTCGATGCATAAGATCGGGTGCTTACGCGCCGCCAGGGCATCAATCACCGCCTTGAGTCGGGCCTCGAAGTCCCCTCGATAACGCGTCCCGGCGGTCAGGCTCGCAAGGTCGAGCGCAAAGAGCTCGGCGTCCTCGAGCAGCTCGGGCACCTTGCCGTGGACGATTCGACGCGCCAGCCCCTCGGCCAGCGCCGTTTTTCCGACACCCGCTTCACCCAATAGGAGCGGGTTGTTCTTGCGACGCCTCGAGAGGATCCTAAGCATCCGCTCCAGCTCGCGGTCGCGGCCGATCAGCGGGTCGATCTCGCCCGCTTCGGCGCGCTCGTTGAGGTTCGTGCAGTAGGCGCTGAGCGGGTCGGACGCGCTCGCTGACTCGCCGAGCTCCGAGGGCGTCTGCGACGAAGAGAGGCTGACGTCTTGGCTGCCGCGCTCGGCGATCGCCTGCTGGATCATAAACTCGTCGAGACCTTGCTCTTCGAGCAACCACGCCGCCTCGCAGTCCTCTTCTCGGAAGAACGCGATCAACACATGACCGCACTCGACGGTGTCGCGCCCGGCGCTCTGTGCTTGCAGCACGGCGCGCTGCAAAATACGCTGAAAGCCTTGGCTCTGGATCACCTGCTGTTGGGGCTCGCCAACCAGCGCCTTTTCGTTGTTGAGGTAGTCGTCGAGGTGTTGTTTCATCTCGTCGGTTGGCGCCTGACAGCGCCGTAAAATCTCAAGGATCGAGGGGTCGTGCAGCAACCCAAAGAGCAGGTGCTCGGGTGTGACATAAAGATGCGATCGGCCCAGGCTCTCGGTGCCTGCTAGCTCCAGCACGACGCTCAGCTCACTCGCCAGTTTCATTCCGGCTCCATCGTCAATTGTAGGGGTTGTTTGCGGTTGCGGGCGAAGCGCCGCACCTCAGCGAGCAAGGTCTCCGCCAGGTCGCGGCTGTAGACGCCGACCGCCGCAGCGCCTTGGTTGTGCACCGTGAGCATCAGCTCGACCGACTCGGCGCGAGACTTCTGAAAGAAACGCGTGAGGACCTCGACCACGAAATCCATGGTTGAGTAGTCGTCGTTGTGGATGACAATCCGGAACCGCCGCGGCCGCTTGGTGCGCACCGCCAGGTCACCTTGTAGCTCCTCATTGGGTCGTCCGTGGTCGCTCACCGCACCTCCGCAACCTAGTCAACCATCCGTCTGTGGGGTTGTCGAGTAAACCGATACGCGACCATCATCATTCCCAGCCCAGTGAGGGAGGAGTTGGTATGACGTTGTTCGCAAAGATCCTCAGCGGCGAGCTGCCCGCTGACATCGTCTATGAAGACGCGGATTGCATCGCCTTTCGAGACATTGCGCCTCAAGCGCCGGTTCATGTCTTGGTCATCCCGCGCAAGCCTCTGGCGCGGCTGAGCGCGGCGACGCCCGAGGATGAGCCGCTGCTCGGCCATCTCTTGCAGGTCGCCACGCAGGTCGCCCGAGCTGAAGGGCTCACGGACGCTCGGTTTATTATCAACGATGGGGCAGGTGCCGGTCAGACTGTTTTTCATCTGCATGTACATGTCCTCGGTGGGCGTAGCTTGAGCTGGCCGCCCGGATGATTGGGGTGGCGAGAGCGACGGGGAGTTGCTAGCCTCCGGCCGTGTGGCACCGAGTCGGAGGAGGGGAATGAGCATGCGCTGGTATCTCATCGCCGCCGTCTTGCTCGGTGGCTGCTACGATGACCCGATTCAGATCAGCCCGTATGAGCTCACGACGGCGTCAGAGGAGCTTGAGCGCCGACAGCGTGAGCGAGATGAGCCCATCCCAGAGCGCTGTGGCAACGGCGAGGTTGACTCGGGTGAGCAGTGTGATGACGGGAACCGAATCGACAACGACGAGTGCTCGAATCATTGCATCGAGCGGCGCGTGTCGAAGTCCCTCGAGGCGCGCCCCGTGGTCGACGCCGTCGCTGGTTCGCGCCGGTTTGATCGAGACGAGCGCGGGCGCGTGGTGTTGGCGCCGTTTCAACCCATCCGGCTGTCCGGCCGCGACTCGGTCGTTACCGACGGTACGCTCACAGCGTATGAGTGGAGCCTCGACCCGGAGCATGGGGCCTCGGTCCCGAGCGGCTCGCAGGTCTTCTTTGATGACGAGATGAAAGATCGCCCGCGGCTGATGTATTCGGTGCGAGGAGAGGATCGCCCGGGCGTTGATGTCCTGGGGACGTACACGGTGGCGCTCCGAGTGCAAGGCAGCGACGGCAGCTGGTCGGCTTTCGCGACGGTCGCGTTTGAGGCGAAGGCGAACCGAGCGCTCTGGATCGAGCTGACCTGGGATCGAGACGACCACGACGTGGACCTGCACCTGATCCGTACCGCCGATCGCAACCTGGCGTTTGACCCGCTTCAGGATTGCTATTTCAGCAACTGCATCCCGCCCTCGCCCGGGCGCTCCACCTTGAACTGGGGCTCGAGCGCCGCAGGGGATGACCCCTTCCTCGATGTGGACGACGTGGACGGCTTAGGCCCGGAGGTGATCTCGATCCCATCGCCCGAAGACGGCATGTCGTATCTGATCGCGTTGCACATGTTCCGGCTCGACTTTGGCCCGGGCACGACGGTGTCACTCAAGGTCCTGGTGGACGGCGAGGTCGTGAGCGAGATGAGCCGAGAGATGGGCAGCCACAACGACTGGTGGGAGGCGCTCAAGGTGACCTGGGGCGAAGAGGTCGACGTTGAGGTCCTCGACGAGTACTTCAATGACGCACCCAACGGCTTCCCGTAGGCTGGACGATTCCGCCGACCTGTGCTTGTGAACGTCCCTAACGATCGCGGAGATTGAAGTGCGCATTCTCGTCGTCGGGGGAGCCGGCTACATCGGCTCGCACATGGTCCGCTACCTGATGGATCGTGAGCATGAGGTGAGCGTCTTCGATAACCTCTCAACGGGTCACCGAGACGCCGTCGGAGACGCTGAGTTTGTCGAAGGTGACCTCGCGAACGCAGAGCAGATCGACGAGGTGCTTCGGTCCGCTGCTTTTGACGGGGTGATGCATTTTGCGAGCTCGATCCAAGTGGGGGAGTCGGTCTCGGATCCCGCCAAGTATTACCGAAACAACGTCACCAACACACAGAACCTGATGGACGCCATGGTGGCGACGCAGACCAACTACTTCGTGTTCTCATCGACGGCGGCTATTTTTGGGAACCCTGAGTATGTCCCGATGGACGAGGCGCACCCAAAGGCGCCGATCAACCCGTACGGTCGCACCAAGCTGATGGTCGAGCAGATGCTCGATGACTACGACCGCGCCTACGGCTTGAAGTCCGTGCGCCTGCGGTACTTCAACGCTGCGGGCGCGCACCCGAGCGGAGCGCTTGGCGAGCGGCATGAGCCCGAGACCCACCTCATCCCGCTGATCTTGCAAGCGGCCACCGGGCAACGCGACCACATCAAAGTGTTCGGTGATCAGTACGACACGCCCGACGGGACCTGTGTCCGTGATTACATCCACATCTGTGACCTGGCGGAGGCGCACGATCTCGCCCTCAAGCGCTTGATCGAAAACCGTCAGACCACCAGCTACAACCTGGGCAACGGTCAGGGATTCTCGGTGCGTCAGGTGATCGATGTGGCGAAATCGGTCAGTGGTGTCGATTTCTCGGTCGTCCAAGCCGAGGCACGCGAGGGCGACCCGGCGGTGTTGATCGCTGACGCCCAACGCGCTCGTGACGAGCTCGGCTGGTCACCACAATACGGCGCGCTCGAGACCATCATCGACCACGCCTGGCGTTTTGAGCGAGCTCGGTACGGACGCCCATGAAGGTCCTGATGGTGCACAACCGGTATCAGATCGCAGGGGGTGAAGACTCTGTGGTCGCGGCCGAGGTGGGGTTGCTGCGAGCGCACGGGCACTCGGTGGTCATGCACTGGGCGGATAACGACGCGATCCAAGGGGTAGCCTCCAAGGTGCGAGCGGCGCTCTCAGCGACCTACTCAGCAGCCGCTCGGCGGGCGCTCGCTCGAGTGATCGCCTCAGAGCGGCCGGACGTCGTGCACGTTCACAACTTCTTCCCCTCGCTGTCGCCATCGATCTACGACGCCTGCGCTGACGCCCGGGTCCCGGTCGTTCAGACGCTACACAACTACCGAACGATCTGCCCTGGCGCGCTGCTGATGCGCGACCAGAAGGTCTGCGAGCTGTGCGTCACGGGCTCGCCCTATCAGGCGGTGCGCTACGGATGTTATCGCGACTCAAAGCTCGGCTCACTGGCGGTCGCTCATATGGTGGCGACCCATCGCCGCAAGGGGACGTGGTCGCGAAAGATTCAGCGCGTGATCGCCCTGACCGAATTCGCCAAGGCGAAGTATTCCGAGGCAGGGTTTGACCCAAGCCGCATTGCGGTCAAGCCGAACTTCATGGCCGACCCGATCGACGGTGACGCGCTCGGCGCGCACGACGAGGGGGCGCTGTTCGTTGGGCGGATCAGCCGCGAGAAGGGCGTTGAGATCGCCGTTGAGGCGTGGCGCGAGCAGGGGCTCCCGCTCCGCATCGCCGGCGATGGTCCCTTGTTTGAGCAGCTGCGCAGCGCTGCGCTTCCAAGCACGGTGGAGTTGCTGGGCCGGCAGACCAAAGAGCAGGTCTTTGAGGCGATGAAGCGGGCGCAGTTCTTAGTGATGCCATCCGTCTGGTATGAGGGCTTCCCGATGGTGATCGTCGAGGCCTTCGCGCATGGGCTGCCGGTGGTTTGCTCGCGCCTTGGAGGTATGGCTGAGGTGGTCGAGGATGGCGTCACCGGGCTCCACTTTGAGCCTGGCGATGCAGCCGACCTCGCCGATAAGGTGGCGCAACTCAGCGCCGACCCCGAGCGCTGCCGAGCGATGGGGCGCGCCGCGCGCGACCGCTTCACGAGCGAATACGGGGAGTCGCAGAACATCCGCTACCTTGAGCAGATCTACCAGGACGCAGCGGCGGCGCTTTAGAGGCTCCCTAAATCGGGCGCAAACCCACGCCGCATCGCGTTCTCACAGACGTGTCGAGCGTCGACGAACTGCAGGAGGTAGTCCGGTCCGCCCGCCTTGCCGCCGATACCGCTCATCTTGAAGCCGCCGAAGGGGTGCCGCTCCACTAAGGCGCCGGTGCAGGTCCGGTTGATGTAGAGGTTGCCCACCGCGAAGCGACGCTTCGCCTCCTCGATGCGTAAGGGTGAGCGAGAGTAGAACCCGCCGGTCAGCGCAAAACGCGTCCCGTTGGCGAGCGCAAAGGCGTGCTCCAAGGAGTCGGCGCGAAGGACCGCCAAGATCGGCCCAAAGACCTCCTCTTGGGCTAACTGGTCTTCGCCGCTGATGTCACGGTAGACGCTCGCTGGCGCATAATGACCCCCCTGGGGCGCAGGCGCTTGCGCGAGCAGTGTACCCTCGGTTGCGCCGATCGCTTGATAGCGAGCGACCTTTTCAAGCGCCTCGGCGTCGACGACCGGTCCAAGGTCCACCCCGGGGCGCGCCGAATCCCCGATATGCAGCGCATCCACTGCGTCCTTGAGGCGCTCACAGAAGGCGTCGTGGATCTTATCAAGGACGATGACCCGCGAACACGCCGAGCACTTTTGACCCGCAAAACCGAAGGCCGACTTGACGACGCCTGCGACGGCTTCATCTAAGTCGGCGTCATCATCGACGATGATGGCGTTCTTGCCGCCCATCTCGCAGATCACTCGCCGAACCTGCGCCTGCGACGGCCCGGTCACTCCAGCCTCCTTGATGATGTGCAAGCCGACCTCCATGGAGCCCGTAAAGGCAACAATCGCTGTGCGTGGGTCGCTGACGAGCGCGGCGCCGACGGTCTCTCCTCGCCCCGGAAGGAGTTGGATAACGTCACCTGGAAACCCAGCCGCTTGGATCGCCTCCATCAAGAGCTTGGCGATGGCGCTGCTCTGTTCGGCGGGTTTCATCAAGACGGTGTTGCCGACCACGGCAGCGGCGGCCGTCATACCGGTCAAGATCGCCAGCGGGAAGTTCCATGGCGCAATCACAACGGCGACGCCGCGTGCGCTGTAGTTGATCGAGTTGGACTCGCCCGGGACATGCGCCTGCAGCGGGGTCGTCGTCTGCAGCGCCAGCGCCTGTCGGGCGTAATACTCGCAGAAGTCGATCGCTTCAGCGACGTCGGCGTCGGCCTCGGGAAGCGGCTTGCCGACCTCAAGGCAGATCAGCGCCGTCGCTTCGTCGCGCCGCCGCCGCAGCTCGTGGGCGAGGTTGAACACGCGCTGCGCTCGTATCGACACGGGTTCATCCGCCCAAGCCCTAAAGGCGCGCTGCGCGTTCTCCATGGCGCGTTGCGCCTGCCCGACGCTAGCGCCCTCAATTCGGGCGAGCAGTTGGTCGCTTTGGTTCGGGTTTTCGCGGGTCCACCCTTCCGCTTCGCCGGGTTCAAACTGACCGGAAAGGCAGGGCGAGACCTTGAGCGGTAGCCGACCTTTGAGCGCTTGAAGCGCTGCGTCCCAGCGCGTCTGGCTTGCGATGCGGTGCGGGTTGAGCATGGGCTCGTTGGCGAAGGGCGCGTGTGCCTCCGCCTGACCGAGCTTGGGCTGGCGCGTGGCGCGCGCAGGCGCGCTGGCATCACCGCCATGCTCGAGCGGGTCTGCGAGCAATTGAGCAGGGCTCAAGCCTTCCCCAGCTTGGACCAGCCAGCCTTCGTTGCTCGTGTTCTCCAAGAGGCGACGCACGAGGTACGCCATGCCCGGGAGCATCTCACCGACCGGCGTGTAGATGCGCAGCCGGTAGCCGAGGTTGCTGACCGTCTCCATCAGCCCCTCGGCCATGCCGTAGAGCATCTGAAACTCCAGGTCGCCAGCCGGGATCTGCCGCGCCTCTGCCTCGGCGATGGCGACCGCAATCGAGCGCGCATTGTGGCTGGCAAACGCAGGGCGCAGCCACTCGATATGATCGAGCAGATAGCGCGTCAGCCGCTCGTAGTTTGCGTCCGTGTCCGCCTTGTTGAGGTAGACCGGCACCGGCCAGCCCTCTTGCTGTGCCTGGATGATCTCAGCGTCCCAATAGGCGCCCTTGACCAAGCGCACGGTGATCGGCGTCCCGCGTCGCTCGGCCAGCGCCCGGAGGCGCTTGAGGTCGTCGAGGCTGTCGTTGAGGTAAGCCTGGACGACCACGCCGAGACCGTCCCAATTTCGCAGGTCCTCGGTCTCGGCGAGCTGCTCAAAGAGCCAGTAAGTGGCCTCGCGGGCGTTGTCGTCCTCCATGTCCACGTTGATGAACGCGCCGAGCTCTTGGGCGCGCCGTGCGATCGGACCGAGCAGCTTCCGGCCTTGTTCGAGCAAGCCGGCGCGATCGAGCGGGTTGAAGTGGGGATCGAGCGCCGAGAGCTTGATGCTCAGGTTGACGCGCGGGACCGCACCCCATGAGGCCTCCTCGTGGCATCCCTGCGCCCAGCTGTCGGCGTCGGAAGCGAGGCTCTCGAGCACCTCGAGGTAGCGGTCCTTATAGGTCTCCGCTTCGGCGTAACCCAGCGTCTTTTCGCCGAGGAGGTCGACCGTTGAGCTCAGCCCTTTTGCGCGCATTTTCCGGAGCCTCGGGAGCGCCTCAGCGCCCGTCTCACCGGCGATAAATTGTTTCGCCATCCCCACGACGTTGCGCTCGATCTGGTTGGCGATGATGCCTTTGGCAAAGCCAGAGCCGGCGATCCGTGCGCCAGCGCGCATCCAGCCAGGCATCGCCGGACCATCTTGGCGGTTGAAGTACTCGTCGATGTGGCGGGCGACCTCGTCGGCGTCCGGGAGCACAGGCAGGACGTCGACAAAACGGAACATCTCGATCTTGAAGTCGTGGTCTTCCATCACCGACTGCACCAGGTTGGCGGTAAACCCGCTGCCACCAAAGCCGCCAGGGTTGTCCCCCATGCCCTTGAGCAAGGCGGCGCCGATCTCTTGCACGCGCGCCTCGGTTGAGGTGCCTGCGTTGCGCTCGCTCAGCGACGGTTTGGATTTCTTGCTGCGCCGGAAAAGGGCCATGATCACCCCCTGCGATAGACCCTGTCAGGCTAGCGAGAGCGCCTTGTCTGGTCAAACCAAGTCTGCGCTTAATCGTCGAGGCTGTGGCGTGATTAGGCGGCTTGGATGCGGCTTGATCCATGTTGATCGCGATGAACCCGAATCGATGATGAGGCGGTGTTGGCTTGACGGATGCAGCATTGAAGCGCAGCGCTTGGGGTATTGGGGGGATGTTTTGGCGAGCGATCGAATCGAGAGGCTCGGGCTCTCGTTAGCCCTCACGGCGCTCGTTGTGACCGGTGGCGCATCATCGGCTGCTCGGTTGGTATGGATCGCCGCCCCGCTCCTCGTGTTTCAGCTGCCGTTGAAGGTCACCTGCGGTGTGATCTTGCTTGGGCTCGGCCCGACCCTCTTTGAGTACCTCCTGTACGATCAACTGATCGGGTCGCTGGGGGGACGTATCTCGATCGTATGCGGTGCCGTGGTTGGCTGTTCGGCGGTCGCGTTAGGGCAGCGGCTGCTCGATTCCCGCAGCCTTAGGGAGCACCTCGCAAGAGTGTTGCCCTATTTTTGCGCCGCCCTGCTCGCACAGGCGCTGCTTCGCCTCAGCGGTTTCGTCCCCGAAGCCTTTCAATACCTGAGCGGGAATCATCTCAGCGCGCTTATCCTCTGGGCGATGGTACCCGTTTTTGCTTTGCGGATGGCGCCGTCAACGCGCTGGGTCTGTCTTGCTTTGCTCAGCATGGCACTGGTGGCAACCGGCTCCCGTTGGGGGATCTGGGTGGGCGTGGTCTTCAGCTTGGTGATGATCGGTTTGTACCTGCGTGAGGCGATGCGTTCAGCCGTCTGCCTTGCGCTGCTCGGCGTGTTGTGTGTCCCCATCGCGTTCTGGGACCGAATTCAAATGGGGAAAGCGGGCTTGTTGAGAGCGCTCGCAAGCATCACGGACTTACGACCTTGGACAGGCCTCGGTCCCGGTGGCGCCGAGACAGTCAGTCTTCAATACGTTGAGCAAGCTTTCCGTTTGACGCATATTGAGACCTTGTTTCTGGACTGGGCTGCGACCTTCGGCTGGGTGTGGACCGTTGGGGTCCTGATGTTCCTGTTGGGGCTTATCTTCGTTGCGCCGATGACGGCTCCGCGAGCGAGTGCACCGCGCGTCAAGATGTATGCTGCCGTCGGACTTGCAGGCATCTTATGTCACGATCTCTTTGACTTTAGTTTGTTCTCGGGTTCGGTCCGCACTGCAGCCTGTGTACTCGTTGGAATTTTGGTGCCTTACAAGCTGGTTCGCTCGAGGCAGGCGCTACCCTTTGTTGTGACGGCGCTCATGGCGACTGTGTCGTTGGTCGCTTGGCATCATTATGACCCGATGCGTATGGAGCTCAGCGATCGGCTCGAAGAGGTTCCAGAACGCCTTGGTACGCGCAGTTTTCGGTATTGGCTTAATCGAGCGAGGCGTCAGCCGAGCTCGAACGATCGACTCCCAGACCTTGCGCGCGCGCTGCAGGTAGCACCGGGATGCCGTGATTGTTGGTTTGAGCTGGGCGATGTCTTTTGGAAGCTTGATCGATTCGGGCAAGCACTTCAAGCGTATCAAAGCGGTCTGGCCGTCGCTCGCCCCGTGCTCGTGAACGCGTCGGTACGAAAGATCGCTGCATTACCGAACCGATTCCTCGTGCGGGCCGTGGGAGATCATCTTGGCGCTGCGCGCACTGCCGCCGTGCTTCGCTTGCATCCATCAAGGGATGACCTTCGCGTGCTCTTGCAGCTGGATAGGCGGTTGTCGGACCCCAAGCTCAGACAAGCGATCTACAAGAGCATTCAACGAGCCGATCTGCGACCTGCTGTGAGAAGTCGGGCGCTGTGGGAGCTCGCCGCTCGTCCGGTGCTACTACCTGACGAGGGACAGCAACTCATGGGCTTGTTGACCGCCGTCTTGGGGGCGGAGGGAGCGGAAGCGCGTTTGATCGAGTTGGTTGAACGCAACCCCGGACACTGCGAAGCGATTGCTTGGTGGCGTCGTCGAGACAAAGCGAACCTCGTCCCTTTGGTAGCTCGGTATCGAGCGCGCTGTGCGCGCGTTTTGATCGGCAAAGGTGTACCTTTAGGCGTTCTTCGTGAGGTCGAGTTGGCGATCGATCCATGACGGACTCTTTGGTACTATTTTTCGGTAGTGATGGATCGCCGCCGGCTTTATATCGGGTGCTCGTCGTCTGCGGTTTCACTGCGTGCATCACCTTACATCTTTTGAGGTGGTCACTCGATGCTGCGCAGTAGGACAAGAAGGAGCCTTTCTTGAGGATTCTGGTTGCAGCGTATGCTTGTGAGCCCGGTCGAGGCTCTGAGCCGCTCGTGGGTTGGAGGTGGGTCCACGAGATTCAGAGCTTAGGTCACGACGTTTGGGTGATGACCCGGGCAAACAATCAGCCCGTGATTGAGCAATATGAGGACAGCCATGGAGCGTCTGGGGTTCGGTTCGTCTATATTGATTTGCCGGCACCATTCAAGCTGCTGAAGAAGGTTCCAGGAGGCATCTATCCATACTACTATGCCTGGCAAATCTTAGCTCTGATTCACGCGTTCAAACTCCATAGAGGCTATCGATTCGAGCGGATTCATCAGCTGACTTTTGTCAGCATCCGTTTCCCAACGTTACTTGGGCTTCTTGGGGTGCCGTTGTGGGTGAATGTGGGGGGTGGAGAGCGCTCACCGAAGCAGTTGCGTCAGCCCCTCGGCTTGAAATTTTGGTTACGCGAGGGGCTTCGCGACCTGTTATTGTATCTTCATGCGTTGGACCCTTTGCGAGCGCTCGGGTTTACGCTCGCCGAGCGGATCTTGACGACCACTCATGAGTCGACCGATGCCTTACCATTCTGGGTTAGGAAGCGATGCGAAGTGTTCCCTGCGATCGCATGTGATCAGCCCGCGCCCACTGTAGAGCGAGACCTCCAACCTGATTCGATTGAACTATTGTACGCGGGGCTGCACAAAGACTGGAAGGGGCTGCGGTTGGGGCTTAGAGCCTTGGCGGCAGCGCGGCGACGCAGCGATCGATCGTTCCACCTAACGATCGTAGGGCGGGGACCGGATCACCACCTGTGGCGTGCTGAGGTTGATGGGCTCGGGCTCTCCGATGCAGTGACCTTTGTGGAGTGGATGCCGCGCGAGCAGTTGCTGGAGTATTATGGGCGAAAGCACGCATTTTTGTACCCAAGCTTGCATGATTCGGGCGGCTTGGTGGTCTGGGAGGCGCTTGCAGCCGGACTGCCGGTGGTTTGTTTGGCTTGTGGTGGGCCGGGGCTAATCGTGACGAGCGCCTGTGGTTGGGTACAGGATGTTGACGGTATGAGTTATCAGCAGGTTCTCGAGGGGCTCACTGAAGGTCTCTTGAAACTCGCAGCGCCTGACCAGGTCGCCACGTGGAGCGCCGGGGCGCGCGCCCGAGCGGGGGCAATGACATGGGCCTCTCTCGTTCGTTCGGTCTATGCGTCGAAGGCGGGGTCGAGAGCCTGAGATTTGAGGTGACGACCGAGGCGTACACCGATGGCACAGATCGTCAGTCCCGGGTTCGCAAAGCTCGCCGTCGGCAGGACCGAACTTGAGGCGATGTAGAGGTTGTCGACACCGAAGACGCGGCAGTTGGCATCGACGACACCCTGGTCAGGTTGAGCCGCCATTCGCGTGGTTCCATAGTTGTGGCTACCGACCCCAGTATATTTGAGGATCTGTGCCCGCATTTCAGCGGGGTCCATATTGATCTCAGCCACACCACAGCGAACCAGCTCGCTCGCAATCATCTCGATGGCGCGCGCCGTGCTGTCGATGTCCTCGTCCGTGACCTGGTAGTCGATCGTTATGAGCGGATTCCCGAAGCGGTCGTTTCGCTCGCTGAGACGCAGTTGGCTGTTTGGATTGGGACGTTGTTCCGCGTCGAAGTGAACCCAATATCGGTTCTGCGCGTCCTCCTCCAACAGCGAGGGGAGCTTTCTGCGAGCGAGGATGCGCTTGAACAGCCACTTGAACCCAAAACGAAACAAATGAGGTAGACCAAGTACGCAGTTTTTTACGTGTGCGCCCAAGTGCTTGACTGGGCCGAGACCATTGAGATCGGCCGCATATTCTGGGGGAACATGGCGAACGATAAATCGTTTGAGGAGGTACATCGCCGATAGGACAGCGTTCCCGTGCGCCGGATCACTCGGTGGTGGGATGTCGAGCACCAGACGGATATTGGGTAGCTTTGCCTCATCTATGGCTTGCTCATCAATGCGGATGGCTGGTCGCATGTAGATATCATCGACGGTGCGATCGTAACTCCAGATCAGTGGACCGCCCTTCGGTTTAAAGCGCCAAGGTCCAACCTTTCCACAGATATGCGAGATATAGTTCCGACCCAGCAGATCGCTGTGGTTACCAATCCCATTGGGTAGGACGGAGCGCGACGACAACAACAGTCGGGTTGTCTCGACGCCACCCGCTGCGATCACGTAACGTTGAGCGCGCACCTTAAAGCGACGGTCGTCTAGCGTTGCGGCGTCCAAATATTCGACTTGTTGCCCATCGGCTGAAAGTTCAATCGACAAGACATT
>JAYZBQ010000089.1:0-7105 GCA_036338695.1 Myxococcota bacterium
ATCTGGACGACCGACGATAAACTGGCGTTGTCGCTGTGCGGCGTCGGGATCAGACGCTGCTTGATAGCAGGATCTGCGCCGAGCCGCTGAAAATCATTGGAGCCCCAGCAATTGATTTGACGCCGGTCATTTTGATCCAACACCAACGCACAGCCGTAGCCCTCCCCAAGAAACATACCCGTTCCAGCAGGCTGAATCATGCAGCCGACGCAACCTCGATGGATGACTGGACCGTCGTCGCATTCCTCGCCCTCATCTTGCTGCAACACCCCGTCCCCGCAGTTGGGCATCGGCACCACGCCGGCGTCCTCGGCGCCTGCGTCCGGCAAGCCAGCGTCCGGTCCGGCTGCTGCGTCAGGCTGGGATGCCGCGGCGTCACCGACACCCGCCTCTACCGCGCCAGCCTCTGCGGCGGCGTCGGCTGTAACACCGCCTGCGTCAAACGCCGGCTCAGCCGGCACCACGCAGTTTTGCTGGATACAAGCCAAGCCCTCCGCGCAGGAGCCGGGCACACAGCCGTCCGAGGGGAGTGAATAACAGGCGCTGAGCCAGCCGCTCAGCGCGATCATCATCAGTCGAGTAGCCACCAGCTCATCCCTCCTGCGAGCGCCAAGCCCACCCCGGCGGTCAGCGCGATGTTGGCTTGACCGATCGCCTCATCCAGCGCGTTCAAGTCAGCCTCTGCGCGCGTCTCGTCAAAGCGCTGGCTCGCCGGTGCGTACAAAGCGAAATGCCCGACCCCAGCCGCTGCAGCGCCTAACCCCATCAAGCTCAAACCAACCGCTTTACCCATGAACGACTTTGAGGGCGCAGCGACCACTTCTTTAGCTGCTTGAGCCGCAGCCCATGCTTGCGGCTCAAAATGACGCATGAGCGCCTCATCGACCAAGGATTTCATCGCGCTCATCAGCTTGGCCTCGTCTCGAAGCTCACGACTTGATCGCACTGACACCTTGGCGTTCTCCACGTCGTTGATCTTGAGCGCCAGCAGATACACCCCGCCGAGTTTGCCCAGACTCGGAACGATCAGCAGCGGCACACCCAAGGCGCCTCCGAGCTCAGCTAAGCAGCTCTCTTGCTCGCACCCTAGCGCCTGTTTTTGCGACTCAAGGTCGATCATCTCCCGGATATCGCCCATCCCGAGAATGCTCGAGAAGCGCTCTGAATTAGTCAGGCGTTGCATCATCACCTGGTTGAGCAGCTTACCCACCCCAGCCGAGACGCCCTCGATCACCTCAAGGTCCAGCGCCGCGACGCCAGGCCGTGCATCCGCAGGCTTTGCCGGCTCAGGCGCTGGCTCGGGTTTTTTCACTTCAGGCTCAGCCTGAGGTGTGCCGGCTGCGGGCTTGACCGCTGTTTTCGTCTTCGGCTTTCGACGCCGGCGCCGCTTACGTTTCTTCCGCTTAGCGACCGTGATCTCGCCATCGAGCACCCGCGAGCCGGCAGCTATTGCAACGGGCTGAACAGGCCACACCAGCGCCGCCAAGGCGATCACCCAACAGGCTCTCAAATTCACAAGCATTATCATGCCCTAATCATCCTTGAACTAGTGGTCCGTGCCCGCGGCTTCATCGCTCCAGGCCATCAGCACGGCGCGCTCCGCCTTGGTCAGCAGGCGGAGATCTCCGGGTTCCATGTTCTCGATGCCCACGCCGCCGATCGTGAGCCGGATGATGCGCAGCACCGGGTGCCGGATGCGCATGAACATCCGCTTGAGCTGGCGATAGCGCCCCTCATGCAGCTCGACCTCTACCCAGGTGTTCGCCTGGGTCTCACGCGTCACGTCGATGCGACAGGGCTTGGTCAAGCCGTCGTCGAGCCGAACCCCGCGGCGGAGCTTATCGAGCTTGGCTTTCGTGGGCTTGCCCTTGATCTTGACAAAGTAGACCTTCGGCACGTGATACCGCGGGTGCATCAAGCGGTTAGCGAGCTGTCCATCGCTCGTAAAAAGCAGCGCGCCTTCTGCATCATAGTCCAAACGTCCCACTGGAAAGAGCCGCACCGAGCGATCCGGCAGCAGGTCCTTGACCGTCGGTCGACCTTCAGGGTCGCTCATGGTCGTGACCATCTGCGGCGGCTTGTAGCCGATAAAGACCTCGGCGTCTTGACCGGTGGTCTTACCCAAGATCGCCCGACGACGGCCGACGAAGACCTTGTCGGTGTCCGGGTCGACGTGCGTCGCAGGGTTCTTCTCGACCTTTCGGTTGATGGTCACCTTGCCCGCTTTGATCAAGCGCTCCGCACCCCGGCGAGACTCAAGCCCCGCAAGCGCAATGAACTTGCCTAGGCGCATCCCTTTTTTGTCGTCGTCACGCATCGTTACCTCAACCCGCAAGCCTTGCGGACCCGCTTCATCACCTCGCCCGCTCGCCCTCGAGCACGCTCCGCCGCATCCGCAAGGACGCGCTCCACCCGCTGTGGTTCCGCCATCAGCTCAGCCCGGCGTGCGCGCAGCGGCGCAAGGTGCTCATCCATGGCTTCCTTCAGGGCGACCTTTGCGTGTCCGTAACCGTAATCGCCGGCTCGGTAATTCGCCTCCATCTCAGCGACCTGAGCCTCGGGAGCGAACAACCGATACAGCTTCACGATCGTGCAGTTCGTCGGATCCTTGGGCTCCTCGAGAGGCGTCGTGTCCGTGACGATCTTACCCAGCCGCTTCTTGAGCGCCTTGCCCTGGAGAAACAAGGGCACGGTGTTGCCGACGCTCTTGCTCATCTTGCCGCCATCGAGCCCCGGAACCACCGCCGCTGACTCCGAGATGATGGCGTCCGGCATCCGAAACACCTCGCCGTAGCGATGGTTGAAACTTCGGGCAAACTGCCGGGTGAACTCGAGATGCTGCTGCTGATCTTTACCGACCGGGACCTCATCGGCGTCATAGAGCAAGATGTCCGCCGCCATCAGGACGGGGTAACACAAAAGGGCAGAGCTCGGCGTCACCCCTTTGGCGACCTTGTCTTTGTAGCTGTGTCCCATCTGCAAGAAGCCGACGTTGACGACGTTCTGCAGGATCCACTGCAGCTCGCAGACCTCAGGGACGTCGCTCTGGCGAAACAGGGTCGCCCGCTCCGGATCGATCCCTGCAGCGAGCAGGTCGACCGCCAACTGAAAGGTCCAATCTCTCAGCGTGCCGGCTTCATGAACCGTGGTCAGCGCGTGGTAGTCCGCCAAAAAGTAGAAGGCGTTGCCTTGCTCCTGCAGCGCAACGGCGGGGACCACGGCGCCGAAGTAGTTCCCGAGCGTGAGCTCGCCGCTCGGCTGGATACCGGTCAAGATGGTCTTCACGTCTGGGCTCCGATCGACGCCCCGCTCTGCCCTGCTTGCGGCTCAGGCAGCAAGGAAAACCGAGCGCCGCACCGGCTGCAAGCAACTCAGTTGTTGCAGGCGCAGTTGACGTGGCAGGCGTTGTGCGACCAGGTCCCGCTCGGGTTCGAACCGTTGGCGCCCCAGTGACATGCTGTCATGAGCCAACGAGACGCCAAAGGACTTTGCTGCATACCCACCTCGCGTTCAGCCTGCGCTGTGCCGACTTCGCGGATCCGTCACAAGGGCGGGTCACAGCACCCAGCTGACGAACAAGCCGAGCGTTGCGGCGACGGAGCCTCCCCAGACGGTGGTCCTGAGCGTGGCGAGGTCGGCGGCGTAGGCGACCTGATAGACCAAGCGGCAGAGGACCCACCCGGCAGCGCAGGCGTGCATGAGCGTCGTGGCTTCCTGTGCGAGCGATGCGACGATCACCGCCGTGGCGAAGGGGGGGAACGCCTCGATCGCGTTGTAGTGGGCGGCTCGCAATCGAGCCCCCTTACCGGTCAGCTCATTTTGCTGCTCCCGCGGGCTGCGGTTGTCGTAACGCCCCTCGTTGGCGCGCGCAGACTCGATCCCAAGCGGCACCTTCGAGCCAATATAACACCAGATATAGGCTGCCGGGACGTACCAGATGAGTTCATTCATGACAGCGACCTTGTATGCCGTTCGGTTTCGGGATGAAAGAGGCGGCCGGTCTGTTCTTACGAGGGATCAGTCAACCCACCCGCTTACCTCGGAAAGGGGTCACGAAACGATGGCGACGAAGTCACACCGCAGACGCCCGTACGTCCCCTCCAAACACCTCCTCGGTACGCAGTGGACGCGCGCCGAGCGAGCCGTCGGCGGGCGCCACTTCCAGGTGATCAAGCTGCTCGCGGCGCAGCCGGCGCCGTGGAGGCGCGTGCGGCTCGAGGCGGTCCTGACCAACCAATGCATCGACATCGACCGCGACGAGCTCAAGGACGAGGCGCTGTGGACAGCGGGCTGGCAACAGATCGTCACCGACTCGGGCGACGAGGCTTAGAGTCGGGTGATGCTCGCCTGGCCATGACCTGCACGCACGGCGCCCTGCGCTTGGGTGTTGGCGCCCGTATTGTAGGAGCCACCGCCGCCGCCTGCGTAGTAGCAACGAACGGCGACGCCGCCGCCCGAGTACCCGCCGCCGCCGCCTGCGATGTGTTGCCGGTTGTTGCAGAGCCCATAGCCGCCGCCGCCGCCGCCACCAAAACCACCATCACCGCCGTAGGTGTTCATGCGCGACCCCCCGGTGGCGTTGTTCCGGACCGTGTTCCAGCCTCTGCCGCCCCCATTCGGCGCATCGCTCCCGTTGGTGCCCCCTTGCCCTTGGTTATCTTTCGCTCGCGTGCCGGACGTACTCGTCGTCCCGTGGGCGCCGCGCGAGGCGTCGTCGCCGTTGTTGTGCAGACCCGACCCGCCGCCACCGCCGGCGACGATCAGCGGTTGATCGGCTCCCGAGCGCCAGACAAAGGTTCCCCCACCGCCGCCGCTGCCACCGTTTGCCGAGTTCCCTGAGGGTGAGATGATCCCCTTTTGACCGACCACCAGATGCAGCCGCTCGCCAGCGCTCAACGTAAAATCACCGCGCATGCGAGCGCCCAACCCGCCCTCACGCCCCGAGTGGTTGACACCCCCTTGGGCACCCCACACCTCGATGCGGTAGGTCCCGTCGGCGGGTACGGTCCAGATCTGAACCCCATCGACCACCGAGAAGGCTTGGTTGTCTTGCGCCCAGGCTGCCCCGTTGTAGGCGTTGCGACACTGCTGAGCCGAGGGACCGTCCTGAGATTGCTGTCCGCAGCTGGTGAAGACGTGGCTGGTGAACCCGAACAGAGCCTCGCTTTGGCAGGCAGCGGAGCAGCCGTCGCCGTCGACGTTGTTGCCATCGTCACAGTCCTCAACCCCCGCCTGCACCTCACCGTCACCGCAACGAGCGGCTTCGCAAGAGTTCAGGCAAGCATCCGTCTGCACTTGATTGCCGTCGTCGCAAGCCTCGACCCCCGCTTGCACCTGACCGTCTCCGCACGACGCCGCAACGCAGGTGTTGAGGCACGCGTCAGTCATGTCTTGGTTGCCGTCGTCGCAAGCCTCGACGCCGTCGCGCACGAACCCGTCACCGCAGGCCGCTACGGCGCAGCTGTTGAGGCAGGCGTCCGTCTGGAGTTGATTACCGTCATCGCAGGCTTCCACACCATCGTGGACGAAACCGTCACCGCAGCGCGCCGCCGAGCAATCATTGAGGCAGGCATCGGTCGGGTCTTCGTTGCCATCATCGCAGTCTTCGACGCCTCGCTGGACCACCTGATCGCCGCAACGCGCCACCAGGCAGCCGGCTAGGCAGCCGTCGGTGTCATCCTGGTTGCCGTCATCGCAAGCCTCGACACCTACCTGGACGAAGCCGTCACCGCAGCGAGCCAGCTCGCAGGCGTTCGTGCAGCCGTCGGTGTTGTCGTTGTTGCCGTCGTCACAGACCTCGAGCCCCTGCGCCACCACACCGTCACCGCAGCGCAGAGCCACGCAATTATTACGGCAGTCATCGTCATCGATCTCGTTGCCATCGTCGCACTCTTCGCGCCCCTCCCAGACCTCGCCGTCCCCGCAGCGAGCGACGCTGCAATCACTCAAACACGCGTCGGACTGCACCTGATTGCCGTCGTCGCACTCCTCAACGCCGACATGGAGGATCCGATCACCGCAGCGCGCCGCGGCGCAGGCGTTGGTGCAGTCATCGCTCGGGTCTCGGTTGCCATCGTCACAGCGCTCATAGCCGGCCTCTCCAGGCTCGAGGTCCGTGCGAACGGCGCCGTCACCGCAGCGCGCCGGCGCGCAGCTGTTGCGGCACGCGTCCGTGTCATCGTCGTTGCCGTCATCACAGAGTTCGCCCGCTTGGACGACGCCATCACCGCACGATGCCGGCACGCAATTGTTGCAATCATCCGTCGGGTTATCGTTGCCGTCATCGCAGCCCTCGTTCGGCCCAAGGACGCCGTCACCGCAACGAGCCAGCACACAGCTCGACAGGCACCCATCCGCGTCATCGTCGTTGCCGTCATCACAGGCTTCAAAACCGACGTCACCCTCTTCGAGATCGCCGCGGACGACACCATCGCCGCAGCGCGCCGCAACGCACGTCGCCAAGCAGCCGTCGGTGTCTTCGACGTTACCGTCATCGCAGGCTTCAAAACCCGGTGCACCCTCACCGACGTCGGCGCGCACGACGCCATCACCGCAGACGGCGACGCGACACCCGGTCAAGCAGGCGTCCTCGTCGACCTCGTTGCCGTCGTCGCAAGCTTCGTAGTCCGCATCATCTGGGGTCAGATCGTTCCGCAAAATGGCGTCGCCGCAGCGCGCCGTCTTGCACCCATCGGTGCAGGCATCGTCAGGCTGTTCGTTGCCGTCGTCGCACTGCTCGTCGCGCTCGAGCTCACCGTTACCGCACGCCGCTTGCGTCTCGCGCACAACCACCTGATCGCCGCAAGATACCGCTAAAACAAACCCCAGCATGAGACCGAGACGTGGAAGATCACTTCGCCAATTCATGACAGGCCCCTTTCGCGCTAGCGTACCCAGAGATTGAGGCTGTATGCCGCCTCACTCTCGCCCGAATTGTTGCCAAAATCCGACTCAGGCGGCGAGTCAGCGAAGCGCGCCTGGTTCGCCTCGGTGATTCCGATACCATGATCCGCACGACTGCAGCCGCTCCCCCCGCCGCCGATCATCATCACTGCGCCATCACCACGGCTCCATGCACTCCAGAAGCTAATTTTGTTCCGAGTGG
>JAYZBQ010000090.1:0-11291 GCA_036338695.1 Myxococcota bacterium
CGTAGACGGCATCGTGCGCGACATGAGCGTGTTGGCGCAGCTGCCGGACTAGCGACGTAGCTGCGTCGCTAATTCAGGAATGAGGCTTTGCCGGTCTCGAAGTCGTCGATCGCGCCGACGATCGCAATTTCGCCGGCATCAAGCACTTCGCGTAGCACCGGGCTGGCCGCCGCGACGCATCCTATCTGCGGCCCCGCTCACCCGCGCGCCGCGACGCCTTGCTCGCCGCCTGACCCGCTGCTACCTCACGCCCCCACCACGACGCAGAATCGACGCCGTTTCTTTGGCCGGTGACGCGCATTTTGGCCATGCTCTCGCTCATGAAGCACATCGTTACGACGATCCTCTCCGCCCTCGCCCTGGCTGTCCTGAGCGCCTGCAGCGCGGGCGAGCCCGAGGTTGCCGGCACCAGCGCGAGCGAGCCCAAGGTTGCCGGCGACAGCGCGAGCGAGCCCGAGGTTGCCGGCACCTACGAGCTCGACACCAACGAGATGGTCGAAGCCATGATGGCCACCATGCCCAAGGAGCAGGCCGCTGCCGCCGAGCGGATGGTGGGGGCGATGAAGACCTTGAAGGGCACGATGACTCTGAAGGCCGACGGCAGCTGCGAATTGTCGGTGTCAGGTATTGGCACCACGAGCGGCGAGGCCCGCGAAGAAAAGGGGACCGGCTCGTGGAAGCTAGACGGGGACAAATTTAGCGTCACCGTCACAAAGGCATCCACCGACGGCGTCGAGGCTCGTGGCCGGGGGAAGACCATTGGCGGCACGCTCAAGGGCAAAACGCTGACGCTCACCGACAATTTGGGCCCCATGACGGTGGCGATGCCCTGGAAGAAGAAGTAGCCAACGGACGCGGCGCGCGGCCGGCTTGAACGGCGGCGCTGGTTCTATCCATCCGTCTGGCCGACCGACACAGTCACCCCGGTCGCACTCTCTTAGACCCCGTATGGATAGAACCAGCGCCCCCTGTTCAAGGAGTTCGGGGCGAGCTGATGCACCCCGCTGCGGATCTTCGTCTGCTGGATGTCGCAGGGCCCTTGATCGAAACTCGCTGCCGCGTGTTCGGCTAGCGTTGGTGTAGATAGCCAGTCTAATCTGCTCTCCCGACAACTCGTGAGCTTTACGATGCAATCGACGCCCAACGATCTCATGTGTCGACGCGTTCCTCTGACGCTTCGTGTTCTTGCCGCCATCCCAACGCTATGCGTGCTGTCCTCGCCGCTATTGACGGGTAGTTGCGGCTTCGGCAGCGCTGCCGTCGCAGGCACCGCCGCCAATGGTCAGAGCAACGCGAGCCCAGTGGTGGGCGATCTGTCTGTGGTGGACCCGACCGATCCAAGCCGGCGATCGGCAACCTCGCCGGCGCAGGTGCGCTTCCGGCTGACCGGTGAAAGCAGCAACTCGTCGTCGGTGAGCATCGAATACTCGATGGACGGTGGGATCAGCTACAGCCCGATCACTACCTCGACCAACATGATGGGGTTGGCTCCGGGCGACTACCCTGTGGATTGGGATTACGCCGTAGACCTGGGCGATGAAACCTTCAGGAACGACGTCCAGCTACGCGCGACAGTCGACGGCGGCAACTCCGTGGTAGTGCCCCAGATCTCCATTGGTAACGACGCCCCGACGATCGACCCAACTGCGTTCACGCTCCCAGACCCTTTCCCCGAGCCCGAGGGTAACGTGCAGGTGGGCTTCGAGGTCTCAGACAGCGCCGGCGATCAAGTAGACATCCGCATCGAATTCAACCTCGACGCCGCCAGTGGCTTCCCCGAGGAGCGATGGCAGTTGGCACGCTCGGTCGGCGTCGATGCTGGCAGCGACACCCCGTCATTCGCCCTGAACAACCTCGATCCGCCTGCGGATGGACAGCCGCTCTCCGCCGACTTCTTCTGGGAAAGCGCTTTCGATCCTGCCGGAAACCCTCTCGTGTCTGCGCAAATGGCATCCCTCGAATCCGACGTGAAGCTGCGCTTCCAGGCCGTGGACGCCTTCGGTGCGCATAGCGAGTGGGAGACGACGAATGTGTTTCGCATCGACAACAACCGACGTCCGCAACTGATCCTCAACGAAGTTGCCTTCCTCCTCGGAGCCAAAGATCGCGGCAACATCCCGATTCCATTGAAAATCTACGATGACGAGTCGGATGAAGTGCAGGTCGCGATTCAATGGAAGGCCGCAGGGGATGTGTTTCCAACGGCACGCAACATGGCTGGCCAAGAAGTCGATCTTGCGACGCTGAACGCGGAAGAGACCCGAGACCTGCTCGAGAACCCTCACCGAGAGCAAGACCGCCGCGACGCGCAGATCGCCCGCGAAGCCCCACCTTCATTCCAGGGGCGCCTTGGCACGCTCCACGTAGGCCTGCTCGACAATCAGGTGCAGCTCCCCGAAGTCGCCAGCAGCCAAGCGGGCCTGCTGGCGCTGGGCATCGAGGGGCGCACCTTGGAGATCCTACGCTCGAGCAAATTAGAGACCGTCGATTGGGGCATAACTGGACCGGTGGATGTTCACATTCTCGGGCGAGGGAGCAGCGCCTTTATCCTGGAGCAGGACAGCGCAAATACCTGGAAGGTGTGGGAGAGGAAGCTCACGACGGGCGAAGTCGTTACGACCGGAGGCTCGCCCCCCTCCTCGCCCTTCGCCTCGGGCAACGGCGCTCCGAAGTGCATGGATGTAGACCCCGCGGGCCGCACCTTATACGTCGGCTCATCCACAGGTATATTTCGCTTCGACTTGTTAACGGGTCAACCTCTGGGCAACCCCATCAGCCATGGCTTCAGCGACAGCCTACGCTGCCTAGCAGCGCTCGGAGACCAAGTCGCTCTGGCAAGCGGCGACGTTATTAACAGCGCCGGGGAGAGCGTCGGCGAGTTGTGGCGATTTGATTTCTCTGCGGGCTCGCCAACCCCCAACGCAGTCTTGCTCTCGGAGCTGGCTACGCCATGGGGCTTGGCTGTAGACCCTTTGCGCGCGACGGCGGTCTACTTAGCTGAAAACTCATTTGATAACGGCGGCAGCAATCCAGCGGGCCGATTGGTCAGGGTGGACTTGGATCAGCTCGTGCTGGAGTCAATACCTGCGCTGGTCAGAGCCGAAGATGTGAGTGAGTTGAGTGCAACTCCCTTTCCCAGCCCGACGTTCATCGCATTCGAGGGGGCAGGCCGTGAGTTGCTGGTGATCACGCAGCAGGGCGCACTCCCGGACATGCGACGCCTAAACCTGCACAGGGCGCCTCCCTATGTCGAGCGAGTCGCTAGGTTTGATAGCTTGGTCGGCGGGCTCGCGACGGGCCCGGACAAGCTGGTGGTCGCAGCATTGCCTGGCATGAATCAGCTTGCGATCGGCGGCGGCGCCGCTCAGCGTCACTCGATCGTCACGTATGAACCGGCGACCCAAGTCGCGACGCTTGATGGGGACGTGGATCCTGTCCCCGCGTCCGCCGATATGACGGAATGGCGAGTGCGGGCGCCATTTAGTGGCGTGGCAGGATCGCCCAACGGAGCGGACTTGTCCTTTGTATGGGATACTTCTGAGGTTCCGGATCCGGACGGGATCGAACTCCGTGTGACCGTGCAGGACGCCGACCCGGGAGCCCCTTCATTCTCAGCGGCCTCCAAAGCATACCGACCGGACTACGGACCGGGCGTGTCGATGCCTGCTGGGCCTTACCCTAGTTCTGTCGCCGCAGGCGACCTGGATGGAGACGGAGACGCGGATCTCGCCGTGGCGAGCGTAACCGAAGACTTCCTGACGCTCTTCTTTCAGACGAGCCCGGGGGTCTTCGCGCCGTCGTCCGTAACGTTGCAGACTGGGGAGCAACCTCATTTCGTCGTCGCGGCGGACCTGGATGGCGACGGATACATGGATCTTGTCGCGGCGAACCAAGACAGCGCCGACCTGTCGCTCTTCTTCCAGAGCAGTACGCAACCGGGGACCTTTACTGCCCAAACGGTGGCGGTTGGAGGTGCTCAGTACGGCGTTGCAGCGGCAGACCTAGATGGAGACGGGGACATGGATCTCGTGGTCCCGATTGCCACGAACGACCACCTGAAGATGATTATACAGGTCAGCCCAGGTGTCTTCGAGGCGGCAGGCACAGTGTTACCAGGTGGAAGTTTCCCTAATTCCGTAGCAGCGGCAGACCTGGATGGAGACGGAGACATCGACCTGGTGGCATCAAACCCATTTATCGACAAGCTCGTGTTGTTGTTTCAGACGCAGCCGGGGGTCTTCACTGCTGCGACACCGTTGGCGACTGGACGCTATCCTCACGCCGTCGCCGCGGCGGATCTGGATGGAGACGGCGACATGGACTTGGTGACGGCGAACCGACTCGGCAGTGACCTGACGCTGTTTTCCCAAGGACAGCCAGGAGTCTTCGCTGCTGCAGGCTCGATACCTGTCGACAGGTTTGCTGAATCCGTCATTGCAGCCGACCTGGACGGGGACGGCGACATGGACTTGGTGTCGGCGAGTGGCGGATTTGACCCCCACGTCGAACTGCTCTTCCAGACGCGTCCGGGGCACTTCACGGGCGCAGATAGGCAGTTGCTTACTGGATCAAATCCCCTGGACGTTGCTGCGGCTGACCTGGATGGAGACGGCGACATGGACTTGGTGGCGGTGACCAACGCAAACGGGCCGGTGCCAGGCGGAGACTTGATGATGTTCTTCCAGAGCGATGCGCTAGATTTTTCTCCATCAATCGCACTGCTGTCGCCCGAAGGGCCTGCTCACATAGCCGCGGCGGACCTGGATGGAGACGGCGACACAGACCTGGTGTCGTCGAACGACAACGACAGCCTGACGCTGTATTTCCAGACCAGCGCAGGCGTCTTCAATCGGTCCCCGGAGCCGTTGATCACTGGGTCACAACCTCGCGAAGTCGTCGCGGCAGACTTGGATCAAGACGGAGACATAGACCTCGTGTCGGTAAACGCGCTGGACTCGAACCTGACACCTTTCTTCCAAACGAGTCCCGGGGTCTTCACCCCAGCAGCGGCACCGTTGGCAACTGGCGCCTTTCCTGTATCGCTCGCTGCGGCAGACCTGGACGGGGACGGCGACATAGATCTCGTGACGGCGGACCTCAACAACCAAACCCTGACGCTGTTATTCCAAAAGAATGAGGCGCCGGGGACCTTCGATAATGCGGTGTTACAGCTCGACACTGGGACGGGCCCTGTCGGTACCGGACCTCTTTGCGTCGCCGCGGCGGATCTAGATGGAGACGGAGACACGGACCTCGTGGCAGGCAACCAAAGTGCCAACAATCTCAAGCTGTTCTTTCAGGATGACACGGACCCAGGGCAATTTGCGTCGTCAACCCAACAGCTAGATACTGCCAACTCGCCTTATTCCGTCACCGCGGCGGACCTGGATGGAGACGGAGATATGGACCTCGTGTCGACGATTTCTCTGCAAAATCACCTCAAGGTGTTCTGGCAGACGGATACGGGGGTCTTCGATGCAGAAAGTTCAGAAGTACCTACTGGTGCCCAAGGTAACTTTCGCTGTGCCGCGGTGGACTTAGACGGCGACAAGGATATGGACTTGGTATCAGCTAATATTAATTCTCAGTCCAGGAACCTAACGCTGCTATATCAGACGCGCCCAGGTGTCTTCACGCTGGCACCGGCACCGTTGCTGACCGATGGCGCCCCCCAGTCCGTCACCGCGGCGGACCTAGATGGAGACGGAGACATGGACTTGGTGACGGCGAACTTATTCAGCGAAGTTGTGAATCTGTTCTTCGGCGGCAAATAGGGGCCCGAGTTCGCAGTGCAAGCGGCGAACACTGCCGACACGGACCCCAAAGTTCGACCACCAAGACGGTCCGCCCCTGATAGGCGCCCGCCAACTCCGGCCACGCGCTCTGCCGGCTGGACGCTCTGCCCGGATCTACCGTCTCAGCTCACACCCGCGGAGGCGCGCTGACGCGCATGCTTGACGCGCGCTCACGCGTGGCAGCGCGGTCACACGGCGCCGCCAGCGCCTGAATTCGCCGCGGTTCCACGTCGCGCCAGTAGCCTCCGGTCGCGAGCAGGCCGTTGGAAGTCGAGAACGTCAGCGTGCTGCCTGGGTCCAACGCAGCGCAGGCGCTCTGTGCGGAGATTTCGAAGCTTACTAGGTTCGGGGTGTTGGGCACCGACCAGGACATCGAGCTCGCGCCGCCAGCCGCGGCCTGCGAGCAGACGCCGTGGACGGTGTTGGTGCAGGGCATCTCGACGAAACGTCTCGATCACCGATGTTGCCCTCGTCGGCCTTGGCCTCGCTGGGGGCTCAGGCTGCGCCGTAGGGCGTAGCTCAGCCCAGAGTCAGGCGGGGCGTCGCGTCAAGGTTGGGAGCGTAGCCAGTGGCCTCTCGGTCGGCGTTGAAGCTCAGCGTCCCGCCGCATCCGAGCATGACGGTGACCTCCTGTGGCTGGCCCTGCACCTTCTGGTAGACCTGGAGCGTGCCTCCAAACTCGGCGCCCACCGTGTAGCGGATGCGACCGCCGAGACCGAGCATCTTGAGCTGTGCTGGCATGAGGCGGGGAGCGCCGTCTCGGTAGTAGTAGAACGAAGAGCCGGTTCGCAGGCAGTGACCCCGCTGCTGAAAGGCATGAATCTCGATGCTTTGCATCGTATCGAATTTCGCGCCGCTCCAGTGGGCGAGGACGGAGCCGGGTTCCATCGCTAACGGGGCGCCCGGGATGAGCTCAGCCCTTCCTTGCACGATCGTGTTGGGCTGCGCTGGCGACACCGAGCACACTGAGCAGTTGCAATACATCGTCATGATCAAGACCTCTTTGCGACCATGGTAGTCCTACGGATAGGCGAAGCAAATTGCGGCCTCGACCACCTGAACCTCACCACCACGACGCCACGTCGCCGCCGATTCTCTGGCCTGCGACGCGCGTGGTGACTTGCTCTACGTCGACCGTGTCGCAGTTCACGGCGTTGATGAGGTCATGCACTGCCCCTACCGCGTATTCGTATGGCTCGCGCGAAGGCGACCCGCGCGCAAGGAGACTCCGATGGCACTAGTCGACTACGAAGCAACCAACTAGGGGGTGTCCGCATCTACGGCGACGGCGGCAGAAGGATTCCGTAGACGGCGCGTTACGGCCGCGGAAGCCGGATAATGCACCGCCGACAACAAACTCCGCCCCTCCCCCCGCAGCGCGGATACACCAGCACCATGACCTAGGTCAGAGAACGTCGGCGACTGCAGCGCGGATACGACGCGCCACCAAGCGCTCTTCGTCGACGAACGCACGCCGCGCAGCTGCGCCGACGCGCTCAAGTTGCTCCTTGCCCATGGCCAAGACATCCGTCATGGCTCGCTCGATCGAAGCCGGGCTCACGAAGTATCGCCTGCCCATGAAGTGCGGCTCCTGCCGGGAGGGCGCGATCATTACACCGCAACTCCCGTCGATCCTCTCGTTCATCGGCGCGCCGTCGGTCACCAACACGGCGGCCTTCGCGCTCATCGCTCCTGCCAGCGAGTGCCCGTATCCCTCCATCTCGGTCGGCTGGACGCTGATCCCACAGCCGTTGACCAGCGCGCGCAGTTCGGCGTCGGGCAGGTAGCGCTCCACGAGGGTCAGGTTGGTGGGGAGCGCCGACGGTCGCCGCACTGGGACGCGCGTCACGATCGTCAAGTGCGGCCACTCGGGGTGCCTCAACCACGTGTCTAACAGCACTTGCGTCCCCTTCCACGCGCTCGATCCGTTGACGTGCAAGCAGCGATCGAAGCGATCTCGCCGCTCTCCGACCTTCGGGTCGTAGAGGTCGCGGCTGCTGAACCCGATGTAACGCGTCGTGCAGCCGAGGTCGCGGAACACCTCGACCGCCGCCTCGCTCTTACACCAGACCTCTTGGACGTGGCGGAGCTGCGGGACGTCCTCGACGCTGAACCATTCCTGGTTTGGGATCAGGCAATTGACCTCCGCGTCCGGCAGCGACCACTTGAAGGGCGCCTGGATCAGAATGTTGAGCCGAAATCGGTGGCGCCGGCGGTCCAGGAGCCGCGTCATCCGCACGAGCTTCTGCGTCCTGCTGAGCGCAGGCGGCTGTCCCCAGGAGACGTCGCACTCCGAGCCCTGCAGCGCCGAGCGGATGACGTCGACGTCCATGGCCATGCCTGAGTGATCCGGCGCAACGATCTGGATGGAGTGCATACTTCGCGAGAAATCCTAGCCCCAACGTCGGTGGCAGCGCCCTGCCCGAGGGCCGACGAGCGCAGGATCGAGGCGCTGATGCAGCCTAGCGACCTCTCAGCAGCGCGTGTTGTCGCACACGCTGCGTTGTCAGAAACCCCTGCTGACTTCGACCTTGGCGGCGTACTCCGCCGACACGCCACGGCCCGAGAGCCTGCGCGCAGCTGGCGCAACCTGTTACGGCGCCAAGCCTTTGACGCGATAAGACGCGATGATTCTCCAGCTCCGCATGTCGGCGTTTCGAGCGACGGTCCGCCCAACCCGAACCTACCGGGGCGTCGGTCCGTCCCTCAGACGCACAGGGCAACTCGCCGCCGCGCGCTCTGCCAGCTCTCCTTGGTGCCGCTGCCCCAGCCAGCTACTCGCCCCCCCTACAAGAACGCCTCCCCGAAGCCTGACCGGAGGCGCGGCTGCCAGCACGTCGCTGGGTCTCACGCGCGACGTGATGCGCACAGCTCATCTGCGTGCACACCGAGGGCTGAGCTACGAGCTGTTCATGGCCGTGGCCTTGTAAGCTCGACCTCCGGCAAACCACCCCGGCCCTGCTTCGCGAACGGGTTCGCGATGAAGATGCGCGCGAGGGAGAGCCTCGGCTGGCCGAGGCGGATCTTCATCGCGTAGGCCGTCGCGCCGGTGAGGAGAGGCCACCGCGGGATAAGGAACAGCGACCCGGCGATTCGCACGAAAATGCCATAATATCGCAGCCTGAGAGGACCCACAGAATGACTTCCGAATCCCAACCGCCGAGTGGCCCCGACGATTCCCAGCCCGACGAATCACCGACGCAGTCGAGCCAGCCACAAACTACCGCCGGCGCGCCGAGCGACAGCGACAGCGACAGCGGTAGCGGTAGCAGCAGCTTCGACAGCGTGCAGTCGACCGCGACCAACGACCTGCTGCTGAAGATTCAGTCGGCGCCCAAGCTCGACCAAGAGCGCTTCCGCGCCGAGGACGAGATCGGCAAAGGTGGCGTCGGCGCGGTCACCCGCGTGCACGACAAGGTCCTGAACCGCAGCCTCGCGATGAAGACCTTGCTCGACCGCGCTGCGCCGCGAGACGAGGAGGAGCGGCGCATGGAGAGCCAGCGGCTCGGCCGCTTCCTCGAAGAGGCCCAGGTCACCAGCCAGCTCGACCACCCCGGCGTCGTGCCGGTCCACGAGCTCGGCCTCGACCAGGACGGCAAGGTGTTCTTCACGATGCGGCTCGTCAAAGGCCGCACCGTCGGTGAAGTGTTCGACGACGTCGCCAACCAGCGCGAAGACTGGACGCTGACCCGCGCGCTCGAGGTCGTGCTCAAGATGTGCGACACGATGGCGTATGCGCACGAAAAGCGGGTGCTCCACCGCGACCTAAAGCCAGCCAACGTGATGGTCGGCCGCTTCGGCGAGGTCTACGTGATGGACTGGGGCCTCGCCAAGATCTTAGGGCAAGACGACCGACACGACCTGCGCATCGACAAAGACGCCGCCTCCCAGGCGTCGGTGCTGCAGAGCGTGCGCGGCATCGACGCGCAAGCTGACGCCACCGCCTCGGTCGTGACGCTCGACGGCACGGCGCTCGGCACCCCGAGCTATATGCCGCCTGAGCAGGCCAAGGGCGAAGACCTCGACCTGCGCGCCGACGTCTACGCCATCGGCGCGATGCTCTACCAGCTGCTGACGGGTCAGGTCCCCTACGTCGCCCCAGGCGCGCCTAAGCAGGCCTACCGGATCCTCGAAGACGTTTGGCGCGGCCCGCCGGAGCCGATCGAAAAGCTCCGCGCCGGCGTGCCGCCGGCGCTGGTAGCGATCACTGAGAAGGCGATGGCCCGCGAGCGCGAAGACCGCTACGCGAGCGTCGCCGATCTCGCCGACGACCTGCGCGCCTTCTTAGAGAACCGGGTCGTCAGCGCTCACCGCACCGGCGCGCTGGTCGAGATGAAGAAGTGGGTCCAGCGCAACAAGGCGTTCGCCGCAGCCGCTGCTGCCGCGGCCGTGTCCTTGGTCGCTGGCATCATCGTCACCTGGCAGCTCAATCAGGAGACGCAAGCGGCGCTGAACACCGCGGTCGCGGCGCGAGAAGAGGCAGACACGGCGCGAGAAGAGGCGGTCCAGGCGCAAGGACGAGCGGTGCGCCTGGCTTACTCCGCGCAGTTCGGCGCCGCGAGCATCGCGCAGAAGAGCGGCAACGTCGCCGAGACGCAGTCGCTGCTCGCGCGCTGCCAAGAGGAGCAGCGCAATTGGGAATGGGACCACCTTTCGATGGGCCTGGACCCGTCAGACCTCAACGTCAAGCTCGGTTGGCCTGGATGTCGGGCTATGGACCTCAGCCCAGACTCGACACGTATCGCCATCGCTAAAAGTGACGGCAAGGTTGTGCTCAAGGACGCAGCGACCGGCGACACCGTACGTGAGCTCTCCGGGTCCTTCGACGAAGACTACCGCACGTGCATGCGGTGGGACCCCACTGGTGAGCGCCTTGTCACGTGCTCCGACGATCGCCAAGCGGTCATTTGGGACATCGCCTCGGGCACGACGAAATCTATCGCGCTAGGAGACGCGTCGGCGAGGGCCGTCGCGTGGAGCCCTGATGGTCTGCGCTTCGCGGCTGGCTGTGACGACGGCATCATCCGCGTGTGCGACGCGGGCACCGAACAGGTCGTGATGTCAATTGAGGGTCACGACAGCACCTACGATTTCGAGGGCAAACCAATGGCCAGCAGCGTGATTGCGATCGCATGGAGCCCGGATGGGACGAAGATCGCGTCAGGGGCATGGGATTCCACGGGCCGAATCTGGAACGCGTCGACGGGCAAATGCTTGCAGACCCTGACGGGTCACGGGACGGAGGAAATTATCGGTTCGTACAATCGAAGGATCCGCCAAACGCAAGGGGGGGCAGTCCACGCGATCGCATGGAGCCCGAACGGCGAGCAGGTATTGACTGGATCTCTTGATCATACCGTGCGCGTCTGGGAGGCCTCGACGGGGTACTGCCTGCACACGCTGGAAGGGCACAGCGACAAGGTCAAGGCCGTAGACTGGTGCCCAGACGGCGTGAGGGTTGTATCAGCGGGAGAAACGATCCGCGTCTGGGATGCA
>JAYZBQ010000091.1:0-6990 GCA_036338695.1 Myxococcota bacterium
ATGAAGAACGCTCCTCCACGCGAGGCCAACCCCGGCGGGACCGGTACCTTGGCGATCGCTTCGATTTTCTGCTTGATCTTCGCGCTCTACATCGGCTGGCCGGCGGTCAAGCACCTGAGCATCACGCAGCACATGGTGGCGCAAGGGGTCGAGACGCAGGGCGTCACGCGTGTCTGCGCCAAAGCGCGTGGGTACGCCAAGGTGATCTTGGTCGACTTCAAAGATGCGCAGGGCAAGGAGTGGACCTGCGGCGGGCAGATGAAGGCCGAGTGCGGCGCCGAGAAAGCGCCTCGCTTTGTCGTCTATGACCCCAAGAACCCCAGCCGCTGTCTGATCGGTCAGATGGCGATGTTCCGGGCTCTAGCGACCGGCGTGATCGGGCCGGTGGCGGCCTCCCTCGGGTTCTTTTTCAGCTTTGGGCTGTTCGGATTCCACGCCGTCAAGCGGCGGCGCATGGCGCGCCAAGCGCAAGAGGCTTAGGCGACACCTAAAATGCGGGTTGAGAAGGGTGGGGGGCTTTGCTAGGGGGTCCGCCCGCAGCCCGTTTTCATAGGGCTCTTTGAGGAGCGTTTCGTGCCCGTTTTCCCTCTGCTCGCCGCACCGCCTGCTGCTCAGCCGAGCGCGATCGTCTCCTTGATGCCGCTGATCATCATCGTCGCGGTGTTTTACTTTCTCCTGATCCGCCCTCAGCAGAAGCAGCAGCGCGAGCTCGCTGCCTTCCTTGGGCGGGTCAAAGCTGGTGATCAGGTGATCACCACCAGCGGCCTCATTGGCAAGGTAACTGCCATCGACGCCGGTGTCGTCACTCTAGAGATTGCCCGCGATACCAAGGTGCGCCTGTTGCTGCGCAGCCTGGCGGGGCCGTACGCCCCCGCCGAAAAGTAAGGATCGATCATGACAAAAAACGAGATTCGCACACGCCTTGTGGTGGTGTTGGCGACGGTCATCGCCGCGGTGATGTTGGTGGCGCCGACGATCATCTACTTCGACCTCAACGACGAGCAGATGGCGAAGGTACGTAAACGCGCCGAAGCGTTCAACGAGTTTGTCCCGAGCTACCTGCCGTCCAAGCACGTCAACCTCGGGCTCGACCTCGCAGGGGGGATCCACCTGGTGTTGAGCGTCGACCTCGACAAGGCGATGGACAACAAGGTCGACCGCCTGCGCCAGCGGATCACGGACCGTCTGGGGCGGGACGAGATCAAGGGCAGCGCCAAGGTGCGCGACGACCTGCGGACCATCGAGGTCAGCTTTGAGGACGCCGAGAACCAAGCGAAATACCTCAAGACGCTTCAGACCTTTGAGTTTGAGGTCCTCGAGAAGGGCAGCAAGCTCATCGCTTTGGGGCTGAAGGAAGACTTCGTCGAGCGCCTCAAGAAGGACGCGATCAGCCAGGCGATGCGCTCCATCCGCAACCGCGTCGACAGCTTGGGCGTCGCCGAGCCGCAGATCTCGGCGCGCGGCATCGACCAGGTCGTGGTGCAGCTGCCAGGTTACGACAACCCTGAAGAGGCACGTCGCCTCCTTGGGCGCACGGCGCAGCTCGAGTTCCGCATGTCGCTGGACGAGGACACCACGGTGAGCTCGCTCAACACGACCGAGCTGCCCGGCGGGATCATCCGTTGCATCTCGACCTACACCAAGCCCGGTGGCGGCAGCGGCAACGACAACTTCATCGTCGGGATCGACCGAGACCAGGTGCTCGCTGCGCTCAGCGACAAGGTCGGCGCCGACAAGATGGTGGCGATCAAAGAGATGGACGCCAGCCGTCGCCCTGGCTTGACGCGGATCTGCGAGGGAGAGCTCCCCGGTACGCCGCAAGAGAAGCTGTACCGAACCTACATCCTGACCGCCTCGGTGCCGCTGAGCGGTGACCACGTGGTAGACGCCTTTGTCGGGACCGACCCGCGCACGGGTCGCCCGGACGTTCAGCTGATCTTCAACGAGGTCGGCAAGAGCATCTTTGGTAAGCTGACCTCCAAGAACGTGGGCAACCGCTTCGCTATCGTGCTCGAGGGCATGGTCGACTCCGCCCCGGTCATCAACGAGCCCATCATGGGGGGCAGCTGTCAGATCACGCTGGGCTCGATGGGCGAGCGCCAGCAGCAGTTCAAGGACGCCGAAGGGCTGGCGATCGTGCTCAAGTCGGGCGCCTTGCCGGCGCCGGTGACCATCGCTCAAGACCGCACGGTCGGCGCCTCCCTCGGGGAGGACTCGATCTCGGCTGGGCGTGCGGCGATCACCATCGGCGGGATCGCGGTGATCATCTTCATGATGATCTACTACAGCTTCGCCGGCTTCGTGGCCAACATCGCCTTGGTGCTCAACTTGGTCTTCATCATGGCCGTGCTGAGCATGTTCGGCGCCACCCTGACGCTTCCGGGCATCGCTGGGATGGTGCTGACGGTGGGGATGGCGGTGGACGCCAACGTCATTATCTTTGAGCGTATCCGTGAAGAGCTCTTGATGGGTAAGACCGCTCGCTCTGCCCTAAGCGTCGGGTATCAGAACGCCATGAGCGCCATCGTCGACGCCAACATCACGACCGGGATCGCCGGGATGGTGTTGTGGCAATACGGCTCGGGCCCCATCAAGGGCTTCGCCGTCACCCTCGTGGTCGGGATCATCGCGTCGCTGTTCACGGCGATCTACGTGACCCGCACCGTCTTTGAGCTCTACCTGCGCTCGAGCGATCGGGAGTTGCCGATCGGAATTACCTTGAATCGTGGAGGGGCCTGATCATGCAGCTGGTCAAACCGAACCCCAACTTTCAGTTCCTCAGCCGCGCCCGTGGCTTTGGGATGATGTCGATCACGCTGGTGATCATCTCGATCTCCTTGCTCGTGATCAAAGGGCTGAACTTCGGCATCGACTTTCAGGGCGGCACCGAGATGCTCTTCTCCTTCAAGAAGGTGCCGGAGCTGTCGGCCTTGCGCGGCGCCGTCGAGGACATGGGTTATGAGAACGCCTCGATCCAGACCTTCGGCGCCAGCGGCAACCAGGTCATGGTGCGCGTCCGCCAGGTCTCGAGCCTGGATGAAGCGACCCAAAGCAAGCTGAGCGAGGCCACCAAAGCCGCCTTCGGCGACGAACTGGTCAGCTATGAGATCAAGCCCGCCGGTGGGCTGATTACGGTGGTGCTCAAGGCGCCCAAGGCGCCGGTCGTCGAGGAGCCCGAGACCCCAGCGCCTGCCATGGGTGGTGCGCTCGGGGCGCCCGGCAGCCAGACGATTAACTTTGGCAACCTGCCAGGCGGCGGCGCCAGCGGGAACACGCTGCAGTTCAAGATGGGGGACGACGGCAAGCCGGTCTTCGTGAACCCGGGTGACGCGCCGGCCAAGGACCGCTTGGTGCTGGCTCAAGACAGCAACGCAGCGCCGGCTGCGGACGCGCCGGCAGCCGATGCGCCGGCGGCTCCCGCCGTGCCGGTGAAGGTGCCGTCTCTGGCGCCGTCGAAAGCCACGGACGCCGCCGCACCGGCGGGTGATGACTGGGGCGCCGACAAGCGCAGCAAGCTTAAGGCGCACTTTGAGGGCTTGGAGCTCCGGCTCGCTGGGAAGATCGACCTGCTGCGCGCCGACGGCCGCAACGAGTACCGCGTGGGTTTTGCAGGCGTCTCTGCGGAGGTGCTCGACGCGCTCAGCAGCAAGTTCCCCGAGTCCGGGATCTCGAGCGAAGGGATCTACTACGTGGGACCGCAGGTCGGTGAGCAGCTCCGCAACGAGGGAATCCTCTCGGTGCTTTACGCGCTGCTGGGCATCCTGATCTACATCGCCTTGCGCTTCGACTTTACCTTTGCGCCGGGCGCCATCGTTGCGTTGGTCCACGACGTCTTGATCACCATGGGCATCTTCAGCTTCTTCGGCTTGAAGTTTGACCTGCCCATCATCGCGGCGTTGCTGACGATCGTGGGGTACTCACTCAACGATACCATCGTCGTGTACGACCGCATCCGCGAGGAGCTTCAGCAGACCAGCGAGGGGACGCCGCTCGAGCAGACCGTGAACCACGCGCTCAACGCCTGCCTGTCGCGTACGCTGCTGACCTCGATCACCACCATCGTGGTGGTCGGCGTGCTCTGGGCGTTCGGCGGTCCGATGATCCGTGAATTCTCGATCGCCATGACCATCGGCGTGGTGGTCGGGACCTACTCATCGGTCTTTGTCGCATCCCCGGTGTACCTGATGCTCGTTCACTGGTGGGACGCTCGTCAGGAGGCGCTCGAAGCCGCCTGATCGGGTGCCTGACCAGCGCTTGATGATAAGCCCTGGCGTCTCGCGCCGGGGCTTGTCGCTTTTTGGGGGCTACGGAAGCGCCTTGGGGGTGATCGACAGAACCTGCGTCCTTGGCTAAAGGTGCTGTGAAACGAGAAGCCCGTGATCGATCTTCATATGCACAGCACCTCGAGTGATGGTGAGTGGAAACCGACCCAGGTCGTCGAGGAGGCGATCCGTCGCAAGCTCTCGGCGATTGCGCTGACGGACCATGACACCGTCGAGGGTCTCGGGGAGGCGCGCCGCGCCGCTGGGGACTCCGGCCTTCGGGTGATCCCCGGCGTCGAGTTAAGCTCCGACTACGGGGGTACCTCGCTGCACGTCCTCGGTTATTTTGTGGACGATCAGTGTCCGGAATTCTTGGAGCGCCTCAACCTGGCGCGTGCGGCGCGTGATGCGCGTAACCCGCAGATCATCGCCAAGCTCAATGAGCTGGGCGTGCCGATCACCATGGAGCAGGTCGAAGCGCTCGCCGATGGGGTGGTGGGCAGGCCGCACATCGCCCGAGCGATCGTCGACTTAGGCGCCGCCAAAGATGTGCGGGAGGCCTTTGACCGCTACCTCGGTGACAAAGGGAAGGCCTACGTCGCCAAGCGACGCATCCCGCCGAGAGCAGCCTTTAAGTGGATCCATGACGCCGGCGGCGTCGCCGTGATCGCGCACCCCCGCACCCTGCGCTACAAGCTGCCCAAGCTTAAGTACGGAGACTGTCTGGGCGCCTGGGCGCTCGACGGCCTTGACGGCGTGGAGTGCCACTACTCCGGTCATGACCCGGCGACCGTCAAGGAGCTGGTGCGCATCGCCAAGAGGCTCGACCTCGCCATCACCGGCGGGAGCGACTTTCACGGCCCCAATGTTCGCAAGGGCGTCAGCATCGGTGTGGGTTACGGATCGATGAATTTACCGGATTCCATGCTGGACGGATTGGTGCGGGCGTGGCGAAAGAGGCATGGTCATTCACAATCGGAGGTGCCGTCGTGCTTACAGTAAATCGTGCGCTCGCTTTGGGCGGGTTGCTGGTGTCGACAGGGGCGCTGGCGATGGACTCAAACATCCACATCGCCTTTCCCTTGGGCACCAATCAGGTCACCTCTGATGATGTCCGTATCGTCCAGAGCCCGCCGACTCAGGTGGAGGTCCCGAGCGGCTTCAAAGCGGGGCTGCGCTTTGGCGTGAACATCAAAGGGTACGTGGGCGTTGAGTTCGACATCGACGCGCAAGGCTGGGACCTGTTCAAAGAGGAGCGCGGCGGCTTGGGCTTTGTCGGGGGCGGGCTCCGCCTGCACCCGGTCCAGATCGCTCAGCACTGGAAGCCGGTGCTCAAGGAGCGCGAGTGGGACCTCAGCTTAGCCTACCTGACGGGTTGGCACCTACTCGGTCAGCAAGCCGACGGCGGCTGGGGCCGAGCGTACGAGGGGTCGTACAACCAGTTTGAGGTCGCCGTAGAGTATTACGTGACCGACCTGTTCACCTTGGGGCTTGAGCTGCCCTGGCGGCTGCCCTCCTACGACCCGCACATCTACAGCAACTACGAAGAAGGGCGGGGGTTCTGCTTTGAGCAGCGCGCCGGCGAGGCGATGTTTATCTTCAACGACCCGGTTGAGCGCTGTGCAGGGCGCACGGCGCCAACCGCCACCATCTTTAGCCCCTCGATCTCGCTGAATTTCCGCATCCCGCTGGTCAAGCGAGTCGCCCGGCGAGCCGCCAAGCCATACCGAGAAGAGTGATCGTGCGCAGTCAAAGGCTGGTCGCCCTATGCGTTGCTCTGATTGGCTGCGCGCAAGCCCCCCTGGCGCAGGAGGACCCCGCTGTCTTTGGTGGGCAGGTGGTCTCGATCCCGGCGGGAACGTTTGTCATGGGGTCCGCCGAGGGTGAGCCCGATGAGGCGCCGCAGCGCACGGTGCGGCTGCCTGCCTTTGGGATCGACCGCTACGAGGTGGCGAACGCAGCGTATGACCGCTGCGAGGAGGCGGGGCTGTGTCGAGCGCGTCTGTACAAAAATCGCGCCGAGTTGAACGATCCAAGGCAACCCGCAGTGGGGGTGTCGTGGTACGACGCCGCACGCTACTGCAAATGGGTAGGCAAGCGCCTGCCGAGTGAGGCTGAGTGGGAGCGTGCCGCACGCATGACGGACGGTCGGTTGTTCCCTTGGGGCTCCAAGGAAGAGTTCGCTCGTGCGAACCTGCGCAGCGCTCAGGATGGCTTCGCTGCGCTCGCGCCCATCGACGGACTTCCGAGCGGCGCGAGTGCTGAGGGAGTCGCCAACCTCGCCGGTAACGCCGCCGAGTGGGTCGCTGACTTCTATGACCCGACGGTGTATAAGCGGATGGTCGCGGAGGACCCACCTAAGCCTCGCAGTGGGCGGTCTCGTGTGACGCGTGGCGGGTCGTATCGCGACGTGTTGTACTCCGCCCGCGGCAGCGCTCGAGACCGTCGTGACCCGGGTTCTCGGTGGGACACCGTGGGGTTTCGGTGCGCTCGCTGACGGCACTGGCCTGCAGGCCGGACGCGCCTGAGGACATGTTATCACTAAAAAAAATCTCCGAAACGTCGTAGGATAGGGCGTGGCCCATGGCCAATGGGCGTGGGATCAGGGCCCTTTTTCAGGCGCATAATTTTGACCGGTTATGGGGCCCTTCGTAGTTTCATTGAGCGCAACGTATAACAGAATGAGCAAGCGAAGCTATCAGAAAACGACGACCACCACCACCACAGT
>JAYZBQ010000092.1:0-48613 GCA_036338695.1 Myxococcota bacterium
GATCCGTTCGTCAGCCGCGGTGACCCTGTCGACACTGCTCGGTTCGGCGAGCCAGCTTCGTGCGGACCCATCCGAGGTGCGCTGGCTCGATCAAGTGCCCGGGTCGGATCAACACTCGGTCATGCGGCGCGCCTTCGATGCCCAACAAAGCGAGGTGTTCACCGGCGCTGGGGACATCACACCGCTGACGCTTAACGACTACGGTCAATCAAGCGCACTGCTCGGCGCTTCGCAGGATCGCTGCCGGCTCTCCGTCGGTGGAGGCGCTTGGCAGGTGGTTGGTCCGCAGGGCTGCCGCCCGCTCGCGGTCTGCCCGCCGGCGCAGGTGGGCGCCCAGGTCGACTGGGCGGTCGTGCTCGGCGTCAGCGATCAAGCCCAAGAGACGGCTGCGCTCTACACCATCGATCACCAAGGGAGCGCTCAGCTGATCAGCAACCTGGGAACGGCTGACGCCGTGACGTACGCGGCGTGCAGCGAGCAAACCTTCTTAGCGCTTGCGCTCGAGCGCGACGCCAAAGACACGGTCTATGCGGGACGACAGCTGGTGACCGAGCTCCGTCGATACGACAGTCGACTCGTCGGGCTCGACCTGCTGACAACAGGCGCCAACGACGCCTTGTTGACCCTTAGCTTTGCAGACGGCGTGATCGAACTGGAGCAGGTATCTGCTGCGGGGACCAGCTTAGTTCGGCGGACGGCGGTCGGCGCACCCAAACAGGCAGGCGTCGCCCGCCTCATCCCTGCGCCCCAAGGGGCGGTGCTCACCTACCCGATCCTTGCGCCCGCCTTCGAGCGAGGCGTCTGGGCTGTTCCGGTGGCGGAGGACACGAGCGCCGCGGGCGCCGAGCACCGGATCAATCAAGACGCCATCAGCCAAACTCAGACCACGGCGACGCCGAGCGCCACGCCCGGCCTGGGTCACCTCTTTTACATCGACGCACAAGGGTTACGGCGCGTGTTCTTGGGCTGCGCTCCACCATGAGGCGGCGATCAGGTATTTTGCGGCCCAGCGTTTGCTTGCTAGGGTGCATCGAGACGGGAGCGGATCACGGTGGAATTTGAGTTTTGGGGTGTGCGGGGTTCCGTCGCCGCAGCCGGCAGCCGGACCGCTCGCTATGGTGGGAACACCACCTGCCTAGAGGTCGACACGCCCGACGGCGTCTTCATCCTCGACGCCGGCACCGGGATTCGGGGTCTGGGCGGTCGCCTCCAAGAGCGTGGCATTGCGCAGTGTCGGCTGTTCTTTACGCATATCCACTGGGATCATATTCAAGGGCTCCCCTTCTTTACGCCCCTGTATGACCCGGACTTCAGCATCGAGATGTACAGCGTCGACGAGGTCACGGGTAGAGAAGCGCTCGAAGAAACGCTGCGCGCGCAGATGAACGCGCCGACCTTCCCCGTACCGTGGGACTACCTGCAGGCGCAGCGCTCGTTTCACAATGTCCCGAAAGAGGGTGTCGAGTTCGACGAGACGTTGATCACTTGGTGCGAGCTCACGCACCCCAACGGCGTCGTCGCCTATCGCATCGAGAGCGGCAGCCGCTGCATGGTCTTTGCGACCGACGTCGAGCATCCGAGCGAGGGCGCAGACCCAAGATTGGTCGCCTTTGCGCGTAACGCAGACGTCCTGATCTACGACGCTCAGTACACCCCCGAGGAGTACCTGACGCGTAAAAACTTTGGACACAGCACGTGGGAGATCGGCGTCGAGGTGGCGAACAAGGCAGGGGTTGACCAACTCTTCCTGACACACCACGACCCGTCGCATGATGACATCTTTCTCGATGAGCTGCAGAGCATCGTGGAGCGCGCTCGCCCCGGCACGCGACTGACCCACGAAGGCTTACGCATTCGCCTCTAAAGGACACGAACACCATGGATATCCAACAACGCCTCTCAGCGATGGAGCGCCTCGTCGAGATCGGTATTATGCTGACAGCCGAGACCAAGCTCGACCGGCTGCTCGATAACATCGTCTCCGAGGCGAGGACGTTGCTTGAGGTCGACGGGGCGACCATCTACCTCATCCACAGCGACGGTCTTCGATTCCAGAACACACAGAGCGCCAGCCTCGAAGAGCGCATGGGTCGCGAGACCTTTCAGTCGAAGGTCGCGCCGCACGTCGTTCCGCTGACCCGAGACTCGATCGTCGGTTACGTGGCGCTCGAAGGAGAGCTCGAGGTCGTCGACGACGTCCGCGCCATCGATCCGGAGAAGCCCTATCGCTGGTCGGACGCCTTCGATGTGGCGATGGGTTACCGAACCGAGTGTCTCTTGACCCTCCCCCTCAAGCTCAACGACGGCAAGGTGCTCGGGGTCTTGCAGTTGGTCAACTCAGCGACCGGCGCCTTTGCGGCGGAGATGCTGCCGGTTGCGCGCTCGCTCGCCTCGACGGCCTCAGCGGCGCTCGGAAACGCCCAGCTCGCCGATGCCCTGCGCGAGGCGCGGCTCGACACCGTCATGCGGCTCGGGATGTGCGCTGAATATCGTGACAAAGAGACGAGCGCGCACATCCACCGGATGGCGCACATCTCCAGACTGCTGGCGCGAGAGCTCAAGCTCAGCGAGGGTTTTTGCGACAACTTACTGCTCGCCGCGCCCATGCACGACGTCGGCAAGATTGGAATTCCAGACGCTATCCTTCAAAAGCCGGGACCACTCACGGACGCTGAGTGGGAGGTGATGAAGACCCACACGTTGATCGGCGGCAAGCTGCTGTCGGGGACCGACGACGTGGTCATGGCGCTCAGCGTCGAGGTCGCCCTTAATCACCACGAGAAGTGGAACGGCAAGGGCTACCCCTACGGGAAAAAGGGTGAGGAGATCCCGCTGTCAGGCAGGATCGTCGCGGTTGCCGACGTCTTCGATGCGCTGATGTCCAAGCGCGCCTACAAGGAGGCCTTCACGCTCGAGCAGGTCAGCGAGATCATGTTTGAAGGTCAAGGGCAGCACTTTCAACCCGGGCTCATCGACCTCTTGTTTGCCAACATTGATGAGGTGCTCGGGCTGTACGAGAAGTACAAAGACACCCACGACGAGCACGAGCTCTTCGCGATCTAACCGCTCAGCGCCACTTAATCGAACAGCCCTGAACCGGGGTGGTCGTGCGCGCCAAATCATCGCCTGAGATCAACCGCTGCAGCGCCGGCTGAAGATACGGCGTCGTCGCTGCGCTGGCGTTGCGCGGGCTGTCGTCGATGGTTCCGTGCCAGCGCAAGGTCCAGTCAGCGGCTCCTCGCTCAAAGATGAAGAACTCGGGTGTAACCTGCGCACCGTAAGCCTGTGCGACCTCCTGGCTTGGGTCGTGGAGATAGCGGTACGGCAGCGTCGGCGCGCGCTCTTGCATCCGCTCAAAGCTGTCCTGAGGGTAGCGCTCCGCATCGTTCGAGCAGATCCCTACCCAAGCGATCGGCGCGCCCTCAAAGCCGGCAACCAACGCGCTCAGTCGATCGTCGCTGCCTAGGACATAGGGGCAGTGATTGCACGTGAACTGCAACACCAACCAACGCTGCGCCGAAAAACTCTCGAGCGTACACCACTCGCCGTCGGTTGCTCGCAGCGAAAAGTCAGGGGCACTCGCCCCAATCGATAGGCTCTGGCTGAAATCCTCGGTGATCATCGCATGACGCTCCTCAGCGCCAACCTAAATCGGCTCTTGGGGCAAAGCGCAAGCCCCAACATTTTGCGAACCGGTGACAACTGCGTCTAGACTGGGAACGGAGGCTGCGTTGAACCAACCCTATTCACCCGAGCGAGGGGTCAGCCTCAGCGCGCACGGGAAACAAGGCGTCCAGCTCAAGCTTGAGCATCAGCTCGGCACGAAATCTCGCCCTTGGTTCAAGACGCGCGTGCTGCTGTTCTACCCAACGAGTCTCGCCATGACGGAAGAGCGACTCGGGAAGCACCGGTGGTACACGAACCTTAAGTCCTACATCCGGCTGCAACCCCATCAGTCCACGCTGGCATCGGTGGCGGCAGAGTCGCTCTATCATGACGTCAAGACCGCAGAGGCCGCTGGAGCGCTCTCGGGCTCCGGTCGGGCCAAGAAGCTGCGTCGACTCTTTCGCCTGCACACCCAGCGCTTCCGAGAAGCCGTTCGGCACGAGGCGAGCGAGCTGCTCGTGCACATCGAGCGCGGTGAACGCCACGATCTCTCAGCCACAGTAGATGCGTTCATCGTGCGGCTCGAGCAGGCTCGAGAGCCTCTGCGCGCAGCCGTTGAGGCGCTGCGGAGCGAGAAGAAGAAGTCCAAGCGGCGGCGGCTTATTCGCCGCTGTGACGAGTGGGCGAGCCTCACCTCAAGCTTGTATATTTTGCGACTGGTGCGTGCGCTGGAGCACCACGAGCCGGGCGCGCCGACACGCGCAGCGACCCTACTCGACCTCGAGGAGCAGCACCGGCGAGCCTATAGCTACCCGAGCACCGAGCTGGATCTACCGACCGACTCAGGCGAGCTGTCGATGTATATGAGCAGCCTCAAGAAATCGATCGGCGCGGCGATCTACCTCGACCTGAGCACCGAGGCGCCTAGCTCGCGCATTCAAGACTTCACCTTTGCGATCGCAGCGTCGATCGCCATGCTCTGGGCTGTAGGGGCTCAGCTCGCCACCTGGTGGTTTGTCGGGAACCCAACGCAACCCGATGCTGCGCCGAGCACCGTCCTGATCTTCGTGGTGACGGCGACGCTCGCCTACGCGCTCAAGGACCGAATCAAAGAGCGGCTTCGGGGGTGGTTTCGGGCGCGCATCCCCACCTGGTTGTACGACAGACGTCAGGTCGGGCGTGATGACGGTGACGTCATGGTCACCGCGCAAGAGTCAACCAGCTTTCTCACGCTCGACGAGCTCGACGAACGCGACCAGCGGTGGTTTAGAGCCTATCAGCGGTTCAACCTACAGGCGGATGTGATCGCCTACGAGCGAAAGACCACTCTAGAGGCTGAATCACTGCGCAGCGGACGCCCCAACATCGCCGGGATCGCCGAAATCGTGCGCTTCGCTGCCCGCCCGTGGCGGACTCATATGAACAACCTCGAGCACGAGATCATCTATCGCGAGCCCAGCGGCGCCGTTCGAAGTCAGGTCACGACCCGAACCTACCCCATCATCGCGCTGCTCGAAGTGGATCAGCCGGGCTACAGCAACCGATCGGCCCACCGGGTCTTGGTCTCACGCGACGGGATTGAAGAGATCAAGCCGCTCGATGAGCCGAGCTAAAATCCACGACTCGGCTGAATCTTTCGGTCACGCCGCTTGAGGATCCGCTCGCCGATACGACGGTCGCGGGCGTCGAGATAGAACACCAGCTCCCCCGGCTTTGATGGGTTTCCGCTCAGGCGCAGCCCCACGTCAACGCGCCCCTTCTTGCGCCCATACCAAACACTCCAGAAGCCCCCACGCCGCTGCTCCAAGGCACGCAGTTGGTCGCCACCAAAATTCTTCGGCATCTCTTCACGCAGCTCGTCAGGCGGCCCAAGCCGCTCTTCCAGAGTCCGCCGGATCTCCTTGTAGGTCGGTATGTAGGGAGCACCTGTCGCCGGATCGCGCGGCTTGCCCTCATAGTTCAGGTGAATGACCACCCGATGCAGGCGCCGTCCGTCAAAGTGCAGCTCGCGCAGCGCCGCCTCCGGCCAGTCGGCGTCCTGGCAACGATACACCACGGTCTTCGCCCGCCGGGAGCGGCTCCGCTTCACGCGCCGGTGATACCAGTCGGTCATCCAACCGTGCCGCCGAGGCGAGAGCTTGCGACAGCCCTGCCGCCGCAACCGTTTCTCGACCACGCGTCGTTGCCCCCCGAGGTGCATCTCCATGAGGTTCAGGTTCGTATGCGCCTGCCCCACCTCAGGAGTGAGGACGAGCGCGGCGACGAGCAACGCCCATCTCACGGAGCACCTGCGGGGCGCTGTCGCGGCTTGAGCATCAACGGCACCGCCGGCCACGTTCCAGGCCAGGACAAGCCCTTCCGCTTCGCCTGACTCGGCTCGATGTACAAAAGGCGACCGGACTCCAGGTCGCCACCACCGAGCAAGACCGAGAGATACTCCGAGAGCTGCGCGCCCACTGCGAGATCCACTCCTTGATCCAGCAAGCGCGGGTCAAACCCTAAGACGGGGAGTCGCATGGACTCGCCTGCGCGCACGAGCCGCTCAAGGCCCGCTGGCGTGGCTGCCGGCCCTTCAAACCAAGCCACCAGACCGTGGCAGCCAGCGGGCGCGCTGCCCTGATAACCGATGAGCGTCACCCCGCGTAGCGCCAGCACTTTCCGGGCAGCGTCCAACCGATCGCGCGCCATGTTGGCGTCTTGCGGCAGGCACCAGGTCGTCCGCGCAGGCAACAGCTTGACCGCCATGGCGAGCGCCTCAGCAGCGCTCGGTGTCGTCGACAAGACCCGCCGATGGGGCGCCTTGAAGAAGGGAGCGTTCGCCGGTCCAATACCGCCGATGGTCCTCTCACGGTTCGGCCAGCGCGACACGGCGGCAGCAGCCGCCGCAGGACCGTACGAGACCATGGTCACCCGCTCAGGTACGCTGCCAACGAGCGCTCGGTCTGCTTCCGGCTTGCCCGTCAACGTCAGCACGCGTGTGCAGGGCCTCGCCGACGCCGCAGCCGCAGCGGCATGCATCGACGCCGCTTGCGGATCGAGGATCAACACCATCGTTAGACACAATTCAGCCACGGTTACCCCTCGTCTCGCCCGCTACTCATAGGTCGGATTGGCGCAGCAGCGAACCCCGAACTCTGGTTGGGCGACTCGCGGGCTCGCCGTGAGGCGCCCACGACAACGAGACTCAGAGCCTCCGTGTGCGTAACTACCGCCCTTGAGCGCAAAGCCCGACGAGGTCTTTGTCCACTCGGCCAGGTTGCCGGCCAAGGCATAAATACGGGCACCTGAGCGGCATTTCTTATACTCGAGCGGTGCGACCGCCTCATCACGACCATCCTCGAGCGTGTTGCAGCGACCGGCGACGAAACGGCTCCCATAAGGAAAGCTCGAACCGCCCTTGCCTGAGCAGGCTGCGACCCACTCACGCTCGCTGCAGATCCGCTTGCCCTTTTTGGCGCACAGCGCCTGAGCTTTGTAGGCGTTAAAGTTCCCTTGCGGCGCGCTGCGAAGGTAGTTGGGATACTCGTATCGGTCCACACAGACCGCGCCTTGGCTGGTCCGGACGAGCCCCATCCCCTTCTTGCACGTCGCCCGCCCGCTCGGGCGCTTGCGCGGCTCGGGTTGCGGTGTCGCCTTAGGCACAACCGGAGCGGACGCCTCGGTCACACGCTCAGCGACTGGCTCGACAGGCTCCTCGGGAGCCACGGCGGCGGCGGGCGTTCGCACGACCCGTACCGGCTGGGCGTCATCGGGTGCAGCCGGTTGGGTTTCTGGTACGTCTTGCGCCGGCGCAAGCCCTTGAGCGGCAGAGCCAGCGTCGCTCGTGGCGGTCTGCGCAGTGGCTGCGGCTGGTTCCTGCGCTGTACCGGCGTCCGCCGCCGGCTGGACCTGCTCTGGGTTGTCCTGGCGCTGAAGCGCAGCGAGCGTGCGGGCTGCTAAGGCTTCGTCGTCGGCGATGGAGCGAGGGGCTGCGGCAGCGGCTGTGGGCGCAGCGCTCGGGATGCCTGCATCGACTGCAGCCTCGTCATCTTCGAGCGTCAGCCCGGTCGGACTTAGGGCACTCGCCGGTCGAGGTCGCTGGCGCTGACTGCGCTCAATCGCAGGCATCAGATACATCTCTGACAGCACAAAGGTCCCTGCAAAAGCGGTCAGCGCACAGGCTGCAAAGACAAACCAACGCGGAAACACCAAGGGCTGCGTGAGCCGAGACCGCCTCTTCGCCTTGTCCTGCGGCTGCGGCGTCAGCACCGGCTCGGGTCGCAGGGGCTTGACCGCCTCAGGTGCCTTAGGCTCTTGGGTTGGCGCTTCGGCAGCGGCAACCTGCGCCTCGACTACAGCAGCTGCGGGCTTCGTATCGGGCCGCGGCGCAGAGGTTGGCGTCGGCGGCTTGGTGTGGATCGGCGTCGGCTCCTCCACGAGGCTCTCAACGCCGAGGACGTCCTCCTCACGGATGGACAGCTCCTCCGAGCTGGTGATCTCGGTCGCCTCTTCGTAGGCGTCCTCTTCGTCGGCGTCCTCTTCGACGAGGAGATCGGACTCATCGAGCTGGATGTAGCCCCCGGTTGAGCCGCCGGTCGACTCAGCGCTGAGCACCGGCTGCCGCCTCGCCGCTTCGATCAGCGCCGCCTCGATCGGGGTGACCTCGAACAATCGCTCGGACGCCAGATCCGTGAACGCCGCCTTCAGGACGCCTGCGACCCCTGGGAACTCAGCCCGCACGCGCTCGAGCGCCCGCTCACCGGGCTCCACGCCGCTCAAGATCCACATCACCAACCCGGCCACGCTGTAGACGTCGGCGCGCCCGTCGAGGTCTTCTCGCCCCTGCATCACCTCGGGCGCTAACCACGACGCGCCCCCTAAACCTTGACGATGCGCCTCAGACCACAGCTGAGGAAGCACCCCTTGGTAGGTTGCGATGTCGGTCAGCACCACCCGGTCGGGCAGGATCAACACGTTACCCGGGTGCAAGCCGCCATGGGGCAAATCCGAGGGCAGCTCCTGCAACGCCCGGCGCAACTGGGCGACGAGCGACGCCACCTCATCGAGCCCCGGGCGTGCCGTCCGAGAAGCCTGGACCTGAGCGAGCGAGGGGCCGTCGATCAGCTCGTTGATCACGAAGCTGCCGACCTCTTCGTCGCGACCGCTCCGCTGAGGCGCTGCGAGGCACGGACTGCTGAGTGAACGGGTCGCCGCCATCCAATCCTGGAACCGAAGCCGGTCTCGCTTGGAGAAGAGCAGGTGCCTGAACATCATCTTGAGCGCCACGTCGCGCCCGGTGTCGAGATCGGTCACGTGATAAGTGACGCCCAGGCGTCCGACGCCGAGCGAGCGCTTGATCAAGTATCGATCCGCAAGCCGCTGCCCAGGGCGCAGCAACGAGCGCGTGCTCGCCTTACCTGCGCTCGCTCCCTTTGGGGTCGGCGCACCGCACACGGTGCAAGCCACCGCGTCCGCTTCTAGTTTTGCTCCGCAGGCTAGACAGATCACTCGTTGGGCGCCCTTCGTTCTGCCCTTATGTCAGAAGCGACGCCGGGGTGGAACCGGAACGATGACCTATCCGCCGACGCGCCCTCAACGGGTCACTGACGCCCCGTGCTGCCAAAGCCACCGGCTCCCCTCGCCGTCTCGTCTAAGCGCTCGGCCGGCTCGAAGTGCGCCTGTACAACCGGCGCGATGACCAGCTGCGCAATGCGCTCCCCGCGCGTCACCGTGAAGGGTTCGCTGCCACCATTTTGCAGGATGACGCCGACCTCACCTCGGTAATCGCTGTCGACCGTACCCGGCCCATTCGGCAGATAGAGCCCATGACGCAGCGCGAGCCCCGAGCGAGCGCGCACCTGCGCCTCATAGCCGAGCGGCAGCGCCAGCGCGATCCCGGTCGGGATGAGCGAGCGCTCACCCGGCGCCAGGACGAGGGAGTCGGCGACGGCTGCGCGCAGGTCCGCGCCGGCGGCGCCCGGTGTCTCGTAGCGAGGGAGGAACCCCTCATCGCCGGCGGCGGAAGGGGTCAAGATGATGGCAACGGAGGGCTTCATGCCCCACCCTTGGGTCCGATCAGTAGTCGTCGTCAAGGTCGTCCAGGCTTGCGAGCAGCTCGGGGCTCACTGCGATCGCCGTCTGGCTCAAGTCATACTCGGGGTCCGGGTCGCTAAAGCGTGGGAGCTCGGTCGCCGCCGCCGGGGGGCGCACGCGTGGCGGCCGAATCACCGGTGGTCGGAGCCTCGGCGGACGGGCGAGCGGCGGGCGCGTGGTCCGCTCTTCGAGCTTGGGCGGTGCCGGACGCAGAGCGCTCGGCAGCTGAGTCCGCTCCGAGTCAGCCAGCGGCGCCCCCTCGAACACCTCGTCCATCGGCTCCGGCGGAGGCGGCTCAGCCTCTGACTCCGCAAACTCCTGGGTTTGCTTCTTGGCAAAAACGCCGCTGCGCTCGAGCAAGCGCTTGCCGACGTGCGGGCCAAAGTGCAGATGCGTCATCATCATGACCACCTGATGCAGGCTGACCGGGTCGTCGATCTCAAGCCGCAGCCCGCGACCGCCTGGGTCCAGACCGAGCGAGCGCCCCTTCACCTCGATGGGCTGTTCGCCCTCCGGCCAGTGCAGCTCGAGACGAATCGCCGTTCCGAGCGGGACGGCAGGCGCACCCGGGATGACGCAATCCTGCTGACACAGATAGGTCAGGGCTGTGTGCAGTAACCCGTTCAATGCGCTGAACTCGAGCTTCATCGACCCTCCCCCTCTATGGTGTCTGACTCTGACCTCAGGTCAAGTTCACCGCGCTTGCGCTTGACTCGGCGTGGCAACGCCATGAGGTCAGGACCATGAGATCGTACCGCGTGACGCGCACGGAAGCGTTGAGTTTTGGCTGCACCGGCTTGCTGCTGCTGCTGGCGGCGCAGCTGCCCGCCATGCGTCACTTAGGGTACCCGCTAGCGGTCGTCACCACGGCGCCTGCGTTCGTATTCGGCGTCATCACGGCGTCGAACGCCCTGCCCGCCTGGCGCGCCGCCGGGCTTGCCTGGCTCCTGTATGCGCTCGGCGTCGAGCCCATCTGGGGATGCGACACCCTCGGCGGGCTCACCTGGACCCTGCTCGGCCCGATCACCGGCGCCGCCTTAGGTCTGGGCGTCGGCCGAACCCTGCGGTACCGTCTCGGGCTGGCGTCGTGGCGCTACGGCGCAGTGGTCGCCGGTCTCATCGTGCTGGATCTCGTCGCCCTCGCCTGGCGACTCTACGACCAACCTCAGGTCATGGTCCTGGACCCGATCATCGGCTACATCCACGGACCGATCTACGATGACTGGGTCCCGATCGAAGGTCCGGTGGTGACGGGGCGGCTCTTGACGCTGGCAGCAGCGGCGGGGCTTGCGGTGTTGAGCGTCCGCCGGACACGCCGCGCGCTCGACCTTGCGCTGGCGCTCAGCGCCGCATGGTGCCTCACCTTTGACGCCCTACCCAACCGTGGCGACCTCGAGCGGGCGCTCCCACGCGCCATCGAGAGGTCAGGATTTACCGTCCGGTTTGCGCCGTCGCAGGCGCGCCCTGCGCGCCGCATAGCGGCCGAGGCCGAGGCGCACGTCGCCGACCTCTCGACCCTGATCTACGGCGCACCCGAGCCGCCCGAGAAGGTCACGATCTGGCTCTATCCGGACGCTGACAGCAAGCGAAGGCTCATGGGCGCTCGGCACGTGCTCATCGCCCGCCCGTGGCAAAACGAGATCCACCTCCACCCGACGCGCAGCCCTGACCCGCACCTGCGCCACGAGCTGATCCACGCGCTCCTTGCGCATCAGAGCGATAATTTCCTCGGTGTCCCCCTCAACCCGCTGCCCAACCCGGCGCTCATCGAAGGCCTCGCCGTGTACCTTGGGCCGGGGATCAGCCGCATGAGCCTGCACCAAGCGGCGGCGGCTCTGCACCGGCGTGGGCGCCTACCCTCGCTCAGCGAGCTGCTCGGGCTCCGTTTTAGCCTGGCGCAAGGGCGCACCGCCTACCGCGCCGCAGGGAGCCTGATGAAGTTTGTCGCCGACCGCTATGGCTTTGACCGGCTGCTCACGGCTTATCATGGCGGCAGCCTCGAGGCGGCGGGGCTCGACTCGGCTCAGGTCGGCAGGGAATGGCTGACGCTGCTCGAGGAGACGCCAGAGCCCGAACAGGCGCGACGCAGCCTGCTGCGCCTCTATGCGCGTCAACCTCTGCTCAAGCGCAGCTGCCCCAATGAGGTCGAGGAGGCTTGGCGCCACGCCCAGCGATGGGGCGAGCGCTCGAACGACGAGGTGGAGGCAGATTATCGTGCGGTGATGGCGCTCTCAGGGGACTGCCGGCCCTTGGGCAGCCTCGCGGATCGCTACCATCGGCGCGGCGACGCCAAGGCGCGACGCCGGATCGAAGACGAGCTCATCCAGCGCGGGCTCAGCAGCGCCCAAGCCGCAACGCTCTTTGAGCGGCGCGCCGATGAAGCCATCGCCGCAGCAGACGTCGCAGCGGCGTCCGCCCATCTACGGCGCGCCCTCGCCGCAGCGCCGGCGGAGCACCGTTATCGCGGGTTGCTCGTGCGCGCCTTGACCGAGGAGCACCCCGAGCTCGTACGCGCCGTGGCGCCCTACCTCACGACAGGGGCAGGCGCCGAGGCGGTCAGCGCTCGGCTCGCGAGCGCGTACCCACAGCTCCCTGCCCCAGCCGCCGCAGCGGCTGCGTATCTGCTCATGCGTTACCACGGCAACCGAGGCGACTTTGAGCAACTCGAGCTGTGGGGCTTGCGCGCGCAGCCGCTCCCGCGCACGCTCAGCCTCGAGACCGAGCGCTACCTGGCGCAGCGCGCCGAAGCCCACAACAAGCCTTGCCTGGCGGCCGCCCGCTGGCGGTCGCTGGCGCAGCATCAGCCGGCTGTTGCGGATCGGCTCGCCGAGCACCTCGCCCGGCTACGCTTTCGAGCGCCGGACGCGCTCTGTCGCGACCTTGCAAGCGCCGGCACCCCGTGACAAGGAGCCGCCACACCACCGGAAGGGGTCACCGATGAGCGAATCTATCGACAGCCTGCAGGCGATCTTTCGAGAGCACCCGGCGGGTCAAGCGGCGGTCAAACCGCTGCGTGCGGGGACCAAGGTCGGGCTGCGTATCCACGGCGAGGATCAAGACTACACCTTCGAGCGCACCGCAGACGGCGGCGTCATCTCGGCCGGGCGTGGCGAGGGCACCGACTTTGACCTGACCCTCGGCGTCGAAGCGGTCCGCTCGATCTGTCAGACCGAAGGTCACGGCGTCGGTGATTTCGGTGTCGCCTTCCTGAAATGCCTGCTGCGCTCAGAGGACGAGCAGCGCGTGCAGGTCCGCCTGCACGCCGGTGTGTTTGGGCTAACTCGCAACGGTTACTTAAAGGTTATGGCGCTGGGGGGTCCCAAGGTGCTCGCCTTCCTCGCCAAAGAGGGCTACATCGGCCCACGTGGAATCGCTAAGGCGATCAAACGCTTACGCTCCAGCTAACACGCTGACCTCACGGAGTCTGCATGCGCATCATCCTCTCGCTCACCCTGTTCGCCACGGTCGCCTGCGCTACGCCCCTCAAAGGGCACCAGGTGAACGACAACAAACTCAACCGCGAGGTCGCCGCCGTAACCGACGCGTACGTTGGCGCCATGCAGGCGCGTGACGCCGAGCGCGTCCTCGCGCTCGTCGCCGACGACTACTTTGAGGACCTCGGGAACGCCGACTCGTCGGACGATTACGGGCGCAAGGAGCTCGCCAAGAAGCTCACCGAGCGTTTCGAGCAGACCGCTGAGCTCGTGATGAAGGTCCAGCTGATCGAGGTCGAGTCGAAGGGCGACTCGGTCATGGCTCGCATGCGCTTTGACGTACGCTACCGCCTCAACCTGCCCAGCGGGAGCCGCTGGGAGCGCCACAACGACGTCAACGAGATCGTGCTCACCCGCACGGGCGGCGGGCTCAAGATCAAGAGCGGTCTGTAGCCCCATGCGCGCCAGCCGATTTCTGTTGCCGACGGCCAAGGAGGCGCCGGCGGACGCGACCGTTGCGTCGCATGTGCTGATGATGCGCTCCGGGATGATCCGTAAGGTCGCCGCTGGGATCTACACCATCTTACCGCTCGGTCTGCGGACCTTGCGCAAGGTGGAGCGCATCGTGCGTGAAGAGCTCGACCGGGCTGGCTGCCTGGAGGTGACCATGCCCATGGTCATCCCCGCGGAGCTCTGGGAGACGTCCGGGCGCTGGCAGTTTTACGGGCCGGAGCTCCTGCGCCTCAAAGACCGCAAGGGCGGCGACTTCTGCCTCGGGCCAACGCACGAGGAGGTCATCACGACGCTCGCTGCGGGCGAGATCAAGTCCTACCGGCAGCTGCCGCTCAACTTGTACCAAGTACAGACCAAGTTCCGAGACGAGATCCGGCCGCGCTTCGGGCTGATGCGCGGGCGAGAGTTCGTCATGAAGGACGCCTACTCCTTTGACCTCGACGCCGAGGGCGCTCAGGCGAGCTATTGGCAGATGCACGAAGTCTACAGCCGCATCTTTGCGCGCTGCGGGGTTCGTTTTGCGCCGGTCGAAGCGGACACGGGGAACATCGGCGGCAGCCTCTCCCACGAGTTCCAGGTCATTGCGGACACCGGCGAGGATGCGCTCGCTGAGTGCGCCAACTGCGGCTACGCCGCCAACATTGAGAAGGCAGCGCTTGCGGCGCCGGCGCCCGTGCAAGATGCTCGAGATGGCGCCCCGGAGCTTGTCGAGACCCCGGGCGTCGGGACCATCGCCGAGGTCAGCGAGTTCCTAAGCGTCCCGCCCGAGCAGTTCATTAAGGCGCTCATCTTCGAGACCGAGAGCGAGCCGGTCATGGCGCTGATGCGCGGGGACCGAGACCTCAACGAGCCCAAGCTGCGCGCCGCGCTCGGCGTGAACGAGCTCCGGCCGGCGAGCGCCGAGACGATCCTTCGGGTCACCGGCGCGCCAGCCGGCTTCATCGGGCCTGTCGGGATCGAGGGCACGCGCCTGGTCGCCGATCACGAGGTCCTCGCCATGCCAGCCGCTGTCTGCGGCGCCAACCAGGTCGACCACCACCTGCGCGCAGTGGCGCCCGGGCGCGACTTCGAGGCGCAAGGTATGGACCTTCGGATCGCTGAGGACGGCGACGCCTGCGGGCGCTGCAGCGAGGGCGCGCTGGCGCTTCGTCGCGGCATCGAGGTCGGCCACATCTTCTACTTGGGGACCAAATACTCCGTGTCGATGAACGCGACAGTACTCGACACCAACGGGAAAACCACCCCGCTCGAGATGGGGTGCTACGGCATCGGGATCGGCCGGACGGCGGCTGCCTGTATCGAGCAAAACCATGACGAGAAGGGGATCTGCTGGCCGGTTCCCCTCGCCCCCTTCGAGGTCCACCTGCTGGCCCTTGGCAAGCAACCCGAGGTCCTCGAAGCCTGCACGACGCTGTACGAGCAGCTCCAGGCTGCGGGGCTCGAGACCCTCTTCGATGACCGCCCCGAGCGCCCAGGCTTTAAGTTCAAGGACGCTGACCTGATCGGTCTGCCTTGGCGGGTTGCGCTGGGCAAGCGCAGCCTTGAGAGCGGCGCGCTCGAGGTGATGGAGCGGTCCAGCGGCGAGCGCTTTGAGGTCTCGGCGGCGGAGCTCGCCGACTTCCTGTCTGAGCGGATCGTGCCGGCGCGCGCAGGGGCGCTCGCCTAACCGAGAGGAGCGCATGAGCATCGACGACGTGCTGCGCACTGCGCTCCTGGTGGGGCTTGGGCTCGCAGCGGGCTACGCGCTGCTCGGCGGGTTGCTGACCCGTGTGAGCGGGCGCTGGCGAGACGGAGACCGTGAGATCACGCTGCGCCAGTTCGGTCCCTTCCTAAGCGGAGAGGCGCCGCGTCCGGGCGGACGCGAGCGCTACAGCGGCTTTGCGCTGTGGAATCGCGTGCGGCTGCGGCGCAGCGACAGCGGCGTGGAGTACCTCAAGTCCTTGGGGTTCGCGCCCGAGATTGCGCCGCTGGTCGAGCACCAGATCATGGCGTCCTTTGACCTCAAGCTCGAGGGCGGGCGCCTGGCAGGCACCTTTCAAGGCCGGATCGTGCGCTCGGAGCGCCGACCGCCGCGCATCCTCTCGGTCTCTCTGACGCCGCCGAAACCTCGGACCTGGACGCGGGCGTGAGCGGGCGGATCCTGCTGGGCATTCCGCACGGAGGCTTGCGGCGCCCGCCCGGTCTTCAAGCGAGCTGGCGCGACGGCGTCAACGGCGAATTTTTGCGCCGCCAATCCGACGCCTACAGCGCCGAGCTCTACAAGGAGCTCGGGGTCGACTCGGTCTGCTTTGAGTGGTCTCGACTCGTCGTGGATCCAAACCGGTCGCCCTCGAGCCGCGGGCGAGGCGGCGTGGTCCCGCGGGTCGATTTCGACAACCGCCCGCTGTACCGCCAAGGGCATGAGCCCACAGAGCAGCTCATCGCCGAGCGGGTTGCGACCTATCACGCCCCCTACCATCAAGCCATCGCTGCGCGGTTAGCCTCTGGTCGCTATGCGCTCTTTGTCGACGGACACGCCATGGCGGCGGTCGGGCCGGCGCGCAGCCCCGACGGCGCAGCGCCTCGCCCCCTCGCCATCGTCGGCAACGGAGGCGACGCCGCAGGCGAGATGGCGCCTGACGCCCGCCCTTTGAGCTGCCCGCCAGCGCTTGCGCGAACCGCGGCACGGCGGCTCGAAGAGGCGCTGCGAGCCCACCCGAGCCCGGCGGCGCCAGGCTACGTTGCGAGCGAAGGCGAGGTCTGGCTCAACCGGGTGTTTCGCGGCGGTTATGGCGTCCGCCACCACGGCGCACTCGGCGACGGTCCCTATGCGCTGCAGCTCGAGCTGAACCAAGGCTTATGGTGCCACCCAGAGACCTTTACGCTGCATGAGCAACGGCTCGAGTGGATGCGGTCGGTGATCCGATCCTGGCTGCATGCGCTCGAAAACGACATGGGCGCATGATCGCGCTTGCAACTGGCGCTCGGGGGCACTATCCACGCTGCCGCTTGGGCCAACTTAGCTCAGTTGGTAGAGCAGCTCATTCGTAATGAGCAGGCCATCGGTTCAAATCCGATAGTTGGCTCCAGGAATAAGAAGGACTTACGGTGAAAGCTGTGAGTCCTTTTTGTTTTGGACCCCCTTTTCCGCTCCGAGTTTTGAGGCCAACATCAACCGGCGCCGTGCGGGCGCTTGCTCGGGAGCACCCATGAACCGATCCACCCACTACGCCGCCATCGTGTGGCTCGCTGGCTGGGCGGGGTGCGCCGATACCCCCAGCGCTCCACCCGTCGCCGACGCTGCGCCCTTTGACGCCGGGCAGGTAAGCGACGTCTCGCAGGCAGCGCCAGACCGAGCAAACCCACCGGTCGATTCGGGGCCCCCAATGGTCGACGCAGCCTGGATCGAGACGGATACGGGGGCGGACCCTACCCCAGCTGACGCTGGGGCGACACCGGAGGAGCCGGTCAACCTGCTGCGCAACCCAGGTTTTGAGGACGGCGCGGCGCCTTGGAGCGTCTGGGGCGGCGCCGAGATCGTTCGCTCGAGAGCTCATGAAGGCGAGCGCTCGCTCCAGGTGACTCGTGTCAACGGCGCAGAACAACGCGTCGAGGACCTTGAACCCAACACCATCTATCGGCTGACCGGCTGGGCGCGCACGGACAACCCCGACCACCCCATCAGCATCGGCGCCAAAGACCATGGAAACCCCGAGGTCCGGGTGCTGTTCACCGAGGACGCCTACAGCGAGCGCTTTGTCGAGTTCACGACGGGCTTTGGCGCCACCTCAGCGACCGTCTACGCCTACAAACACACCGGGGACTCTTTGGCGCACGCGGACAGCCTGTCGCTCGTGCGCGTGGGTCCGGCCTACGGCGAGGCCGTCTGGGCAGATGAGTTCGACGGCGTCGGCAGCCCGGACCCCACACGATGGGATTTCGAGGAGGGCTTTGTCCGCAACGAAGAGCTGCAGTGGTATCAAAGGGAGAACGCCTTTCAGGAGGATGGTTACTTGATCCTCGAGGGGCGTCGAGCCAACCGAGCGAACCCCCGCCATGTCGCCGGCTCAAACGATTGGCGCACGCGGCGCGCAACCATCGACTACACCTCGGCGAGCATCCGCACCCGCGACCGATTTGATTGGATGTACGGACGGCTCGTGGTTCGAGCAAAGGTCACGAATGCAACGGGAACCTGGCCTGCGATCTGGACTCTTGGGGTCGACTGCCCTTGGCCCTCCAATGGTGAGGTGGATGTGATGGAAAATTACGGCGGAGACATCCTCGCCAACTTCGCTTGGGGCACCCATCAGAGATGGAGCCCTCGTTGGGACTCGTCACGCACTCCGGTCGCTTCGGTCGCTCCGAACTGGACCGAACGATTCCACATCTGGGAACTCGATTGGACCGAGGACCGCATGGCGATCTACCTCGACGGTCAGCTGCTCAACGATCGGCCACTAAACAACACGGTCAACGGATCCGCAGAGTGCGCCGGTGACAACCCCTTCCGCCAGCGTCATTACCTGCTGCTCAACCTGGCTTTAGGCTCCAATGGTGGAAGCGTCGAGCGCCTCGCGTTCCCCACGCGCTACGTCATCGATTACGTCCGGATCTACCAATAACCGGCCATTTCGTGTGGATGCGCCCAAACTGTCCCGTCATCTGAGCGAATGAGTGCGTGGCGACGGCGCTCACAAAATGGTCGCTTTAGTCGATTTTGTGGATTGAAAACGACTGTGCCATTCGGTAGCCTGATGCCATGACAGCACGCTCCTTGCTCGCCCTGCTCCTGATCGGCTGCCCGGACATTGCCCCGATCGAGGACGGAAAGTCCTACGGCTCGATCGTGACGATCAAAGACTCGTTTACGAGCTGCTACCTGCTCAAAGCGGGCGCGCAGGTGATCCTGTTCGACAGCTGCTGGCGACACAGCGCCCTCAAGGCAGGGCTCGATCAACACGGGCTCACCCCCGCGCAGGTGACGCATGTGTTCATGACCCACGGACACGGCGACCACGTCGGCGGCTTATCGCTGATGCCGCAGGCAAAGGTCCACGCCCTGCGCCCCGAGCAACCCAATCTGACAGACAACGGCCGCTGGCATGCTGCCATCGACGAAGTCCTGCGCGACGGGCAAGAGCTGCGCTTCGGGGCGCACACCATCCGCGTGCTCGCCGTGCCGGGCCACACGCCCGGAACCGCGGTCTACTGGGTCGACGGCGTCGTGATCCTCGGTGACTCGGCGCGGGTCAACACCAAGGGACAGATCGTGTCCGAAGAGGGCTTCTCCGAAAAGCCCGAGCAAGCGGCGGATTCACTTGCCTCCCTGGCGAGCCGGCTGCAGCGTGAACAGCTCCGCGTCGACTGGTTGGTGCCGGCGCATACCGGCTCGGCGCGCGGCGTCCAGCCCCTCGTCGACTTCGCCGCATCTCACAGCCGCTAACCAGCCGCCGCCAGTTGACGGCTTTCGGTCTCCTCGCCAACCCGCTAGCCTCTGCGCTCACGGTGTTGGAAGGGTGAGTATGAGGCGCTCGACGAGTCTTTGGGTTGTGATGATGTTCGGCACGCTGGGCTGCCCGGGGGGGCAACCGGACGAGACGGGCTGGGATGCGGGCGCCCAAAGGTCGGACAGCGGCTCGGTGGTCGCCGACGCCGGCGAGGACCTGGCTGACGCAGGCGCAGCGCTTACGTTCACGGTCACCATTGAGGCGAGCGCAGGTGGCTCAGCCTCGCCTCAAGGAACGCTCGAGGTGGAGTCCGGTGAATCCGTCGTCGTCACGCTGACGCCGGACGAAGGCTTTGCGCTGCGCGAGGTCACGGGAACCTGCGGCGGCGGCCGTGCAGACCTTGTGTACACCACCGCCCCGGTCGAGTCCGACTGCTTGCTCGAGGCTTTCTTTGCAGCCGAGCCTACGCCCGAGCCAGCCGCCTACTGCAGCCGGATCCCCGCCGCTCGGCGGGACCTGATCGTCTGCGATCCGGAGCAAAACTTCGACGACTGGTCGCAAGGGCGCGCCTACCCAACCAACGGCTTGCGGATCCCGCGCGGCAAGGTCGTCGCGTTGCCCTTTACCGCCAACGCGCAAGGCGCCAGGGGGATCATGGAGATCACCAACAACATGCCGGGGCTCCATGCCAGCGGCTTGATGTGGCACGGCTGGTTCTCTGAGATCCCGGGCGGCGACCGGGTCGAGGACATCCCCTACTGCCGGCGCTTTAGCCCCAACCCCAACCCGATGCAGATGCGCTGGAACCAGACCGAGCCAGGAGGCAATGAGTGCCACCTCGGCGCAGCGGTGCGTACGCTCTACTTCAACATGGAGGTCGCCTGCTTTGAGGAGGTCTCGGACCGGTGCACGCCGGGTGTGCGCTACGACGGCGACTACTATGTCGGCGTCAGCGCTAGGATTCGGGACTGACTGGTTCGGCTCGGCAAAAGTCCTGGGCGGCGCTTTGACACGAGGTCCGTTTTCATCGTCAGATGAGGGCATCAACGAGGTGACGGCTGATCGTTGAGACACCGCTTTAGGAGCCCATCGAATGATTCGAGTGCTGCTCTTCGCGCCCTTTCTCTGCGGTCTCTCGCCGAGCGCGCTCGCAGGCGGCATCGAGCCCTTCCCTTCGGTTGCGTACCATCAGGTCAAAGCGTTCTATTTTAATGCCAAGGACGGCCGACCCGAGTGCACCATGCCGCTTAATGAGGGCAAGCAGCTCTGCTCCTCGGTTGAGAGACCGGGGAGTCGCCTGTCCAAGGCGCAAGCCCGCCAATTGCTCAGCATCCTCAACCAGCCCGGGTCGTACAATAGTTCGTTCGCTCGGTGCTTTGTCCCGCATCACGCCTTCGTGCTCTATGATCGCGCCGGAAAACCGAGGGCGGAGGTCTCGATCTGCTTTCGCTGCTCTCGTTTGGCGCTCAGTCCCGGACGCCCTGAGGCGCGGGCGCTCTCTGAGCAAGGAGTGCGGCAGCTGCGCCGTTTGTGTACCGAGCTAGGCTTGAAGGCCTGCGACTCGGGCTGAGCGCCTGCAACGAGCGCGAGAACCCTATATGCCACGCCGACTGTTTGTGATGAGCCTGAGCCTTTTCGCCCTAGCCGCCGCCGGCTTTGGCGCTGGCTTCGCCCGGTACTCGACCCAGGCGCTGATGGTTCTGTGCATCGACCCCGCTCCCATCCCTGGGCGCGTTGATGACGGCTCGGCGGCTCCGCTGCCCGCCGACCTGTACTGCGCGTACCTCAACTGGATCCGGCGCCCCGACCCCGGCGCGATCGACCCCAACCCGCTGGTGGCGAGGGGGCCGCGCCAGACGCACCTAGGCTTTGCGCTCGCAGGCTACGAGGCGGGCAACCCGCGCAGCCGCGCCTTGCTTGAGCACCTGATCCGCCGTGGGGTGCGCTGGGATGAGCCGGCGATCGGCAGGCTACCGCCGCTTCATCTCGCCGTCCGGAGCCGCGCGACGACGCTGGTACGACGCTTTCTTGATGCCGGCGCAAACCCGCGCACGCGCATCGACGACCCGAGCAAGCCCATGGACGGGCTCGACGCCTTCGACGTGGCGCGGCTGATGCACTTTCACAGCAAAGACCCCATGGATGTCGACGAGGTCGCCCAATGGATCGAGCTTGAGGGGCTGCTCTGCGATGACCCAAACGTCAACGCCCACGCGCAGACCAACCCGGCGCGCCTTCGCCTCGATGGCTCACCGCATCGCCTCGAGCAGATCGACTTTTTTGGTGACGACAACCCCTACCCAGCCGGCAATTACGACATGCTCGCTCAGGTGGTCCATGGCCCCTTCGGTGATCAAGCGAGCGCCCACCTCGGCTTCGCCAGCGTCTGGCGTACGGAGCGCGTGACGGTGCCGTGCGAGACGACGCCTGGTGAGGTGGATGCGCCCTGTGCTCGGGACCCTGCGCGCGCTGTGGCGCCCTCACGCCTGGCGGTGCTCAGCACCGTCCCGGCGCGTCCTGCAGGCGAGGATGGTCCCCCGGACGAGATCAAAACCACCCCGCTGCCGAGCCTGCGCGACCGCCCAGGGCGCTCGGCGCGGCTCGTGCGCCTGCGCTCCGTTGCGGTCGAACCCCTCGGCTCCAGCTATGGCGTACGCGCCGTGGCCGAATTCGTCCAAGGTTGCCATGGCGAGCCATACCTCGAGGAGATCGTGCTGACGTGGCGCGCAGGGCAGCCACAGCGCGTACTTATCAAAGACGCAGCACCCTCTACACCGGCTCGCTGAGCCCCCAAAACGAATACGCCGGGCACGCTACCTTGAGCGTACCCGGCGCCATCGCTAGCGAGCGATCAGGCTAGGAGCTTAAGCGATCCGTCAGCTCCACCAGCTGCTCCGAAACTCGGCTCGCCAGCGCCCGCACCCTCTTAGTGCACGGGTCCTGCCCCTCAGGGTCCAGCTCCAGGCAGTGGACCAGGTCGGCGCTCGCTGCTTCGAGCTCGCCGCGCAGGATCAGCACCTCGGCACGCATGGAGCGAGCCGGGATGGAGTAGCCGTTGAGCTCCAGCGAGCGGCTCAAGTAACGCACCGCCGCGTCGAGCTCCTGGCGCTCCTTGGCGATCGCGCCGAGTACCATCTGGAAGTAGGCGTCCAGTGGGTCGAGCGCCAACAGCCCGCGAAAGATCTCATGCGCCTTCTCGAGGTTGCCGTCGGTGAAGTGCGCGTAACCGATCTCCGCCATCTGGTACTGATCCGCTTTGGGGATCCCCTCGAGCTCGCCGAGCGTCAGGTCCCCCGCAACGAACTGGCGAACCAGCTCTGGGTTGCGGGTGACGATCGTGGCGCCAGCTTCCCGGGCGGCTTCAAGGTCCGCCTCGGGAATGGTCGGGATCTCGGTCTGACGGGCGAAGGTGTTGAGTGCCTTGTTCATGATCGTGTCCCTTCCTGGATTAGCCTGCGAGCAGCGCCGCGCGTTCGCCCGCCAAGCGGTCATTCATACCCTGCTGCTCGAGCATGTGGTCGCCAAGCCCCACGATGAAGTCTTGGACCTGCTCCCAGGAGTTGAACTCGTTGGCGAGACCACCGATCGGCAAGCCCTGCGCCAGACGATCCATCTCATGCTCCACCAATCGGTGGTTGGCGTGCATGAAGTTCCCGAACAAGGACGCAATGTTCGGCGGCAGCACCTGCTGGGACAGCAGATCGGTCAGCTCGGTGCGGAACTGGTTGCCCCAAGCGCGAGTTCCCACCGCCGGGCGCATCTGGTCGCCCACCCAGTACTTCTGGTTCTGGTCGGTGATCTGCTCGTAGCTGTCGCCCACCTTGTGCGCTTTGGTGATCAAGCCGAGGTTCTCACCGTTCTTCTCTTTGAACCACTGCACGTTCTCCTTGTCGCCGCCCAGGCGGAAGGTCTCGAGGTTCTTCTTGTTCGCCAGGTGCTGGGCGCGCCACTCGTAGCCGTCGTGCGTAATCGCGCCGGTCTGCGGCTTACCGTCGACGCCGGTCACGTTCACCTTGTCGGCGCCGTTGGCGATCGTCAGGCCGGTGCTGACGCTCTGACCGGTCTCGCTGCTCGTCTTGCAGTGGATGCGTGTGCCGTCGGGGAGCGCAAAGTCGCTGGACCGGGTGAAGTCCCAGCGCGTGCCGTCTTTCTCGGTGACGTGGGGGTCGCCCCAGATGCGGGTGTGCGGCTTCTCGGAGAGCTTCTGACCCGGCGCGTAGATCGACCAGTTGGTCTTGCCTTCCGGCACGATCGTGTAGCCACCGGCGGTGCGCACGGAGCCTTTGGGGAACCCCTCGGGGTCCTTGGACAGCCCTTTGCCAGCCGGAGGACCGCTGAGGCCCTGCTGAGGCGCCGGGACCGGAGTCGGCGAAGCGTCCGGGTTGAAGTCATCCCAGCCGGATGCGTGCTCGGGCTCGACGCCGCTGCTGCGCGGATCACTGTTGGGACCTTGGACGTCCTGGGGTCCATCGACCTGTTGTGGTCCTTGACCACCCTGAACCGGCTGACCGTTGCCCGCCTGTTGCGGCCCTTGGCTGCCCGGGAAGTTCTGCCCAGCGCCCATGGCTCGGTCGAGCGAGTTCAGCGCCTGAAGCGCCGCCATGGGGTCCGTCAGAAAGGCGTTCTGAATCGCTGCCTGCAGCGCTCTGTTGTGCATCTGACTGTTCATTGAAGGGTTAATCATGGGCTTCTCCTCCGGGGTGGCATTTGCTGCGCAGCGGCAGCTTGGGTTACACTGGGCTTATCGGTCATCTGTCGTATGCGTTGCCTGATCGAGGTGTGATTTTCCTCACAGGACTAAAGTCCTGCGCTCTGGCGGCCACTCGGTCGGGCTCGGTCGTCTTCCGTAGGCCGGCAATCTGCCGTCAGCGGCTGACAAGATCTCAGCAAAGCGATTAATAATATCATATTTTCAGTAATTTAGGCGACAATTCGCCTCAGCAAGGCCACGGGCGAGCGCTCTTAGCGCTGCAGCTTGCGATAGCGACGCTTCATGTTCTCGAGCGCCTCTCGGTACTTCTCGCAGGGGTCGACGTCATCGAGCCGCGGCGTAAACCAGACGTAGTCGTAGCGCTCAGGCGCATAGTCTTGCGGTGTCATCAGGCCGCTGCGGACCTCGATCAGCCCAATACTGACGGTCTCGACGTCGAGGTGATTTGGGAGGCCGTAGTCGCGCCGAACGTGACCATTTCCTGCGATCACGACGCCTTGCTGGTCGGCGTCCAGCCCGGCTTGGAGCTGACGCGCCATGAAGTGGTCTTTGAAGACCTGCGCCGCCACCATCATCGTCACCATCGCGGCGTTGGCCTGACCGCAGTGGCTGGTGCGGATGTCCTGGCGCAGCTCGGCGCGCCCTGCTGCTGGCAAACGCTCGATTAATTCAGCAGTTTCCGCCTCATGCACTGCGAGGTTACGCGCTCGGCTCATGAGCCGCTTTCGGCTTGGATGGAGGGCTCGGATGGGCAGGTTGCGTCGATGCGCCACCTCAAAGACGGGTTGGTACAATGCGAAGGCCGGCCAGCCGCTGCTGGACCACTGCGTTGCGTCGGCCACGTCCTGCGGCGTCATGCCCGGCTTGAGCGCCGGCGCGTCGAGCTCATCGAGCATCTCAAACCCGACCGAGGCGCCCGCCCTGACTCGCCCCAAAATCTGAGCCTGGAGGGCGTGATGGTCGGGGTGGTCGTGGCGCTCACCAACCAGCACGATCGCGGGCTGGCGCAGCGCCTCAAACAAGGTCTCTCGGTCAACGACCTGCCGAGCACGACGCGACCAAACCGAGCCGACTAAGGGGTGATCGACGTCCAGGCTCGCCTGCCATGACGTCGCCGGCTTCTCTTTGGGGGTTTGACTCGTCGCGGAGACAGTGGCGCAGCCACCCAAGAGCAGGCACCAGACAAGGACCGTGTATGCAAACCGTGTCATCGCTCAACTCCTCGTCGCTGGCGATTTTACCTCGGCTTTCGATCGAGCGCACGCTCGCGTGCAAACGCGCCGGGCGGCGACGAGCTCATGCCAAAGGCCGAGCACAAAAAGTGATCGAGAAGGCGTGCAAACCCAGCGAATCGGCGCCAAACTATAGGCGTTATTCACAGGGACACACCATGAAGACGACACAGACACTAGGGCGCAACGTGATCAGGTGGTGCCGGACAGCCAGCCTGGGCTTGCTGCTCGCTTGTGCTCAGGCGACCTCCTTCTCGACGACGGTCGAGGCGCAGACGGAGATCGAGGGCGGTGGTTTACTCGAGCAGCTCGCAGGCGACATGGGCTTTGACAGCTTCGTCGCCTTTGACGTGACGGCGAACGAGCAGTTCGCCAATCAAGGCGTCGAGCGTCATCAGATCGACTCGGTGCGTCTCACGAGCCTACGGCTCAGCGCCTCCGCCGGTGACTTCACCTTCCTGGATCGGCTGGAGTTTTTTGTCGAGGCGGAGGGCGAGGAGCGGGTGCGTATTGCCCACGGTGGGCCGTTCCCTGAGGGACAGTCTGCTATCGAGCTGACCCTCGATGACGTGGACCTTGCGCCTTACGCTGCGGCGGCGACGATGGATCTGAAAACCGTCGTTCAAGGGCGTCGCCCCGATCAGGACACCACCATCGACGCGAGCGTCGACTTCCTCATCGACGTCAACGTCACCGGCGCCCTGTGCGGCGCCGTCGAGGATGCAGCCGAAGCCTCCTAGCTCGCCTCAGCCAGTCGCTTGACGTGCTCGAGCACGCGGCGGTGAATGCGGCCAATAATCAGATCGCTAAAAGCCCTCCAGTAAGCCTTCGGCGCCATATCCAAGGTGTACCAGGTCGTCCCGATCAGCCGGGTTTTTCCGCTCGGTAGAGCCTCGAGGCGGAATTCACCGCGCCGGCTCTGGAGCGCGTCGATCAGGTGCGGGGCATGCACGTGCTGATAAGGGCTCCACTCCTCCATCGTCGGCGGCTGTTCAGTGACATCGAAAGCCAGATGATGCGGCGGATTCCAGACCGTAATGGGCTCGACGAAAGCCCCCGTGGTGAACTCACAGTGGCGAACGGCGCCTACCCCTTCACCGTCAATCCGAGCACGCACGGGGCAAGCGATCCCCGTCTTCATGAGCCAATCGCTCGGTGGCGGCAGATCGGGGAAGCTCACCACGTGAGGCCAGACGGCGGCAGGCGGCGCGTCCACGATCACCTCGGTCACCGTCTGGTGAAGCGCCGGCGTCGAGCCGCTCACGGGGAAGGCGGTCGTCACCGGCAAGACCAACATCAGCGCAGCGACAGAGGACCCACCTTTTAGCTCAGCCAAACGGCGCCCCAAGACCGCACCGACCGCAGCCAGCGCCCCGGCCAGCGGCATCGCCATGATCAAACAGATCCCGCCCTCGAGCGCCAAGAGTAACAGCGCCCCGCCACACAGCGCCAGCGCCAGCCAAGCGATCATGACGCTCCGCCAGATGGTGGTGGGACCGCTCTGAGCGGCGAGGTAGGCGCTCACAGCGCCCATAACGAAGGGTGCGCCGGCGAAGAGTCCACCGCCGTAGTTGCCAAAGCCAAAGACGCTCACCAGCAAGGCCACGACGCCCACAGCGGCGCCAGCCACCAGCGCCTTAATCGCTTGGGGGAGCGCAGCAGGAAAGTCGCCCGCCTGTTCCGTGCCCGGGCGCAGCCGTGGGGGCGCAGCGCAGAGCGCCGCGATCATCAACCAGTTGATGAGAGGGATAAAGAACAACATCCCGATCCAGGGCGAGAGACCGGCATGCTGAGCTCGGCGCACGCTCATGCTCACCCCGACCCAGATGAACGGCAGGCTCACGATCGCCATGAGGAGGAAACTGAGTTTGGCGCTGTGGATCCCGTCGAGCCGCATCGCCAGGGAGGGGCTGAGGTAGGACCACGGGGCGATCCAGACGCCCGCATCGAGAAAGAGGATGACGCTGTCGAGGAGGTACTTGACCAGCAAGAGCCCCACCCCGTGGCGGAGATACGGTGCGCGCCCTACCGGCGCGCGCCCGAACCATAGCTTCATCATCATCACCAGCTCCTCATCGGTTCTAGCGGGCGCCTCAAGGAGACGACAAGCCGTTATCCACCCAGCTTGAGAGCCCACGAGTCTTGCCAACGCTCGCCGCAGCACCTAGCTCGTGAGACATGAAAGAGCGGCTTGATGTCTTGTTGGTCCGGCGCGGCCTCTGCCCGACGCGCAGCCGCGCCCAGGCTCGCATCATGGCCGGACAGGTCATCGTCGACGATCACCGAGTCGATAAAGCGGGCACCAAGGTCTCCGTCGACGCCGATATTCGGCTCAAAGGCAAAGACCTCGCTTATGTCTCGCGCGGCGGGCTCAAGCTCGAGGCAGCCCTCGATCGCTGGTCGCTCCCCTTCGAGGGGCGGGTTGCGCTCGATGTGGGCGCGTCGACCGGCGGTTTTACCGACCTGCTCCTGCAGCGTGGTGTCGAGCGGGTCTATGCGGTCGACGTCGGGCACAACCAGCTCGCCTGGAAACTTCGGCAGGACGCACGCGTGATCAACCTCGAGCGCACGCACATCGCCAAGCTCGAGGTCGGTCGACTCGACCCGGCGCCGAGCCTAGCGGTCATCGACGTCAGCTTTATCTCGCTGCGGCGCGTGCTCCCAGCGACGGTCCCTCACCTCGCCCCCGGCGGGCGGCTCTATGCCTTAATCAAGCCGCAGTTCGAGGTCGGGCGTGAGCGGATCGGCAAGGGCGGGATCGTCCGCGATCCGCAGGCGCGAGACGACGCCGTAGCGGGCGTCTTGATGACGGCTCACGCGCTCGGCCTCTCACATCTCGGCACCATCGAGAGCCCCATCACCGGCACCGAAGGCAACGTCGAATTCCTCGCTGCTTGGGACTGGAACCCTGCCGGCGCTCCCTAGGTTAGGTGCGAACCCTGCGGTACCAGTCGGGGAGCCCCAGTCGATCGCTCATCTGCAGCAAAAGCCGGTCACGCAACGCAAAGAGGTTCACCGTATCGGCTCGGTTGTACGCGATCAGATCAGCGAAAGCCCAGAAGGCTTGCTCGCCGCCGGTCGTCACCCGGTCGTACAGGGTGATGGCGTCCCGACCTCGCAGGTCGGCGACACGCGCCGCTCGCGGGATGCACAAGGCCCGCTCAACCGCTTTGAGGCCGCCCCGGTGCTTGGCTTGGCGAGCCAGGTCGAGCAGGTCGGCGAAGCGCTCCGGGATCGGCTCGTGATCATAGACCTTCCGCAACATGGCGACGTCGAACTTGCGCCCTCCAAACAACAAGATCAGGTGATCTCGATCAAGCGCATCGGGCGCCGCGGTGAAGGCGCTAAAGCGAACAGGCTGCCCGTCGAGGAGCCCGGCGTCCGCGCCGCTCGCCGTCCAGCGCCCTGGCACCACACGAGGCGCCTCCGCAAGCCACCAGCGAGCGACCTCCTCGTCCACAAAGGCGGTAAATTCATCGGGCGCCGTCGCCACCCCCATGACCGTCGGCGACCCCGCTCGATCGCACTCAAAGTCCAGCGCGGTCGACCGGTCGCGCCAACGCTCGAGCAAGCGCCAGCGATGACGCGCCTTCGTCTGGTTCCAACGCGCCGGCTCATCAAGGCGTTCATCGTCCGTCAGCGCCTGCTGAACGCGTACCACCTGCTCCCTCGAGATCACCTCATCGCGACGAGCGACCTCGGCAAACTGCTGGCGAAAGCGGTCGTGATCGATCGCGCCGCTGGTCCACAGAGCCGACTCGGTGCGGTGACTGACCCCGGGGACAAAGCAAAATGTCTGGTGCCAGAGGTCGCCGGGCGGGTTGCGGAGCTCATCGATTAACCGCTGGCGCAGCGCGTCATCCATCGGCGGCATCGGCAGCTCAGCGAGCGCATCTGCGTCAAACCACCCGACCGCCTCATGATCCAAGGCTTGCGGCTCGTCCTCGCTGTGGACCTGAAAGATCCGCATCACCAAACGCACATCGGCGCGACGCTCACTAACGCTCGCCCACTCCGGCCCCACCGTGAGGGTGACACCGAGCTCCTCGGCGCCCTCGCGCACCATGGCGACACGTGCGGTCTCGCCGAGCTCCTGCTTTCCGCCGGGAAACTCCCAGAGTCCGCCGTGATCACCACCCGCTCGCCTTTGCGCCAGGAAGACTCGCCCAGCCCGACGCCAGAGCGCCCCCACCACGCGCAGGGTCGGCAACGATTTACCGGGCTGCAGCATTAGGGCGTGACGTCTTCCGGCAGCCCGGTCAGGTCGTCCACTAGGCTGGCGCTCCCTGGCTGCTCCGGACGCGCCAGATACCGCACGGTCGCGAGCAGGCGCGCCGGGTCCAGCGGGCGCTTCAAGAAGGCCTTAGCGCCCAGCTCGAGCGCTCTCGCTGCGTCCTCCTCGTCCGCCCCGAGGATCACCGCCGTCGGCACCTCGGGTGCGACGGTCTCCAACAGCGTCCAGCCCATCAGGTCTGGCAGGTTGAGGTCGATCACAGCGGATCGATGCAACGACCCGGGCTTGAGGTCCGTCGGCTGCAGCGCATCGACCGTCTCGACCCCATTTTCTTGGAGGATCTGGCGGAGCCAGGCGGTCAACCATGGGCCGCTGCCCATAACGAGGACCGGGTCGATCATTGCAGGGCGTCCACCACACCTTTGGCGAGCAGGTAGACGACCCCGCCGTTGCTGTACACCAGCGCCAATCGAGCGCCGACCGCCGGCGTTGCGGAGAAGCCGTTGCCGGTATCCAAGCTCTGCAGACGCAACCCATCGTGAGCCCGGAGTAAGGTCATTGGGCCATCGTCCCGTCCAAACCACAGCACCCCGTTGCGCACCACCGGCTGTCCGGGCACGCCGCCGTCAAAGCGATACTTCCAAAGCGTCTTACCCTTGCTCCGGGTCAAGGCAGCGACGCGGCCGCGAGCGCCGATGTACACGCGCCCTTCGTCGACGCCGATGCGGTGCACCCCGCGCAGCTCCGGCCGCTTCCACACCAAACGTCCGTCGGCAAGCCGCAAGGCGAACACGCCACCGTTGTACGACGCGGTGTAGACCACGCCGCCCCACACAACCGGGCCCGCGTCGACGTCGGCGAAGTCCTCACGCGTCTCGCCGAGTTGGCGCTCCCAGACGACCTCGCAGTCCCCCTCAGCGGGATCGTCGTGATACGCCGTCAGATGCCCCGCCGAGCTGCCTACGAGCACCAGCCGCTGCGCGTCGCTACGATCTGCTTTCGGGAGCAAAACCGGCGTCGGCCGCGTGTGACCAAAGATGGTCACTTGATTTGGACGCCCGCCGTCTTCGTAGCGGTCACACGACCAGATCTCCGAGCCGTCACGCAGATCGATCACGATCAGCTGATCCAAGCCGGTCTGCAGGTAGATGCGCCCACGCTCGACCACCGGCGGTGCGGCGGGCTCGGTCCCGATGGGGAGCGCCCACACGGTGCTTCCGTTTTTGACCTGAAGTGCATGCAAGAACCCGTCATCGGCGGTCACCAAGACCGCAGGCCCCCAAACCACCGGCTGACCGCTTACCCTACCGGGCAAGGTCCGCTTCCAGCGCACGGCGCCGGTGCCGATGGAGAGGGCGAGCAGCGAGCCGTCGTCTGTACCGACGACGACCAGCTTGTGCTCGGGTACGATCGTCGGTGCGCTGCGCTGCTCCTTGCTGGTCGACGCGTCCTGGACACGCCGGGTCCACTGGACCCCCCAGCGATGGGCGCCGACCGGCTCAGGCTGCGCCTGGACCGCCGCGCTCATAAGCAGCGCACTGAGCATCAGCCCGCCTTCTTACCGAGCAGGTTCAAGCCCTCGTCGGCGCGGAAGCGCTCGCTGCTCTGCTTGAGCTGCTCGTCGCTGGTGACCAACTCAAGCAGCTTGGCTGCCTCGTCCGGCTTGCTGCCGCGCCGATACATCGACGCCGCCTCGACGAAGAGTCCGGCGCTGTGGTCGCGCACCACCTTCAGGCGGGTGTCCAGCTCGGTCGAGGGTTTCACCTCCGCCGAGACCGCCAGCCGCTTGACCTCCTCGTGATACTCTTGAGCGATCGCTGCGAGCTTAGCCGCGCCATCAGCCGCTTTACCTTGCGCCTCAAGGGCGTGCGCCTGAAGCTCGAGGGCGCGCCGTCGAAACACCGTGTCTTTCGTCTCACCCGCCAAGAAAGCGTCCAGCTGCTTAGCTGCCTCGGCGCCGTCACCGGACTGCAGCGCAACCGCTGCGAGGCCTAAGCGCGAAAAGTGTGCTGCGCCGCTGCCTTCGCCCTGGCTCAAGACCTTCGTGAAGGCGTCGGTCATCGCCTCAAGGCGCTCCTCATCCGACTCAAATTGCGGAGGCTGCAACGGATTATCAGCGTCCGCCTCAGCAGCGGGCTCCGCCGCCGAGTCCTTGACGATGCGCCCCTGCGCCGCCTGCGTCCCCTGCCGGAACAAGTCCGTGAGCTCACCATCGCTCGACGCCTGCCGTGACTCCTGCGTGGCGTAGATCCCGCCGCCGATGACCACCACAGCGATGCTCGCCAGGATGAGGTTCTTGTTCCGTTTCAGGTTGTCTTCAACCTCGAGCGCCAGCGCCTGCTCCCGCGCCAGCGCATCCATGGACGCCTGCTCCTCGGCGGCGGTTTTGTCGCGCTGTTGGTTTTTGTAGCTGGTCGTCTTTCGCTTGATTTTTCCGATAGACATAGGTGGCAAACTCCTTCCAACCTCGCCCTACCCTAAAGGGTAGCCGGGTTGATCGAGCCCGCTGCTTATGGAGTGCATACCGCCTTGTCAATGACAGCTTACCTCTCGGTCGACGGTCCGCTGGATCAGCCTCAGGTCGTGTGGGCGGCGGAACACTTTTCGATTCTGTTCAAACCGCCCGGTATGGCGGTTCAACCGGACGCCCGCGGCGACCTTGACCTCGCAACATGGTATCAAGCCGACTGCGCCGTCGTCGGGCGGCTTGATCGGCCGGTGTCCGGGCTGGTTTTAGTCGCCACGACCGCCGAAGGCAGGACGCGCCTGCAGACGGCGCAGAGCGAGCGAAAACTGACCAAAATCTATCGAGCCCGGCTCAGCGCCGGCGCGCCGCGCCTGCCCGCTCGTCTCGAACATGGCTGGCGGTTCGAGCGCGGGCTGGCGCATGCGACACCCTTGGGCGCGCCGCGCACCAAACCCATGCGCACGCAGGTGCTCGAGCAGACCACCGCTTGGGTCGAGCTTCAGCTGATCACCGGGCGACGACACCAGCTCCGAGTCCAGCTCGCCGCCCACGGCTGTCCGATCCTCGGTGACCGCCGCTACGGGGGGGTACGATCCGACCGCGTCCATCTCGCCAGCGTCGGAATCGGCTTGCCGGGGCTGCCCGTTTACCGGCTGGACGAGGCGACGCTCACGCGACTGGGTCTGGCAGGCTAAAGAGCCGCTGCGCGTTGCGCGCCGTCTGCAACCTGAGCGCGTCGGTACCCACGCCTTTCAGTTCAGCCAGCAGCTGCGCGGTGTGCGCGACATAAGCCGGCTCGTTCTTGCGCCCTCGCACCGGTACGGGCGCTAGATAAGGGCAGTCCGTCTCGACCATCATCCGCTCAAGCGGCACCTCGAGCGCGACGGCGCGCAGATCGCCTGCGCTTTTGAACGTCACGATCCCCGAGAAGCTCACCATCAGACCGCGCGCTAAACCCTCCTCGGCGTTAGCGAGCGTCCCGGTAAAACAATGCAGCACCCCACCCGCTGGCGGCAAACCGACCTCATCGAGGATGGGATAAAAGTCCTCGTAGGCTTCGCGGATGTGAAACACGACCGGCTTGTTGAGCTCATTGGCGAGCTCAAGGAACTGGCGCAGAGCGAGGCGCTGATCGGCGCGTGGTGCGTGGTCGTAGTAGTAGTCGAGACCGGTCTCACCGATGCCCACCACTTTAGGGTGCGCCGCCAACCGGCGCACCAAGGCGAGCACCTCGCGCGCATCGAACCCCTCACCGACATCGTGGGGGTGGACGCCCAAGGTACAAAACACCTCGGGATAGCGATCGATCAGCTCCATCGCCTCGTGGCACGCTGAGGTGTCACCGCCGGCGCCGATGTGCACCAAGTGGGTCAGCCCCGCGTCGAGCGCGCGCTGCACCAGCGCGTCGACCTCCTCACCGAAGTTGCTCGGTCCGATGTGGCAGTGGCTGTCGATAAACATGGCCTCGCTCCTGCGGCCTTGTGCCTTACGCGAGCAGATCGAGCCAGCGCGGTTGTGCGCTTCGGCGCGCACGCGCCTTGCGCTGCGGCGTCTCCCACGAGGGCAGCTGATCTTCCGACCACATCGTCGCTGCGCCGATGAGCGCACAGTCTCCGGGCTCGTTGAGCAGGGTCCCGAGGCCTTGCTGTTCGGTCGGTTTCGCTACGCGTACGGGCACCGACAGGAGGCGCTCAGCCAGATCGCACAACCCGCGCAGGCGCGCCCCGTTGCCCGTCAGGACGAGCCCTGCGCTCAGCTGCTGCGCCATCCCCGACTCGGCGACCAAACGCGCCAAGCGGCTGAGCAGCTCGCTGAGCGGGCTCTCCATCGCCTCGGCGAATAGGCGAGGACAGAGCTGCCGAGCGTCGCGCAAACCGATCGTCTCGACGCGTACCGGCTCGCGCTTCGGAGCCCCTAGGTTGGAGGCATAGGCGTGTTCATGCTTGATCTGCTCGGCGTCGCGGCGAGGGATCAGAAGCCCTTGAGACAGCGCGTGCGTCAGCCCGTCGGCGCCGCCGCGCTCACACCGTGCGCTGACCAGCGCGCCTTGAGCGTAGATGGCGGCTGTCGTCGTCTGCCCACCGAGCTCGAGCAAGGCGACGCCAGCGCTGCGCTCATCGCTCGTCAGCGCACCCTGCGCCGCTGCCATGGCGCTCGAGCAGACCGCCTCCACCTGCAGCTTGGCTGCTTGGACAGCGCGCACGAGGTTATCGAGCGTCGCCTCACAGTAGGAGACATGCTGCACGTCGACCTCGAGGCGCTGCCCTTTGAGCGCGTGAGGGCGCTCACGATAGACGCGCCCATCGAGCCGAAAGTTCTTCACCGCTTCATGCACGAGCCGGTGGCGGCGTCGATCGAAGCGCTCACGCGCCACGTCCTCGGCCCGCCGACAATCTTTCGGTTGAACCACGCTGCCGCCAACGCTGGCGACGCCCGAGGCGCTGCACACGGACAACGAAGGATGTGTCACCATCAACACCACGCGGCTGACGCGCAGGTCGGACATCAGCTCGAGCTGGTGCATGAGCGCTTCAATCTCGGCGCTCAGCGTACGCAGATCGATGACTGCGCCGGCGCCGATCCCTCGCGCACGGCGGCGCGCAATCCCACGCACCTCCAGCGACTGAGCGTCGCGCCCGCAGTCAAAGATGGCGGCGCGTAAGGTGTGGCTTCCGAGGTCCAAGACACAGACCTGATCTCGATGCCGGCTCAATTTTCGCGTTGGGGACAGCACGCTGACAATACTCCGAGGTCTTGACAGGCTAGGCCTCGCTGGCCGCTTGACAAGAGGCTTACTCAGAGAATTTTACTTAAACCTTATTTTTATAAGAAAAAATAAATCACTAGACCGCTTTAGTTCGTGTCAATTTTTAGCTCAACCTCAGCCTAAAGTCGAACCTGTGAACATTTGTACAGCAACACCTAACGACGCACCTGACCGCTGCCGAACACCTGATATTTGTAGGTGCAGAGCTCGGCGAGACCCATCGGCCCCCGCGCGTGCAACCGGTTGGTGCTGATACCGACCTCAGCGCCCAAGCCGAAGCAGCCGCCGTCGGTAAAACGCGTTGAGGCGTTGTGGTACACAGCAGCTGAGTCGACCTCCGCCAGATAGCGCTGAGCAGCCAAGGTATCCTCGGCGACGATGGCGTCCGAATGCTCCGAGCTGTGCCGCTGCGTTAGCTCGATCGCCTCGTCGAGGTCATCGACCACCCGCACGGCGAGTACGAGCTCAAGATATTCGGTGTCCCAGTCTTGGTCCATCGCCGGGACGCCGCCTGGCAGATGCGGAAGGGCGCGCGGGCAGCCGCGCAGCTCGACGCCGCGTGCGGCGAGATCGGATGCGATCTCGGGGAGCCACTCGGCAGCGACCGCTCGGTCAATGAACAGGTTCTCAATCGCGTTACAGACACCCGGTCGCTGAGTCTTTGCGTTCACGATGATGGAGCGAGCCATCGCACGATCCGCCGACTCGTGGACATACACGGAGCATAACCCCTTGTCGTGTTTAACCACCGGGATCCGGCTCTGCGCCCTCACCGCACGGATCAAGCCAGGCCCGCCGCGCGGCACCACCAGCGGAATCCCCTCCTCGTGCACGAGCAGGTGTTTGACGAGCTGGCGATCCTGCACCGGCACCAACTGCACGAGGTCCGGCTGCAAACCGACCCCTTCGAGCCCCTCTCGTAGCGCCTGGACGAGCGCTCGGCTGGTTCGAAGCGCCTCTTTACCGCCTCGCAGGATCACCGCGTTCCCGCTGCGAAGGCATAGACCCGCCGCATCGACCGTGACATTGGGGCGGCTCTCATAGATCACCGCGACCACGCCGATCGGGACGGCGACCTTGCGCAAGGTGAGCCCGGCTTCAATCCGGCGCTCGTCGAGGACCCGGCCGACGGGGTCAGGAAGCCCTCCAACGGCTCGCAAATCTGCGATCACGGACGTCAACCGAGCGTCGTCGAGCAAGAGACGATCCATCAGCGCGCTCGATAGCCCCACCTGCTCACCCTCACGCCGATCCTCCGCATTGGCGCGCACGATGGCGCCACGAGCGCGCTCAAGCGCTTGCGCCATCGCCTCGATCGCTGCGGTCTTTTGGTGATCGCTCAAGCGCGCTGCCTGACGAGCAGCGGGCTGAGCCGCTGCCACCACGTCTGCAGCCATGGCGGGGAGATCCACGGGATCAAGCCCCTGCGCCAGCTCGGCGCCTCGTGCTGCCGTCGCCCCCAACACCTGCTGCATTAATGCGTCTGGGCCGTGCTGGTCCATGACCCGCAGACCGGCTTCCGTCATCCCCGCTTTGCTGGTCACTGCGCGCCGCAGCGCCGCCGCGTCGCCGCCCTGATCTTCGAGCAGCTCGATCGCCCCAGCGACGGTCTGTCGGACCAGCCGCTCAGCGTCGGCAGGGTCAAAGCCCTGCTGCCTCGCAGCGCCCTCAAAAGCCTCGATAAAGCGATACACAAAGGCGGGGCCGCTGCCGCTAACCGACGTCAGCGAGTCCATCCGCGCCTCGTCCACCCAGAACACCTCGCCCAGGCGGGCGAGCAGCTCGCCCACAGCGGCGCGAGACGCCGGGCTCAGGCGCTGACCGGCGCTCGCACCGACGACCCCTCGCCCGAGCGCTACGGGCGTGTTCGGCATGACCCGCACCAGCTCAACCGGCGCCTCGATCAGCGCAGCCAACTCCTCGATCGGCAGCCCCGCCAGCATCGAGATGACCACCTGTCCCTCGCGAAACGCCCCTTGGACAGGCAACAGGCTCATAGCGGCGACCTGAGGCTTCATCCCGAGAAAGATGATGTCGCTCTCGGCGATGAGGTATTCGCCGCTCGGCGCACGCGCCGGCAGCCCGAGCTCAGCGGCGCGTCCTGCCATCCGATCCGTCGGGTTGTACCACTTCATGCGCGCAGATGGGTACCCGCTGCCCATCAAGCCTCGGGCGATCGCCGAGCTCATCGTGCCAAAACCTAAAAAACCGATCGTCGCTTCCATGGCTTACCTCTTTCGTCCTCGCTTACGCGACGGGCGTTGCGTCCCCTCGGCGGGACTGCGCCCAGACCGCCAGCCCGACCACAACCCCCGCCCCGATCACATCGGCGACCCAGTCCAGCCACTCGGCGCTGCGCCCGAGCACGAGCGTCCCCTGCATCACCTCGGTCGCTGCTCCATGCAGCGCGCAGACGATCAGCGCCCAGCGAGCCCGCCCAGGCCACCCGACGAGGAACAACCCCGCCATGGCGCCCCACAACACCATATGGATCAGTTTGTCGAGATGAGGAATCTGCGGGCCGTCCGGCGCAGGCGCCAGTGCCAGATACAGGATCAGCGCCATGTACGCCACGGTGGCGGCGCGACCGACGCCCCTAAGCTGCATGGGTGATGACCTGCTCACCTCTCAGCGTGTGATGACCTGCCTCGGTAATCCGCACGCTCACGAGGTCACCGACCTCGGCCTCGCCCACAAAGTTGACCATACGGTGCTCCGGCGTCCGGCCCCGCAGGACCTCCGGGTCGCGTGCGCTCGGCCCGAGCACCAAGACCTCTTGGGTGCGCCCGACGCACTCCGCGAGCAGCTCGCGCGTGATGCGGTCCTGGACGGCGTTGAGGTGGACCAGACGCCGCCTGCGCTCTTGAGCCGGGACCGAGTCGGCGAAGCTTGCGGCGCGCGTCCCGGGGCGCTCCGAATAGGCGAAGCTAAACACCGAGTCGTAGCGGACCTCTTCCATCAGGCTGATCGTCTCAAGGAACTCCTCCTCGGTCTCACCAGGGAAGCCAACGATCAGGTCGCTGGTGAGCGAGAGGCCAGGGCGCGCCGCTCGGAGCGCCGCCATCTTCTCGAGGTAGGTCGCCCGGGTGTAGCCTCGGTTCATCAGGCGCAGGATACGGTCTGAGCCGCTCTGCACGGGCATGTGAATGTAGGGCTGAACTTTGGGCTGCGTTCGGAAGGCGTCGAGCAGGTCCTCGTGCACGTCTTTGGGATAGCCGGTCATAAATCGAACGCGATGCAACCCTTGGACCTCAGCAATCCGGAGCAAGAGCTCGGCGAAACGCGGCTCCCCCTCTTTGCGGTTCTTCAGATTGTAGGAGGTGACCGTTTGTCCGAGCAAGGTCACCTCTCGGATCCCGTGGCGCTCGACCAACATGCGCACCTCGTCGACGATCTGCTGAGCCGGTCGGTACAGCTCACGGCCCTTGACGTAGGGCACGATGCAGTAGGTGCAGAACTTGTTGCAGCCCTTCATGATCTTGACGAAGGCGTGCGTCCCTTCCATCCGCCGCTGCGGACGAATCGGCAGAAAATCAAACTCGTCCGCCTTGCGCCACTCGGTCGCCGCGACGCGCACGCGGTGCGCTGAGATCCGGCTAACCATATCGGGCAATTCAGCGAGCTGATCGGTGCCAAAGACCAAGTCGAGGTGCCGGCAACGCTCGAGCAAGTCGTTGCCCATACCCTGCGCCACACATCCACCGACAGCGAGAATGCGCGTGGGGTCTGCCTCGCGCCATTCCCTCAAGCGGCCGAGCTCCGAGAACAGCTTCTGGTCCGCTTTGTCACGCACCGAGCAGGTGTTGAGGATCACCAGATCCGCTGAGAGTTTGTCCGTCGTGCCCTCAAAGCCGACAGGCTCGAGCAGCTCAACCATGCGGTCGGAGTCATGGCTGTTCATCTGACAACCGTAGGTCACCACATGCACGCGTCGTTTTTCGGACTCCATCTCGTCCCCCTAAAGGCGCTGACGCGCCCCGCCTACCTCAAGCCAGCCTCGGATGCAGCAAAAACTCGGGTCACTTGCGCGCCCGCCGTCGAACTGCACGCACGATGTCTGGGATGGCGCGCGTGTTCCCTAAATGCGCGAGCCACAAAGGCACCGAGCCCCCCGGGTTGGTGCGCAGTCGGTAGATGGCTTGGGTGGCGCGCCCGTTATCGACCGACGTGAGCTCCCACGACCCTTCGACGACCTCCACCCGGACAACGCCCGCCTTAGGGCGTGGACCTGCTGCGTTATCTTGCTCAAATCGAATGAACCAGGGCGCTCCCTGACGCCCCCGAGTCATCGTGAACTTTAGGGTGTAGTCGCGGCTCGAGACCACCGGCGTTTTCGTGCGACAATACTGCCAGACATGAGCGGCCGTGCTGCGAACCAGCCTGCTCTCGCTCATATAGGGCATGAACTCCTGATACCGAGCCACGTCCGCCAGCACCGCCCAGACTCGACTGATGGGCGCACGAATAACCCCCAACGCAATCGTCTCGCCCTGCCCAGCGCTCCGGTCGATTCGCGCCCGGACAGTGATACCGTCTTGGGTGCTGGCCACCTGTTTCCAGGCGTCGCTGGCCTCCAATTTTGCGCCAAACAGAAGCGTAAAGAGCACCCATCTCAAGGCCCAAAAACCCCCTTCTTTCCGTGCCTATACCTGGAATTGGACCATCGCACGATACCTAGAGACCAACCCACAAATGATAATGATAATGATTTTCATTATTGACACGCCGGCAACCCTGGCGCACCTGACCACCGTGTTGATAATGATTCTCAATATAATGTCTGCTAAATAGAAAAAGGAGCATAAGACATGTTGAAACTCCAACAAGCCGCTTTGGGGGTCGCTGCCCTGAGCCTGATCGCTTGCGGCGGTGATGATCACGATCACGATCACCAAGACGCCGGCCCTGCCCCGGTCGCTGATGCGGGACCCGCAACGGACGCAGGCCCAGCAGCAATTGAGACCCCGGATTCCTACAACTTCGAGAGCAAGTTCATGGAGGGCAGCGCGGTCTCCTACTCTGGGCAGACGGCACGCCAGGTCATCCTCTCAGACCTCAAAGGCGAGTTTTCCAGGATCTCTGCAGAGCTCAACGACTCCAGCTTTGTACCGAGCGCCGGCGAGGTCACAGCGCGCCTGAACTTCTTCTTTCGGTTCGACGGTGAGACGAGTGGTGATCTGACGCACAAGCTAAGCACCGATCCGGCTCCCTTGCAGACGACCTACAACGAGATCTCGACGAAGAAGAACCTTGTCGGGAAACTGGCGGGTAATGACTCATCAACTGACTACAAGGACTGGTCCACTGAGTTTACTGGTCATGGCTTAGGTGACCAGATCACATCGCCGGAATCGTACGTCGACGCCCTGTTCCAGCGGGTGGATGACGCAGCAGTTGCCCGGGTCGCCGGCGACGTCCCGCTGGATCCGAGTGGAAACGAAATCGCTCACGTCTTTGTCACACCGGAAGGTCACGACATCCAACAGATTCTCGCCAAGTTCATCGGGATGGCGGTTGCGTTCTCACAGGGTGCAGATGACTACATGGACGATGATACAGACGGTAAAGGGCTGCTGGCGAGCAACGCCCAGTACGTCAAAAATGGTGAACCGAAGCCGTACAGTGCTTTAGGTCACGCATGGGACGAGGGCTTCGGCTACTTTGGAGCTGCCCGCAACTACCTCGCCTACACCGACGACGAAGTCGCCGGCAAAGGCGGCCGCGACGACTGGCAAGGATCCCACGACACCAACGGTGACGGAAAGATCGACTTAAAGTCTGAGATCAACTTTCTACACAGCGTCAACTGCGCCAAGCGTGATCGAGGCTCTGCCGACTCGGCTAAAACTGACTTTACGAAGGATGCGATGGACCACTTCCTCGCCGGCCGTACACTCATCATGAACGCCGGTGACACGCTCTCAGAGGCAGAGATGACGCAACTCAAAGCGCACCGCGACGTGGTGATTTCATCGTGGGAAAAATGTGTAGCGGCAACGGTCGTTCACTACATCAACGATACACTGCAAGACATGGCGAAGTTTGGCACCGATGACTACAGCTTCGCAAGTCACGCAAAACACTGGGGCGAGCTCAAAGGCTTTGCGCTGGGGCTGCAGTTCAACCCGAAGAGTCCATTGAATAATGAAATCACAGGGGAAGACATGACGTACTTCCAGAAGTTTCACCAGCTGATCGGTGCGGCACCTGCTCTACCAGGTTCCCCCGACGTAGCTGGGTACCAAAGCAAACTGCGCCAAGCGCGTTCGCTGTTGGCAGAGCGGTATGGGTTCGCCGCCGCCAACCTCGGAGATGATGACGGTGAGGACGGATGGTGAGACCCACATCACTGGTTGTTATTCTCCTATCGGGACTGCTCCTCTCCCCTGCGTGCTCCGGCACGCAGGGAGAGAGCGAGCTTCCAAACCCCGATTCCAACACCTACCGCTTGTCGGTGGGTGTTGGTCTAATTAGAAATGTCTATGTGACACGCCTTGACCGCCTGGTCGCAGCAACAGCCCAGCTCAAGACAGCCGCGGATAACGGTTTAGCGCTCGCTCAAGCAGAGGGTACATTCGAGCCTGATACGCTGCAGACTCAATGGCTCGCCGTGATGGCACTCGTCCAAGAACTCGAGGTCATGCATGTCGGTCCAGGCGCCAATGCGCTGACCAGGAAAGGTGGGGAGAGCCTCAGGGATACACTCTACTCGTGGCCGCTCACCAATGCGTGCCGAGTCGATCAAGTTCTAGTGTCCAAAAAGTATGCAGAGGATGGCTTTCGCGACCGAGTGATGGCGAACGTTTACGGGCTGGATACGCTCGAACAGCTTCTGTTTCGCCCCCATGACGAGCACACCTGCCCCCCCCAACTCCCGCTTGAAACTGAAGGTCAGTGGGATGATCTGGGCGTTGAAGGAAGGGCGCTTGCGCGCGCCGAGTACAGCGCAGTCGTCGCCAAGGCGCTTGACGATGACGCCAAGGCGTTGAGAGCGCGTTGGGCAAGCGATTCTGGTGACTTTATGAGTCAAGTTGAAAATCCGGGTGGCGACTCGGCGTTTTCCACTCCTCAATGTGTCCTCGATGAGCTGTTCGCTGCGATGTTTCACTTTGACCTTGTGACGAAGGATGAGCGGCTGGCGGTTCCCACGGGTATCAGCCCGGACTGTTCGCAACCGACGTGCGCCAACAAACTCGAGTTTCAGCTGGCACTGCAGAGCGGCCTAAGCGTTCAGAGCAACATCACGGGCCTCGCTGCGCTGTTTTCAGGTGAATCAGGTGACGGGTTTGATGCGCTGTTACGGGCAGAGGGCGCCTCTGAGCTAGCGGACGAACTGCAATCAGCAATCGCAGAGGCGCAGAGCGCAGCGCGTGCGCTGGAGGTAGACTGGGCAGACCTACTCCGCAACGACCCGCAGGCACTGCGTGATCTCCACGGCAAGGTAAAGACGGTGACGGATCTGCTCAAAACACAGTTCGCCACCGTCCTCAATCTGAGCGTTCCGCAAGAGGGTGCTGGCGATAATGACTGAGCGGCTGGACGCGCTCATCGACTCGGCTCGACAGCCGGTCGACGGGCGTAGTTTAGCATTTTTTCGCATAGTTTTCGGCGCCATTCTAACCATCGCCATGGCGCGCTACATCGCTAACGGATGGGTCGACATCCACTACGTTGAGCCGTCATTCTTCTTTAAATATACCGGCTTAGAGTGGGTCGCTGTACCCGGAAGAACGACGCTCTACGCAATGGCATACGGGTTGTGCGTCTGCGCGTTACTCATCACTGTCGGCTTATTCACACGTCCGGCGCTTGTCGTTTTCACGCTCGGGTTTGGGTACTGGGAGGCGATGGACGTCACCAACTACCTAAATCACTATATTCTGGTGTTGTTGTTGTGTGTTGAGCTCTTGCTCACACCTTGTCATCGCGTTTGGTCACTCGACAACCTACTCCTCAACGTCGACAACCGACCGTTTCGACGTCCGCAGACACCAACGATACCTGCGTGGTGTCTGTGGATGCTGCGGATACAAATCGCCGTTGTTTATTTTTCGGCAGCGATCGCAAAGGTGGGCAGCGACTGGCTGATCGATGGTCAGCCGATGGGAATCTGGCTCGCCTCAAGAGGTCACCTACCTGTCATCGGCTGGCTGCAAGGTTTCGCAGCGACGCCCCTCGTATTCAGCTGGGCTGGATTTTTGTATGATCTGACGATCCCCTTCCTGCTGCTTTGGCGCCCCACCCGGCAGCTCGCCTTCTGTGCCGTCGTTGTGTTTCACGGTATGACCCATGTCCTCTTTGATATCGGGATTTTTCCCTTCATTATGACCGCAGCGTCAACTCTGTTCTTCGCTCCGAATTGGCTATCGAGGGGGCGCTCTCAGGTGGTCCAGACGGTCGCCCGAGGAGACAGGAAGTATTGGATGCGCCCGGTGATGGTGGCTGCGCTGACCCTGGTCCTGCTGCAACTCGTTTGGCCACAGCGTCATCTCATCTACGGAGGGAACGTCCTTTGGCATGAGCAAGGCATGCGCTTCTCTTGGCGCGTGATGGTGCGTGAGAAGCATGGCTCCATCACGTACCGTGTAGTAGACCGAGCGAGTGGTCGCGAGTGGCAAGTGCCGCCCTCTCGCTACCTGAATATGCGACAAGAGGCAGAATTTTCAGGGCAACCCGACCTGATCCGGCAGTTAGCTCGGCATATTCATAGCGACTTTAAGGTCCGGGGTTTTGATGTCGCCGTGCGCGTCGATGCGCCGGTCAGCCTTAACGGCAGAGCACCGTCTCTTTTGATTGACGATCAAATCGACTTGGCTCAACCGGTTGACGACAAATGGATCCTACCGGCGCCGAACTCACGCGCCCGATCGTCGAGAACAGGACGCCTGTGATGCTCAGTCTGACACTGCTCAGTACGCTCCTTGCCAGCGACACCGCAACGAAGTCAGAGGACGCGCTCAAGCTGAGTGAGCGCGACCTACCCGGGATCTCAATATTTTCAGATCGTAAACGTCGTCGCACAGCCGGTTCTGCTCACAAGCTGAGCGAGAAAACCCTGCAGCGACAAAGTCACGACGATATCCATCGCATCCTCGGTCAAGTTCCTGGCGTGTACACACGCGAAGAGGAGGGTTACGGACTGCGCCCAAACATCGGTTTACGCGGCGCGAGTTCGGACCGAAGCGCCAAGGTGACGTTGATGGAGGACGGCATACTCATTGCGCCAGCGCCTTACAGTGCCCCAGCAGCATACTACTTTCCCATCTCGAGCCGACTTGTCGGTCTAGAAGTCTACAAAGGAGCTGCGGCAATTCAGTTCGGACCTCAAACGATCGGCGGGGCGATTAACCTGCTCAGCCGACAGGTCCCGGAGCGGCGTCCTGAGGTGCTGCTGCGAAGCGCTAACGGCAACTTTGGCTACGGGAAAGCTCACTTTGCAGCCGGGGGTATGGCGGGGCGTATCGGTGGCCTCATCGACGTCGTCCATGTGCGTGCTGATGGCTATCATCGGATCGACGGATCCGCCGGACCGGACACGGGCGGCAACAGCGGGTTCTCGAAAAATGAGGTCGTACTCAAGAGTCTCTGGCGCAACTCCTCCACCAAGCACGCCTCACACCGAGCTTTACTCAAGCTTGGCTATGCTGACGAGGTGTCCAACGCATCCTACCTCGGGCTGACTCGCCCAGATTTCGAGCGCGACCCCTATCGCCGCTATTTGGCGAGCAAAGACGACCGCATGGCATGGGCTCGCTGGCAAGGTGTCCTCGAGCACTCCTTTAGCTGGGCTCACGGACACATGCGTTCGGCGTTGTATCAGAACCGTTTTCACCGGAGCTGGCGTAAGGTCGCAGGCCTGCGCGGCGGCCCGTCGATCGGGGACCTTATCCGAAGCAACACCACCGCAGGTGTTAACGGTATCTGGCTGGCCTTGATCAAAGGTGAGGAAGACAGTGTTGATGACAGTATGGCGATCCTACTCGGCACCAACACAAGGAGCTATCTCAGCTCGGGCGTCCAGAGCACGATTGAGCACAAGGTCGGTCCGCACCGACTCAACTTTGGGCTGCGCCTCCACCATGACACCATCGACCGACACCACACCGCCGAGGGTGTTCTGGTGCAGAGCGGAGAGCTGGTCAGCGATGGTCGCCCTGAACAAGACACGACCTTGAATCATGCGTGGACCAGGGCTTTGTCTCTCCACGCACTCGATGAGTGGCAATTGCGCCCAAATCTGTTCCTGTCTGCGGGCAGTCGTTTCGAAGCCATCGAGGGGGCACTGACCGATCACCTCGGCAAAGTCCGGGGCGAGAACCAACAACTGATTGCGCTGCCCGGACTGGGATTGTTTTACCAACGCTCGCGTGCGCTCGGATTACTGATCGGCGTCCACCGTGGCTTTAGCCCTGTTGCGCCAGGGCAGTCGAAAGAGATCGACCCAGAAGAGAGCGTCAACCTCGAAGCCGGCCTGCGCTTTCGAGTGCCTCAACGAGAGTTCGAATTGATTGGATTTGCAAATCTCTACAACAATATGCTCGGTCAATGCACACAGTCCAAAGGGTGTCCTAATGACCTCCTCGATGCGCAGTTCAACGGTGGCGCTGTTGATGTCTACGGGGCTGAAGTATCGGGTAAAGTGTCCGGAAGCGTAACCCGCCTTCGCTGGGAGCTCAAAGGCGCCTACACACTCACCGCCAGCTCCTTTCGAACCTCGTTCAGTTCGGCATCAAGCCTGTTCGGCGACGTGGAAGCTGGTGACGCGCTCCCGTATGTCCCGACGCACCAAGCCAAGATCGGCATGCGGCTCCGTGTTAAGCCGGTGACGCTTGATATCGCCGGTGTGTACTACGGTGTCATGCGAGATACCGCCGGTCAGGGCGAAGTCGATCCGGCGAGCGGGATCCCGGCACACCAACTCCTCGATGCAACACTCCGTTGGGCGCTCAGTAAACGAGTGAGCCTCCGCGTAGGCGGCAGGAACCTACTCGATACACCGTATCTCTCGAGCGCTCGCCCGTACGGCGCACGCGCAGGCAGCCCGCGCCAGCTGCTCATCGGCTTCGACCTCGGTAAACAGTGAAAAACGAAAAGCAGGCGCTCTCGATCGGCGCCTGCTGGGTGGTGGGCGATACTGGGATTGAACCAGTGACTTCTACCGTGTGAAGGTAGCACTCTACCGCTGAGTTAATCGCCCGGTAGCCTGTTGTGGGCGCCTCGATAAAGGCCACGCGACAGTCGGTCAACGAAAATGCGAGGGAGGCTCTGCGCCGCGGACAACGGCCTCCTGTGGAGTGTTCATTCATGGATTGCTTCGCGTGGTAAGGCGGGCTAGCGCAGCGCCGTCCTTGTCCCGTGGAGTGACCATGTCGACAATGCAGCAAAAGCGCGCCACCTGGGCGCTGCTCCTGATGACCTTTATCTGGGGCTACACCTTCATCTGGATCAAATCAGCGCTCAACGCAGGCGACCGCCTGCTCGGGGCAGAGGCGCTCCCGATCACGGTCGGCTTGTTCATGGTGATCCGCTTTCTGGGCGCGGCGCTGATTCTGCCGGTGGCGCTGCCAGCGGCGCGCGAGCGGCTGACCGACCCTGCGGTGTGGCGAGCGGGCGGCGTGCTCTCGTTCTTCGTGCTCGCTGGCTTCTTGCTGCAGATGTTCGGCATGCACGGGATCGACTCCGCCACGTCGGCTTTTCTCACCAGTCTCTACGTCGTCTTCACGGCGATCGCGCTCGCAGCGTGGACCCGCACCCTGCCCTCAAAGACCCTGATCATCGGGATCGCCTGCGCCACGCTGGGCGCGGGGTTTATCAGCGGACCGCCTCAGCTCACTTTTGACTTACCCGAGTGGTTGACCGTGATCTGCGCCGCCGCCTTTGCGGGGCATATCATCGGCACCGACTACTACACCAAGCGCCTGCCGCCGCTCACGATCACGCTCACGACCTTTGTCATCACCGGCGGCTGCTGCGCGCTCTTATTCGTTGTCGGTTGGGTTCGTCATGGGGAGATCGAGGCGGCTCAGGTGGTGACGCTGCTCACCGATTTCGAGTTCCTCTTCCCCTCCGTCATGTGCCTGGTGTTTGGTTCGGTGATCTGCCTGACGATCATGAACATCTACCAGCGTCACTTGTCGCCGGTGCGCGCCGCGATCTTGTTCACCCTCGAGCCGGTCTGGGCCGCCCTCCTCGCCCTGGGCGCCGGACAGATTGAGCCGGACGGCTGGTTTCTCTTTGGCGCCGGCGCGTTGCTCGGCGGGAACCTCATCGTCGAGGTCGTCCCGCGCCTGATCGGCAAGCCGTCGCCGCCGGCTGAAGCCGCCGAACGATCTGTTGCGCTGGGCGCCGACAAGGGCTAGCGAGACCAGCAGAACAAGGAGTCACCCCATGGAACAAGTACGCGCCTCGCATATCCTATTGATGTACGCCGGATCGGCTCGCTCGACCGCCACCCGCACCAAAGCCGAAGCGCTTGCAGGCATCGAGGGCCTCAAGGCCGAGCTCGACGGTGGCGCCGACTTCGCCGGGTTAGCGGTCACAAACTCCGACTGCCCTTCGGCGCGCAGCGGCGGCGACCTCGGCCCCTTTGGGCGCGGACAGATGGTGCCCGAGTTTGAAGAGGCTGCGTTTAACATGGAGATCGGCGACGTCAGCGACGTGATCGAGACCGACTTCGGCTACCACCTCGTCACACGCACCGGCTGATGCCCCTGCTCCACGCCGTCAATGGGCGCTCCCTGAGTGATGGCTTTCCAAGCGATGCCGGCGAGCTTCTCGTCGGCATGGGCTGCTTTTGGGGCGCCGAGCGACGCTACTGGCAGCAGCCGGGCGTTTGGGTCACGAGCGTCGGCTACGCCGCCGGTCACACCGAGAACCCAACCTACCAAGAGGTGTGTTCGGGGCGCACCGGGCACAATGAGGTCGTGCGGGTCATCTACGACCGCACGCAGACCTCGCTCGAGGCGCTGCTCAAGGTCTTCTGGGAGAGCCACGACCCGACGCAGGGGATGCGCCAGGGCAACGACATCGGCACGCAGTACCGCTCCGGGCTCTACCTCTGGACCGACGAGGAGCGAGCGCTCGCTCAGGCTTCGCAAGCGGCTTACCAGGCTGAGCTCTCGGCGGCGGGTCTGCGGCAGATCACAACCGAGATCCTACCGATGCCGAGCTACTACCTCGCCGAGGCGTACCATCAGCAGTACCTACACAAGAATCCCGGAGGGTACTGTGGACTGGGTGGCACAGGCGTGAGCTGCCCCCTCCCCGCCCTCAAGCCCTGAGCGAGTCGTCAGCGGGCAAACGATGTGAAATCGACGCGGATGCGGACGTCATCGAGCTTGCGCAGGTCCAGCCCGTTGGCGCTCGAGGCGCGCAGCATCTGCACCGGAAAGAACAGCGCATACTCACCGTACAGCCCGCGCGCCGCAAGCTCGGTGGATGCGTTCTCCGTGTAGTTCTCAGAATTGAACTGCTCAGGGTCCACATTGAGCTTGGCGTCAACCCGAGCCCGCGTCCAGCCAGGGAACTGGCTAATGCGGGGCTGCTGTGCGCCCTGCGGCGAGCCGGCGAGCGGGTCACGAAAGAGGTTGCGCTCTGGGCGGACGGTGTGGGTCTGATAGCCCTCCTGACCGTCACCGCACCAGCGGCTAAAGAAGGTGTTCTTCTGCAGCAGCTCGACACGAGCGGAGCGCTGGACGGAGTCTTCTGGCACAGCGCCCGTGCCATCCAGCGAGAGGTTGACGCTCCAGAGGCGCTCACCGCAGTCTAAGCTCGAGTTGATCACCGGCAGCGCAAACCGTTCGCCGTTGCTCTGCAGATCAAAGGGCGTCAGCTTAAACGGGATCCGCTGCCCCAAGTAAGCGCCCTCTTCATCATAGACCGCAAAGCGCTGTGCATTGAGCAGCGCCCGAAAGCGCTGGGTGTCGTTAAAGCGGTAATCGCTCTCGGGGAAGCGCTCGCGCGAGGCGAGCTGCATGAGGTGGGTCTTGAGACTGAAGATGGCTCGATAGTTCTCGGGAAGGCTCCCATTGATTGACGGATCATTTGTAACAGAGCGCAGGTTCGCCAGGACCACTTCGAGCTCGCGAGGCGCTGAGGCGGCGAGCACGGCGCCGCGCTCCTCACGGCTCATCTGAAACTCGTACTCGA
>JAYZBQ010000093.1:0-10133 GCA_036338695.1 Myxococcota bacterium
CCTGCGCCTTGGCAAGACGTGCCAGCGTGTCGCTGGTGCGTGTGGGGTAGTGGCGCTCCTGCAGAATGGTCCGTATTTTTTGTGTCTTCATCGTTTGCAGTACTCGGGCGACGTGCCTGGGTGTCGGCGCAATGCCTGGTAGCGGTTCCACATTGATCGGTCGTTTCAGACCGAGCCAATCGATAAGATAAACAAGCGAGCGATGATAAGTTACGATGGTGCGTTGAGACTCGCTAAGTTGAGCGAAACGCTCTGTCTGTGCTTGAGCGATCTTCTGAAGTTGCTCTGCAACCGCTTTGGAGCTGCTGTTGTAAAATGCCTGCCGCTCGCTGTCGAGTTCAGCGAGCTTGTTGCCGATGGCAATGGCTAGCTTGGCAGCTTGTCGTGGGTCGTAGAGGTAGTGTGGGTTGCCGCCCGGGTGGATATCACCCATCGCCCGGTTTGCTTGCGCTGGTACCTCTTGGACGTCTGCGTAGAGCGATGCGTCAAAGTGCCCTGTAGCACCCACTTGCACAGCCATATTACGTGAGTTGACAATAATCGGGGGCAACCAACCGATCTCGAGCTCCAGCCCGTTGACCACCAGGAGGTCCGCCCGTGCGACCGCAACGACTAAACTCGGTTTGGGGTCGACGTAGTGCGGATCTTGATGCGGACTCGACATGGTGGTCACGCGCACATGCTCACCGCCAACCTCTGCGACCAAGGCGGCGAGGTCTGGCACGGTCGTGACCACTTTGAGCGCTGCGCGAGCCGGCGTCGCCATTACGAGAGCGCTGAGTAAGATGAGGCTCAGTCGTTTCAACATCGCCGCCTCCTAGTACGTGTGCGCGCCGTGAGCGCCCACGAGGAATTCAATCGCGAGCATTCCGACATAGATGGGTTCATCGCGGTACAGTGGGTTGTCGACGCTGCCCTGCAGACGCAGCCGAGAAAAGTGGGACGGATAGTGCGTCACTTGTGCCGAGACACGATGCCGATCGTCGGTCGCCTCAGGGATCAGGTCATCATCGGGAGAGCCGGTCACGTAGCCGTAGCGAGCGCCCGTCTCCCACAACTTGTTCATCCGCCAGACGAGCTGGGTGTAGCCGCCTGCGTCCACTCGAAGCCCGCGCGGTATCTGCCGTCGTCGCAGCATCCCCTCAAAGGTCCAAGAGAGCGCCATGCGCTGCGGGTGCTCGACCGGTCGGTAGCGAAGATACAGGTCGGTCAGGTAGATCTCCGTACGGTTTCCATTCCCGGTGGAGTTCGGTCCCTGCTGCGTCGTCATACCCCAGGCCAGCCCAAGGTTTGAGGACAGGTCAAAGAACTGCCTCAGCCCGACGGTGTAGACGAAGTCGCCGATCGAGTTGACCCCCAAGTCATTGGCTCCAAGGAAGCTTTTAGCGCAGCACTCACCGCCTGCGTCCGTCGCCGATCCGATGAGCTCGGCGTACCACGGCAGCGGGCTCAGCCACGACAGCTCAACGCCAGATCCTCGGCTACCTTCAGAGCCGAGCAAGGTCCCGTTGACGATGGGTTGGTCCACAAACGACCAACTATGGGGGTGGGTCGCGTTGAGCCTACCCATCCGGGTGAGAAATTGACCAGCACGCAGCTGTAAGCCGCCAGGTAGCGCAAGCGTCCGCCCATAGGCTTCTTCCACCTCGACGCCGTAGGCGCTGAAGACGAGGTTTGCGCGCAGCTCAAAGAGGTGATCGACATTTTCGCCGAGTGACATCTCGAGCTGCTGGAGGTGAAAGCCGGAGTCGGGCGGGTCATGAGCGCCGGTCTGTAGGCCTTCTGCTGAGAACCAGGCAGCCGCAGCATCCAGAATCAGCGCAATGTCTAAAAATGTTTCCTTCGGCCTGCCAGCGCTTGGCGGGGCGGCGGGGCGGGGAGCAGCCGCTGCGGAGGGTGCTTGAGCGCTGCCCATGATCTCGAGCGTCGCTTCCACCGTGCGCAGGCGATTTTCCAGTTGATCGACCGCAAGCGACGGTTGCGCCTGCTCGGCAGCCGAGCCAATGACGTCAGGGCTTTGCACTTCCTGTGCGGCAGCGGGTAGCGAGAACGTGCACAGTGCGCCCACGACCATCAGGCGCATAGCCTCGGTGCCGCTCGTTCGTGAGAAAGCCAACATTCGCTAGACCCTTATTGAGAATGGCGTCATATTAGGGCGTGCGAGGTCTTTCGCAACACCTTTTTTGAGAAACGATTCTCAATAAGCGAAGTGTCGTCAGAAAACCATGAATGCGGTATCGATATGAGCAAACGATCTACCCGGCAGAAGCGAGCGATTGAGCGAGTCTTTGAAGCGGCGCAAGGGCCGCTCGCAGCACGTGACCTGGTTCAGCGTGCGTTAGCGCTCGGAACGAAAATTAGCCTCGCAACGGTCTACCGAATCGTGAGTGAGGGCGTCCAGAACGGGATCCTTACGGTCGTGCGACTTGAGGATAACGTGGCGCGCTATGAGCGAGCCGATCAACATCACCACCACCACTTCTTGTGCGAGCGATGCGAGCAAGTGTTTGACATCGCGATACCGTGTGAGCTGGTCGCTCACCATGTCCCAGCTCAGTTCTCTATGAGCCGCCATGAGATCACGCTCTACGGTCACTGCAAGGAGTGTGAGCCGGGTCCAACGCAGCGCGACGAGGCGCTTCACTCGTGAGCCGCTGACCGGCTTCCGTCGTTTGTTGATTAGGGCGTGTGCTGTCTTCGGAGCGCTTTGACTTGCTAATGATAATGGTTTCGCAATAGCAGGTCGGCAGGTGGCGTGCGTATCTTTTGGAGCGCAGGAGGGCCGAGAACATGTTGTCGAAGAGTCAAACATTCGTTGGCGAGCGGGTCGATCGCTTCGGCGCGTTCGCCAGCGTCGCTTGCGCGATTCACTGCGCCGTATGCGCCTTCATCCCGTCTGCCTTCGCCGCTTTAGGGATCGGCTTCCTCGCAGGGCACATGGCGGAGTGGTTGCTGACGTTGATCGCTGTGGCTTCGGGTGTGGCCGCGCTTGTGTTGGGCTGGTTACACCACCGAAAGTTCAGGGTCCTCGTGACGCTCTCGATCGGTATCGTGGGTTTGCTGCTCGCTCGATTAGGCGAGAGCCATGACCATGAAGGTGGGCACTCGGATCATGGCGGTCACGCGGCTGCGGTGTCCCATGACGATGACAGCCCACACGATCATGCTGAAGACGCCACCGGGCACGCCGATCGGGAGCACCACGAGCGTCACGCCGACCGTGAGAACCCAAACCACCACGATGACCACGACCAAGATCATGAGGCGCATGAAGCTGCGCATGGCGACTCAGCCCACGAAGCACACGCACACGGGTCGGGCGAGACGGTGGGGATCGTCGCTGGCCTGATCTTGATGTTCGGTCACCTATCCAACTTGCGCGAGCTGACACGCCGCAAGCGAGAGACTGAGGGCACCGATTGCTGCGATGAAGAGCGTGTCTGATCCGAGCGCTCCCCGGATACCCGTTTGGGTCGTCACTGGATTTCTTGGAGCCGGTAAGACGACGCTTTTGAGACACCTCGCCTGCGCAGAGCCATTACGCCGAATCGCAGTGATCGAGAACGAGTTCGGTGAGACCGGCGTTGATGGGACGCTGCTCGCGGGGGCGGTTGAGCGGGTGGTTGAGCTGACGGGTGGGTGTGTCTGTTGCACGGTGCGCCAGGACCTCATCGAAGCCTTAGAGTTGATACTGGACGGGGACGATGATCCGTTTGACGCGATCATCATTGAGACGACGGGGCTCGCTGAGCCCGCTCCGGTGCTTCGCATCTTCGAGCAACCCCAGCTGAGCCAACGGTTGACCTTGAGCGGCGTCGTGACGGTGATCGATGGAGTCCACTTTGAGCGCTCGCTGAGCGAGACCTCTACCTCGCTTGAACAGGTCGTTTATGCCGATTTAGTTTTGCTCAATAAAATCGATCTGGTGAGCGAAAATCGGCGAGCAGAAGTTCGAGAGACATTGGCTCAAATAAACCCGCTCGCAGCGGTCATCGAGACGCGCGCCGCCCAAGTGCGAGCAGAGAGGATCTGGGAGCTCAAGCGTCTTGATGAGGCAGCGCATCCTCGTCAAGCAGGCCAGGGTCAGAGCGGCGCAGCTCAAGGGCACAGCCATGACCATCACGCTGAAACGCAGCACGATCATCAGCGCGATCATGGGCACCAGCACGATCAAGACGTGAACTCGGTGGCGCTCGAAATTTTAGGTGATATCGACGTGGGGTTGCTCGATCAATGGCTCGGTGAGTTGATGCGGTCGACGACGTCAACGCTTCTACGGGTCAAAGGCGTCCTGGCGGTCCCAGGCTATGCTGAGCGGTTTGTGTTTCAGGCTGTTCGCGATGTCGTCGAGCTTGAGCCCGGGGCAGCATGGAGGGGCGAAGCGCGGCGTTGTCGTTTGGTGCTCATCGGGCGCGGGCTGGATCGCCAGCAACTGCAGCGGCGCTTTAGAGCCTGCTCGTCTCGATCGCTCAAGGAAGCGCCGTCTCGCTGAATTGGTGGCTTTGAAGCTGTCTCACGTGCCGCCAATAACCCATCCTTTGGTGCTTGGAGCGCTCGACGGGTAGCAGGCGTCGATAGCATTTGTCTTTTGTTCGGGCACAAATAACTGTTGCTAATGCGAATGCATTCTCAATAAAGGGCGGTGTGATCAGGTTTCGATCCGGCGGATGGTGTGAGCATCGTGAGCAGACTTGGTACCATCTGGGGCGTCCGTTTCCATCCGGAGTCTAAAGGACCTACTCACTGGCTCGCCGTTGCGCTGTTTGTTTCGACATCGCTGTTGAGTCACACGGCGAGCGCGCACCCGCTCAAGCTCTCGGCTTCGATCATCAAGTACGACTCAGCGCGGCGATCACTGCGTATGGAGTGCAAGGTCTTCATCGATGACTTTCAGCTCAGCCTCGTCAACTCGATCCTCAAAGACCGTGACCCGAACAGCGTCAAGCGTGAGGACCGGCGAGCGCTTATCGAGCAGTACTTTCAGATGTTCTACAGCGTGCGGCACAATGGGCGCTCGCTGACCTGGCGGGTCGAGCAGGTGATCCCTCTCTACCGCGAAAATGTCCTCGTCATCCAGTTCGACAGTGGGGTGACGAGACTAAGGGCAGGGGACAAAGTGACGGTCGAGAACACCATCATGTTCCGGGACTTTGGCTCTGCTCAGACGAACCGGACGGTGATGGTGATCCCAGAGTATGACATCGACGATGGGCACGCGGCAACCGTCCGAGACTACACAATGACGTACACCCTCGGGAGGCCGAAGCCATGAGTGGCGGTACCAACTTCTTTGTGACCGGTTGGGAACACATTGTTGACGTGAACGCCTACGACCACGTCTTGTTCGTGGTCGCACTGTGCGCGGCTTACCGGCTCTCACAATGGCGCCAAATCGTGATCATTATCACTGCGTTCACGCTGGGGCACAGCGCAACCCTCATCTTGTGTGCCCTGGATTGGATTCCAACGAATCAGGACCTCGTTGAGTTGCTGATTCCGATGACGATCATGCTGACCGCCTTGTTGAACGTGACGCGCGGGGAGGAAGAGGCGGCGGGCACCCGCATCAAGTACACGACAGCGCTTGGTTTCGGCCTAATTCATGGGCTCGCCTTTGCGAACAATTTTCGAGTGATCCTGTTTGAGGACAGCGTCATCATGCCGCTCCTCCTCTTCAATCTGGGCATCGAGGTTGGTCAAATCGTTATCGTGATGGTGTTGATGGGTGCGCTGTGGCTCTACAGCAAGCTCGCTGATGGCTCGCACAGCAAATGGAATCAGTTCTTATCAGGCGCCAGTTTCGGTGTCGCTTCGATCCTGATGTTGGAAGCCTTGAGCCGCCCAGAGGCGACTCTAGCGCCTATGTTCTGACGCCGCTTGATCACGCTTTTGGGCGAGCTGGTAGGTAGAGGTCGACTGCTCGCTCTTGGAGCGACGCCTGGCCCAAACAACCGCAGCGCGTGCGACTTCCCTTTGAGCTCGAGCTCAACCGACCCCCAGCCTTGGTCACCGATCGCCTTATAGGCCTGCTCCGACATGAGCAACGACGAGACGCCTTTGGTCGCGGATTCAATGCGAGCCGCTACGTTGACCGAGTCGCCGATCGCCGTGAAGCTCACTTGGTCGGGGTGCCCGAGGTGACCGACGACCACGTCGCCATAATGGATCCCGACGCCGATCTCGAAGCGCTCGTCGAAGGTGCTCGAGAGGTACTCGTTGAAGTCGTCGAGGCGAGCTTGCATGGCGAGCGCTGCGCGGTAGGCGAGTACGGCAGGGTGCTCGTCGCCTTGGAGGCCGAACAGCGCCATGATGCCGTCGCCCATGTATTTGTCGATCTGACCGTGGTGGGCGTGAATCGCCTCGCCCATGCTCAAGAAGTACCGGTTGAGGATGTGCACGATGTCGTACGGTAAGTGACGCTCCGAGAAGCTCGTGAACGAGCGGATGTCGGAGAACAGGACCGCCAGCGGGCGCTCTTGCGCATCGTTGGATTGCTTGAGCAGCTGGTGATCGATTTGATCCTTGATGACCCGCCGCAGGCGCATCGGCTGGCTGGCTTGAAGCTGACACGAGAGCCGTACATGGCTCGGAAACCCCAAGCGATCAGCCAGCTTTTGTTCAGCCTCGTTTCGAGGAGGAACCTCACCATCAAGGACGACGACCCGACAGGTCGAGCAGCGGGCGTTGCCCTTGCAGATGTGCGTGACGCTGACGCCGTGGTCGAGCGCCTGCTGCAGCACGGTTTTTTCGAGCTCAACCGGGACCTGTTCGTCTTGATCAAAGACAATCGCCATGCCGCCTCCCACGTGCCCACGGTATAGGTGGCAACGCATCGCTGCGCTAGAGTCGCTCGCTGCGTCCGCTCAGCGCATGAAAAGCACCTTGAGCTCAGCGACGTTGACATCGTTCGATGGTCGGTCGCCACCGCCTCGGCCACCTCGATAGGCTCGGTAGTGATCGAGGTAGCTCATGTTGACACCGTCGCTGACCTCCACCGTGTAGGCGCGCCCAGCCTCGAGCGTCGCCGGCACCAAGCTGCTGTCACCCCAGTCACTCCAGCCGCTGCGGTGGGGCATCACGACGGCTCCCTCGGCGATCACGGCGTTGCGCTCGTCGCGGACCGTTATGAGCTTGACCCCTGCGGTCACGCCGGTCTCGATGGAGCCGGCGCCGTTGCCGTACACGAGCTGTAAGAAATGTTCGCCCGTGTGGTTGGGCACCACGCGCATCGTCAGGGTGTGCTCCGGCGCACCCCAGAGGCTGTAGTGCCCGCGCCCGTGCTCGGTCGACCAGACGCCCCCGACCGAGGTGAAGTCTTGCGCGTAGACGCTCTGAATGCGCCCGTAGCCATCGCCCCACCAGCACTGCGGCTGACTCGGCAGCGACGGGAGCCGCAAGCGCGCCACCACGCTGTAACAGCCGGTCGTCGCGGCGCGGTCGCGCCAGGGTGACGTGGCGTTCTGTGCGACCTGAATTCCGTCTTTGTAGATCGTAAAGGTTGCGCCCTCCTCACCCTCAAACCGCAGCGTGACCGAGTCACCTGCGCCCTCGAGCGTCACCGAAGGGGCGCGCGCGCCGAAGAGGTCGCGCCAGTCCTCGCTCTCTATTCGGGTGATGGTACCGGCTGGGAGCCGCCCGTCGCCGATGCGCGCCTCGAACCCGCCGAGCGTCAGCACGGCGCCTTCTTCAAACCATTCGCCTGCTGGCAAGATCGGCGCCGCCGTGCGTACCCCATTTTCCGTGCGCAGGCCGAAGACGCCTTCGACCACTGCGCCGATGAAGCCAGCGACACTCCAGAGCTGTCGTTGTGAGTTGACGACCGGACCGGAGAACGCGCCGTCTTCAACCCAGTTGGCGCCGCTCGCGACCTCAAGGTTCTCCATGTTGGAGAGGTTGAGCGCGGCCCCGCGCACCAAACTGTTCAGCCCTGCGGAAAAGATCTCACCTTGCCCGGCGCGCCGCGCCGCAAGGACCGAGTAGGCGGTCACGAAGGGCCAGATGGCGCGGTTGTGATAGATGGGTATCTGCTGTTGCTGAGGCCAGATCACCGGCGGTCCGTGGGCACCGAATGGGTAGGCTGTGAGCGCCTCCGGGTGCGTTCCCAGGTCGAGCACCGCTAGGCTCGTGGCGAGCAGGTCTTGCTGTTCGACCGGCGCTGGGTTGAGCGGGTTACCCGTAAAGCTGCGGTAGGTTGCGCCGTCGTAGAACACGGCGTCGATCCGCTCGGCGAGCGCTTGGCTACCGTGCGCCTCACCGGTCAGCTCCTCCAGCGAGCGCAGGAGGAAGAGGTGGTTCAGGTTGGTGCTGAGTGATTTGGACATCGCGATCTCGACGACGTTGCCCGCTGTGTACGCCGCGTAGGTCTGCTCGCGCCAGTCGAGGAAGCTGGTCTCGCCAAAGTACAGCCCGTCGCGGGCATCGTAGGCGTAGCGGCGATCCCATTGGGCGCTGTTGCGCATCGCCTCAACGGCTGCTGCGCGCAGCTCAGGGTGATCGATCTGCCGCAGCACGGCCATGGCGCCGCGAGCCCAGGTGACCCGGTCGGTCGAGACCGGCCAGCTCCCGCCGGTGCCTGTATCTTGAACGATCTGAAGACCGCCGCCCGCCTTAGGCCGTGAGAGCTTGAAAAGCAGCGAGTTGGCTGCTCGTTGAGGGTCGATCCAAGCCAGCCCGAGCTCCACCGCGTAGGCGATGTCGCGCGTCCAGACCCAGTTCCACAGCGCGCCCGTTTGGTAACATGAGCAGTCGATCACGCCGGTGAAGGCGTCGTCGCTGATCTGTTCCACCGCGTTCTGGCGTGCCTCTTCGACCGCCATCGCAAAGAGGGCGTCGGTCAGCAGCACCCCCGAGCGAAGGATCGGGTCGCCTTCACGCTCGTTGATGGTACGCTCGCTCGGCGCTTGGTCACGCTGGGTGTGGGTGCTGCTCAGCGTGTAGCTGCGCAGCCCGCCCTGCGCGGTCGCACGCACCGAGACCGTGTCGCCGTCAAACTGCCACGAGCCCTCGAGCGTCTGTGGACCGGCGTCCACGGGCGAGCTGGCGTCGGGTAACGCACCGCTATCGAGCGTCTGGCCAGCTTCTGCCCCATCGCTCGCGTCCGGCGGCAGCGAGGCGTCGAGCGGTGTCGCCGAGCCCGCATCAGCGGGTCGTTGACCCGCATCCGGAGGGGTGGGCGCCGATGAACAGGCGAACGTCAGGAGGGCGAGGGGGGTGATAGCTGCTGATTTCATGGCGGGATTCATGCCTGAATGGTGGGGATAAGCAAGCGCTCGAGCGCCGCGCCCGATGAGGCGTTCAAGCTCCCAAAGGACCTTTGCTGTGCGACGCCCCCCTCAGTCGAGTTGGTTGATCCAGCGTGTCAGCAGGTCCTCGCCGTGGGCGTGGATGATCTCGGTCCCGAGCGCTGGCATCCGCTGCTGTGCGCGTTGCGCCGTGAAGCGCTGGATCAGCTCGCTCTGAGCCGCATTGCCCGGCTGAACGACCTGTTCAGAGACGCCTGAGCGATAGGCTGGCGCATCGCCTACGTTGGCGACCCCTGCCGCAGGGAGGCTGAAGTCGAAGTCCTCTTGAGGGTCGTAGCAGCGCGCGCCGCCGGATGCGGGGCGGTTGGTGTTGTGACAGTGGCTGCAGTTGGCGTGGAGGTAGCCGAGCGCTTCGGCGTCAACCGAGTTGGCGGGTAGCTCATGGAGCTCGGGCACCGCCTCAGGGAGAACTGTGGCCGCTTTAAGGTCGTTGATGGTGACGAATCCCTCGGGGGGTGTGTAGCCCAGTTGAACGGCGCTAAATCCGAGCGCACGGCTCGTGCGCCCGTCGTGGCAGCCCGAGCAAGACGCGGCGGAGGGGACGTCATGCGGCGTGCCGAGTTGGTTGTCACCGCCTTCGCTGAACAGCGTGGCGTCTCGTTGGTCTTGAGCCCAGAGGTAGGAGCTTGCGACCCACTCATCATCTCCTGCGCCGGTCTTCAACATCAGGCGTGTCTCGACGCGCACGCCGTCGCGCGTGAACTCTTTGAACAGCTTGGTCCCCGCCGGAAATCGCCACTCGTTCATGTCGCTCGTGTCGATCTGCTCACCCTCTGGGACAAAGATCCAGCGCCGCTTCGTTGCGCCGTCGGTCCACAGGGTGAATCGGGG
>JAYZBQ010000094.1:0-9980 GCA_036338695.1 Myxococcota bacterium
CTTATCGAGGTAGCCATATTCCGACTCCCTGAGCTTACGACGATAGGGCGCCGTATTTTCCAAAAAGGTCACCAAATTGCTCATCCCAACGTTCGCCATACCTGCGTCGTAAGTGCCCGCAAAAAGCGTCATGCCGATCAGCGCCGAGTAGCCGCCGTAGCTCCCGCCGGCGATACCCACTTTGGGTTCCACACCGTCTTTCGCCCACGCCTTTTTGACGTAACGCGCGGCGTCACGAATATCGCTGATCACTTCAAGGCGTTTGGCTCGATTGTCCGCGTGCAGCCAGGCTTTGCCTAAGTTGGTACTGCCTCGAACGTTCGGTTTAGCGATGACAAAGCCGGCTTGAATGAAGAGCTCATCATAGGGGCTAAAGCCGGGGTATGAGGCGCCCTCAGGCCCACCGTGGAACCGAATGATGACGGGGCAGACTTTGTCAACGCACGCTTTGGAGCGCTTGACGAACATCGGAATGGGGGTGCCATCCTCAGCCGGATAGTGGATCCGTTCGTCCCGGGTAAAGCCACGTGTATCGACCTCGGGCGATGACGGCAGCGTCCAAGGCTCGAGGGTTTGCGTTTGCCAGTCATAGACGTAGCTGCTGCGCGGGCGGTCGTGAAAGGTGACGCCTAAGGTCATGTATCGCCCATTCGGACTCAAGCCGCCCAACAGGGTGTGGGTTGCGCCCTCAAAGCGCGGTCCCTCAAGTGGCTTTCCGCTTGAGTCGAGGAAGGCGAAGGAGAAGCGCCCCTCGCGGACCAAACGAAGATGGATCCTCCTCTTTTGGCGGTCGGTAAAGAACGACGCGATATCGTAGGGCTGGGCCTCGGTGAGCGGTTCAAAACGAGCGCCTCGATAGAGGTAGAGTCGTTTGAAGTCATCAAACTTATTGGTCAGCGTGAGGACATCGCCCTCGTGATTGAAGGCGACGCTGTACTGCTCCTCTTCATCTTGACCAAAAAGGGCTGTGAGCTTCCGTGTGACGCTGTCGTACAGGTAGACGGCTCGGGACGTGTTCCCTTTGGCTTTAACCATCAACAACTTACCCTCATGCTTATCGGCGATGAACCAATAGCCGGGCTCCTCGAGGATCAGCTCATGGCGATCCTCTGCGATATGATAGCGATAGACGTGGTAGTCTGCTGGCTTGGTTTTGTTCGCTGTGTAATAGAGGGTTTTGCCGTCAGCATCGATCCACTGCAGGTTGGTTTTAACCTTCTTCTCAACCCGAATCGGGCGCAGCGCACCGCCTTGCACGTCTTGCAAGTAGAGACCGTAGTATTCGCTACCCGATCGATCTCTCGAGACCACCAAGCCTTGTCCATTAGGTAGCAACCCGCGCAGGGAGGTTGCGTCTTGTCCGCCGGTGAGTTGAACCGGAAAGCCTTGCGCCTTATCGAGTCGCCAGATCTGACGCGTGCCGGTTACCGACCAGCTCATGTAAAGGCTTTTCCCATCATCACTGACCGTCCCACTCGAGGGCGAGCGAATATCCAAATAGGCTTGGATTTTGGACAGCTGGGCAGCCGGTATCTTGGGCGGTGCGTAGCGCGCCAGCACGGCGGGCTCGATGGACCCTTCACCGTGTCCAGAGTATCCACTCTTCGCCTTGGGAGCGGGCTCGCTAGTCACCTTTTGATCAGGCGCTTTGGGTGTGTCGCACGCAACTGCGGCGATCAGTGCGAAGCTCATGGTGGTTCGTTTCATGCCCGGCTTTCCGTGAAGTTGGCATCACGCTAATAAAAACAGGCGTCTGCGCCCACCCCGCATCGGCAGCGTCTCGGCTTTCCAAATCGGAATTCCAGTTGGCTTGACGGCGGCGCACCGCTACGCATCAAGTGCGCTGTTTGACAAGGAGGTCTCCGTGTCCAAAGCCCCTGCGCTTGTGTCCGTCGAGCTTGACCGACGCGACGCAGTCTACCGCTTTGGAGATGCGCTCACGGCGCGCGTCGCCATGACCGCTCAGCGCGCCTTACGCACCGCCGAGCTCAAGGTGGGCTTGGGCTATGCGCTCGAGCGCGAAGGACCGCTTGACCGGCTGGTCCACGAGGTGACGCTGGAGGTGCCCGCGCTGTCGCCAGGGGAAGCCTTTGAGACCTCGGTTCCCTTCATGCTGCCTGCCGGTTTGCCAAGCTACTCAGGGATTTCCTTCGAGCTCACCTGGGGTGTAGCCGCTCGGTTCGACGGGAGCCTCTGGCAAGGCGATGCGCGCCACCGCGCGGACCTGACGCTCTTGCCCGGCACCGCCGAGGCGGCGGCCGCGCAACAGCAGCCCGGTTCCGAGCTCGTCCCCATCGTGAGCGACCAAGGTCAGGTTCGGTATCGGCGCACGCTCAGCGCAACGCACGAAGCCTTGTTACGCTATGGTCCCACGTTGGGCGCGCTGGGGTTTGGGATCGCCGGCTTGGGGATGCTGGGCATGCTGACCGGAGAGGTCATCGGCATGCTCTCGCGGCCCGAGCAGGTCTTGGTGGGCGGCGAGTGGGTCGCGGTCGAGCCCTGGCAGCCCAACCTCCACCCCGTCATCCGGTTTGCGGCGCAGAGTTTCGGACTTGGCGTGATGGCGCTTTTTGCGATCATCCCCTGCTTCTTTGGGTTCAAGCTCGCCAAGGTGGCTTGGCGCGAGCAGCTGCACGCAGCCTTCGTGATGCGACGGCTCGGCGAGGTGGACCTCGAGCCGCTAGCGCCCGCGGAGGTCGGCGCGCCGTGGATCGGCGCGCTCAAGCTGTGCGCCCGTCAAGACCTGACCCTTGAGACCCTCGAGCTCAAGGTGGTGCAAGAAGAGGTCATCGTGCGCACCCGGACGCGCCGTAGAAACCCAAGCTTTGCGCCGCAGGTCTTGGGTGATTGGTCGGTCAATCGTCAGGATCAGCTGCACCTCAAGGCGGGCCAGAGGGTGTCGCTGCCGCTCGAGGTGACGGTCCCCAACACCTTGCCCGGCTCGTGGCAGGTCGTCGCCCAAAGAGGCACCTACGAGGTCCATCACCGCTGGGTGCTTCAAGCCTGGATCCAACCGGCTCGAGAGGCGCCCGTCCTAAAGTCTTGGGTGCTTGAGCGCAGACCGTCGAGCGCGTATGAGCCGCAGCTCCGCGCCCCCGGTGCGCATGACTGAATGCGGCGAGCAGAGTATCTTTAGTGGTGAAGACGCTAACCCACCTTGCCGAGTGCCGGCGTCGAGCAGGGGTCGGCGCAGCATTGGGCACAATCAACCCAAACGAGTCGAACGCTCAGGTGGGGTCGCTGATGTCGTGCGCCTGAGGAGCGGTCGCATCAAGCGCAGCGGCTTGAGGCGCAAACTCCGAGATCTTAATCGCTCCAGCGTGTCCACTCACCAAATCAGCCTCGGGGTTCATCACCTTGAGCGCACCAAGCACCTCGGTCAGTTGATTTGGCTCGAGCGTGTCGGCTCCATCAATCCACACGGAGTTGGAGCTTCTTACCATCTGCGTCAAAAGGGTCGCCGAGCGCGTCTTGAGCGTCTGGAGTATCTTCCTTCCGTCGATCATGGTCACGGCCTGATCAATCACCGCAATATCTCCGAGCACATCGCCCCGCTCATCAGGTACCGAAAAGGTCTTTGCCAACGCCTCGAGATCACTCTGAGGCGGCACTTGAAGCATCAAACGGTCCGTATGGCCGGCTTCAAAGATTTGTCGAACTTTAGAAAGGACATCACCGCGCACGGTGCAACACGAACATCCCGCACCCAACCGTTTGAGCTTCTCGGTGGTCCGAACAAACTTCAAATTGTCCTGACTTTGAGTCGCCTTCGACCTTGGCCAAGGAGAGATCGCCGTGACATGATACGCTTCACGATCGTTGACGATCCGATTGTAGATCTTGCGTCCGTCGGTACCCGGTGCCCCCATCAGCAAAGTGATTGGTAATCGATTGGTCATTGTTTGTGCTCCGTCGAGTGGATGTCTAAGCGATTAACCCGCCATCCGCCAAACGATCCATCCTCTAACCGGTCGAGGGTCATAACCCCATGCGCCTCAGTCCGCCTCAGAGGAGGGCATCGCCGATTCGGCGGGTCATGCGTTGACGCCGGATGCGGTGCTTTCCTTAAGATGCTCTGCCCATCGGGGTTTCGTCCGGACAGGATCGGGAATCGATGAGCGTAAGACCCACCCCGAAAATCCCAACGGAGACCCCGCTTGCACAAGAAACTCGCCCTCTTGACCCTCATGAACATCGTGATGACGTTGGGTCTGAGCGGCTGCGGAAGCTACGACAACGTGGCGGCGTGTGAAGCTTGGGTCGAGACCATGACATGCGGTGAGACCGACTTTTCCACGCTGGTCGTCTGCAGCAATTACGAGGCGATCGAATGCAACATCGCCGATTACTTCGACTGCCTCACCGAGAACTACAGCTGCGACATGGGCGTCGCCGACACGGCGGGTTGGGCAGCCTGCTCGGCTCTCGCCGGTTGCGAGGAATAACCGACAAACGCTAAGGGATGAGTGCACGCGCGATGGACGTGCCCGAGATCGATCACTCACGGAGGCTCACTGGAATCATGATTCGCTGGACATCCGCTCTCCTTTTGCTCTCGGTTTTCACGCTCGCAGGTTGCTCCTCGGATGAGGCATCCCATCAAAACGCAACCCGTGCCGACGGCACCATCGAACCGATGCCGCTCACGGGCGATCTGGTGACCTACACCGCTGGCGATGGGAGCGTGCGACTTCATGACGCTATTCGCCTCTCCGACGGCACCTTCGTGGTCGTTGGAGGCGCCAATCACTTGGACTGGCTGCCTGATGGCGTCGAGCGCATTGCGCTGACAGGCTTCTCTGGGGTCCAGAGCAGTGGGTCAGGGCGTGTTGCGATCCTGCTTCAGCTCTCGAGTGACCTCAGCCAGATCGTTCGGGTTGCCCATCTACCCAGTGACCAAGCGGAGGACTTTCGACGGATCCGGGCGACGAATCGCGCAGAGCGTGCCACCGGCGTACTCTACGTCTCTGCCGGGCGTACGACCGCCAGCACGGCCGACGATGGCTACTTTATCGCCCGTCTCAACGGCAATTTCGTCGACGACATCCCGTCAGGAGCTCATTGGACCTATGACGTCGGGGCTAAGCCCCGTCGCGCCGGCGGCTCTCGAGGACGTTCCGCCTACAAAACGATTCAGCCTTGGGACGTGGACGCCGTGGGGCGCGTCGTCTTTGGGCGAGGCGCTGAATACGACTTTGACTGGGCGAGCCTGCATCGGCTCGACGCTTCAGGAGCGCTCAGCGTAGTGGAGCACTGGCCTGCACACTGGACCGATGCAGGGGAGTGTCATCACACGCCCGCCAGCGCGTGCGGCTCACCCGTCTCGCACAGCGGCGTGGTGCTCAAAGCGGGGCGTAAAGGCAGCCTTCGTTCACACAGCGCCGAGGACTACGCCTGGCTAGGCAGTGACGGGAACGGTCGTGCCGACCGCCAAGGTCGATGGCCCGACGACTACTTCTTCGCAGGTCCCTGCGCAGCAGACTGCGCCGGCGGTCCTGGCTACACCGGTTACAGGACGTCCGACAAACCGACACAGCGCCTGGGCGCAGTCGTCATCGATCGCGACACGGGCGCGATCTACTTGGGTCTTTCGACTCAGTCGGTACTCCCCGATGGACTCCCCGACTTTGAACCTTCGGTGGTCGCCTTCGATGACTCAGGTAGGCTGCTGTGGTGGAACCGACTGTACGAGCAGACCCCCGCGAACTCCTCACCTGACCAATACGTCGACGGTTTGGCGATCGACGCCGTCTCGAGTTCGCTCATTGTGCTCGCACGTTGCCACGGCAACAACACGGTCAACCTGTGGCGTGGCGATCAAATCGCTGCGCATCCTTCAGGCTCGGGCTTCCAGAATCAATTCACCGGCACCAACGGCAACATCCACATCTCGTGGCTTGGCAAGTTCTCGCTCGCTCAGGGTGTGCTTCAAGCCAGCACCTTCGTCGCTGAATACACCAATACCACCGGCGGCCTCGGCGACGCCTTAGGCGATCCCAACCTCGACGGCTGGCAGAGTCCGAACGGCGGCTGGCCGAACGTCAACACCACCCGCTGCGCCGACGTCGACGTCCTGTCCGATGGTCGCGTGGCGATCACCTGCAAGGGTCGCCGCACGATCACCACGACGAACGCTCATCAAAAGATGCTCCACTTCGATGAGGGTCTCTCGAAATGGAATCAGTTCGTACGGGTCTACACGGCCGACTTATCAGGCGTTGACTACAGCACACTGGTGACCGGCACATGGGACGCCGTCGAGGGACCGCAATCCAGCAATACGGTCCTTCAAGCCGTTCTACCTGTCGATGACGGCGTCATCGCCGCCGGCTGGCATCAGCTCGACGCAGAGACCGGTCGTGCGAAAGATAACCCCGTGCCTACCACGGCGGTGCCGAGCTGGGGTGCGAGCGAACCATCCGGTGAGGCGGGGCTCATCACGCACTTCTCGTTAACGCGTTAGCGAGCCCTCTTCAGGAAGGGCGGGCGTATGGATCGAAAGCCGAGACAGCCGCTGCGTCCTAGGGGTCGTAAAGCAAAAGGATGCTCACCTTATTCCCTTGGGGGGTGGGACGATTCACCTTGAGCGTGCCGCTGTCAGCGCCCGTCGGCTCGAACAGGGCGTTGGGGTAGTTGCCGCTGCGGTTGGGCAGTCCCGTTCCCAAAAGCCAAACACCCGGGTTGGGCTCCGCCGTTGCGTAGGCCGTGATGGCGTCGGGAGTGGGGACGCTCTCTGCGACCACGTACTGTCCGGTTTCGCCCAGCGTGCAGGTCAACTCAAACTTCGTGGTGGTTAGCTCGGGCGGGTGCGTGTGGTTGTCGTCACACGCGCAGTGGTCACCTTCACCCGGATGGGCTTGAGCGGGTGCGGAGCCGCACCCGGAAGTGGCGACCAGTCCAGCGGACAGAAGGCATTAAGCGAGCATGTTTATAACTTTTATCCATTCTGAGACGTGTCTCCTCGCCAAGTTGATGGCGAGCGAAGGCTCGAACGACCACCCCACCCTGCTCTGAGTTGGCGCCTCTCCCTTGACCTTAAGTACGGCTCGACGCCGTACCCAAAACCCGGGTCATGAGCCTGATGAGATGAGTCGTGGCTTCTGTGTGAGTAACTCGACAAGGACAAGCCCACAGGGCATGATCCCAGCGATTTCAATCGTGGACGGCGAGACCATGACGTGGCGTTGTCGCATCCTTATTGCTTTGATGGTGTGTGGCTCATGCAGCGAGCAGGTGGTGGTTCGTGAGACCCGCGCTCAGTGTGGCAATGGGCAAGTCGAAGTCGATGAAGACTGCGATGATGGGAATGAGATCAGCGGCGATGGCTGCACCACCGGATGCACGGTCGCTCGATGCGGTGATGGAACCACGCGCACGGACCTCACGCTCGGTGAAGAGGGCTATGAGGCTTGCGATGATGGGAACGATGAGAACGATGATGGCTGCACGACCGCTTGTCTGATCGCCACCTGCGGTGATGGCTTTGTGCGCGGTGATCAGGTGATGGAGTCGTCCGACTACGAGGCCTGTGATGATGGGAATGAGAGCAACGAGGACGGCTGCCTTAGTGACTGCTCTTTGGCGCGTTGCGGCGACGGCTACACACGCAGTGACCTAATGCCTGATGAAGTGGGTTATGAGGCGTGCGATGATGGGAACGAAACCGATACCGACAGCTGCCTGAGCACCTGCGAACAGGCACGTTGCGGCGATGGTGTCGTGGGGCCGGGTGAAGGTTGTGATGATGGGAACGAAGACCCCACGGACGACTGCAACGCCTGTCAGCCGGCAAGCTGCGGCGATGGGATCGTTCAAGCGGGCGAATTGTGCGACGACGGCAACAGCGAAGATACGGATGAATGTACAGGCAACTGTGCGCCAGCGGTTTGCGGCGATGGTGTCGTTTGGTTTGGACGCGAAGCGTGCGATGACGGCAATTCCGACGCAACCGACGCGTGCACCAGCAGCTGTCAAAGCGCCATATGCGGCGACGGCATTTTACGCCGAGATCTGACCCCGGAGGAGGACGCCTATGAGGAGTGCGATGACGGCAACCAAGTTGCGCAAGATGGCTGCTCCGAGCGCTGTTTGAGTGAGGTGTGTGGCAATGGGCGCGTGGATGCTGGTGAGGATTGTGATGATGGAAACGCAACGGATACCGATCAGTGTACAAGCGGTTGCGTCGAGGCGCGCTGCGGCGATGGGGTTTTGTATCTTGGGCAAGAAGCCTGCGATGACGGCAACCGCGATCGCGGCGATGGTTGCGACGATCAATGCCGCCGCGAAGTGTGTGGGAATGGTCGCATCGATCAAGGTGAGGCTTGTGATGACGGCAACCCAGTAGAGACCGATGCGTGCACCAGTGCTTGCCTGCTTGCGCGCTGCGGTGATGGCATTCGTCGTCGAGACCTTGGTGTCGGGGCCCAGGACTATGAAGCCTGCGATGACGGAAACCGGGTTGATGAAGACGAATGCCTAAATAACTGCCTTCGAGCACGCTGCGGCGACGGTGTGTTGCGAGGGGATGTGCTCGCAGGACAGGCTGGGTTCGAGGTCTGTGATGACGGGAATGCGCGAGATGATGATGCGTGCCGTAACAGCTGCATCAGCGCGCGTTGCGGTGATGGTATCTTGCGGACGGATTTGGCTGAAAATCAAGTTGGCTACGAAGCGTGCGATGACGGCAATCAGTTGAACCATGATGACTGCGATAACGAGTGCCAAATCAGAGTGACCGACGGATCGAGTCCGGATCGAGCCGCTCTGAGTTGCCGGGTGCTGCATGAGCAGCACCCCGAGTTACCCAGCGCATTGTATTGGATCGACTTTGACGCCGACGGTCCAAACACCGCTTTGCGTCATTACTGCGATATGGCGTGGCGAGACGGGGGTTGGACGCTGATCGTTAACCGTCGAAACGGAGGGTACGGGAGTCGATGGGGAACCACCCATGTGCAGCGTAATCAGCCGGGTATCGACCGTGACTACATCCTTGATTTTGTGCTTCAAGTACCCACAGCGACCGAGGTCGGCATGCGCTACCTGACGAACGGTTCCGGGTTCACCCACGCGTTCGATGGCGACTGGACCTGGCGGAACAACCGAGCGCTTCGTCGCCAAGTTGCAGACGGGCGATATTTGATCTTTGCCAGCAGCTCGGATCGTCGCGATAATTATTGCGTGGTGTCTGGTCGCTACGACAGTGGGTACACCTGCGACGGCGATCGGGGTCAGATCGCTGGTCAGGGGTTCTTTGAGGACAACGCAGCCAACGAGTTTTGTAACTGCCGTGGGCATGGCTGGAAGAGTCAAGCGGGCGGCTGTCAGGCGCAAGTGTGTGAGCCCGGTGGTTATGTTTCGGTGTGGCTTCGCTAGCGCACACACGAGATTGATGGCAGGCGCCTTGCCAGCACGATACGTGGCGGTCGGCCGTGTTGCTTGTGCTGACGCGACATCGAGCGCATTACGTGACGGAACCATCGGTAAACCGAGACCCATCACCATCGAACGTGCACAACCATAGTTGGTGACCCAAGGGAGTTGTAATAAATTGAGCACAACCCGTGTAGTTATCCGTCTGGTCTTTAACTTCGGGTTAGTCATGCTTTGCGGCGCATCTTGTCAGCCAAACACGTGCGATAACGGTGCAGATACCTATCATAACCTTGAGTTATCATCGGATTGGATCGACGCCGGCGACGAGCAGATCGCCTTGAAGCTGACGTGGGATGAGGGACGGACCTTAGGGGATGATTATTTTCGTTCCGCTGAGTTTACGCGGTCAGCCTGTCAAGAGGATCTAGCGAGTTGCCCGATGCATATCGCCAGTTTACGTGGGTCGCGGGTCGGTCAGCTCTGTCTTTGGCGCGCAAGTGACCCAGAACGGCAGTGTGTGGCAAACTATGAAAAGCTCATACTAACCGGCACGCGAGAGTATACCGCCTTCTTCCCGAACAGCGTACGGGAGCTCTTTGCAGACG
>JAYZBQ010000095.1:0-22053 GCA_036338695.1 Myxococcota bacterium
AGGGTCGAGAATCCCGCAGGCGTTCAGTTTGAGCGAGTCTACATCGCAGCGCTTCAGGCGCACGCGTCCACACCCAACATCCCCGAAGATCAGGCAGAAGAGGCGTTGTTCGCTGGCGGTACGGGCTTTGGCGTGGCGCCGATCGACTTTGACGGCGACCTTGACCTAGACCTTTTCGTCGGCGCTGAAGGCGGCGTGGGCGCCTGCCTGTATGAGAACCGCTCGAAACCGACGCAACCACTCTTTCGGGCGGTCGACGGCTACTGCGATGAGCCGGTCGGCAAGTGGCATGGCGGCGTCTCGATCGACCTTGAGGGAGACGGCGTCCACGAGTTAATCCTGTTTGGCGCCGGGCAGTTGGCGGTCCAACGGTTTGGCGCTGTGCCCAGTCGGCGTGACTTGATGGCGCTGCTGCCTGAGGGCGATATTCGCAGGCAGTGCAACGTCGGTAGCGTGCTTCCGCATGATTTTGATTACGACGGTCGGATCGACGTGTTGGTCGGGTGCTCGCTCGACATGCTCCACGGCACCCAAGAGACCTTCCGAAATCTCTTGTTTCTGCAAGACAGCGATGCCGAGCTGCAGTTTGTCTCGCAAGCTGATTGGGCACGCGGCGAGTCCATCATCCACCGGCTCGAGAGTTCAACGCTCGCGCTCGGCCTCGCCGACCTCGACGACGACGGGCTTGGCGATGTCATCGTCAACGAGGATATCCTCGCCTATTTGGTCATTGAAACACCGGACCCAGGGGGGGTCTACTTCGCTTGTCCACCCGATGAGGATTGCAGGTTTACGGTCGAGCGCTTCGCCTCAGGTGAGCGCGCCAACGGTGCGTACATGGGCTCCGGGGTGCTTCGATTGGGCGACCACCCAGCCCAACATCTTTACCTCACCGATATCGCCGACAACCGACTTCTGCGCATGACCGACTCGGGGTTTCGAAACATCACCAGCTCGGCGAATGCCGGTTTCGGTTACTTGGGGGGAGAGGGTGTCTACAGCTGGGGCGTCGTCGTCGACGACTTCGACCTTGACGGGCGCGACGACGTCTTTGTGGGTAACGGCGCCGTTCCAGGTCACACACCAGCGGACTTTGCCATGCACCTCGACTTGATGTTGTTGCAAAAGGATGCTGGGCGGTTCGCTTGGCACAGCTCGGACATCGGAATCGACCCCTTCACGACACAAGACTCTGGTCATGAGGAACGTACCTTCGCCACGCGGGCCGTCGTCAAGCTCGACCTCGACCTCGACGGACGCATCGACATCGTCTCAGCCGGAATGGAGGGCGCGCCGCGCATCCATCGGGAGGTCCCCATCCTTAACCACAATGTCCCGCGCTGTACGCTCGTCCCCGTGGCGCGCTACGTCCCGGGTCACGCCAGCGGCTATCAGCTGATTCTGCCGGGTGATCCAAGACCCAGGCAGTGGGACAGCCAAGGGCAAGTCCGCAGCGGCACCTCCCCCCACATCCTAACCCCTGCTCCGCAAGGTACCCTCGTCTTCCCCAGCGGCGCCAAGGTCGACTACGACTGCACCGACCGGTTCCGGCCGCTCTTTGTCGTCGAGCCGCGCTGGTTGGAGATCAAGCGCGCCGGCGAGCGGCTCGAGCTCACGCTGGGTCCCGAAGCCCCGGCGGACGACGTGTCGGTGCTTATCGAGGGTCAAGATCTGACGCCTGCCTCGCCCGAGCGCGACGGGGTCTGGAGTCTGCCCGCGCCCAGCGAGGGGTTCCGGTTTATGCTCAAGTTCGGGGAGCGGTGGACGCCTCGCTGGTTTGAGACCCCGGCGCGCAGCGAGTGAGACCGGCGCAGCGATGATCACAAACCCTGCCTGTCGCCCCCATGCGACCCGATCGTTGCTTCTCGAACGGCGTTGCGGCGCTTTGTGGTGGTCGCTGGTGTGCGTGTTTTGGGCTGGCGGTCTGGGCTGCACGGCTGCGCTCACCCCGCCACCGGTCACGGCGGCCGATGGTGGTAGCGGTCCTGTCGATGCGGCGCTGAGCGACGCCTCCAGCGCAGACACTAGCGCACCGACCGACGCAGGTGGCGGCGACGCCGCTCGTGCAGACGTCGCCCCGGGCGGCGTCTGCGGATCGGATCGTGACTGCGTAGCCTCCGAGCGTTGCTCGAGCCTGGGCGTGTGCCATGAGCAGGAATGCCTGACCCACGATGACTGCAGCGCCACGGAGCGCTGCGCGGATCGCCGCTGCTTACCCCGCCCGAGCAGCGAACACGGCTTCATCTTCGAGCGCTATCGACCGCCCGCAGTCGACGCCCATCGCTCGCTGATGCCGAGTCTCGATCTAACACGCCAAGTCGATATTTACGGTGACTTCGGCTTCGGCGCTGCGCTGCTCGATATCGACGGCGATCGGGATCTCGACCTTTTCGTGGGCGTCCAGAGCGCCCACCTTGAGGGGGGCACGGCCCCCTGCCTGTTCGAAAACGTCTCGGTCGGCTCGACCCCTGCCTTCCGCCCGAGCTACTTCTGCGATGCGCCCAAGCAAGACTGGAGCGGTGGCTACGGCTTTGACGTTGAGGGCGACGGCTATCATGAGCTCGTGGTGACCGGCGATCGCCTGGTCCAGCTCATCCGGTTTCACCCAGAGCGGCGCATCACCGATCTCCTTGCGACGCTCCCCGATGACAACCCAAGGAAAGACTGCAACGCTGGCGCAGCGGTTAACCTCGACCTGAACTTTGACGGGCGGCTCGATCTGGTGGTCGCGTGTCACTACACGGACGTCGACACGCAAGGTCGTTCGGTGCTGCACCTCGCCTTTGTCCAGACCCCGGATGGCGGCTTCGAGGCGTTGACCCGAGCGAACTGGAACACGCAGACCGACGCGCCCTTGCTGCTCGAGGCGCAGAACTCGACGATTGCGCTCGGCGCAGCGGATCTCAACGAGGACGGCTTGATCGACCTGATGGTCTCCGAAGACTTCTACACTCGCCCCGAGGGCGTCCCTCAGGACCCCGGCGGCATCTACTTTCGCTGCGCGCCGGAGGCTTCGTGTGCTTTTCGACCGTTCCGCCTCGGCGTCGCAGAGCGAGAACATGGCGGGCTGATGGGCAGCGGCGTGGTCCAGGTGGCGGGTCGTGGCGAGCTTGCGTACTTCACGGACTTCGGTCCGAACCGGATGTGCCAGGTCTCGAGCGAGCGCGTGCGCGACTTTGCGATGGCGTCCGGCGTCGAGCTCGCCGAGGCGGAGGGCGGCTTACCGCTCTTTAGCTGGGGCGTCGTCGTCGATGACTTTAACCGGGACGGGCTCGACGACCTGTTGATCGCTCAGGGGGCCATCAAAGCCATGCCCGCCTATGAGTACGCCATGCACTTTCCTGCGCTGCTGCGCCAAGACGCACGCGGACGCTTTGCGCTGCACAGCGACGACGTAGGCTTGCAACCCTACTCCACCGAAGACAGCCACCTTGAGGAGTACCCCTTCGCCGGCCGAGCGCTGCTGCGCGCCGACCTCGACCTCGACGGCTTCCTCGACACGATCGAGCTCGGGATCGAAGGGGCGCCCAGGCTGCATCGAGAGGTGCCACAAGCGGGCGCCCAGCCTCGCTGTTCGCTCGCACCCCGAGCGCGTTATGTCCCCGGTTTCGGTGTTGGGTTTGCGTTCCGCTCAAGCCCGGACGAAGCCTGGCGCAAGTGGGACAGCCAAGGTCAACTCAAGAGCGGCACCACGCCGTTTCTGGTGAGCCCTTGGCAAACCGGAGAGCTGCGCTTTCCGAGCGGTGCGATCCGCCCCTACACCTGCGGCGAGCCACATGAGGTGCTGCTGATCGAGGAGCCAGCGTGGCTCGAACACGCGGTCACCAATGGCGAGCTCGAGGTGCGGATTTTAGAGGGGGGTTTGACCGGTGCGCTGAGCGTCTATGCCGAGCCAAGCGCCGAGCGCTTCGACGCGGTGGATGAAGGTGACGGGCGCTGGTCCCTGAGGCTACCGGACGCCACGCAGCGCTACATGCTCCGGTTTGGTGATCGCTGGCTGGCGCGCTGGTGGACGCCATGAGGTGGTTGCTCCTGCTCGTCACGCTGAGCGCAGCATGCGCTGGAACCGAACCGAGGGAACAAGACGACGCCGGCTCGCTCTCTGACGCAAGCCGAGGGGCTGCGACCCCCGATGCAGGCAGCTCAGCCGATGCGAGCTCAGCTGATGTCGCCGCCGCGCCGCTCGACGCAGGGGTGCCGATCTCAGACGCCGGCGAGTTTCCCTGCGAGGTCGACTGTGCCCCCGGACTGCAGTGTCGGGTCGACCGCTGCATCGAGACCTGCCCCTGTGCACCCGAGCAGCAGTGCCATGCGCCGACCCAGCAGTGCTTGCCGAGCCGATGCGGCGTCGACCGTGACTGCCCCCACACCATGAGCTGCGTGCTGAGCCGCTGCTCGCCAACCCAGCCCCGGTGCCAGGTGGCGAGCGATTGTCCAGAGGGGCAGCGTTGCAGCGTCCTGCGGCGGTGTACTGACCAGGCGTGCCTGACGCATCACGACTGCTCAGACGCCGAGTTCTGCAGCGCCGGACGATGCCTTGAGCGGATCCACGCCGACCCAGCGGTCCTCTTTGAGCGCGTCTACCTGCCCGCCCTCGAGACCTTTCACTCGCCGCTTCCAAACTTCGGCACGGACCGCTCCATGCTCATGACGGGCGAGTGGGGCTACGGCGCTACCCTCCTCGACATCGACGGTGACCTCGACCTCGACCTGTTCTTGGCGAGCCAGGCCTGGAGCGAAGAGCAGACCTCCCACGCCTGCTTGTTCCGCAACGACTCCCTGCCGGGGCAGGTGCGGTTTGAACCGGTCGAAGCCCACTGTGGCTGGCGTGAGCAGGCGGTGCACAGCGCCTTCGCTACCGACCTCGACGGCGACGGTGTCCACGAGCTGATCCTCGGTGGGCTGCGCTACCTGGTCGTGCACGTACTTGGCGCCCAACCTCGCACCATCGACCTCATCGCCCAGCTGACACCAGAACAAGCCGGCAGCGGCTGTCTGGTCGGGAGCATGGTCAGCGTCGACCTCAACCTCGACGGGTTGCTCGACTTGGTCGTCGGCTGCCAATCTGAGCTCAGCCCCTTTGAGCTCATCGAGTATCGTAAGCTCGTCTTCCTGCAGACCCCAGACCAGAACTTCGAACCCGCCGATGCGAGCAACTACCGATACGCTCCGGCGCTGGTCTTAAGCTCGGTCGGCAACACCCTGGCGCTCGGCGCCGCCGACGTGAACGGAGACGGCCTGCAAGATCTGATGGTGAGCCACGACAGCGTGGTGCGCGACGCTGAGACCCCCGTCGAGCCAGGCGGGATCTACCTGCGCTGTTCGCCGGATCGCCGCTGTGACTTTGAGGAGCGAGCGCTCGATCAGGGACTCGACCGCTTCGGCGCGTTCATGGGCAGCGGCTTACTTCAGCTCGAGCAGGTCGGTGAAGCCGCTTACTTCACGGACTGGGGTGCAAACCGGCTGGTGCCGATGTCGGGTGAAAGCTACGGCTCGATCGCGCCCGATTGGCGCGCCGATCTGAGCATGAACCAAGGTGCTGCGCTCTACAGTTGGGGGGTCGTCGTGGACGACTTCAACCGCGATGGGCGGGATGATCTGTTCGTAGCGCAAGGGTCGGTCAAGGGGGGGCGGCCGTTCGATTACCGGGCGCATGAGGACGTGATCCTGCTTCAAGGTCAGGGGCGCTTCAGCGCCCACAGCGCCGAGGTTGGGATCCCGCCGTTCACGACCGATGACAGCGGCGATGAGCGCTACGTGTACGCCTCGCGCGCTGCGCTCAAAACGGACTGGGACTACGACGGCCTCCTCGACCTGATGGTCACGTCGCTCGAGGGCGCGCCGAGGATCTTGCGCGAGGTACCGCTCGCCAGCCACGATGGGTTTCGCTGCACGTTGATCCCTCGAGCTCGCTATGCGCCAGGTTTTGGCACGGGTTACCGCGTGAAAGCTAACGGCGCCGAGCGCGCCTGGGACAGCCAAGGGCAGATCCGAAGCGGCGCCAGCCCGTTTATCGTAACGCCTTACAACGCCGGTCACTTGCGTTTCCCGAGCGGTGCGCTGATCCCGTACGACTGCGCCGGGCGAACGGGGCCGGTGCTGGTGGTCGAGCCCGACTGGCTGAGCCTCTCGCTCGATGGCGATCAGCTTCGCGTCGAGCGGGGCGCTCACGCGCCGCTCGGTGCAGCGCGCGCCTACGCCGAGCCAACGGGCGAGGCCGTCACGCTCCAAGCCGCTCCGGCAAACGCCGCGACAGGCGTCCTCCCTGAGGGGACCACGCGGGTCCTGCTAAAGTTCGGCGAGCGCTGGCTGCCTCGCTGGTTTGAGGTAGAGTCGATACCATGAGATGGTCTAGCGTCTGCATGCTCCTAGCGATCAGCTGCTCGGCTGACACCCCGTCAGTCGATGCCGGACGTGTCACCGTTCCCGACGCGGGGCGCGCACCGGACGCCGGGGCGCTCGATGCGGGCGCAGCGCCCTGTCCCCACGGCTGCGATCAAGACGCCCGGTGCGTGGACGACCGCTGCGTCCCCGTCGTTGAGTGCGCTCAGGACAGCGACTGTGCAGGCGAGGCTCGCTGCTCGGTCACCGGCGCCTGCACCACCGCAGAGTGCCTTGCTCATGGCGACTGCGCCGACAGCGAGCGCTGCCGAGAGGGTCGGTGTCTGAACAAGCCTGAGCCTGGGTTCACGCTCGAGCGCGTGTTCCTCGAGCCGATCGAAGAGCACGTCGCAGTCTTTGACGACCCCTGCGACCGGCCAGGGGTGCGCGTCTGCACCGACGTCGGCTTCGGGATGGCGCTGCTCGATTTTGACGGCGATGACGACCTCGACCTCTTCATCGGCCAAGCCTACGAATCCGTAGGCTCTTCACCGCCGTGTCTTTTGCGCAACGAGAGCGATCCCGGCTTTCTAAGGTTCGTGCCGGTCGAGGGGCGCTGCGAAGCCATTGCGAACCCGCCGACCGGGGGGCACGGACTCGACATCGATCACGACGGCCGCGACGAACTGCTGATGACCGGACCGAACCGGATTACCCTGCAGCGCTTCTACCCGCGCGACGAGCGTATCGAGCTGCTTGACCTCCTACCCGATGACGACCCTCGCCGGCTGTGCAACGCCGGCGCCGCCGTCAGCTTTGACCTCAACCACGATGGTCATAGCGACCTGCTCGTCGGCTGTCAGTGGGACACAGACATGAGCCACGGCAGCTCGCTGGTGAACCTGGCCTTCGTCGGAGATGGACAGGGTAATCTCCGGCACTTGGATCGAGACGAGTGGGACCAAGACGAGCCGCTGCTCCTGCACGCGCTGGGGTCAACGCTTGCCTTTGGCGCCGCCGATCTCGACCAAGACGGCTTGCTCGACCTGCTGGTCAACGAAGACGAAGGCACAGCGATCCCAAATCTTTTCCTCGCGGGGCGTATCGACCCGGGCGGTGTCTACCTGCGCTGCCCCCCCACCGAGCCATGCGGCTTTCAACCCTATCGCCTAGGATCCCCCGATACAGAGTTCGGCGGTTACATGGGCAGCGGGGTGCTGGTGCTCGACGGCGTGGGCGAGGTCACCTACTTCTCGAACACGGGGGACAACCGGATGGTACGTGTGCGCCGGGGGGCACCGCCGGTCGATTATGCGCAGCGCACAGGCACTCAAATGGGCTACCTCGGCACAGACATGATCTTCTCATGGGGTGTCGCCGTCGGCGACTACAACCGCGACGGCCGCGACGACTTCATGCTCTCACAAGGAGCCGTATGGAACCCCGGCATCGACACCCATTCAACCCACTTCGATGCGTTGTTTCTCCAGACAGAAGGCGGTCGTTTTGCGGTGCATGGCGCTGATCGCGGGCTAGCGCCCTTCACCCACGCCGACAGCCGAACCGAGGCGCGCGTCTATTCGAGTCGGGCGCTGCTCAAGGTGGACCTTGATCACGACGGCACCCTCGAGTTTCTCACTGCGGGTAAAGAGGGCGCGCTGCGGCTGCATCGAGAGGTCCTGACGCAGTCTGAGCTCACCCCGAGGTGCACGCTGATCCCGCGCAGCCGCTACGTCCATGGATACGGTGTAGGCTTCGCCCTCGTACCCGGCGACGGCAGCCCGCCGCGCCAGTGGAACAGCCAAGGGCAACTCCGGAGTGGGACCTCCGCGCATGTCGTGACCCCGTGGCCCCAAGGGGGCTTGCGCTTTCCAAGCGGCGCCGTCGTCCCCTTCGACTGTCGAGGTGGCGCCGGACCTGTTGAGGTCGTCGAGCCCGAATGGCTCACGCTTGAGGCGGATGCGCGCGGCGTGTTGCTGACCATCGACGCCGCCATAGCGCCCGGGCAAGTCGCCTACGTGATCCAAGGGGAACGTACCCCGGTTCCTGCAGACGATCTCGGCTCTGGGCGCTGGCTTCTGCCCTTGCCGCAGGGCGAACAACCCGTCATGCTGCGCATCGACGCGCGCTGGGTGCCGCGTTGGTGGGAGCGGCCATGACACGTTTACTGCTGCTCTGGGCGATGAGCCTGACGTGCCTGGCTTGCGCCGAGACCCCAGAGGGCGCAGCCGACGCCGGGCTCTCGGCTCAAGACGCAGCGATCGATGACGGCGGTGACGCCGGGGTTCAGGATGCGACGGTGGCGCCTGACGCCGGCGCTGGCGGCTGCGGCGGCGGTTCAGTCTGCCCCGACGGCGAGGTCTGCTCGGTCTACGGCGAATGCTTTAGTGGCGAGTGCCTCGTCCATGGCGACTGCGCGCCAAGTGAACGATGCCATCAGGGTCAGTGCCTGAATCGCCCAAACCCCGAGTTTGGTATCCTGTTCGAGCGCGTCCACGGGTTGGCGTTCGCCGACCACCTCTCGACCATCCCCTCGGGTGATGAGCGCCGCAGCGCCTCGGCCTACGGAGACTATGGTTTTGGCGTGACGCCCTTCGATATGGACGGTGACGGCGACCTCGACCTCTTCATCGGGAGCCAGGGTCGGGGCGGACCGCAAGACACCCCCTCGTGCATCTACCGCAACGAGTCCGTCCCCTCGCAGCCGCGCTTTGAGCGTGACGACTTCTTCTGCGGCTTCAAGCGCCCGGGCATCAGCGGCGGCTTCGGCACCGACCTAGAAGGTGACGGCTACCATGAGCTGATCATGACCGGGATGCGCACGATCCGTATTCAGCGTTTTCACCCGCGCCTCGAGCTGATCGATCTGCACAGCTTGATCCCGCAAGACGACCCCCGGGCAAGCTGCAACGTCGGCGCTGCGCTCAGCTTAGACTTTGACCTCGACGGGCGCATCGACGTCTTCATCGGGTGCCAGTTTGACGACATCGCCGCTCACGGCGATTCGGGCTACAACCTGCTGTTTCGCCAGCTCGAGAGCGGGGATTTCGAGTACGTTCAACCGAGCGCCTGGAACCGCGCCGACCCCATCTTGCTCGAAGCTTGGGGCTCGACGCTCGGGCTCGGCGCTGGCGAGCTCAACGGCGATGGACTCTGGGACATCATGGTGAGCGAGGACGAGGCGACTCGCCCGCAGTACTTAGAGCCTGACCCAGGTGGGATCTACATGAGCTGTTCGCCCATGGAGACCTGCCGCTACACCCCCGTGCGCACCGGCTTTGGCAGTCTAGCACTCGGGGGCTATATGGGCACCGCGGTGATGTATGTTCATGACATGGGCAACGTCGTCTACTTCACGGACCTTGCGCACAACCGCGCCGTCGCAACCGACGTGCCCAACCGCCCGGACCTTGCGGGTCAGCTCGGCGTCACGCTCTACGACGGCTTACCGATCTTTAGCTGGGGTGTCGTCGCGGACGATCTGGACCGAGACGGCAACGACGACCTGCTGGTCGCTCAGGGCGCAACCAAATCGAGCTCGGTGCGCGAGTACCCGCTACACTTTGACGCAGCGCTGCTCCAGAAAACACCGCGCAGCTTCACCACCCACTCCGAAGAGGTGGGCTTAGCTCCCTCGACCGTCGACGACAGCCGGAACGAAGAGTACAGCTACGCGGCACGCGCCATGATCCGCACCGACATCGACTTTGACGGCTACATGGACCTGTTCAATACGGCGCTTGAGGGTGTGCCGCGGATGCAACGCGAGGTACCTCCCAACGATGGCCGCCCCCCCCGCTGCACGGTGATCCCGGTGGGGCGCTACGTCCCTGCTTATGGCGCCGGGCATGCGATCCGCTCGCCGTCAGACCAGCAGTGGCGCCAATACGACACGCAAGGCCAGCTGCGCAGCGGGACGCATCCCTACGTCTTGTCGCCCTGGACGGCGAGCAGCCTGCGCTTTCCGAGCGGCGGACGCGTTGACTACGACTGCCAAGGAACTCCCGGCCCCATCCGCGTCGAGGAGCCCGAGTGGATCCGCATCAACCGGAGCTTTAGCCAGCTGGTCCTCACGATCGGCGCCGAGGCGCCCGAGGGTGAGCTGGTGGTGATGGTAGAACCCGAGCGGGCGCTGTACGACGTCTCGGAGCTTGGTCCCGTCGAGGGCGGGCGACGCTTCTCGCTGAACCTACCTGCCGGCGCAGAGTCGATCATGTTGCGCTTTGGCGATTGGTGGGTCAGCCGGCGCTTCCCGCTCTAGGTGATGAACAGAAGCAGACTGCGCACCCTTGGGGTGATCACCCTCATCGGGATCGCCATGGTTGCGGTGAGCCTCTGGCTGGCTCCCCTGCCCAGCCGACTTCAGCAGCCAGACAGCCAGACGGTCCTATGGCGTGATGGCTCCTTGGCGCACACCTTTTTATCCCCTGACCAGCGCTGGCGCCTTGCGGGCGTGATCGAGCGTGTCGACCCGAACTACCTCACAGCGCTCTTGACCATCGAGGATGAACGCTTTGCGCACCACCTCGGGGTCGACCCGCTGGCGGTCCTTCGCGCGCTGCGCAGTAACCTGGTGCGCGGTCGGATCGTCTCGGGAGCCTCAACGCTCACGATGCAGCTCGCTCGTCTGCTCGAACCCAAGCCACGGACGCTGGCGAGCAAACTGTTTGAGACCTGGCGCGCGCTGCAGCTGCACGCACGCTTAGGTCGCCAAGAGGTGCTGGCCAACTACCTTCGTTTCCTCCCCTTTGGTGGCAACCTCGAAGGGGTCCACGGCGCCGCCTACGCGTACTTCGGGCACTCGGCGGCCACCCTCGATGCAGCCGAGATCGCCACCCTCCTCGCCGTCCCTCAGCGCCCCGGCGTGCGCGCCCCGTCGCCAGCGAACGCCGAGCGGCTCAAGGCGGCGCGTGACGCCATCCTCAAACGGCTTCGGCGCGCCGAGGTCATTGACGAGGCAACCTACAGGCGCAGCGTCGCTCAGGCGGTGCCGAGCGTGCGTCGCTCGATGCCACAAGATCTCCCGCACGCCGGGCGCTGGCTGCGAAAGCGCTACCCCGAGCATCACACCGTGCACAGCACCCTCGACGCCTCGGCTCAGCGCGTGCTGCGCGGTGTCTTTGAGCGCGGACAAGCGGACCGCCTCCAGCTCGGTGTCCGCAACGGCGCCCTGGTGGCGGTCGATCACGCCAGCCGCTCGCTGCGTGCGCTGGTAGGAGGCGCCGACTTCTTCGCGCAGCATGACGGCGCCCAGATCCCTGCCTTTGCGCAGCCTCGCCACGCCGCCTCCACCCTTAAACCCTTCCTCATGGGGCTTGCGATCGATGACGGTTCGGCGAGCCCCGGTCACCTCGTCGTCGATGTGCCGCGTCAGTATGGCAGCTACCGACCGCGCAACTTTTCAGGTCAGTTCCGGGGTCTCGTGACGCTCGAAGAGGCGCTCACGCACTCACTCAATGTACCCTTCGTCGAGCTGATCAAGCGCTACGGTGTCGAGCGCTTCATCGGGCGACTTCGGCACACGGGGCTGGAGTGGATTAACCCCGTGCCCGCGTTCTACGGTCTGTCGGCTGCACTCGGGACCATCCCGCTGTCCCTGCTTGAACTGACCGAGCTCTACGCCGCGCTAGCCCAAGATGGGCGCGTCCACGGGTTGCGCGCGCGACCCGATGAGCCGATGGACGAAGGCGTCAGGCTGCTCACGCCCGAAGCTGCGTGGATGATCCGCCAGGCGCTCAAGACGCGCGACCGCCCTGATTTCCCTCGCCGCGCCCAGCTCTATGGGCTTGCGCCGAACATTCACTGGAAGACGGGCACAAGCTTTGGCTTTCGCGACGCCTGGTCGGTCGGCTCCGATGGTCGCTACACGGTGGGCGTTTGGCTAGGAAACCTCAACCGCCAAGCCAGCCGCTACCTGGTCGGCGCTCCGCTCGCGGGGCCGTTACTCTTCGACGCCTTTGACGCGCTCGGGCATCAGGACGCCGAGCGGATGCCCGACCCTGAGCCACGAGGGCTCACCGAGGTCGAGGTCTGCGACTTTAGCGGTCACCTACCGCGCCCGGCTTGCGAGGCGACGCGTACCGTCAAGGCGCCGCGCAAGAACGTGCCGACGACGCCCTGCCCGTATCACCGCACCCTGTACGTCAAGCCAGGGGCTCAGACCGCCTACGCCCGCGCCTGCGCCCCGGAGGGTGCAACGCAAGCCTCCGTTCTGCTTCTGCCCCACGAGGCGCGACGCTACAGCAACCGCTTGCTGCCGCCCGTCTTTACCCTCGATGAGCGCTGCGGCGCGCCCGAGCTGGCGCCGCCGAGCATCACCTCGCCCGCGCACAGCACCATCATTCTCATTCCCGGTATGAGCCCCAAAGAGCAGCTCGTTGCGCTGCAAGCCACCGCCAGCGAAGGCAGCGAGCTCAGCTGGTTCGTGAACGGCCGCTTCCTCGGGAACCGGCGCCCTGCTTCGGAGCTCTGGTGGGAGCCAAGGCTCGGCGAGCACCTGATCTTGGTCAAAGACGCCTCGGGGCGCTCGAGCCGTAAACGGGTGGTCGTTCGAGCCCGCTAGCGCTGAACGAAGAGCGTATACAGCCCCGTTGATCCACCCACACCTGAGACCCGGACGTGATACGTTCGGCCCGCATCGAGTCGAGCGGTGGCCCGGCAGTTGAGCCCCTCGCCACTGTCATCGTCCGTTGTGAGCGGGTTGCCGCTAAACTCAAACGCGCAGATCGTGTCGGCGTTGCCGGTGGTATAGACCGTATAGTTCCCCGTGGCGGTCGCAAAGAAGCGAAAATAGTCACGGTCCGTGCCGCTGTCGAGCGCCGCCGACACCTCCGCTGGCACCGTGATACGCATCGCCTCGGCTGCTGTATCGCCGTGGTCGGGCGGTCCTTGTTGCTCTTCTCGGCACATCGAGTCGCAGCCATCGCCGTCGTTGCGGTTGCCGTCATCACAGGCTTCGCCTGCCTCGACGCGACCATTACCACAGACGGGTTCTTGCTCCTCAAGACGACAGCTCGCAGAGCAGCCGTCCCCGCTCATGGTGTTGCCGTCATCGCACTCTTCGACCTCTTCCCACAGGAATGAGTCGCCGCAACGCGCCTCCTGGCAGATGTTGAGGCAGCTGTCGCTGTTGCTGATGTTCCCGTCATCGCATTGCTCACCGGCCTCGACGACGCCGTTACCGCATTGCGCCTCGGGGGCAACACCTCCGTCCGTCTCAGGAACCGAGGCGTCGGCTGCTGGGACGCCGGCGTCCGTAGGCGCAGGACCGGCGTCGACCGCCGGGCGTTCACCGCGTACACAGCGTGAATCGACGCAGACAAAGTCTGAGCGGCAGTCGTCACTCGAGGCGCAGCGCGTGCGCGCTGAACCGCCCCCACCGGCGGGCGTCGGCGGCCCGCAAGCCACCATCAGGCTCGACAAAATTCCCAGCACAAGCGGACGCATGTATCCTCCTCGATCAGCGGCTGTATACACCAACCCAGCCTCCTGTCGCCAATTCCAAGCCCCCCGGCTCAGCCTTCGGTCTCAACGTAGAGTGCGCTCCCGCCCTCACGGAACTCAGCGCTCTTGACGTCCATCCCCTCGCGCAGCGCTTGATCCGGCTTTAGGCCACGCTCTTGGGCGAAGCGCCGGACGTCAGCGCTGATCTTCATCGAACAAAACTTTGGACCACACATCGAGCAAAAGTGCGCCACTTTGGCGGAGTCTTTCGGCAGGGTCTCGTCATGGTAGGCACGCGCCGTGTCCGGGTCGAGGCCGAGGTTGAACTGGTCCTCCCAGCGAAACTCAAAGCGCGCCTGACTCATGGCGTCGTCCCAGTACCGTGCGCCCGGAAGTCCCTTGGCGATGTCCCCCGCGTGTGCTGCGAGTTTGTAGGTGATCAAGCCCGTCTTGACGTCGTCTTTGTCGGGTAGCCCAAGATGCTCCTTCGGCGTCACATAACAGAGCATCGCGCAGCCAAACCAACCGATCATCGCTGCGCCGATTCCGCTCGTGATGTGGTCATAGCCCGGCGCGATGTCCGTTGTCAGCGGCCCTAACGTGTAAAACGGCGCCTCGTGGCAGTACTTGAGCTGCAGGTCCATGTTCTCTTTGATCAGGTGCATCGGAACATGCCCGGGGCCCTCAACCATGACTTGGACGTCGTGCTTCCAAGCGATCTGCGTCAGCTCGCCCAAGGTCTTGAGCTCGGCGAGCTGCGCCTCGTCGTTGGCGTCAGCGGCGGAGCCCGGTCGCAGCCCGTCACCCAAGCTAAAGCTGACGTCGTAGGCCTTCATGATCTCACAGATCTCTTCGAAGTGGGTGTACAAGAAGTTCTCTTGGTGGTGCGCGATACACCACTTCGCCATAATCGAGCCGCCTCGGCTGACGATCCCCGTGACCCGCTCCGCCGTCAGGTGGACGTAGCGGAGCAACACACCGGCGTGCAGCGTGAAGTACGAGACACCCTGCTCCGCTTGCTCGATCAGCGTGTCGCGAAAGACCTCCCAGGTCAGGTCCTCAGCCACACCACGCACCTTCTCAAGCGCCTGATAGATCGGGACCGTCCCGATCGGGACCGGGCTGTTGCGCAGGATCCAATCGCGGGTGTTGTGGATGTCCTTGCCGGTGCTCAAGTCCATGACCGTATCACCGCCCCATCGGATCGCCCAGACCATCTTCTCGACCTCCTCAGCGATGGACGAGGTCACCGCTGAGTTGCCGATGTTGGCGTTGACTTTGACCAAAAAGTTCCGACCGATGATCATCGGCTCGAGCTCAGGGTGATTGATGTTCGCCGGGATAATTGCGCGCCCTGCGGCGATCTCGGCGCGCACGAACTCGGGCGTCACGGTCTCCGGCAGCGTCGCGCCAAAGGACTCGCCTTTGAGGCGCTGGTCACGCGCCTTGTGCGCGTACCGCGCCTTGAGCTCCTCTCGGCGCATGTTCTCTCGAACCGCCACGTACTCCATCTCGGGCGTGATGATCCCCTGCCGTGCGTAATGCAGCTGCGTCACGTTGGCGCCATTCTTGGCGCGCACCGGCTGTCGCTGGAGCCCCTCATAAAATGCGGCTCCTTCTGAGCCGCTGCCGCGGTAGCCGTTGTCCTCGGGGCGGACGGCGCGCCCTTCATAAAGCTCGGTGTCTTGGCGAGCCTCGATCCATTCTTTGCGTGCGCCCACCGGCAAGCCCTGCGTGACGTCGATGGTGGCGTCAGGGTCCGTGTAGGGTCCCGAGGTGTCATACAGGGTAACCGACTCACCGTTGGTGAGCCCGACGCAGCGCATGGGGACGCGCACGCCGTGGTCATAGGGCGACTCGACGTAGACCTTGGAAGAGCCCGTCAAGGGCTCACGCGTGATCAGCTCGTTCGGATCGAGTGGGAGCGGGTTGTGGTTCATGAGTGACGCTCTCGGCGGACGAACGATCGAGCGTAGGCAGTGCAAGCACTGGTCCTCCTCCCTACGTCGGTACGATCCGCATCAGGTTCAACGGGTCGGGCACCACAATGTACCCTCTCAGCGCCGCAGCGCACCCCGGGAGACGTCCCCTCTTAGGCAGGAAACGAGCACGATGGAAGGGCCACTCGCAGCGAATCGTTCGCCGCCCAGCAGGCGGCTATTCGATAGGCGTCATCTCTTGCATGTAGACATAGGGCGGCACCAAGAAGACAGACGAGATCGTCCCGATGGTCGCCAGCGGGCCGATGAGGTCCTCAGGCAAGTCGCTCGTCCCCAACAAAAATGCACCACCGCCTGCGATGGTCAGCGGCACAAAGACGGCAGCGGCTGCGGTCTTGAGAAAGGGGCCTGTGTATCCACGGCGCTTTGCGACGCGATCGATTCCCCACGCCACCCCGCCGCCAAACAAGGCCGCGCCTGTGCCCAGCCCAAGGATAACGGTTCCGATCTCATCGTTGGTCTGCTCGTTGTAAACCGCAGCGATCAACGTACCGCCTAAAATGGCGGGGAAAAAGCTGTATCCAGCGGCTCGTGATGCCGCCCATGAGAGCTCCTGAAAGCTCGGCGGCTTGGCTCGAGGGCGCCGCGGAGTCAGCGCAGCGGGCGCCGCCGCCAAGTCGGCGAGCCGCTTGACCACGATCGCATCGTACGCCTTTGAACGCCCCGGAAGATTGGAGCGCAGATACTCCTCGTAATACTTCTTTGCGCTGATCATGCGCCCCTTGATGCGTGCGATCTCGGCGAGCCCAAAGAACGCAAGCGCCGAGCGCGGCGCCGGCTTAAGGCTCTCACGATACAAGTAGTCCGCGCATTCGAGGTCACCCTTGCCAAGACACACCGCCGCCAGCGTCATCTGGTCGTCGAGGTCCCAGACCCCTCGCTCGCGTTGAGTCAGCAGCAGCTCCTCAGCTCGGTCCAACTGACCCGACTCAATCGCCTGGAGGGTTGCTGCGTCCGGCGCAGCGAGGATCAAAGCCGACAAGACGATACTCATGAGTTCTCTCCGCCGCTAGCTCACCACAGCCTGGCGGTTCTGCCAAGCCGTGCGCACCGCCGAGTCGATCCATCCAGCGAAGTCGGCTTGCCTCGAGGTGTCAGCCTGAGACACGCTCTCCATCATGCACATCACCCTGATCAGTCATTTTGAGCAGCACACGGATTGGCTCGACCAGCTCCGCCATGCGCTCGACCAGCAGACGCTGCGCAATGGCGAGCTGGTCGTGTGGGTGCGTGACAAAGGGATACCGACACAGAACCTACCGGTTGCTCAGCTGCGGTGGCTGGCTCGAACCTACAACCTGAGTCTTCGGTGGAGTTGGCGACACCGCTCGGCGGCCGCGCCGGATGAGGCGCTCCACATTCCAGACGAGCAGCGACTCCGCGACGCGAGCCGCAGCGTCAGCGGGCGACGCGTCCTGAGCGTGCACGGCTGCGCCGCTGCGAACGAGCTCTTGGTGGCGTACCCCGGTGATCAGGTGCTCGCGTCGCCATGGTCGCACAGCGCCAACAAACCCACGTCGGCGCCGCTTTTGCAGCGAGTCACCGTGCGCCAACTCGCCGCTCGCTTCCCGAACCGTCTTCACCTCGTCTCAGGCCTGACGCCGGACGACCTCTCGGACCTGCGCGCCGTCCCGCTCGCTTCGCTCGCATTTCAAGGCGCCTTTGCGCGCGACCCGGCTACTTGCCTTTCGCAGCTTCTCGAGCGTTTGCGAGCAGCGTCATCGCCTCTTTAGCGATCTGTGCGGGCGCCTCGGCGGTCAGCTTTTCGAGCGCGCTTGTAACCGCCACGTTGAGCGGGTCGATGCGCTGCGCCGTACCTAGGTCAGACAAAGCCTCCTTATAACGCTTTTGCCCCATGCGTTCGCCCGCGCGCGCCATCACAAACTGACTCAGCAAGCTGCGTGCATCGACGATCACCTTGCTCTCGAGCTTTCCGCGTAACAACTCATCGTCGACCTTACGGATCAAGCCCCACTGCCTCAGCGCCATCATGAGGTCGCCGGACCGCTCGATCTCACGGATGCGTTTGACGTAGCCCTCGACGCGTCGGATCTTCTGCCGAAGGCTAGAGGCGGGCCCAAGCAGGCTACGGCGCTGCGTGTCATCGAGGACGCTGTTGAGCTCGCGCGAGGCGTTCGCCAGCCGCCCAGAGGCGTAGTGCTCCATCGCTTGACGCAAGCGAGCGTCCGGGTAGATCGAAGCGAGCGCCTCCTCACGCTTACGCACCTCAGGGTCATCATCGCTGCGCGACGATAGGGTGCTGCAGCGCTCAAAGCCGCGCTTGCGACTCAACCGGCTCTCCGCTTTAGCGAGCAGGCTCACCATCGCCTTCGAATGCGCGTACGCCAGGTAGGTGCAAGCTTGACTCTGACAGGTCCTCCAGCGGGCTCGACGGCAAGCCAGCGTGGCGCGGCTCTGGTACTGCGCGAGCAGCTCTGTCTGCGCCTCGGAGCGCTTGGTCACTGCCTCCTTGTAACGCAGGGTCCCCACCGGCACGGCGTTGAAATTAATCAGCGCCTTGTCGAAGTCGCCCTTGAGCATCGCCTTATCGCCTGCGGTGTAGTCACGGTTGGCCTCGATCTCGAGCTGCAGCCTGCGCTCGAGCTCGCGCGCACGCTGGTTCAAGGGGTCCTTCATCAGGGCCCGCTCACGCACGAGATCCAGCGCGCCCTTCCAGGTCTGCGGCTTCTCGCGATCGAGCACCTTCTTCTCACCCGGTCCCAAGGGCTTTGTGGGCTCGCCGATCATCTTGAAGGCTTCCTCGATCGCCACGTCGACTTCGTTTGCGCGCTGTTGCCAAGCCGAGCGCTTCGCCCGTGGCGGGTCCTTGATCAGCAGAAAGATCCCCACCAGCGCTAAGACGGCCACCAGCACCTTTTGCGCAAGCGCCCGATCAAACGAGGGCAAGCGCACCGGGAGGCGACGGCTCGGGCGCCGCGGTTTGAGCTGCCCCTCGAACTCACCGAAGATGATCGAGACCGGTCCGCGCACCATGAGCTCGTTCTCGAGCCGCTCGCCGTTGACAAAGGTCCCGTTCGTGCCGCCGGCGTCCTCGATCCGTAGCTGCCCGCTTGGCAAGGGCGCCAGCATCGCGTGGCGCCGACTCACGGAAGGATGGTCAAGCGAGATGTCAGCGCCGAGGCTGCGCCCCACCACGGTAGGCCCCGCGATGACGTGGTTCTGGTTGTCTGCGGGGGTATGAAGGACCCATGGAACCAGGGCTCCAGAGCGCGGTACGGACGACAAAGAGGGGACTGAGGTCTGGCTCAGGCCCGGCGCGTAAGCCGCCACGGGCGCAGCCACGACCACCCGGCAGTCACCAAACTGGATCTGATCGCCCACGGCGACCGCCTGTGGCGCCGTCCCGATCCGTTGACCTTGAACAAATACGCCGTTCGCGGCGCCAAGATCCTCAACGGTGAGGCTGCCCTTCGGTCCCCGCGCAAAGCGCAAGTGCATGCGACTCATCCGAGGGTCTTCGACGGTCACATCCGCCGATCGGGAGCGCCCGAGTACGAGCTGATCCCCCTCAAACGGGATCTGCCGCGTCTTGCCCGCTGGATTGGTTAGGACCAGGACCCACATGCGTCAGTCGTCTCTTGGTTCAGTCACTAAAAATGGACATATCAACCGGCAGGCCGCGGTCCTTCAGCTCTTGATAGAACCGAGGCACTAAGCCGGTCGGTTTGAGCTCCCCTTCGACGGTGCCATCCTTCTTCACGCCGCTTTGCTTGAAGACGAAGATATCGGCGAGCGTGATGATATCCACCTCCATCCCGAGGACCTCGGAGATGTGGGTGACGCGACGCGTCCCATCGCTGAGCCGGCTCTGCTGGACGATGATATCCACCGCCGAGCTCACCTGCTCGCGGATGGCTCGAACGGGCAGCTCCATCCCGGACATCAGCACCATCGTCTCAAGGCGCGACAGGGCGTCGCGCGGCGAGTTGGCGTGCAGCGTGGTCAGCGAGCCGTCGTGACCGGTGTTCATGGCTTGCAGCATGTCCAAGGTCTCGCCGCCGCGGCACTCGCCCACGACGATTCGATCCGGCCGCATACGCAGCGAGTTTTTGACCAGATCACGAATGGCGATCGCCCCTTTACCTTCAAGGTTCGGGGGCCTCGACTCCAGCGAGACCACGTGATCCTGCGGCAACTGCAGCTCGGCAGCGTCCTCGATCGTGACGATACGCTCCGACGCGGGGATGTAGCTCGATAAAATGTTGAGCGTCGTGGTCTTCCCTGAGCCGGTGCCCCCCGAAATAACCACATTGCGCCGGTTGACGACCGCCTGACGCAGGAACTCGGCCATCTCCTGGTTCCGCGTGTTGCGGCGGATGAGGTCTTCGACCGTCATCCGCTCCTTGGCGAACTTACGGATCGTGATGCTCGGCCCGCGGATCGCAAGCGGCGGGATGATCGCGTTGACACGCGAGCCATCTTGTAGTCGTGCGTCGACCATGGGCGAGCTCTGATCAATACGGCGACCCAGCGGCGCCACGATGCGCTCGATGGCTTGCAGCACCGCACGGTCCGACGAGAAGATCCGGTTGGCGCGCTCAAGTCGCCCGTTCCGCTCCACGTAGATCTGGCGCGGGTGATTCACCATCACCTCGGTGATGCTGTCATCCGCCAGGAACTCTTCGAGCGGCCCCAAGCCGTGCACTTCATCGAGGACGTCACGGATGATGCGATCACGCTCCAACCGCTCGTCCCACTCGCCTGCGGCGTCCATCTCATCGATGATGGCGACGATGGCGTCACGGCTGCGCTCACGAAGCGCCTCCTCTTCGAGCTGCTCCATCTCGAGCGTTCGAAGGTCGAGGACACGAATCAAACGATCGTGGAGCTCTTGGCGCAGTCTGGCTTCAAGGTTGACCGCCGCCTCGTCGAGCGGCTCCTCACGCGCCGGCTCAGGCGGGCTGACGGGCGCTGGCTCTGGAGCAGCCGCCTTAGGCGTCTTCGTCTTCGCCTTCGAGGGCGGCGGAGGTGCCGGAGCTGCGGGAGGTGCAGGCGGAGCCGGAGGCGCCGGGGGCGTAGGTGGCTCGTCCGGCTCCTGTTCTTGCGCTGCCTCGACGGGTTCCGGTGCAGGCGGCGGCGGCGGCGGTGCTGGAGGTGCAGCAGCCGGAGGCGGCGGGGGTGCCGGAGCCGCAGCTGCCGGCGGAGGAGGAGGCGCAGCCGCCTCAGGCGGTGCAGGCGGTGCAGGCGGTGCAGGCGGTGCAGGCGGCGCCGGAGGCGCCGGAGGAGGAGGAGGCGCCGCAGCGGGCGGCGCCGGAGGTGCAGGTGGTGCCGGGGGCGCAGGCGCTGCGGCGGGTGGTGGCGGTGGTGGCGGCGCAGCGGCATCGGCTGATGCGCCGGACGCGCTCGCCTCCTCCTCGATGCTCAACACGTAGTCCCCCACGTGCACTTTATCGGTGAGTGAGAGCACCTTGGCGCCGGTCAACTTCTCGCGGTTCACCCACGTCCCGTTGACGCTCCCCATGTCCTCCACGAGGACGTCGTCGCCGTCTCGGAACAAGCGGCAGTGCTTGCGGCTGATATTTTTCTTCGGGAGCACGATCTCGTCTCGCATCTTCTGCGTGACACGACCGATGACGATCTCGTCGCCTTCCGAGGCGAAGGTCCATTGCGTTCCTTGGTTGTCGCGAATGACGACACGAATCATAGCATCAATCCCAAATATTAAACCGTACTTCTTGACTTGAGCGATCGTACATCCTGCGCGCGTCGTCGATGATCCGACGAACCCGGCGGCTCGAGGGCGTCACCAGACGCGGGGTCAACAGCACCATCAACTCACTCTTATTTTCTTTCCACGCCCGGCTCTTGAACAGCTCGCCAAGGATCGGAATGTGACCCAACCCTGGAAACTTGCTGACGTCCTTTTGCTCATCGTTGTTGTAGATCCCGCTCAGGACGATCGTCTCACCGCTCGACGTCGAGACAGCCGTCTCAACGCGCCGAGTTCGAAACCCGGGGATGTTCAAGACGGCGACCGATGAGTCAGGCTGAGAGACCTCGGCCTTGATGCGCAGGTTGATGTTGCCGATGCGGTCCACCAGCGGCAGCACCCCGAGCCGCACCCCAAACTCCTTCCACTCCACCGTGGTCCCGTTCTGATTCTGCGTCACCACCGGGATCTCACCGCCCGCCAAGAAGTCGGCCTGCTCGCCTGCGCTGGCGAGCAAGCGCGGCTGCGCCAAAAGGCGCCCGTAGCCCGAATTGAACTGCAGCCCAAAACTGAACGGCGTTTCACCCGTCATGTCCATGGTGGCGCCGCCGCTGTCCG
>JAYZBQ010000096.1:0-5006 GCA_036338695.1 Myxococcota bacterium
TCTTCGTTGCACTGATCGCAAGCGCTTGCCAGGTAGCGCTCCCGATCGTGCCAGACCAATCCGAGGTATGCGGCGATCGCCGTCTAGGCGCTCGTGAGGAATGCGACGATGGCAACCAATTGAGCAATGACGGCTGCACCGAGCTATGTGAACTCGCTCGTTGCGGGGATGGGTTCCAACGACTGGACCTGGGACCTGAAGAGCTCGGTTACGAACGTTGCGATGATGGTAACGAGCGCAACGACGACGACTGTGTCGAAGGCTGTGTCCCAGCCCGCTGCGGTGACGGCTTCGTCCAACTGGGCGTTGAAACGTGCGACTTGGGCGATGAGGGCAACGACGATAACGCCGCCTGCACGGCAGACTGTGTCGCTGCTCGATGCGGAGACGGGTTGCTTCATCGAGCCGAAGAGGCTTGTGACGACGGCAATACCGACCCAACAGACAACTGCGTGAACTGCGCAAGACCCAGGTGCGGAGATGGGCACATCTGGTTCGGAGAGGAACGCTGCGACGATGGAAACGATGACAACACGGACGGCTGCACGAATGATTGTGTTCCTGCACGCTGTGGAGATGGCTACCTGAGGACGGAAGAAGGTTTTGATGAGGTCTGTGATGATGGCAACGAGAACAGTTGGGATGACTGCACCAACGCCTGCGAACCGCCGCGTTGTGGTGATGGGGTCGTCCGTCTAAATCTTCCGATCGAATCCCCGGATTACGAGGAATGTGAGCCCAATGAGGGTTCGTTATGTGGCGATGATTGCCGGTTTAATTTCCGCCTGGTGTCTAACACCAACTTTGCACAGATCACCGGATTAGAGCGTGCCGACATACCACGCACCCGTACGCTTATCTGTTACCGTCCTCCGAGCGGCGAGGTCTGGTGTTGGGGTAGAAACGAGTTTAATCAACTCGGGAACAATCCTGCACAAAACGATGGGTTCTGGGTTCCGATGCGAGCACCCGTACGGGTTGTAACTCAAGATGGACAACCCTTGAGGAGTGTGAGGGACTTAGCTGTTTCAGCGGATCATGGCTGCGCCGTCACCAACGACGAGAGAATCTACTGCTGGGGTAGCTGGTTATTTGGTCAACGCGGACTTGACCCTGTCGACGGTCAGATGGCGCCAGGCTTCGCAACCGAATATACACACAGCTTGACTCGGCCGATACGCGCGATTGCCACATCTACCTTCCGAGTCGGTGGTCGAGGCACGACCTGCGTCATTGACGGCAACCACGCGACCAAGTGCTGGGGTCTACTCTTACGTCCGTATAGTAACGATCACGACAGGCTCTCCTTGGTGCCGCTCCAGGCACCCTACCACTCGTCTATGACCCCACAAACGGTCCCTGCAATGGGCGATGCATACCGCATCGCGCTCTCAACCGATGACCTGTGTGTCCGACAACGAACCGGCACGATTCGGTGCCGTGGAGTCAACGAACTTGGCGCGCTGGGACGCATTGCCTTGGTGCGCACCAACAACCCGAACTTTGCGATCACGCAAACGGTCTCAACGTGGGGCGAACCTGTCGATCTACCATCGTTTGAGATCAATGCCGGATGTGCGAGGCAGACCGATGCCACCGTACGCTGCGGCGGCTCAACCTATGGTGGTTTGTTGGGTAATGATTACCTAACCAACCCCAATGACGAGCCGATACCGGTCCCGAATTTAGGTTCTGTCCGTCAGATAAGCATGGGCTACGACCATGTCTGCGCACTCCTCGCAGACGGTAGCCTCAGTTGCTGGGGTAATAATGATTACGGCGTCATGGGGCTCGGTCATCGCAACGGCAGCCCTTCGTGTTGGGCGAACTCATCGGGTAGCCAGAATCGCCTGACGGAGGAGGATGGTGAGGTGTATTATCGTCCGGGGGTGAAGTGTTTTCAGAGGCCGACAACGGGCTCGATCCCCGACAATACCCTCTATATCACCTCAGGGATTAGCTCGCTGTGCGGCGTTACAGGCGACGGGCGGGTTTGGTGCCGTGGCATGGCGACCTCGTCCGGCCCAGATTCTGACCCACAGTTTGAGTTCAATAAGTGGCTCGTGCTGCCGAGCCCATGACGAAGCATCGGTCCAGCGTATATGGCGCCCTCGGTCACCTCGAGCGCACCAAGACCTGCCGCTTTATGGCGTCCAAATAGGCTCCTAGAGCGCTTCGACCGGGGTCACCTTGAGCGTCTCAAGCGCACCCTTGAGCGCTTTCTCAAGATTCCCTTTTGAGCGGTCCATAAAGAACGGCGCGGCGTCGCCCTCGCCCACACCGCTGACGCGCATCAGATCCTCACCTTGCTCGTCGAGTACCCGGATCTCCATCCGAAACATCGGCTTCGCCATGACCAACCAAGCCGTGGTCTTGGTGATGGTACCGGTGACAAACACGAAGGCTTCGTTCGGCGTCTCGGGGTCATCCGCCCGCTCGACGTTCTGCTTTTTGTTGAAGACGTAGTTGATCGAGCTGTCGACCACATGCGTCGACCCTTCAGGCGAGTACCAAAAGCCCGTGAGCGCCCCGACCACCCCAACGATCTTGTCTTTCCCAGTAAACAGCGACAGGCGCTGCGCACGCTCGGCGTCTTTGACAACCCGTAAGCCATGCTGCGCCACAAACGCGCTCGCCACCTCCGTCATCTCGAGCCCGAAAGCCTCGAGGTGCGGCTTCATCGCCACGTTCAGGGCGACGTCCCCGCCGCCATCTTGTGCGCTCGGGTCCCCGACGCGCACCACCGAGGTCGCCAAGAGCGCCGGGCGCGGCTCGCTCAGCCCCTCGAGCGCCGAAGCTTTTTTGATGTACACGGTCGCGCAGCCCATGGAGTGGGTCGCCAAGGCGAGCGCGACGAGGGCGCTGTAGAGTCGATTCATGGGTAGATCCTTCGCTGTTCTCTAGTAAACATCGGCCTTGTCCTTGCACTGGATCGAGGCGGCGGCGCAACCACCGGCGGACCAATGGATGGGCTAGGCCCCGGCTACGCGCACGATGCGATCACCGGCGCGACGCGCCCCGTGGATGTTGCGTGCGGTCGGGCCGAGCTCAAGCTCAGCCAGCGGACCCGTCACGTGAATGCGCGGGTGCCATGCCAGCGAGCGGTCGACGATCGGGTAACCGCATCGAGCACAAGCTAGGGATTCCTTGGTGACAAGCTCATCCACGAGGGCGCCCCCCGGGCGCACTGTCGTAAAACCGGTCGCCAACACGACGCGATCGACCGTAACCGCCGCGCCTGCTTCAAGCTGGAGCGTGACGTGCGCCTCAGCCCCATCAAGCGCCACAATGGCGTCATGATGCCATGTCAGCTCATCTTGGCGCATGGCTCGGCGCAAGGCGCGGTGCACGTCAGGGGGTACGGAGCCGCGATGCCGGGCCTCGCTGATCAACGCGCGCCGGCGGTCCACGCTCCGTTCGCGCTCAAAGCCCTTCATGTACTTGGGCCCCAGCCACCCCGGGTCGCTGTCGAACTGATGTTTCCGCAAGGCGTGGCGCGAGATCAGGTGGACCTCCTGCCCCTCACCCACCAACCGCAACGCCACCTGCGCCGCTGAGATACCGCCGCCAACCACAGCGACCACCTCTGGGCTCTCGGGCCACCCCGAGAACCCGGACGCAAACACATGCTGCACACGTGCATCACCTCGTGGCGCCCAGCTCGGCCAATGCGGTTGCTCGCTCGCACCTAACGCCAGCACCACGCGCTCGGCCGAGAGCGTCTCGCCGCTCGAGAGCCCGATCTCGACGGCGTCCTGACCAATGGCGCATGAGACGGCGCGCGCTCGGACGTGAGCAGCGTCCAACCCAAAAGCTTTGATCACGCCGTCGCAGTGCTCATTGAAGAAGCCGAGCGCTGGGCGATCATACGGCGGGGCGAACAGCCCGTGTTCTCGACGCTTGCGGGCGCCTGCCGACTGATGCAGCGACCACGGGTTAAGGTCCAGATGGTGCACCGACGGCGAACGAAGATGCGTCATCCCCGTCGCCTCGGTACAACGCCGCCAGCGCTCTAAGAGCTGTGCGCCCGGATCAACGATCCGAAGACGCGCCGCCGGGACACCCGCCTCCCCCACCAAACGGGCGGCGATGTGGACCCCGTGGATCCCACCGCCAATGATCAGCCAATCCAATCGACTCATATTCGAACGCACCACCACGGGCTGGGCTCAGGCTGATTCCTCAGCATACTCAGCTTTGGGGAAGGGGTTGTTGAGCGCTGCCCAAGCCTGACTGTCGGCGAGCGCAAGCTCCTGATCGAGCAGACAGGCGTCGAGGCCGGCGCGAATCGCCGACTCGTTCATCGACTGACCGATAAACACCAGCTGCTGGATGCGGTCGCCATAGCGCGGGTGCCAGTCGGGCCGCTCGTCCGGGCGTTGTCCCTCTGGGTGCTCCCAGTACTCTTGGGGTACCGCCGCCCACCAATGACCGGCGTTGTTGACGTAGTTCACGCCACCCGCTTGCGCCCATTCGTAGGCGACGCCGTGATCCGCTGCGATCCAAAAGAACCCTTTGGAGCGCAGGACGCCCTCCCAGTTCTCGTCCTCGTGCAAATAGGCGTAGAGCTTGTCGGCATCGAACGGCTCCGAGGTTCGATAGGTAAAGCTCGAGATCCCGTACTCTTCGGTCTCCGGGGTGTGCTCGCCTTGAAGCTCTCGGATCCACCCAGCGGAGCTCTCGGCTTTGTCGTAATCGAAGAGACCGGTATCCAGCACATCGCCAAGGGGAACCTGACCTTTGGTGGCGCTGATCAGCTTAGCCCCCGGGTTGAGCGCACGAACGATCGCCTCCACCTCAAGCGCCTGCTCCTCGGTCACCAGGTCGCGCTTATTGAGCACGATGACGTCGGCGAACTCGATCTGATCGATCAGCAAGTCCGTGACCGTGCGGTGATCGTCTTCCCCAAGTGACTCGCCTCGATCCTGGAGCGCCTCGGCTTCTTGATAGTCTCGCCGGAAGCTGGCGGTGTCGACCACGGTCACCATGGTGTCGAGCCGTGAGAC
>JAYZBQ010000097.1:0-6388 GCA_036338695.1 Myxococcota bacterium
ACGACGAGCAGGTCGCAGCCTACCACCCGGCGCCTACCCATCATGAGGGGGCAGGCTCCCCGCTGCATCAACCCAGCGCCCATGAGAGCGGTCTCAGGCACACCACCGGCGAGGCGCTCTACGTCGAGGACGTCGCCACCCGGCGCAACAGCCTCGTCGTCCAGCTCGTCGCGTCTCCGCACGCCCACGCTCGGATCACGGCGCGTGACGGCGCGGCTGCGCTCAAAGTACCTGGCGTGCGCGCCGTGCTCTTTAGCCACGACATCCCGGGCGACCCCCTGATCGGACCGATCGTTCACGATGAGCCCGTGCTCGCCCTCGACACCGTCCATTATGCCGGTCAAGCCGTGGCGATGGTGGTGGGTGAGAGCTACGAGGCCTGTCGCGCCGGCGCCGGGGCGGTCCGTGTGGACTACGAGGTGTTGCCGGCGATCTCGACCATCGACGAGGCGCTCGCAGCGAAGAGCTTCCTGACCGACGAGCACCGCATCGCAAGAGGCGACCTCGAGGCGGCTTTGGCGCAGGCGGACGTCGTGATCGAGGGGCGCACCGAGTCGGGCGCGCAAGATCACTTTTATCTCGAGACCCAGGCGACGCTGGCGACCCCGCTTGAGAACGGCTGCATGCACCTGCTTAGCTCGACCCAGCACCCAACCGAGGTGCAACGCATGGCGGCGCTCGTGCTCGGCAAGGGCGCGCATGAGATCACCTGCGAGACGCCGCGTATGGGCGGCGCCTTTGGCGGAAAAGAGAGCCAAGCGGCGAACTACGCCAGCCTGGCAGCGCTCGCAGCCCACGCGGTCGGCGAGCCGGTCTGCGTCTGGCTCAACCGCGAAGACGACATGGCGTTTACCGGTAAACGGCACCCCTTTGCGTCGCGCTACAAAGCTGGCTTTAGCGCCGAAGGTGACCTGACGGCGCTGCAGGTCGAGATCTACTCGGACGGCGGCTGGACGGTGGATCTAAGCCCCGGCGTCCACGATCGCGCCATGTTCCACCTCGACAACGCCTACTTCATCCCCAACCTGGAATTCACCGGGCGAGCCTGCCGTACCAACCGGCCCTCAGGCACCGCCTTTCGTGGCTTTGGTGGCCCGCAAGGTGTGGTCGTCGTCGAGGAGGCGATCGCTCGCTTCGCCGAGCAGACGGGGCGAGACCCTGCGGAAGTCCGAGCGCGTAACTACTACGCCGAGGGCGGGCGCGACTGGGCCCCTTACGGACAAAAGATTGAGGAGATCCGGCTCCAACGCGTCCATGAGGAGCTGCTGGCGTCGAGCGATTATGGGGCGCGTCGCGCGCAGATCGACGCCTTCAACGCTGGCAGCGCGCACGTCAAACGCGGGCTCGCCTTCCAGCCGGTCAAGTTTGGGATCTCCTTTACCGTCTCGGTGCTCAACCAGGCGGGGGCTCTGGTCGTCGTCTACACCGACGGCTCGGCGCAGATCAATCATGGCGGCACCGAGATGGGGCAGGGTCTGCACACCAAGATGGCGGCGGTGGCGGCTGATGCGCTTGGGCTGCCGAGCGACCGCATCCGCGTGATGCACACCAACACCGAGAAGGTCCCCAATACCACACCGACCGCAGCCTCTTCGGGCTCGGACCTCAACGGCGCAGCGGTGCTAGACGCCTGCCGGAAGATCACACAACGCATGCGACCGGTCGCCGCCGAGCTGCTCGGATGCGCCGAGGCGGAGGTCTGCTTTGAGGCAGGTCGCGTGCACGGCGGCGGCGCGCAGAGCTATCCATTCGCCGAGGTCGCAAACGCATGCTGGGCGCAGCACATCTCGCTCTCAGCGACTGGATTTTGGGCGACGCCTGGTGTGGCCTACGACCGGAACAAAGGTGAGGGCACACCGTTTTATTACTACGCCTACGGGGGCGCGGTCTCAGAGGTCGAGCTCTGCGGTCTGACCGGCGAACATCGGGTCCGGCGCGTGGACATCCTGCACGACGTGGGCAACCCGCTGGTCCCGAGCATCGACCGCGGGCAGGTCGAGGGAGCGTTTATCCAAGGCATGGGCTGGCTCACCGACGAGGAGGTCTTGTACCACGAGGACGGTCGCTGTCTGACCGTCGGTCCTTCGACGTACAAGATCCCGTCGTTTGGCGACACGCCCCCTGAGTTTAACGTGAGCCTGCTCGAGCGGGCGCCGAACGATCGCGTCGTCGGCGGCTCCAAAGCGGTCGGAGAGCCCCCCTTCCTGCTCGCCATCTCCGTGGCGCACGCGCTGCGCCACGCCGTTCAAGCCTTTGGCGAGCCCGGACGCGAGGTCGACCTGAGCCTCCCGGCGACGCCGGAGGCTTTGCTGCGCGCAGTGCAGGCGCAGACGAGGAGTTAGTATGGACCCCTACTGGGCTGAATGGCTCCACCTGATCGTCCGCTGGACCCACTTCACCGTCGGTGTCGCATGGATCGGTGCGAGCTTTTACTTCAACTGGCTGAACAACTCGGTCCGGCCTCCGGAAGAAGATGAAGAGGGCGTGATCGGCGAGGTGTGGGCGATCCACGGAGGCGCCTATTACCGCGTCACCAAGCACGACCGAAACATGCCACGGCTGCCCACCAGCCTGCATTGGTTCAAGTACGAGGCGTACTTTACCTGGATCACCGGGTTTATCCTGCTCGGGCTCGTGTACCACATGAACGCCAAGGCGTACCTGATCAAGCCGGGCAGCGACATGAGCGTCGGGATGGCGAGTATGCTCTCGACGGGCAGCCTCGTCGTCGCCTGGGTGGTCTATGACCTGCTGTGCAAGAGCCCGCTCAAGAAACGGCCGGTCGCCTTCGCCCTGATCGGCTTCGCTTTGGTGACCGCAGCCGCCTACGGCTTGCACCAGATCTTCTCGGCACGGGCGGCGTACATTCACGTCGGTGCCATGATCGGCACCTGCATGGCGGCGAACGTGTTCTTTGTGATCATCCCGGGTCAGCGGGCGATGGTCGAAGCCACCGAGAAGGGCGAAGAGCCCGACGTGAGCAAGGGTGAAGCGGGCTCGTTCCGCTCCCTGCACAACAACTACCTGACCCTGCCCGTGCTCTTTATCATGATCTCGGCGCACTTCCCCATGACCTACGGACACGCCGCAAACTGGGCGATCCTCGCCGCGCTGGCGCTGCTGAGCGCCGGCGTCCGGCACTGGTTCAACCTGCGCGGTCAGGGTCACCGCAACGTCTGGATTCTCCCCGTTTGTGCGGTCGCTGGCATCGGGCTTGCGTTTGTCGTCAAACCCCAACCCGTCACCCCGCCGCCCGGCGCGGCGTCAGCGGCAGCCCTCTCCGCAGCAGACAATGCGGTTTTGTTCGCAGAAGTTCAGGCGATCTTTCAGCGTCGTTGCAACACGTGCCATGCGGCCAAGCCCACGCACGTCACCGCACCCGTTGCGCCCAAAGGGGTGATGTTCGATACGCCCGAGCAGATCGCCGCCAAAGCGGCTGAGATCAAAGCGCAGGCGGTCGACGCTATCATCATGCCTTTGGGGAATCTCACCAAGATGACCGACGAAGAACGTCAAACGGTCGGCCGCTGGATCGCAGCCGGCGCTCGGCTGCCATGACCGCGTTTGGCTTACGCTCGAGCCGAGTGATCGTCGGGGGCGCTGAGCGCTCAGCGACGGTCGTGATCGATGGTGAGACGATCGCAGCGGTCACCGACGGACCGGTCTCGGTCCCGGTCGAGGACCTCGGCGACCTCGTGCTCATGAGCGGCCTGGTCGACTGCCACGTGCACATCAACGAGCCCGGACGCACCGAGTGGGAGGGCTTTGAGAGCGCTACGCGCGCCGCCGCTGCGGGCGGAATCACGAGCGTTATCGATATGCCGCTCAACTGCACCCCGGTGACGACCACCGCTGAGGCGCTGCAGCTCAAGCTCCAGGCTTGCGCGCCGCACCTCTGGGTCGACGTCGGCTTCTGGGGTGGCGTCGTGCCCGGCTCACGAGCCCATCTCGGCGCCCTGACGCAAGCGGGTATCCTTGGTGCCAAGTGCTTCTTGATCCACTCGGGGATCGACGACTTCCCGGAGGTCGGCCGCGACGAACTGCGCGCCTGCATGCCCATCCTTCGCGACGCCGGCGTCCCGCTCCTGTGCCACGCCGAGCTCGATCTCGGGGGTGACGCCAGCCCGACGGACGACCCGACGACCTACGCGCACTTTCTCGCCTCTCGCCCCAACGCCTGGGAGGACGCAGCGATCGAGATGATGATCGAGCTGTGCCGAGAGACGCGGTGCCCCGTCCACATCGTCCACCTAAGCTCAGCGACGGCGCTGCCGATGATCGCAGCGGCCCGAGCCGAGGGCTTGCCGCTGACCGTCGAGACCTGTCCACATTACCTCTGCCTGACAGCCGAGGAGATCCCGGACGGTCAGACCCAGTTCAAGTGCTGCCCGCCCGTGCGCGGGGCGAGCAACCAGCAAGGGCTGTGGCGGGGGCTCGAAGACGGACACATCGACTTCATCATCTCGGACCACTCACCCTGTACGCCCCACCTCAAGCTCCCCGAGCGCGGGGACTTTATGGACGCATGGGGTGGGATCGCCAGCCTGCAGCTTGGGCTCTCGACGATCTGGACCAAGGCGAGCGAGCGGGGCTGGACGCCCACCGACCTGCAGCGCTTGATGAGCGCGGCGCCCGCTGCGTTCTCGGGCTTGAGCGACCGCAAGGGCGCGCTGCGCGTCGGTCACGACGCCGACTTGGTGGCTTGGGACCCCCACGCCGAGCGGCTGCTCGAAGCCCATGACCTGCACCACAAACACAAGATCTCTCCCTACCTCGGGCAGACCCTCAAAGGGGTCGTTCGCGGCACCTGGTTGCGAGGACGGCGCGTCTACGACGGCGACGATTTCGCCGCTGCGCCCACGGGAGAGCCCCTCCTGCGAGACGTCCCATGAGCGAGACCCACGCCACCCCCTCCTCTTTTGGCAACCTCGTCGACCTCCTGAGCGAGCGGCTCGGCGGGCGGGCGCTCGCCTGCTCGGACGACTTCTTCGCCTCGATCGACAACCTCACCCGCGCCGATGAGCCCGAGTGGCGCGAGGAGGCGTTTACCGAGCGCGGCAAGTGGATGGACGGCTGGGAGAGCCGGCGCAAGCGCACGCCCGGCAACGACTGGTGCATCCTCAAGCTCGGCGCGCCCGGCGTGCTCCATGCGGTCGACGTGGACACCCGCCACTTCACCGGCAACCACGCCCCCTTCGCAGCGCTCGACGGCTGCACGGCGCCAGCGGATGCCGGCACCGAGTGGCTGCGCGACGAGGCGGACTGGCTGGAGGTGCTCCCCCCCTCGCCCTGTAAGCCCGGCGGACCGAACCTGTTTGGCTTGAGCCATCATGGCAGCTTCACACATGTCCGCTTGCGTATCTTCCCGGCCGGCGGCGTGGCGCGCCTGCGCTGCTTTGGGGTCGCCGACCCACCCAGCGCTCGCGGCGAGCTCGACCTCGCCAGCGCCGCGGTGGGCAGCCGCGCCATCGTCTGCTCGGACCAATATTTCGCGGACATGAACGAGCTGATCTCGACGCAGCCGCCCTTGAACATGGGCAGCGGCTGGGAGACCAAACGCCTCAACCGCGTCGGCGAGGACTGGCTGGTGCTGCGCCTCGGTCAGCCCGGGGTGCTGCGACGGGTCGAGCTCGACACCAAGCATTTCAAGGGCAACTTCCCGGACTCGGCTCGCCTTGACGGGCTGTACTGGCCGGACGCGCCGGCGCACCTGCTGCCCCACAGCCCCCACTGGCAGCCGGTGATCGCTGACGCGCCGCTGTCGGCCGATGCGGTCCACGGCTTTGACGAGCTGATCGCCACGGGACCCTTTACGCACCTGCGCCTGACCATGGTCCCCGATGGCGGGATCTCGCGCATGCGCTGCTACGGTACGCCGGCCGCTGCGCCCGATCAGACGGGTGATGCGCTGGTCGACCACCTCAACGGTTTGGACGCGCAGGCGCTCGAGGCAGCCTTGATGCGCTGCTGCGGCTCGACGCGCTGGGCGCAAGCGATGGCGGCGATGGCGCCCTTTACGAGCCGGGCTCAACTCTTTGGCGAGGCGGAGAACCAGTGGTGGCGGCTCGCCGAGGGCGACTGGCGCGAGGCTTTTACCCACCACCCGAAAATCGGCGCCGACGTGGCCTCGCTGCGGGCAAAGTTTGCCAGCACAGCAGGCTGGTCCGAGGGGGAACAGCGCGGCGTGTCCGAGGCGAGCGAGGCGGTCTTAGAGGCGCTGGCAGCCGGTAACACGGCGTACGAGTCGCGCTACGGCTACATCTTTATCGTCTGCGCCAGCGGCAAATCGGCGGAGCAGATGCTTGCGCTTTTGCGCCGCCGCGCCGACAACGACCCAGCGCAAGAGATCTTTATCGCCGCAGGCGAGCAAGCCAAGATCACCGCGCTT
>JAYZBQ010000098.1:0-71015 GCA_036338695.1 Myxococcota bacterium
CCTCGGTGCCGCTGACGCGCCCGATGATCTCTTTGAAGCCGCCGGCGGTGCCCTCAGACGACGACACCACCTCCATGCGCCAGCCGTCGGTGCGGTCGACGAGGCGCTGGTACATGCGGAACAGGTCGCCGGCGAAGAGGCTCGCCTCGTCCCCGCCGGTGCCGGCGCGGATCTCGAGCAGGCAGTTGCGGTCGTCGTCGGGGTTGCGGGGCAGCAGCGCCAGCTGCAGCTCGTCGGTCAGCGCCTCGAGGCGCTCCTTGATGGTCTCGAGCTCGAGCTGTGCCATCTCGGCGAGCTCGGCGTCGTCATCCTCGGCGAGCAGCTCCGCCTCTTCTTTTTGCTCAAGAAGCGACTCCCGCTCCTCCGCTAAGCGAGCGATCGGCTCCAGACGTTTTTGCGTGGTGACGATCTGCCGGTAAGCCTTTGGGTCGGAGGCGATGTCCGGGTCTCCAAGCTGGGCGGTCAGCTCGGCGTATTGGGCTCTGATCTCGGCGATGCGGTCGTACATGGGTCAAAAAACCAAAGACCTGCCCGAGGGGTGGGCAGGTCCAGTTGGTTCGATCAAGGTCGCTAGTTAGCCGCTTTGGCGTAACGGCGACGGAAGCGCTCGACGCGCCCTTCGGCGTCCACAAGCTTCTGCTTGCCGGTGTAGAAGGGGTGGCAAGCCGAGCAGATGTCGACGCTGTAGCTGCCGATGGTCGAGCGGGTCTCGATCACGTTCCCGCAGGCGCAGGTGATCGTTGCGAGCTTGAGTTCTGGATGAATGTTCGCACGCATAGCGAGCTCCTTCATTTGGGCGACGAGCCCTAGGCTTGGCCCCGGGGACCGTCAAGGAAAAACAGCCGAAACCCCGGGCTGGCCGCACACTTGCCTCAGTTTTCGCCCCGGGGCGCTTTGGCCCGATCACGGTTGTGTGACATAGCTCACAGAGGCGGTCGTGTGCTGTGCGTGCTGGCAGCTGCGCGCCGCTGCGAGGGGTGACGTAGTCTGTGTGTGGTATCCTCGGCGTCTTGACCGCCGACCCAGCTAAAGCGCCGGACGAAGCCTCGCTGCGGCGCTACCTTGAGCCGCTGGCGCCGCGGGGTCCGGACCATCAGGCGGTGCGCTGCGAGCCCGGCTTGGGCTTGGGGCACACCCGGCTGGCGGTCTTGGACTTGGGCGCGCACGCCAACCAGCCGATCGGCGCTGAGGGCGCTGGCGATCTGGTCTACAACGGCGAGATTTACAACTACGAAGCGCTGGCGGAGGCCTTGAGTGATGAGCGCCTACGCGGCGCCGGCGACACGCGGGTGCTGCATCGGTACCTAGGCGCTCACGGCGTACGGGCGGACCTGAGCGCCTTGGATGGCATGTTCGCCTTCGCCTTCTATGATCGGCGCACGCAGACGCTGGCGCTCGGGCGCGACGCGCTGGGGCAGAAGCCTCTTTATTACGCTGTGATCGATGGGGACCTGTGGTTTGCGTCGGACGCCGCGCCCTTGCGGCTGGCGATGGGGGGGGCGCAGGTCAACGCACGCGCCCTGTCCGCCTGGTTCGCCATCGGGGCGACGGACCTCGCCAACGGAGAGAGCTTCTTTGAGGGGATCTATACGCTGCCACCCGGGCATCGGTTGATCGTACCCCGAGAGGCGCTGCGCGCCGGGGCGCTCCCGCAGCCAGAGCGGTGGCATCGTTTCGAGGCGTCGCCGAGCACCGCCGAGGCGTCTATCGAGGCGCTGACGGAGTCGGTGCGGGCGCGCTTAGTCAGTGAGGTCCCCTTGGGCGCTATGCTCAGCGGTGGCGTGGACTCGGCGCTGCTTGTTAGCGTGATGTCGTCGCTGCGATCGATCGAGGGTTTGAACACCTTTGCGGTGGGCTACGAACGCGACCGCGGCGACCTGCGCTGGGCGCGGCAGGTGGCGCAGGACCTCGGCGTCGAACACCGCGAGCTCACCTTAGGTCGATCCGAATACCTCGAGCTGCTCGACGACGCCGTCGTGGCCCTGCAAGCGCCGCTGACCTTTGGCAACGAGCCTGCGCTGCTGGGCTTGTGCCGGCTGGCGCGTGAGCACGTCACCGTGGTGCTCGGCGGTGAGGGCGCCGACGAAGCCTTTGGTGGTTACCGAAAGCTCTTCGGTGCGGTCCCCTGGCGCCAGCGCGTCCAAGGGTTCAACCGAGGGCTGGTGGACCAGCGCGGACGGCAAGCGCTGCAAGAGTCGTTTGGGATGCTGCCGCCCGAGGGCGAGGCGGACTTTTTCTTGAACCTCTATCACTGGTTTCACTTCGCCGAGCGGAACTTTTTGTTTCGGGACGAGCTTAAGGCGCGCATCAGCCATGACGACGCGCTCTTTGCGCATGTCGACCGGCTGTTCTCGTGGGCGCCGGAATCGGGCGAGTTTGAGCGCATGCAGGGCGTCTTTTTGAAGGGGCACCTGGCGCGCCTGCTGCGCCGGCTCGACGCCATGAGCATGAGCTGCGGCCTGGAGGCGCGCGCACCGTTTTGCAGCCGGGTCCTCGTTGATCGCGGGCTCGGCTTGCCCGCAGAGCAAAAGCTCAGGCCGCATCGAGGCGAGGACCTCAACCTGGCGCAGAGCTTGATCGGCGTGGAGGGTAAGACGGTGCTGCGCGCCGAGGCCAAGCGTCGTCAGCTGGCCGTCTGGAACCGCCCCAAAAGCCCCTTCGCAGCGCCGTTTTTGGAGTGGTTTGGCCCGGAGTATCGGGACCTGTGGCAGCCGGAGCTGTTCCGCCCGGGCGGGGTCGAGCGCTTTATCGACCCGGACCAGATGAAGCTGTGGCTGGACCACAATGAGGGGGTGAACATCGCCTTTAAGGTTTGGCAGCTCTACAGCTTGAGCCGGTTCCTCGAGCGCCACGCCATCTGATCAGTCGACGGTGACGGTCTCCGCCGCAGGGGTCTCGTCCGAGGCGTTCTCGCTGAGCTGCTTGCGACCGCCTGGGGTCTGGAGTCGGTGAACCTGGAGCACCATGCGCGTGGTCGGCGCAAACTCGACCGCCACCATGTCCCCGCTGCTGACCTGTTCGCTGATGCGTTTGGGGACGTCGAAGTGCTCGCCCTTGACGATCAAGTAGCCCTCGCCGACGTCGTCGACGCGTGCGCTGAGCCCCGCCGCAACGCCGCCTTTGAGGTCGGCTCGGTGCCCCGAAGTGGCGCCCTCGGTAAAGCCGGCGACGGCGATCGGGATGAGCACGAACAGCGCAAAGAGGGTGACGTCGCCGACGCTCCCTTGACCCATCGCCCAGTTGACGATCCGCCAGACCAGGATCAACGCCCAGATCGCCCAGGTGGTCTTCGCCAGGCTCTGATACCCGTCGACCACGAGCGATAGCCTGCTCCGCTCTGGGGGGGTCATGGGTCGCACGGTCGGCTGCCTCCGCTCTCGACCACCTAGGTGCGCGAGCCCAAGCGCTCTGGTCAAGAGGCGCCCGCTTGCCGTTGTGATCAGCGCCCAGTTCGTGGCAGGCACCGCGCATGGACATCGCAGCGCAACGCCAGAGCCTGTTAGCGTGGTACCGGAGCACGGCGCGTGAGCTGCCCTGGCGCAGCCACCCGGAGCCTTGGCGGGTGATGGTAAGCGAGTTCATGCTCCAGCAGACGCAGGTCAAAACCGTGCTGCCACGCTACGAGCCATTTATGCAGCGATTCCCAAGCCCTGACGCCATGGTGCGCGCCGGCGAGGAGGCGGTGATCTCGGCGTGGGCGGGCTTGGGCTACTACCGGCGAGCGCGTGCCCTGTTCGCCGCCGCAGAGGCGGTGGTGGCGCGCCATGAGGGTGTGGTCCCCGGCGACTTGGAGGCGCTGCGGGCGCTGCCCGGAGTGGGCGCGTACACCTCGGCGGCGATCGCAAGCATCGGTTTTGAGCTGCCGGCCGCGGTGGTCGACGGCAACGTCGAGCGGGTGCTGGCGCGCCTGAGAGCCTTTGATGAGCCGGTGCGCCCGGCGGCTGGTCGGCGCGCTGTGCAGCGCCTAGCCGATGACTTCCTCAACGCCGCTGCGCCCGGTGACCACAACCAAGCGATGATGGAGCTCGGGGCGCGCGTGTGCAGGCCGCAGCGGGCCGATTGCCTGCTGTGTCCGCTGCAAGCTGCCTGTCAGGGGCAGCACGACTGGCGCTCGCTGCCGGTGCTGCCCGAGCGCAAAAAGACGGTGCCCGAACAGCTCGAGCGCCGGCTCCTGCTCATCGACCCCCGCGGGCACACGGTCTGGCGACGTCGCCCGGCGGACGGTCTCTACGCCAACCTGCCCGATCTGCCGTCTCTCGGTGAGGGCGAAGAGGCGGAACATTACGGCGATGTGGTGTGCTTTGAAGAGACCACTCAGCGGCTGAGCCATCGGCTCCTGCGCGTCCAGGTCTGGCGCGTGGACGTGCCGAGCCTTCCAGAGGGCGCCTTACGCGGCTCGGTGAGGGCCTTACTGGCCGATGGGCCGCCGACCCCCGTGGCTCGGCTGGTTCGGCGGCTGGCGAACCCCGAGGAATAGCTAGGGGTGGACAGCCGCTTAAAGCGGCGACAAGACGCTCACGACGCAGCGGGGTATGCACCCTGGCTGAGCGAACTGCGAGGAGGGCTCCATGGAAGAGCTTCTTTCGTTAATCCGTCAGCACGAGCTGGCGGAGTCGTTGCAACCCTATGGTTTACTGGTTGAGCCGACGGCGTCCGGGACGCTGAGCGTCGACGCAGGACGACTCGACCCGGGCGTTGCGGACCTGCTCGACGAGGCAGGCCTGGCGACGCTCGCTGTGGGTGACTTGGACAGCGACGAAGCGCTCGCCGAGGTGGTGGCGCGGTACGACGCCTTGGTGGCGGCGCAGCCGAGCCGATTTATGCTCCGGCCGGCGACTAAGCCGGTAGCGCCGGCGGCGATGCCGCGCTCGGAGGCGTGGCTCAAGCGCTACTACGGGACCACCGGGTTCTCCCCTGTGGGCGAGCGCAAGCCGAGCGTGATCGATCACGCACGCTGCGCAGGGCCTCTGATCACGAGCATCGACGACGAGCCTTTGGTCTTCTTTGACGCTTCGTCCCAGATCGCCACGCACGCCGCTGGGCTCAACCCCGCCGAGGTGCAGCGAGCGCGCGATGAGGGCGGCTTTGACCAGGTGGTCGCGACCAACGCCGACTCGTCGCATGAGACCTGCCCGGCTTTGGACGCGCTGGCGGAGCTGGTGCGCGGCCACGTGCACCCGAGCTTGGACCAGGTCACCTTCGCCAATTCGGGCGCCGAGTCCAACGAGAAGGCGCTGCACCTGGCGCGTGAGAACGGGCGCGGCGGGCATCGCCTGCTGGCGATGAAGGGGAGCTTTCACGGGCGCACCCTCCTGCCGCTGCACGGGACCTGGAACCCGGTCAAGCGCGGCCCGTTTGAGTTCGCTGGCTTCGAGGCGGAGTGGGCTGATTTCCCGCGCCACTTGGTGCCCAAGGTCGAGCCGGACCTGCCCGCTGGCTGGGTGGCTGCCTGGCGTGAGGGGCGCGGCTGGAGCGCCGAGGGCGCAGACGCGCTGCTCGCCGCCGAGATCGAGTCGCTGACCGCCGTGGAGGAGGCGCTGGCGACGGCGCCGGTGTTCGGGGTGATCACGGAGGTGATGCAAGGTGAGGGCGGCGATAACTACGCCACGCGCCGGTTCTTCTGCGCGCTTTTGGCGATCTGCCGCCGGCACGACGTCCCGCTCGTCGTTGACGAGGTCCAGACCGGCTTTGGTCTGGGCGGTCCCTTGTTTTGGCACACGGCGATGAACTTAGTCGACGCCGACGGCGAGCCCGATACGCCCGACGCCGTGACGGTGGCGAAGAAGGCGCAGCTCGGCGTGGTGGTGAGCCGCTTTGCCGACCCGGAGCCGACCGAGGTCTCCTCCGCCTCCGCCGTGCGCGGTCTGGCGCAGGCGCGTATTGCGCTCGCCACTGATCACGACGCCATCGCTGCGTACGCCGAAGAGAGCCTCACCGGCTTGTCTGAGAGCCTACCGGAGGGGCTGGTCACGAACGTGCGCGGCCAGGGCTTGGCGTGGGGGATCGATCTACCCTCTGGGGGGGTCGTCAACCGGCTCTTGGGTGAGCGCTTCTGGCGAGGCTATTTGACCTATATCGCAGGCGCCAAGACGCTGCGGTTTCGCCTCAGCCCGGCGATGACGGCGGCGAGCTGGCAGGGCGTCGTGGACGCGCTGCGGATCCACCTGGCTGAGCTGGTTGAGCAGGTTGGCTGGGATGGCCCCGAGGCCTTCGCCGAGGCGGTCGCGGCGCTACCGCCTGGGCAGTGGAAGGCGAGCGGCGTGGCGAGCCCGGCGCGCTTTGGGCTGGCAGCTGGTTACCGGCTTGAGCCGCTGAGCGGCGCGCTCCTCGAGGCGCAGATGGCGCGCATCTTAGAGCTTGAGGCTGAGGCCTATGAGCCCGAGCGTCGCGAGACCGAAGCGGGGCTGCGCGGCTTTGTCGCCTTACCGGGGTTTGTCGGTCACGCCGTCTTTGATGAGCAAGACCAGCTCGCTGGGTTCTCGATGGGCGCCGCGCTCGAGGGCTTTGAGTCGGTGGATGGGTGCCGCGCCGACGCCACATGGGGCGACGGCAGCAGCCTGTACTCGCTTGAGATGTTGGTCGCCGAGGGGCACCGCGGCGCCGGGATCGGCCGGGCGCTCAAGGCGGCTCAGATCGACGCCGCCCGCCACGCAGGGTACCGCTTTATCTGCGGTCGAAACCGGGTAGGCGGCACCCAGGAGATGGCGCCGCTGAACCGCTCCTTTGGCGCCTACACGGTGGCGCGTTTGGACGGACAATACGGCGGCGACGGGCAAGCGGACTACTACCGCCTGCCGCTGCACCCTGGCGCGGTCGCAGCGTCTGCTCGCTCGGCGCAGGGAGCGGATCTCGCGAGCGGGCTGCAGCGTCCGCTCGGTGATGCGCCCGCCTCGCTCTTGGCGGCGGCGCAGCGCGGGGTCCTCGGCGGCTCGGTGTGCAATAAGGTCAGCCTGTGCAATTTTACGACCCCGGACACGATCCGCTTCGCCGAGCTCTTGCAAGCCCTGGCTCCGGCGGGATGCGATCACGCGCTGTACACCTCAGGGCGTGATGAGATGGTCGATAAGGCGCTGCGGGCGATCAAGTACAACAACCGCCAGGCGGACATCGTGTTGGCGTTTGAGGGGACCTACGTGGGTCACACCACGGCGGCGGCGCGCTCCGCATCGGATCACGAGCAGTCGTATTTTGACTGGCCTAAGCTGCCGCACCCGGCGCGGGTAGGGGACGAGGCTGCGCTCGAAGCGCTCGAGGACGCGCTGACGGAGTACGGTGACCGGGTCCTGACGCTGATGATCGAGCCGATCGGGGAGCGCTCTGGCTTGATCATCCCGCCGACCTTCTACGCCGAGCTGCAGCGTCTGCGGCTGGAGCGGGGCCTGCGCGTGACGGTCAGCGAGACCGCGACCGGCGGCTTCCGCAACGGTCATGGGACCTGCTTCTACGTCGACAGCACGGACCTGATGGCGGACCAGGTGCTCTGGTACACGGGCGGTCAGCTCGGGGTCGTGTTCTGCGCGCAGACTACGTGGGTCGAGAAGCCCCTCCAGTTGATCTCCACTTGGGACGGCGATGAGCTGTGCATGGTGCGCGCAGCGCATCACCTGCGCTGGGGTGTTCGCCACCGCGAGCAGATCGCGCAGCGCGCGGCGCTGATGAGCAGGATGCTCGCCGGGTCGAGCTCGGCGACCAGCCTAGGGCTCTGCGCCCATCTCGCCGTCGACGACGTCGACAAAGCGCATGCCGCCGCCGCGGCGCGCGGCGTGTCGGTGCGTGTGTCAGCGGCTGGGTTGACCCTGCTGCCCGCGCTCAACATCGAGGCCTCGGCGCTAGCGAGCGGGGTCGAGGTGGCGCTGAGCGCCGAAGCCTAAGCCGGAAAGTCGATGCCCGCTTGTCCGGTGAGCGGGCCGCGGCAGGCGCGCATGATCGGGCTCGCTTGGCGCCAGTCAAAGACCAGCCCGCCGCAGGTCGCGGACTTATGCGGCTCGGTCTGGCTGATCTTCATGCTCAAGCGGTCGTCGCTCAAGACCGTCCACATCGCCTCTGGGGTGGGCGCGATGGGGTCACCGCTGAGCAGCTCGTCCAGCGCGTCCCAGCGCACGAAGGTCGTGGACTCCGGCGAGAGCACCTCGCTCTTCGCTTGGTGGTCATCGAGGCAGTGGTTGGTGTGGCACGCTGCGCCGGGGTAGGTGAGCGTCTCGTCACCGCCTTCTTGCCACGAAGCGATGGTGGCGTGGTGGTCGGCGAGCGCCTCGACGCCGAAGAAGTCGGTGCGGTCAGCGATCTGATAGTAGTGGCCCGAGCCCACGCCGACGCGCTCGAGCAACGCCGCGGCTTCCTTGGCGGTTGCGCAGGCGAGCATCATGCGCACGAGCGCAGGCCAGACGATCCCGATCTTGGTCGTGGGCGTGTTGAGGTTGTTGATGGTGACCGCGACGCCGTGCTCGTTGATCCCCGCCATCCCCAGGCAGCCGGTCAGGCTAAAGGTGACGCAGCGTGGAGCGCCTTCGACGGCGAAGCGTAGAATCTCCACGTAGGGCGCAGCGGAGCCGTGCATGTCCCAGGTCTGTCCCAGCACGGGCGGGCTCCCGGGTACGAAGAGCGCCGAGCAGCCTTGGTCGTCGTAGAGGGTGGCGCGGCTGAGGTCGCGCAGGTCGGTGTAGTGGTTCAGGACGACGAGCTCGCCGGCGCCGATGTCAGCGCCCTCGCCGATCCCGAGCAGCTCGTCATGGAGCGCTCCAGAGTGCGATTTGAGCGTAGCGAGGTGGCGCTCGCCGAGCGCCACGATCTCCTCGATGGAGGTGAAGTCGGTCCTGCCGAGCGTCAGCTCCAATCGGATCGCTGCGAGCTCATGAATGCGGGCTCGAAAGGTCTCGCCGTGGTCTCGGCCGACTTGGCGTGGGCTGCCGTGAAAATCATAGGATTGCATGGGGGTCTCCTCGCCCGGGCACCCTGCGTCGTGAGGACAAAAAAGCAAACAGCCCGCAACGCAGCGGGCTGTTCTTTTTCCAACGGGGTTGGTCAGCGACTAGTTGTCGTGTTTTGCCCGCTCGGCGCGCCGCTTAAGCTCTCGCGCCCGGCGCTGGTACTCGGCTTCAAACGCCGACGAGCCTTCCGGGACGTTGCGCAGGGCTGCGCGCACGTTGCGGTCGATCTCTTCGTCGAGCGAGAGGTGCTTGGCGAGGACCTCGGTGACGACCTCTTTGAGCTCATCGTCGGAGCCGTAGATCTCTTCGACGTTGCCCGAGTCGAACAGCGCCTCGAGGACTTGCGTGGTGACGAAGTCGATGCCGTCGTTCGCCAGCGGGAACTCACGGACTTCGGCGATGCTCTTCTTGACCATCGCGTAGCGATCCGGGCTGAGGTGACGGCGCTGAAGCCCCGCCTTCGCCTCTTGGTTGATACGGTCTTCTTTGTTCATGTAGTCGACCATGACCGTGGACAGGTCGAGCTCGGCTTCGATGACCTGCGTGTCTTCGATCTCGGCGTACTCACGGCTGCGCAAGAACCGGACGACGTCGTGCGAGATCTTGGGGATGACTTTGCGGTAGAGGTTCAACATCATTTTGATCGCTCCTGTCGACGGCTTCGGCGACCCTTTCCGGGGCCGCGAATTCGGTCCAGGGCGGGGCCGCAAACGGCCGTGCTGATCTGTATCTCGTCGGTCGATAGGGTGCGCTCCACCCCTTGGCAACAAAAATGGGTGGTCGTGCGTTGGTTCGAGGCGCAAAATGCCCGCCTGGAGTCATCGATGCCGATACCGGAGCATCTGCGAGAGGGACTAGAGGGGTTGCCGCGGCAGCCCGGGTGTTACCTGATGCGCAGCGCCAGCGACGAGGTCGTGTACGTCGGCAAGGCGAAGTCTCTGCGGGCGCGCGTGCTGCAGTATTTCAACGGGCATGACACGCGCGCCTTTGTGGCTCAGATCGATCGGGTGGTGCGCCGGATTGATTGGATCATCACGGCGACCGAGAAAGAGGCGCTGCTGCTCGAGTCGACGCTGATCAAGAGGCATCGGCCGCGCTTCAACGTGATGCTCAAGGACACCGAGCGCTCGGTCTTGCTGCGCGTGGCGCGGCATCATGACTACCCGCGCGTGGAGGTGGCGCGGCGGCGGCGCGATGACGACGCTCGCTATTTTGGCCCGTACGATTCCGCTGGCCAGCTGCGGCGCATGTTGGGGGTGCTCGAGCGCTATTTCCGCCTGCGGACCTGCCAGGACGCCGAGTTTGCGCGGCGGCAGCGGGTCTGTATGGAGTTCGAGATCGGTCGCTGCAGCGGGCCCTGCGTCGTCGACTCGGCGCGCCAAGAGTACGCCGACCAGGTCCGAGAGGTGGTCTGGTTTCTGCGCGGTCGGACCAAGCCGCTGATCCAGTCGATGGAGCGGCGCATGGCGCGAGCTGCCGAGGTGCTCGAGTTCGAGCGAGCGGCTCGCCTGCGCGATGACGTCTCGGTGATCCGCGGCGCGCTCGAGCGGCAGGTCGTCGTTCAGGAGCGCACCGTGGACCTCGACGCCGTCACCTTGCAGCGCGACGGCGACCTCGTCGTGGCGCTGGTCTTACCGGTGCGAGCCGGCGCGGTGATCGGCAAGCACACCTCGGTCTGGCGAGGCATTGAGCTTGACGACGCGGAGACCCTGCGCGGGTTCTTGCTGGCTTATTACGACGTCGAGGGGGGCTCGGCTGAGGTCCCGCCAACCGTGGTCTTGGATCAGGCGCCTGCCGAAGCGGACGAGCTCGCCAGCTGGTTGAGCGACCGGCGCGGGACGCGCGTGACCTTGCGGGTCGCGAAGCGCGGCTCGGCTCAAAAGCTGCTGACCATGGCGCGCGAGAACGCCCGCGATGAGCTCAAACGCGTGGCGGCTCAGGCGAGCGAGCGGCGGCGCGCGCTGGAGCGTCTGCAGCGTGCGCTGAGGATGAGCTCGCCGCCTGAGACCATCGACGGGCTCGACATCTCGACCTTTCAAGGACGCGACACGGTGGGGGGCAAGGTCCGCTTCATCGACGGCAAGAAGGCGACGAAGGGTTATCGCACGGTGCACATTCAAGGGACTGCGCAAGCCGACGACTTCAGCGCCCTTCGGCAGGTCGTGCAGCGCCTGTACGGCAAGCACCCGGAGGAGCTGCCGGACCTTTTGATGATCGACGGCGGACGCGCACAGGTTGGTGCCGTGGTCAAAGCGTTTGAGCAGTGCGGGCTCGAGCCGCCGGCGCTGTGCGGCCTCGCCAAGGCGCGCCGGCTCGAGGACGGACGCGGCTTTGACGGTGACGAGGTCATCGCGCCGGAGATGGTGGGTGAGGCGCGGTTTAGCCGCGAGCGTGTGTTCGTACCCAACCGAAAAAACCCTCTACGCTTGAGCGACAGCGACGCCGGCTTAGCGCTGCTGGTGCGCGTGCGCGACGAGGTCCACCGCTTCGCGATCAAGGCGCACCGAAAGCTCAGACAGAAGCGGCACCACGGCTCCGCATTGGACACCATCCCGGGCGTCGGACCGCAGCGTCGCAAGGCGCTCTTGCGCGCCTTTGGCTCGCTCAAAGGCGTCTCTCAAGCCACGACGGAGGCGCTGGCGTCTGTCGACGGGATCTCGCCAGCGCTGGCGGCGCGTATTCGAGAGGCGATCGGGCGCTGACGAGCGTGACCGGTTGATCGCTGCGGGCGTGTCACGCACAGTGGCTGGGGCGGCAGCGAGAGGACCGGTATGAACGCCACGGCGCCACAAGCCAGCACCCTACGCCGTATCACGCTGGCGCCCTTGTTCGTGCTGGTGCGGTGGCTCGCCGGGCGCTTGGTGACGGTCTTTTACCGCGAGGTGAAGCAGACCGGTCGGCAACGTGTGGCGGCGCAGACGCCGCTGCTGATCGCAGCGAACCACCCCAACTCGATTATGGACCCCATCGTCCTGATGACCTCTTTTGAGCGCCCCGTGCACTTCTTGGCGCGCGCTGGGCTCTTCCGGTTCGGCCCGGTGCGTTGGTTGCTCGAGACCTTTCATGCGATCCCGGTACAGCGCCGCCAGGATGGCGGCGATATGGGCGCCAACGCCAGCATGTTCGCCGCCACGCATGCCGTGTTTGAGCGAGGCGGCGTGGTGGGAATTTTCCCGCATGGTCACAACGTCGAGGAGCGTAAAATCGACCCGATCCGCAGCGGCGCTGCGCGCATCGCGCTGGGCGCCGAGGCGGCGCATGGCTGGTCGCTGGGGCTGCAGATCGTCCCGGTGGGGATGAACTATGAAGACCGCGACCGGCTCGCGTCGCGGGTGTTGATCCATTGGGGCGAGCCGATCGTCGTCGCCGACTATGCGCAGGGCTATGCGCGCGCCCCGCGCGAGACCGCCGCTGCGCTGACGCAGGAGCTGTTGCAGCGCATGCGTCACTGTGCGGTGCACTTGACCGAGGCGGTCGACCGAGACGTTCACGAGCGCGTCCGCCAGGTCTACGCCCATCAGCTGCATCGAGACCTCATCGGCGATGAGCAGACCCTAGAGGATCGATTCTTTCTTGAGCGGCGGATCGGCGAGGCGATCGCTTGGGGCCGGGAGGCGATCCCTGAGCGCGCTCAGAGGCTGGTCGAGACGATTCAGGCGCACACGACCTTGATGGATCGAGTCCACCTGCGAGAGCGCGTTTTTCGCGGCGGTCAAGCGGAGCAAAAGCTCCGCCGCCGCGCCGTGAGCTCGACCCTGCGCATGTTCGCCGGGTTACCGTTTGCGCTGTGGGGTTATGCGCACAACGCCCTCCCTTATCACCTGACGCGCCTCTCGGCGCGCCTCGCGCCCGAGGCGGCGATCATTGCGGTCACGGCATTTGGCGCAGGGATTCTGTGGTTTGGGCTCTGGTACAGCGCCGTGGGCTATGCCTTGTACGTCCTGACAGGGGGCGCGCTCTGGGTGCTCGTCTATGGGGTGAGCATCCCGGGCTCGGGGCTGTTCGCCTTGGGTTATCTCCGGTGGCTGCGTCGGGTGCGCCATGAGCTGCTCGCAGGGTTGATCCTACGGCGGCGGCCTGCCTTGCTGGAGCGCCTGCGGCGCGAGCGGGTCGCCATCTTGGAGGAGCTCGACGAGCTGCGTGATCAGTTCGTGGAGGAGACCGGCGGCGAGCTCACGGCGTATCTAGCGAAGCGATCTTCTGAGCCGTGAACGGGTCGTGCTGAGCGATGGCGCGCAGCCACAGGGCGTGCTGCTCCTCGCACTCAGCCGGCGACCAATGGAGCAGCTCGCCGACCGCCTCGGTCAGGGCGCGCGTGTGGCCCTGCCAGGGCAGGTTTTCGGTGGTGAGCATGGTGCGCCGAGCGAAGAGGTCGTCCAGCGTTGCGGCGTACTCGTGCGCAGTGGCGTGCAGGACCTCAGCTTTGATCACGGGTAAGCCCTCGACGAGCGGTTCACCTAGGGTCGGGTCTGCGGCGACGGCATCGAGCAGGGGCCTGCCGTAGGGTCCGTAGACGCGAGCGATGCGCTCGAACAAGGCAGGCGCCAGCGCCCCGGGGCGATCGGCGTCGGTGAGCGCAGGCATCCACTCGGCTTTGCTGCGGGTGCTCTGGCTGCGCTTGATCCCGAGGATCTTCATCGCTCGCGTGACCGCCTCTTCGGCGAGGCTGCGGTGGGTGGTGAGCTTGCCGCCGAGCAAGGTGATCAAGCCGCGCTCGCCGCGCGCCGACTTGGCGTGCACCACCTCATGGGCGCGGCTGACGGCGCCCTCTTTGACCCGGGGCCCGCTCTGGCGAACCAAGGGTCGGATCCCGGCGCGGGTCAGGATGATGTCGTCGTGGCTGTAGTTGGCGTTCGGCAGCAGCAGGTTCGCCTCGTCGAGCAGGTAGTCGATCTCGTCGTCGGTGGCGTACCAGTGGTCGGGTTGATCGTGGTAGATGTCGGTCGTGCCGACCCAGAGGGCGTCACCCCACGGGATCAGGAAGAAGGGGCGCCCGTCGCTGCGCGCCTGGACGTAGAGCCCCGAGGCCGGGTGCCCGGTGCGGCGCGGGAGCATGATGTGGCTGCCGCGGGTCGTGTGCAGCATCGGCGCGGCGCGCGACTCGGAGCGTTGCATCAGCTGGTCAACCCAGTGACCGGTGGCGTTGATCACCAAGGGCGCATACAGCAGCCGGCCGTCGCTGAGCTCGACGCCCACGACGCCGGTCTCGTCTCGGATGATGGCCTCTACACGGACGCCCAGGTCGAGGCTGGCGCCCGCATGGACGGCGTCGGTCATGAGCTCGACGACTAGGCGTTCAGGGTATTGCACCTGGGCGTCGACGTAGCGCAGCGCGCCGCGCAGGGCGTCCCGACGAAACCCCGGGAATTTGCGGCGCAACGTCTCGGCGCTTAGGCGGCGGACCTCGCCGCCAAAGGGGCGGCCCGCCATCGCCTCGTACAACCAGAGCCCGAGCCGTAAGGTCGCAATCCAGTGCGGGTCGCCTTCTTGCACCGCCAGCTGGAGCTCGAGCTCGGTGACCCGCCAGGGACGCTGCCGCAGCAGCAGCTCGCGCTCGCGCAGCGACTCGAACACCAAGCCGAACTCGAGGTAGTCAAGGTAGCGCAAGCCTCCGTGGATCAGGCGGGTCGAGCCGGCGCTGGTGCCGTAGCAGAGGTCGCGCGCCTCGATGAGGTGCGGATGCAGCCCGTTGAGGGCGGCTTCACGTGCCACCGCGACCCCGTTGATCCCACCACCGATGATGATGAGGTCTGCGTCTTGATGCCCCGTGCTCATCGTCGCTCGAGCTCTCCTGTGACGCACATCGCGGCGGTGCAGATCGAGCCTGCCGCGTTGCCGTCTTGGTCTTCAAGCTCGCTGCACGCAAACCCGCGCGGGCAATCCTCTTGGGCGCGGCAGCCCAGCGCACAGGATTTACCCAGGCTGTTGCCGTCTCGGTCTTGGTACTCGATGCACAACGAGTCGGTCCCGTAGCGGCTGGCCGGGGAGCAGTCGTCGCTGTTGTCGCAGGGCGCACAGAAGCCATCTGGGAAGTCAAAGCAGCTGCCCTCTTCCACGCCGGCTGGGCACGCCTCACCGGCGTCATCGAGACCGTTCACGCAACAGAACTGCCCGAGCCCGCAGTCGAGCTCCTTGGTCCGGCAGGGGCGGGGGACGCAGCTGCCCTCGCGGCAGATCTGCATGGACGAGCAGTGCTGGTCGGTCAGGCAGCCGTCCCGGCACTCTCGGCTGTCGGTGTCGCAGTAGATGCCAAAGCGCGGTGGGCAGTCGGCGTCGCTCGAGCAGCCCGGGAGGCGGCAGCGGCTGTCCCGGCAGCTAAAGCCGTCAGCGCATTCCGCGTCCGAGGCGCAGCCGGTCCCGCACCGGCCGTCATCATGGCACACCTGATTGCCGGCGCATGAGCCGGGCTCGCAGCGCGGGCGGCAGAGCCCCGTGATGACGTCGCAGGTGCCCCGGTCTGGGCAGTCCGTGTCGGCGCGGCAATAGGCGACGCAGAGCCCGGGCTCGCCTTGACGCTGAGCGCAGAGAAGCCCCTGCGGGCAGTCGCTGTCTTCCAAACAACCCATGGGCGTTCCGCAGGCCTCCGGCAGGCAGAACCCGCCAGGGTCTCGAACTAATCCCGCCGGGCATTCGCGCGCCGAGCTCTCCAGCGCACAGACCCGCCCGTCGCCTTGTTCGACGCAGGGGTTGGGCAAACCACTGACCGGGTCCAAGCCGCATTGGCGCTCGGTGTCGCATGGGGCGCAGAGCGGGCGCGCCCGCCGGCAGACACCGGTCTCACAGCGCTCACCCGCTTCGCAGTTGAAGTCCTGCGAGCAGGCGGCGCCGTCGACGCATTCGCCGAGGTCACCGCAGCGCTGGCCATCATCACATTCATCGTCATAGCGACACTGCTGGCGCGCCGTGGTGCCGCCGGTTGCGGACCCCGAGTCTGCCGCTTGGGCTGCGCCGCCATCGGCGGTCGATGCGGGGTCAGCGCTGGTGCACGCTGTCAGCGCCAAGGCGGAGAGGACGATCATGCGCATAAATCGGTTCCTTGCATTCTCTTGCGGGGGTCCCCTAACGCATAAACACCATGCATCCGAAGAACATCTTCAAGTTACGCCCGCTCGCGCTCGTCCTCGGCAGCCTCCTCGCTGTCTCGGGTCCCTGCCACCTGATGAACTCGTGGCATCAGCGCACGATCGACCAGCGCCTCGTCGACGACGGGGTCGAGGTCACGGCTGCGGTGGTGGAGCTGCACAGCGGGCAGCACACCGGCGCGCGGTCCGCCGGCTCGGGGGATGCGCACTGCCGCTGGCAGGTGGCTTTTGAGGACATGACCTGCAGCGAGATCTTCGCGCTGCCTTGCCCGAGCCAGGTGACGCAAACGCCGATGATCTTTCTCCCAGGCGACCCCTCGACCTGCAGGGTGCTGAGTCGCGCCGCGGTCTTGGCTGAGCTCGAGGCGCCCTCGACGCACGGGCTGGGTTGGCTGATCACTGTGGTCGGCTTTGGGCTGGTCGTCGGCGCTCGGCGCAGGCGCGCTGAGCGCGACCCTCAAGTGCCGCTCAAAGAGTCTATTTGAGCCACCTTGCGGCGGTTTTTGGGCTGTGGCAGGCAGGAGAGACCAAGAGGGGGAGAGCTCTATGAGCCAGGAGTCGTTGGGGCTGTTTGACGCGCTCGAAGAGACCGAGTCCAGCGAGCCCGTGGCGGCGGAGCCGGCGCAGGTCGCGGCCACCGAGGCGCCAGCCCAGGCTGAGGCGGTCGATGAGGAGCCCGAGGAAGCCGCCGAGCCGGCTGCCAAAGCCAAGCCGAAGCGGCGCTCGAACGCTCGGGCGATGGCGAAGGGGCAGCGAGCGATCTCGATCTCCGAGTTCTTTACCAAGAACCGGCACCTGCTCGGGTTTGACAACCCGTCGAAGGCGCTCCTGACGGCGGTGCGTGAGGCGGTCGACAACTCGCTCGACGCCGCCGAAGAGGCGGGTATCTTACCGGACATCACCGTGGAGATCTCGCCGGTCAAAGGGCACTCGGACCGCTATCGGATGCTGGTTCGAGACCTGGGCCCTGGGATCATCAAGCGCCAGATCGGTAAGATCTTTGGCAAGCTCCTCTACGGGTCCAAGTTTCACCGGCTCAAGCAGAGCCGCGGGCAGCAAGGGATCGGGATCTCCGCCGCAGGGATGTATGCGCAGATCACGACGGGGCGTGACATCGAGGTGATCTCGAAGACCGGTCAGCGACGACCCGCCAACCGGGTGGTGATGCGCATCGACACCAAGCGCAACGAGCCAAAGTTCAAGAGCGAAGAAGAGGTCGACTGGGACTACGACCACGGCACGCAGATCGTGATGGTTATGACCGCTGTGTACAAAGGCGGAAAGCACGGCGTCGCCGAATTTTTGCGCCAGACGGCGCTGTCGAACCCGCACGCGCACATCGAGTTTCAGCCGCCCAAGGGTGAGCGGATCGTGTATGAGCGGCAGGTCCACGAGTTGCCCATCGAGCCGGTCGAAATCCAGCCTCACCCGCACGGTGTCGAGCTCGGGATTCTGATGCGCATGATGGCGGACACCAAGCGGCGTAACCTCACCGACTTCTTGCGTGAGGAGTTCTGCCGAGTCTCAAGCCGGGTGGCCGAAGAGATGATCGGTGACGCGGCAAAGAAAATTCCAGACCGCAGCCGCTCGCAGTTGATCCGCCGCAACCCCAAGATGATGCAGCGCCACGAAGCCGAGGCGCTTTACCAGGTGATGCAAGACACCAAGCTGATGTCGCCTCCGACCAACTGTCTGAGCCCGATCGGCCCGGACGCGATGATCAAGGGGTTGTTCTCCTTGTTCGACCCAGGCGAATTCGCCGAGGACGAGTTCTTCGTGACCAGCGAGACGCGCTCGCCGGCCGTGTATCGTGGCAACCCGTTCCAGGTCGAGGTGGGGATCGTTCATGGAAAGGGGCTGCAGGGCGACACGCAGGCGGAGGTGTTTCGCTTCGCCAACCGAGTGCCGCTGCAGTACCAGTTCGGCGCCTGCGCAGTCACTAAAGCGGTGACGTCGCTCAACTGGCGGCAATACCATCTTCAGCAACCACGTGGCGGCCTCCCGATCGGGCCGATGGTGGTGGCGGTGCACATCGCCTCGGGGTGGGTCCCGTACACGTCGGAGTCCAAGGAGGCGATTGCGCATTATCCCGAGATCCTCGCTGAGCTCCGGCTGGCGCTGCAGGTCTGCGCCCGGCGCCTCGCGAAACACATCAAGCGCAAGCGGCGCGCCGCCGACGAGCTCAAGAAGCGCGCCTACATCTCAAACTACGTCGGCCCGATCGCTGAGGCGCTCGACGAGATCCTCAAGCTACCCGAGGGCGAGACCTCGGCGATCGAAGGGCACCTCGAAGCGATCATCACCGAGACCCGTGGCGGAGACATCAAAGCATGAGCAAAGCGAAAAAAGACGTCGCCAAGATGACGCCTGAAGAAGCCGACAAGGCGACGGTCGAGGCGATCAATAAGGTCGCGAAAGACATCTACAAAGACATCAAGAAGGAGCGCGCACCCGAGCTCGTGAGCCCGCAGCGCTCGCTCAAGAACGTGCGGCCCTTTCGCAAGCGCATCGGCTTCCTCGAGCTCGGCGACAAGAAGAAGACCCGCACGCTCTCGGTCAACACGGTCAAAACCTTTGCCCAGAGCCTCAAGATGATGGGGCTCAGCAAAGAGTTAGTGCAGACCAACGACTTCGCCACCAAAAGGGACGCCTATTACCAGAGCAAGAACTGGGGGACCGCGGCGTTCAAGGACCAGCCCGAGTCCGACACGGTCATGGACGATATCGAGGCGATGATGAGTCGCTACGGGCTGGGGCGGGAGCACCTGCGCTACGTGCCAGATGAGCACGGCGGGAGCGTCGCCGGCGCCCTCAAAGTGCACGACCGCGACCTCGAGACCGGCGAGCCGGAGGTGATCGACTGCACGCGTTTTGGGTCGGGCGCCTACTCGATCCCGTCTTGGGTCGAGCACCTCGGCTTCGAGACCGACGCCGAGTTCATCCTGTGCGTCGAGACCGCTGGTATGTTCCAGCGGCTTCAGAGCCATAAGTTCTGGCGCAAGAAAAACTGCATCTTGATCTCGCTCGGTGGTGTGCCGTCGCGCGCCTGCCGCCGCTTCGTGCGTCGCCTGAGCGAGCAAGCGGATATCCCGGTCTACGCCTTCGTGGATTGTGACCCTTACGGCATTGCCAACATCTACCGCTCGCTCAAAGTCGGCAGCGGCAACGCCGCCCACGTAAACCACCTCTTCTGTGTGCCCAAGGCGCGCTTCTTGGGGGTGACCCCCGAGGACATCAAGAAGTACAAGCTGCCGACGCATCCGCTCAAAGAGATCGACATCAAGCGAGCCAATGATGCGCTCGAGAACGACCCGTTCTTTAAGGCGCACCCACGCTGGCAAAAGGCGATCAATGGCTTGCTCAAGATGGGGGTGCGTGCCGAGCAACAGGCGCTCGCACGATGGGGTCTTAACTACGTGATGGAGGAGTACCTCCCCGAGAAGCTCGCCGACCCGAAGAAGTTTCTCCCCTAGAACAGGCTGCGCGGTTTGCCTGCGAGCTCACTGCGTTCTCGGAACAAGGATTTGGTCTCGTCGGTGAGCTTGTCGTCCATCTTGCCGAGGCAGAAGTTCAGGTAGCCGGGCTCGACCTCTGCGAGCGGCAAGCCGATGTGCTTGCCGAAGCCGAGCCGGATGGTCTGCCCGTCCTCGCGGTCTACATAGAGGTGGTATCGGAACCGCCGGTCTTCTTCTTGGAGCTGCTCTCGGTAGCTGCGCTGGGCGCGCAGCGCTGCGTCGAGGTCTTCGGGGATCACCCCCGCCTTGATCATACCGCTCAGAACGGCCCCGGTCGCTTCGCAGTCTGCCGTCGCTGCGTGCGCGTTGACGAGCTCATAGCCATAGCGTGCGGCGACCGCCTCGAGCTTGCGAACCTTCCAGGCGCGGTGATGCCAGGACACGAAGATAAACGGGTCGAGGACCTCATCCGGGTTGATGCGATGGGCAAAACCATGGCGCTCAAACTCGGCGTTCATGATCGGAACGTCGTAGTTGATGGCGTTGTAGCCACACAAGATGGGGGTGTTCCCCTCGAGCCCGCGTTCGACGTGCTCCCAGAAGCGATCGCCGACGCCATCAAAGCCTGGGCTGTTGGCGACGTCTTCGTCAAAGATGTTGTGCACCTGCGAGGCGCCGATCGGGATGGGCACGCCCGGGTTGATCCGTATGGCGCGCGGGCGAGCGCAGCGCCGCCCACCGGACCAATACACCGCCCCGATCTCGACCACGCGGTCCTCGCGGACGTTGACGCCCGTGGTCTCGGTGTCAAAGATCATGACGAGCGCCGAATCGATCGCTGTACCCATAACCACTCCTTCGTGTGACAGCGGACTAGCACCGCTGAATCGAGCTTGGAACCCTAGTCTCCGCGAGGGGGCTGACACGGGTTGATATGCCCATTGCGGCGGGCAGGGTCCTTCGCTAGACTGCGGCCGGAAACGCGGGGTGTGTTGTGGGGAACTCGTTGCCAGCTCAAGCGGGGCTCAAGGCGCTGACGACCAGCGCTGCGCAGCTCGGTGTGCGCGCAACGACCCCCAAGCCAGCGACCCTCAAAATGCCGGAGATCGGAAAGGTCACCCGGCTGGCGTCGGGCATCGATCAGGTCACCATCACGCCGGTGCGCATCGATGCGCCGAAGCCTGCGGTCAGCGCCTATCAGGGCAGCGCCGCCGGCGAGGTGATGACGCCAGCGAAGAGCTTCACGCCCAAGGCGCAGGCGGACTACAGCCGGCTTGGCATCGAGCAGAAAAAGGCGATGACCCAGACCTTCCCGAAGGCGATCCCTGATCGCGCGGATGCTGTGGCGCCGAAGCCTCAACAGGTGACGGGTCCGACGCCGCCTTCGGCGCCGAACAGTCAGGCGCTCCAGGCGATGCGCACGTCGGTGCCGCCGGATGCCACCTCGGTCCCAGGTAACCCCGAGGCCACGGTCAGCAAGCTCAAGCCCTTGCGCGACCAGCTCTCGCTGCAGGTGGGGCGCTTGAGCCCCGGACAGGGCAGCGCCTTGATCGGTGCCGGGATGCGCACCGCCGCAGCGCAGGCAGCGGTCGTGCGCGACGAGATGAACGCAACCCAGGACCAGCTCGCCGCCAGCCGCAAGCGGCTGAACGCCATGCGTGAGCGCCAGCAAGAGCATTCGGTGCGGATCGCCGAGCGGCTCAAGGTGAAGTTCGACTCGATCCCGCAGCACCTGCAAGATTTTGCGGCGCGGGCGGCGAAGGAGATCACGGTCCCGGCGGGGCTTGAGGAGACGCCGCTCGAGAAGATGTTGAGCGGTGAGGGTGTCGTGGGCTTCAAGGGCCCTGGGATCGCAGCCTACGAGCAGTTCATGGCGGATCAGTAGCGTCTTGAAGCGTGCCATGATCGCGATCGGCGCGCTGCTCGCCGCCTACGCCGTCGGCGGGCTCATGGTCTACGCCGGGAATCTACGAGCGGTCGAGCCGGCGAGCTGGGACCCGCTCCCGAGCGTCGAGAAGAAGCAAAAGCTCCGTTTGATCTTGTTGGGCGACACGGGGATGCCAGGCGCTCAGCGCGACGCCGTACGCAAGCAGGTCCTTTTGGAGGAGAAGGACGCGATCATTGCGCTCGGCGATCTGATCTATCCGAACCCACCGCCTTGCGAGACCGGCGCGGTCGAGGCGAAGGACATTGCCATTTATGAGGAGCGCGTGGCGCGAGGGCTCGAGGGCTTGCGCGCGCCGGTCTACGCCATTCTGGGTAACCACTCCTATTACCGGGGGCCCCGTTCGATCTGGTCTTATGTCTATCCGATGGTGCCGTCGACGCTGGCGCTGGGTGACCGGGGTGATGGGCGCGTCGTCGACCCCGCCGCGTGCATGGTCCACTTTCTCGCGATGCGTCCACAGATCCACTTGCCCGCCCTCGACTATGCGCTCGATTTTGGGGTGGCGCAGATCGCCTTTGTGGACACCGACCACCTCGACGCGCAAGCGGCTCAGGTTGTCGATCAAGCCTTCGCCCAGGGCTCTGGCTGGAAGCTGCTAATGGGGCACCACGTGCTCAAGACCTTCTACGACAAGGAGCGTGAAGACTACGTGGCGCCGTGGCTGCAGACCCTCAAGGCGCAGCCGGACCTCTACGCGAACGGGCACGCCCACGTGTTGCAGTTTGGTGTCTATGGAGGGGTCGCTGCGGTCACCTCTGGTTCGGCGTCAAAGCTTAGGCACCGGCGCGCCTGCCCCCCTGACTGCGGCGAGGGGCAGCTGTTTGGGGCGAGCACGGCTGGTTACGCAGTGCTCGAGGTCGAGCCAGAGCGCCTGAGCGTGATCTTCAAGGATGACGTGGGGAACGAGCGCTACCGCTGGTCTCAGACTCGCTAGGTGCGCTTGCGCGCATCAAGCGCAGCGAGCTGTTCGGGAGTCGCTGGGAGCTGGTGGTTCGCCTTCCAGTCGCTGTATGGCATCCCGTATACTTCGGCACGCGCAGCCATCGGATCGAGCTCCACGCCCTGCTCGCTAGCCGCTGCGTGATACCACTTGCCGAGGCAATTGCGGCAGAAGTCAGCCAAGATCATCAGGTCAATGTTCTGCACGTCGGTGCGCCGCTGGAGGTGATCGCGTAGGCGTCGAAAGACGGCGGCTTCGACCTCGGTTCGTTGCTCAGGGGTCATCGGGTAAGCTCCAGGTTTTGGGGTAGTGAGAGACCACGGCGAAGGCGTCTTGCCTAGAGGTGATGTGGACCCAGACCGTTCGCTGGCGTAGAGGAGAGGCGAAAGGGCGAGTGGGCGCTGAGGTGACCGCTCGAGTTTTGAGCAGGAGGATCAGGCGATGCAGGTTGGATATTTGGAGATCGTGACCTCTGAGGTGGACGCGGTCAGCGCCGCTTATGCCGCGTCCCACGGTGTCACTTTTAGCGAGCCGATCGCCGCGCTCGGTGGGGCGGTCGTCGCCTCCCTGGCAGGTGGAGGTCAGCTCGGCATCCGGGCGCCGCTGCGCGCCGATGAGGAGCCGGTTGTGCGACCCTACATGCTGGTCGAGGACATCGAAGAGGCGCTGCTTGAAGCCCAGCGAGCAGGTGGGCAGGTCGCCGTCCCGGCGATGCCGCTCCCCGGTCAGGGGACCTGCGCGATTTATGTCCTTGGGGGCGTTGATCACGGCTTGTGGCAGTCTGAATGAGTCTGGGGCGGATCACCGATGAGCTGATCACAGCGCTCGAGCCGCTCACCTTCTCGGAGCCGGTGACTCACGTCTAAAACCCGCTGGTGTACGCACGGAGCGCGTGGGACCTTTACTGCGCTAGGTATGGTCAAGGGACCCGGAAGGTCCTTGCGCTCGGGATGAACCCGGGACCTTTTGGGATGAGTCAGGTCGGTGTCCCGTTTGGCGAGATTGCGCACGTCCGCGACTGGTTGGGGATCGAGACGCCGATCGGGAAACCGCCGGTCGAGCATCCCAAACGCCCAATCCTCGGTTTTGCCTGCACTCGAAGTGAGGTGAGCGGTCGGCGGCTTTGGGGCTGGGCTAAGGAGACGTACGGTACGCCTGAAGCCTTTTTCGAGACCTTCTTTATCACTAACTATTGCCCGCTGGTGTTTATGGAGGGACCCAACGGGCGCAACCGGGTGCCCGAGAAGCTCCCCGCGGTCGAGCGAGCGCCGGTGTTTGAGGCCTGCGATCGGGCGCTGCTGCAGACGGTCGAGTTGATGCAGCCCGAGCTGATCTTAGGGGTCGGAAAGTTCGCCGAGAAAAAGGCGCAGCAGGTGGTCGGCCACCTGGATGTTCAGATCGGCTCCGTGCCGCACCCGAGCCCGGCGAGTCCGATCGCCAACCGGGGCTGGTCACCGCTGATGGATGCAGCGCTCAAGGAGCTCGGCGTCCGTTAGAGCAGGAGCAGCAACCGTCACGAGCCGGTGGCAAAGAGTCGGCGACCCAAGTGGTCGGGCGGTGCAAAAACCTGCGCCGGTGTGTGCGCTGTGCTAACCCGACGCCATGCGATGGATCGTCATGCTGGTTGCGTTGATGTCAGCAGTCCCGGCGCAAGCTGGGAAGATCTTCCCTCTTTTTCGACCACAGCCTGTGCTCGGTCACGGTGAGCCGTTGCGGATCGAAGAGGTCGGTCGCTACCTGCGTGATGCGCTGGGTGAGGTGGGCGATTACCAGGTCGAGCTGTTGGATCCGGATCGCACCGAGAAGCCGTTTGCAAAGAGCTCGAAGGTCGAGCGGCTTGGGAAGCGGTGGCGCTCGGAGCTCGACTTCGCCGAGACGAACCTGAGGCGGAAGAAGCCCGGGCTCGCCATCAAAGGGGCGCAGATGGTCTGGCGGCGCTTGAGCAAATCGCCAGCCTTAGTACAAGATCCTGAGATCCTGTGTCGGACCTATCTGGTGTACGCCGAAGCGAGCCTTCAGCTTGGGCGCAAGAAGAAGGCCGAAGAGTGGGTGAAGCGCCTCGCCGGTAGCTGCGCGACCATGTACCGCGCCGGGAAGTGGCGAGCGAAGTCGAGCCCAGCCTTCCTCGAGTTGGTCCGGAAAACCAAAGCCATCATGAGTCACGTGGCGCCGGCGCAGGTCACGATCTTGACCGAGCAAGCGGGCGCACAGGTCTTCCTCGATGCGCGGTTGATGGGGACCACGCCTATGCATCTAACGGGGATCCCACCAGGCCCCCACGTCATCCGCGTCGAGGAGTCCAATCGCAAACCGTGGGTCAAATGGGTGGAGTTGAGCGCAGCGCCGAAGACCCTCCGTATTCAAGGTCAGGCGAACTGGCTCCGGCCGGACGAGGTGGCGCTGCAGCGGGCGCTTCAGAACAACGTCGTCAATGACGAGGCGGTCGCCGGCGCGCAGGCGATCCTGAAGCGGCTGGCGCCGGGGGCGCCCTACCTGGCGATCGTCGGTGTGCTCGAGCAAGAGGGCGCCGTGAAGCTGCGCCTGATCCTGATCGATCGGCGAGGACGGATCTTGCGCGTGCCTGAGATCATGGTGGACGAGTCGTTTTTGGGCTTGGAGGCCGAGCTAGGGCACCTGTTCAAAAATCTCGGCAAGGTGCGCTGGACCGCCCTGAACAAGGGCGTGATTTTCCCAGGGCTGGTGGAGGCGCAAGGGGTTGCGCCAGAGGTGCGTTTCAAGGCGCTCGTGGAGGTGCGGGGCGCCATTGACTCGGACGATGAGCGCAACGAGGACAAAGACGACGACCTCGACGACGATGACGAGCAAGAAGAGAAGGATCGGCTGCGCCCGATCTTGCGCGGTGACCGCAAGAAGAAGCCCGCCAGCGCCACGAGCGGTCCGATCCGACGGCGCGCTCGGACCTACTCAGACTTCAAGGATGAAGACGATAAATAGCGCTCAGTCTTGACGCACGATCAGCGTGTACTCGCCCGCCACACCGAGCGGACGCCGCTGGTTGTGGAAGGGCGCAACGATGATCGTCAGCTCCTGCCCTTGGTCGACGTTGAGGTCCATGCGGCAGTTGTAGTTGCGGTTCTCAGCGTCGATGTCGTCGTTCTCAGCGACCACTTCGTCTCCGCTCATGATCCGGCACATCGGGTCGATCTCGCTCTCGGTCATCACCGTGAGCCGACCGGTTGCAGGCGCCGTCAGCGAATACGCGTCAAAGTCGCGCCCCCAGTCAAAGCGCGCCGCCTGTTCGTAGGGCAAGGTCTCAATCGGCGTCGCCGACTCGGCGTCGTCGCCGTGGTCGTCGTCGGCGAGTCGCTCCCAGCCGAGCGTAAAGGCGCCGGTGCCCCATTCGGCGTTGTAGTGTCGCACCTTCAGGTAGTACACCTCTCCGGCTGTGAGCGGCATGAAGACGCGGCAGTTCAGCTCATCGCCGCCATCGTCATCACCGGTCAGCACGTCGCCCGCCTCGTTCTCGATGGTGCAGACGGGGTCCACGTCGCTCTCGGTGAAGAAGGCGTACATTCCGGTCTCGGCGACCTCGAGGCGCCACATGTCGGCGTCTCCGCAGCCGAAGATGGACTCGGTGCGCTCGGCGTCGAAGTCGAAGGCTGCGGCGCTCTGCGCGTCGCCACCGACATCGCCGGCTAGCTCCTCACAGGTGCATGTGCCGCTGCAGCCATCGCCGTCGTCGGTGTTACCGTCGTCGCATTCTTCTTCCACCGTGTCGCCGCCGCCTGGCGATCGGAACCGGTTCCCGCAGGTTGCCCCTTCCGCGCGGCAGCGCTCGTCGCAGCCGTCGCCCGAGACGCGGTTGCCGTCATCGCACTCCTCGCCGGCGTCGGCTTGCTCGTTACCGCAGTTCAGGAGGCTCTCGTCGTAGCAGGCGCGGTTGCAGCCGTCGCCGTCACGCTTGTTGCCGTCGTCGCATTCCTCGCCCTCTTCGAGGACGCCGTTACCGCATTCGATGCGCTCTTCTTTGACGCACTCCCGGCTGCAGCCGTCGCCGTTGCGCGGGTTGCCGTCGTCACACTCCTCGCCCTCTTCAAGAACGCTGTTGCCACAGGTCGCCTCCGGCTCGGTTGAGGGGCCGTTCGACTGAGCTTGCAGGGCACACGCGCTGCCGATCAGCGCAAGAAGCGTCCACGAGACGATGAAGCGGTGCATTGGAGACTCCGAGTTAATCGCTCCTGAGCATGGCCCAAGGGGCATCAGCGCGCAACCGCTCGCTTGCCTAGAACGCCGCACAGAGGTAGGCTCTTTGGCGGTTGATGATGACCCGTTGGAGGCGACGACCTTGCGTATCTTGATGCTGGTCCTACTCGGTTTGACGTCAGCCTGTGCCGGCTGGGATGGGCAGGCGAACCTCGACGCGCTCGATGATCAAGAACTCGAGGCCTTGTGCGGTCATTTTTATGACCTCGCAGGTGGCGAGCCGACGGAAGAGCAGTGCGTCGTGGACGGCGCGGAATACACGGCGACGTTGGGGAGTCGTAGCGAAGAGATCGCAGCGTGTAAGGCGAAGACCCGTCCAGCCTGTGCCACCCAGCTACTGGTCGACTGCGTCGAGAGCCGTCAAGGCTCCATCTGCGCGAGCGTGGACACGGAGGCGTGCCGAGCCTACGTCGACTGCGAGCTGGGTACCTAAACACCGTGATGAGGATGAGAGGAGAACACGTGCTGCGATTGGTAAGCGGTCTAGCGGTCGTGGGGATGCTGACAGGGAGCTTTGAGGCGCAGGCGCAGTGCGCAACGTGCGGGAACCCGGCGTTGACCGCCGGCGCCTCGGATCTCGGTAAAGCGCTGGGTGAGGAGGTGGTGGAGACGCCGGCGCTCACGCTGAGCGGGAGCTACTCGTTCACCAACTTTGATAAGTTTCAAAACGCCGAAGGGGATCGCTTGACGCCCCTCGAGGCAGGTCTCAACGAAGATTACTACTTGAGCCTTAACGTGTTTGTGCTGAACGCCGAGGTGAGCCACCCGGTCGGCGCAGCGCTCAGTCTGGCGCTCCCGTATGGGATCGCCGGGTTCAAAAATGAGAGTGAAGAGGGGTCCGACCCGGGGATCGCCGACATTGAAGCGCGCGCACGGTTCGACCTCACCAAGCTGCTCGGCTGTTGGTCGAAAGGGACGCAGCCCCGGCTCAACGTCGTAGTCGGCGGCGTGGCGCCGACGGGAGACTTTGTCGCAAGTACGGACCTTGGCTCAGCCGAGCGCTACGTCAGCTTGGGGCGGGGTGTCTCGTGGGGGCTCGCTGAGTTCGATCTCCGAGGTTACCTGGAGAATGGCGCAGGGTGGTATGTGACCGGTGGTCTCCGCACGGCGCTCAGCGCCTATGAGAGCGAAGGCTACACGTTCGAGTGGGGCGATGAGCTGCGCGTCTCGGCGGGTGGGAGCTTTCAGGTGATCCCCAAGACCATGGGCCTCGGGCTGGGCATGGACTGGAACCAGCGGAGCAAAAGCATCGAGAACGGCGATGAGTTCGCGAACGGCGGGGGGCAGGACCTGACCGCAAGCCTGACGGTCCAAGGGCGCCTGCCCGGCGATCTGATGGCGAGCCTCGGTCTGCGTTACCCGGTCTGGCGTGAGGTGGTCGGTACGCAAGTGATCTCGGACCCAAGCGTCTTTGGAGGGATCGCTTACCGGTTCGGCGGCAGTAAGGTCGTCAAGAAGGAAGGCGGCGCCGAGCTGCCCAAGCCGAACGTCTTACCAGGCGAGGTGCCCAAAGACCCGGAGCTGCTCAAGGTCCTCGGCGACAACCAGGTGACGATCATCGATTACTGGGCTGAGTGGTGCGTGAACTGCATGAAGTTGATGCCGTACATCGACGCCTACAAAGAGAACAACCCACACATCAAAGTGGTCAAATGGGACGCAACGAAGTGGGAGGTCGAGCAGTTCAAACGCTTCTTGCCAGCGACCCCTGAGCTGCCCGCCTTGGACATCTACGGCGCGGACAAGCGCCTGATTATCCGCCTCGGCGGCACCGACGTCTTCAAGTTCCGCGAGCACCTCCCGGCGGGCGTTGATAAGGGCTACCCCGAGGGGTGGAAGCCGCCGGCTGAAAAGAAGGACAAGGGAGACCAGCCCGAGGCCACGAGCGACGCTAGCGCCCCAGAGAAATCTTCCCCTCAGCCAGTAGCGCCCGAGCCTGCCGAGGGCTAAGCTCAACCAAGCGGACCGGGTGATGACTTCGGAGCCGCTGAGCAGGTGAGGGAGGGCGTTGATGTCGCCACCGATCGATCGTCGTGACTTCGTCCGTTTGAGCTCGGTGGCAGCCCTCGCCGCGCCGACGTTACTCGGCGCCTGCGGTGATGAGCCCGAGGCGCCCGCCCCGTCGCTTTGCGGTACCGCCGAGCCGGACGCAGGCGTGCTCTGGGACGTCGAACCCGAGGCGGTCCGGTTGGACGCTGAGTTGTTTCCGCTACCACCCCAATCTGGCGCGATGCGTGCCACCACCGCCCTGATCTGGGGCTACGGGGAGGGCGTCGATGCGCTGGACTTCTGGGTCTGGCGAACGGAGGGCGCTGAGCGCTACTTGGTCCACAGCGGCACCGCTGAGACCGCTGATGGCTACGCCAAGGTGGCGCTGGACGCGCTGGCGGCGGGGCAGTGGTACCAGTTTGTGTGGATGCGCTCGGGGGATGATGAGCCGGTGCGCAGTCAGGTGGGTCGATTTCGCACGGCGATCGAGCCCGGCTGCGGGGAGCGCTTGGTGGTCGCTGCGACGTCCTGCACCAACCGCCGGTTAGCGCCTTATCGGTCGCTCGAGATGATGGCGGCTGAGCAGCCCGACCTGTTCTTGCAGCTCGGCGATATGAGCTACAATGACCGGGCGCAGAGCACGGCTGAGTATCGTGCGCTCTGGCATGAGACGCTCTCGGACCCGGGCTACGCGGCGATTCTGGCGCAGTGCGGAATGTACGTGACCTGGGATGACCACGAGATCGTCGACAGCAGCTCGTACTACGCCATCGACGACGAGCGACGCCGCATCGCGACCGACGCCTGGTTTGAGACCCTGCCGTCGCCTCGGCTCGAGAACGACCGCTTCTGGGACAGCTACCGTTGGGGTGATACCGCTGAGTTCTTTGTCCTTGATTGCCGGAGCGAACGCGAGCCTGCGAGCCGGCGCACGCCTGAGGCGGCGTACATTTCACGTGCCCAGATGGAGTGGCTAAAGCAGGGGCTCGCCGAGAGTCAGGCGGTCTGGAAGGTGATCCTCAACTCGGTCCCGATGACCAACTGGCCCGACGCCGCGATCCTCGAGTCGGATCGGTGGGAGGGGTACGAGGCGCAGCGCCAAGAGCTGGTCGACTACTTCATTGCGCAGGACCTAGAAGGGGTGGTCGTCGTGAGCGGCGATTTTCACTGCGGATCGGTCTGTCGGTTGGAGCCGACGGGTCCGGGGCGTAAGTTCTTTGAGATTTTGGTCGGTCCGGGAGCCAACGGCGGGAACCCCTTGGCGTACCTGTTTCAGATGGGCTCAGAGGCTGAGCGGGCGCGCATCTTTGAGGGTGATCAGTTTGCGTTTTTGCACCACGGGATGTCGACGACGATGCTCACCTTTGATGGTGAGGCGAAGAGTCTGGGCATCGAGTACGTCGACCCTGAGTCGGGTGACCCGCGCTTTCGCGGCACGTTGTACACCGACGGGCGGCTTGAGACCGGCTCCTAGGGGCAGGGGGTATCCAGCGCTGCGGGGCCGCTGATCGTCGCCCCTTGAGGCGTCCCAACGCTCGCTAAAAAGCAGGTGTACTGAAAACGTGCAGCGTCTTGGTTGAACAGGACGTAGTGCCCTTTGATGTTCTCGGAGGCGTACTGAATGACTGCGCCGGTTTTGCCGTTGATGTTGCCTTTGACGGGGTAGGATGTCGCTTCTTGTCCCGACAAGCGCAGCGACGCGGGAATGAAGGGTTCGACCTCCGGACCGACGAGCGGCATCTTGAGGTTGACCGCAAGGGCTGCCTCGGCGCGCGGTGAAAAGTAGCCGTCGATGATCCCCGCGGGCATCAACACATGTTTGGCAGGTATGCTGTCGAAGGGCTCGGCGATCAGGCGGTTCGCTTTGGTCACCGGGTCGACCATGTCCCACACGTTCTGCATCGCGTGCAGCAGCGGGTGATTGCGCTCGATCGGTCGGCCGGGCTGGAGGAAGGCTTGCAGCACGCCTTGGACGTCGAACGGCTCGACGGCGTCGGTCGCGATCTCCGCCATCGACCCCCCGGAGCCCGACAACACGATCGCTTTGAGGCGGGGGTCGATCGCCGCCCAGCTCACCCCGATCGTTGAGCCCATCGACTGACCCATACCGGTGAGGCGCTGCGGGTTGAAGCGAGCCGTCGTCGCGCCGCCGAGGTCGGCGCCGTCGAGCTGGTCGCTCGGGATCTGCGCCGCCAGAAGGAGCCGTGACAGGAGGGTCAACTCCATCGCTGCCGCGTTGAAATTGGCGATCGTTCCGCCCGGGTTGCCGGTGAGGTTGTACAGCATCAGGCCGGTGGTATCGGATGGGTTGTGCCTGTCGCCGTGCAGCGGGAAGTCAAACCCAAGGCTGGCGACGCCACGCCGAGCCAACCACTCGGCAGGACCGGTCCCTGGCGTCGCATCCGGTGCGTCGTCGCGCTCTTCCTCGGGGCCTCGGTTGATCACCTGCATCCACTCGCCGCCCGAGCCGTGGGCGTAGACGGTCAGGGGGTACCCCTCAGCCGGCTGAGGCGACTTGGGGACCGCGAGGACGACCCTCATGTCCTGGTAGCGCTGGATCACGGGGTTGCCGTCGTCGCCCCAAGCGATGCGCCCCTCGCTCGCTTCCGCGAAGGGCGGGTTCCCGAGCTGGATACGTGGCAGGCTGACGCGCGCCGTGAGCATCACATAGCTTGCGTCTTCGAACTGTTGCTCTGAGCGCGTCCAGTCCTGACTGAGCTGCGGGATCGGTTGGGTCTCAGCCCACGCACCGAGCTTGCGCAGCATCCACTCATGGTCTGCGGTGGTAAAGACGCTGGCCGCCACGACACGGTCGGCCTCGACCCGCCCGTCGTCCTTGAGCGCCTGACGGAGCGTCTTGAAGTCTTCGCGTGCTTGCTCGGAGCCGTCGATGTCCTCGAACGCTTTGTGGAAGGCCTCGGAGCGGCCGAGCGGCTGGCCTTGGGTATCTTGGACCGCATCGGTGACGACCAAAGCGTATTGGGTGTTCGGGCGGCGAACAAAGCCCGGCGCAGGCAGCGCAGCGAGCAGGTTGGTCGGTGCGTAGCGATCACCCTCGGTGTCAAAACTGACCTCCAGGGGGAAGCGTCGCCCGCGCTCAGCCGAGCTTGGGTCCACGTCGATGAGGAAGACGCTCGAATCCGGCGAGACCGAGGCGGCGGCGGTGCTGGGGAGGGTCGATGCATCGAGGCTGCCGGAAGCACGCACGAAGACACCGGAGGACAGCCCCCATCTACCCTGCAAGGACTCTTCACCCGCTTCGAGCCACATGGCGACCATGGCAGCGTTCCAGTCCCCCGGCCACTTCTCGAGATCCCAGGTGCCGTCGGACTCGATGCGCAGGTCGCTCGGGATCGGTAGGTCCCAAAAGCTACCCGCTGGATCCCAGATCGCCTGCGTCGGACGCTCCTCCCAAGCAGGATCACAGCCCCCTAAGAGCGCCACAAGGCAGAGCACGTTGAGTGGTCGTCGTTGCATGGTGTTCTTCCTCGTCGGTGCGTTTTCTTTGAGCGATGACGGCTTGGGCCGCAACCCTTGCGCCAGCCTGCCGATGACTCAACTGACGCACATAGCTCGCTGCTCGCATCGAAGCGGAAAGCTTGCTAAGAGGCAAAGGCACGGAGGCGAATCGTATGCTCACCCCAGTGAATCTTCAACGCAATCAAGCGAACTCGATGCAACGGCTCGGTGGTCAGAACCCACTGCAGCAGGTCGGGACCGGTCTCGCACAGCAAGGACGGCTCTACGCCGACGCCTTTGAACGCAGCGGGAACATGCTGCGCCAAGGCGCTCAGAACCTGGGCGCAGGCATCGCTGGGGCGGGCGCTCAGGCGGCTGACAACTTCCGCCTCTCGACAGCGCTTGGCGAGAGCGCGAGCGGGGGCTGGGGCTTTGGTGGGCGCGCGGGGTATTCGACCAAGCTCGTCAACACCAAGCATGATGCGCACACCTTCGCCGATCGTCAGTGGAGTAACCGGCCGGACTCAGAAAACTCCGACAACGGCACGGGGATCCCGATTAACGCGACCTTGTTTAACGTCGGCGCACGCCGGTCGGTGACGGCCGCGACTGCGAGCGCCGAAACGAGCGTGGGCGGTGTCGACCTGACCGGTGCGATCTACGCAGGACGCCTCGGTGGCATGACCAACGCCAACGCAACCGTCGACCTCAACAGCGCAACGGTGAAGGCAAACGCTGGCGTACGCGGTGAAGCCCACCTCGTGGGTGTCTCGGCGAGCGCCAACCGGCGTATCGGTACGGACGCGCTGAACACGACCTCCTCGGTCAAGGGCGACGCCTTTGTCGGCGCAGACGCAGGCGCCAACGTCGGCGTGAACTTCAACCCGCGCAGCGGCAGCGCTGGGGTCAGCGCGGGGCTTGACGCCTTCGCTGGGGCGAAAGCCAAGGGCAAGGTGCGCCAGTCACTCGGTGTGGCGGGTGAGAACATCGGCGCCGTCGGTGTGAGCGGTGAGGCCTGGGCCGGGATCGGCGCCAGCGCCAACGCCACCGCCGGCTTTGAGGACGGCAAGTTCAAGCTGAGCGGCTCAATTGGGGCGGCGCTGGGCGTGGGCGGCAAGGTCGGCTTCGACGTCGAGGTGGACGTCGTCGGCACGGCCAAGGCTGCCGTCAAAGTCGGCTCGGATGCTATCGATGCTGCCAGTGAGGTCGCAGGAGATATTGCCAACGCCTTCAGTTCGGGTTGGGATAAGATCTCTTCACTCTGGTAAGCACAAGGTGCACTGATGACGACATCCATCGATGATCTTCTGGACACGGGACGCCTCGACGAGGCGTCCCGTCGTCTTTCTGAACAACTGCAAAAGGGTCCGGCGTCCGCAGACGCTTTGGTCGCGCAAGGGCGCTTGCTCGGCGCCCAGCGCGATCTAGAGGGCGCGCTCCAAAGCCTCGAAGAGGCGCTGGGGCTGGACCCGTCGCACGCACGCGCCCGAGGGTACCGCGGCGTCCTGCTGTACGAAATGGGGCGGCAGGGCGAGGCGCGCCCTGACTTGATGGCCGCCGCCGAGCAAGGGATCGCCGATGGCGCGATCCACTTTGCGCTGGCGCGCAGTTTGGCAGCAGCCGGCGAGCTCAGCGCTGCGCTGACCGCAGCGGACCAGGCTGCGGATGATCAGCCGCAGAACTGGGCGTTCCAGTTCGTGCGGGCGCGGATTCTAAGTGACCTAGGGCGTTACGATGAGTCTCTGGAGGCGCTGCGCGTCACCGTGCGTTGTGATCCCAGCCAAGAGGAGCCATGGATCGTGCTGTGTACGATCTTGGTGAACCTCGGTGAGACGCGTGATGCCATCACGAACCTGCAGACCGCGCTGCGCCACGTACCGAACACCGACCGGCTCAAGGAGTTGCTGGCGCATGCGGCCCTGGCTCAGGGAGACGTCGAGCTGGCGACCCACCAGCTCGAAGAACTCAGCCGGGCACATCCGCAGGATGCGACGACGCTCGGTAACTTGGCGCTGTGTTATGTCGCAGGCGGACGGGCGCAGATGGCTGAGACCGTCTACCGAAACGCCATCGAACTCGCTCCAGCAGACGCCACGCTCCACTACCAGCTGGCTTCATTGCTTGAGGACAAGGAGGGCGAGCAGGCGCTGCACGAGGCGGTCGAGCACTACCGTCAGGCGATCGCTGCGAACGATCAAATGTGGGAGCCGTGCAGCGATCTCGGGCGGCTGCATGTGACGCAGGCTGAGATCCAAGACCTCGATCGGGCCTTTGAGTTGCTCGAGCGGGCGCGCAGCTTGGGCGGTGATCGCCCTGAGATTTTGATGAACATGGCGCTTGGCTTCGCCCACAAAGGGGAGAACGCAGCCTGCGCGAAGCTGTGCCGACAGGTTGAGGCGCATCCGGATGCGGAGAACGCCCTGAAGGATCAGGCGCACGCGCTCGCCAAACACGTCAGCGGCTGAGCGCATGGGGTCCGTCGAGCTCTTTTTACTCTGCATCGCTGCGGTCTTCTTGATCGGTGTCGTGGGCGAGCTGGTCTTCGCTCGCACGGGCGTTCCAGACGTCGTGTGGCTGATCGTCGTCGGTGTGTTCATGGGGCCGGTTTTTGGGTTGGTCGAGCGCGACCTGCTCATGGACATTGCGCCGTTCTTTGGCGCGCTGACCTTGGTGATCGTCTTGTTCGATGGCGGCGTGCGCCTCCGCTTGGGTGAGCTGATGTCGGCGGCGCCGCGCAGCCTGTTACTCGCGGTCAGCGGTTTCGTAGGGGCCGTGCTCGCCATGGCTGCGGTGAGCATGTTGTTCGCCAAGTTGGGGCTCTTACCGAAAGCGTCCTGGACCTGGATGCACGGGCTCATCCTCGGCGCCATCGTCGGAGGGGCGAGCTCGGTGGTGATCATGCCGGCGCTCGACCTCGCCGGGCTCGACGAGCGCTTGAGCAACCTGCTCAAGCTGGAGTCAGCGCTCACCGACGTGTTGTGCGTGGTGGGCGCCATCACCTTGATCGAGCTCGCGGGCGGGGGCGCCTTCGATAAAGACGCGGTGCTGTCGACGCTGGGCAAGAGCTTTGGCATCGGTTTGCTGTATGGCGTGCTCGGCGGGCTCCTATGGATCGTCCTGCACCGCCTCTGGGGCGGCTCGAAGCATGCGTATCCGATCACGCTGTCGGGGCTCTTGATGCTCTATGTGGCGACCTCGCGCGCTGGCGGCAGCGCCGCACTTGCGATCTTGGCGGCGGCGGTGGTGATCGGCAACGCCCGCTCGGTCACCCAGCTGCTCAAGATGAAAGACGCAGTCGCCCTCGAGCTGGACGTCGAGCGTTTTCATGGCGTCGTCAGCTTCATGATCAAGAGCTTCTTTTTCTGCTTCATCGGCTTGATGTTGTCGCCGCCCTGGTCGCTGATCGGTGTCGGCGCCGCGCTCGGCCTCGCCCTGCTCGCAGTCCGCTGGCCCACGGCGCAGCTGGCGCTGCGCGGCGCGGGTTTCTCGAAGGGTGAGCGAGGCTTGGTGGCGGTCTGCATGCCGCGCGGTATGGCGGCTGGCGTGCTGGCGATCCTTCCCGCTCAGGCGGGTATCGCCGGTATGCAGGAGCTCCCCGTGGTGGTCTTTAGCTGCGTGGTGGTCACGATCCTCGCCTTTGCGGTGGGGATGCCCGTCATGACGCAACGCATCGAGCAGGAGGCGGCAGCGACAGACGGTGATGATGACCCGGGCGGCGGCTTGGAGGCGTTGCCGTTGACCGCAACCGAAAGCTCGACCGAGAGCGCGTCAGCCGAGCTCGAGCACCCGACCGTACCGCTTACCTAGCCGCGGTGGCGCAGGTTGAGACGCCTGCGCCCACGATGTTCATGTCGGTGTCTTCGGCTTCGACCTGCATCGACCCGTCTCGACCGGACACGCGCAGGACCTTGGTCGACTCGCCCATGCCGTTTTGTCGGACGAAGATGAAGAAGTCACCGCCCCAGTTGGCGAAGGCGAAGGTGTCGATGGTGTAGGGGTTGGGGAAGCGCTCCAGGTTGATGGAGCGCTCGATGCGTGCGTTGACCTTGTTGAGCTCGACGACGCGTGCCGGGGTCTCGAGCGGGAGGATGGCCCAGAGCTGTCCGAGCCGGTTGCCGGTGAGCTCCGACTGACTGGGCAGGCGCCCCACGTTCTCCATGGTCCAGTTAGCGACGTTGAGGCGAGCGAGCTGCGAGCGGTTGGCGACAAAGAGCTCATCTTGCCAGCCGTTCGCTGAGGTCGTCGCGAAGCCCATCCCAAAGTGACCAAAATCGCTCTCGTAGTCGGTCTCTTCACACCCCATCGTCCCCAGATTCACCGAGTAGAGGGTGTCGTCGTAGTAGCGTACGTAGGCGAACCCGTCGCGAGCGATGGACATCGAGGCGGGGCGCCCGGCGAACTGCCCGCAGTCGAGATCCCCCACGTGCTGGAACACGGCTTCTCGCGTGTCGTAGTAGTGGATGGATTCGGTCTCCTTATCGATCACATAGATGGCGTCCTCGAGCCCTTTGCAGTCGTTTTACGGCGCTGGGTTGGCGGGCGGTTTCTCCGTCCGATCAGGGTCCCGCTCGTCCGTGTTGGGCTCGCGCTCGTCATCACGGTGCGGGGCGTTGTGGTCATCATCTTGCGGCTCGTCGTCGCGGGTGGGCGCTGCGTTGACGCCAGTATCGTAGAACTCGCTGGTCCCTGCGTCGACCACCACGCGTCGCTCGCCGTCGGCAACGCTGGCATAGTCGGGTCCGCATCCGATGAGCGTGAGGGTGATGAGGCAAGCGGGGGTGAGAGTCTTCGACATGCTGGTTCTCCACGATGGTTGATAGGAACGGGCTTCATCTAAAGTACCTCCAAAGTTATTTTGTAAAAGCGATAAGTCCTGTCTTATATGAGCAGGATTTTTGAACTAAACTTAGCGCAAAGAGGGAGGCTCATGAACATCACATTGGATCAGCTGCTGGCGCTGGAGGCGATCGTTCGGACCGGCAGCTTCGCGCGCGCTGCCGCCGAGATGCACCGGGTGCCCTCTGCGATCAGCTACCTGGTTCGAGGTTTGGAGTCTGCGACCGGTCTTGAGCTGTTTGATCGCAGCAAACGACAGGCGGTCCTGACCCCCGCCGGGCGGCGGCTGCTCGCCCAGGCTCAGGGCGTGCTCGAGGGGGCGCATCAGCTTGAAGCGCTTGCGGTCGAGCTGCGCTCGGGTTGGGAGCCGGAGCTGCGCGTCGTCGTCGATGGCGCCTTGCCTTTTGGCGCGATCAGCGCCGTCCTTAGGCGCTTCGCCGATCCGGACATTCCCACCTTTTTGCGCGTGGACGTCGAGTATCAAGAGGGGGTGCTCTATCGGTTCGAGAAGGGACCCGCTCAGATCGGATTGGTCCTGGGTTTTGAGGGTGGGGGCGGTGAGGAAGGCTTTGACTGTCAGCCGCTCGGTCCGCTCGAGTTGGTGTTGGTCGCTTCGCCGGATCACCCGCTCGCAGCTGTCGAACTCACCGACGAATTGCGCGCACAGCACGCCGAGCTGGTGGTGCGCGACTCGTCACCTGATTTTGAGTTGACCAGCAAACCGTCCTTTATGGGCAGCCGCAACATCGTCTACTTGTCCGACTTCTTCAGCAAGCGCGTCGCGTTGATCGATGGCGCAGGTTACGGCTGGATCCCGTATCACTTCGTGCGCGACGACCTCGACGCCGGGACGCTCACGTTGCTCAAGGCCGAGAGCAACCGATGGACCTATCATCCACAGTTGATCGTCCGCGAGGGGCATGAGCTCGGCCGCGCAGGTCGGCTCTTCGTTGAGACGCTCTCGCCGCCACTCGCTGGCCTGAATGCGCTCAGCTAGCGGCGTTGCCAGGTGTAGATGTAGCGACCATCGACGGCGACGTCCTCAGGACCGTTGCGATAGTGCAGCCTCAGAAACCATGAGACGTCCTCTGCGTTGAAGCAGTTCGCTGACATCTTGTACTCCCAAGCCACCACCGCCAGCTCCGTAGCCAGTCCCGGATAAGGCGTCATGACTTATCGAAGCGAGCCGGTCTCGTCGCCCTCATGCGCGTCCACGAAGGCGCGGATGGCGTCCTTGGTCTCGTCCGACGCGCAAGGGTGGTAGAGGAAGGCTACGCCTCCGTGCTCGAGGTTGTGCAACCAGCGCTGCGGCGGGAGGTAGGTGTACTCGCCCCAGCGCGCCCAGTAGGGTCGGTGAGGTCCGCTCGATGGCGCCAGACGCTCGTAGGTGACCGGCTCCGGCAGGTAGATGTGGGTCCGGTCTTGGTTGGGGCGGTGGATGCGGGTGCCCTCACCGCAGGCACCTGCCGCCCACGAGGGGTCATCGCAGGTGTAGTCTGTACGCCAATCGGAGGTCGCCTCCCAACAGGTCTCCGGCACCAGAGGCGGACCGAGTCCGCCCATGACCTCGCCAGCGTCCGGATCGGCTGGCCCAGCATCTAAAGTCGCCGTCGGGAGCGGGTCTGGACAGGCAAAGCCTGCCTCGGCGCCCGGCGTGATCGAGCCGGCGTCAGGTAGCGTCGACACGTCACCTTCGGCGCAGGCGGCGGCGATCAGGAGGGTGGTCAGGAGCGAGGGTCTCATGAGACACCCCTAGCACAGGTTGCGCGCATCTTCATCTGCTCTCGAGCAAGCGCAGGGCGATACGAATATCTTCGCTTCGCCCGGCTAGTGAGGTGCCTGAGGCGTCGGGCGTCCGCATGGCTTGCTTGAGCGCGTTGAGCTCCTCGCTGCGCTCAGGGACCCCAAGCCACGCTTGCGCCTGGGTGAGCTCGAGCAGGTGGGTGAGGGAGGCGTCGCCGCTGCTTTGTTCGAGCGCCTGGGCGCGCGCCCAGCACTGCTGCGCCTCTGTGTGCCGACCGAGCTGGGCGAGCAGTCCGCCGTAGTAGCATCGAAAGTGACCCTCAATCCGTGCGGGCGTGCCGCGCTGTGCCGACGCAAGCGCCTCGTCATAGCGCAGCTGCGCTTGCTCAAATCGGCCTCGAAGCTGGGCGATCACAGCGAGAAATCCGCGGCCGACCAACGTGGTCTCGGGCGCCGCGATGACCGCCGCTGTTTCAGCAGCCTCTCGGTAGTGAAGCTCGGCGTCATCGAGCCGCTCGCGGTCGAGCGCAAGCGCGCCGAGGTACAGATGGGTTCGCGCCAGATCCTCGACATGACGCGCCTGAGCGTACTGCTTGAGGCAGATCGTGAAATGCTCCTCAGCCGCTTGGAAACGCTGCTGAGCGAGATGGATCATGCCGGCGTTACCGAGGGCGCGCGCCGCGTGGAAGGGCATGTCGAGCTGAGTAAAACCGCGCCCAGCTGATTCGAAGGCTTCGAGCGCATCATCCGTCCGCCCGAGATTGTAATACACGTTCCCGATGGCGCTGTGGAGCTTCGCTTCGTGGGCTGGCATGGCATGCGTTTTTAGATGATTCAGCGCACGGCGGACACAGCCCACGGCTCGTTCGGTCTCCCCGAGGCTGCTGAACAAGCGGATCTCGGCGTCGAGGACCAACGCTTCATGCACCGGATCGTCGGTGTGGTCGACGAGCGCTCGAGCTCGTTCGATGGCGTCCACGCAAGCCTCGGCGTCGCCGAGCGTGCGGTGCACACGCGCAAGAGTGGTCAGAAAGAGCGTACGTCGGCCTGGCGCTATTCGGTCTTGCGCGGCGGCTAGGCGAGTGAAGATCGCGTTGCCTTGATTGATCGGACCTTGGGTAAACAAGAGGGGGACCAAGCCAAGCGCTGCGCCGGCGGCGCTCTGTGGGTCGAGGTCGGCGCTGTGTTCGATCGCAGCCAATAGGTTGGCGCGCAGCGTCCTGATCGGCGAGAGCGCGTGCTCGAGCGCAGTCTGCTGAGCGCTCAGGAAGATGGCTTCGCCTCGGTCGCCAAAGTAGCGATAATGCGCACGCTTGAGCGTCTCTTCGCGCCCCGCTGCGCGCAGGCGGTCGGCGGCGAAGAGGCGGATGCTCTGGAGCAGCGCATAGCGCTTTCCCTGCGCATCGCTGACGCTTTGAATCATCGATTGGTTGCAGAGCTCATCAAGACGCTCATCGAGGTCATGCGGCTCCATGTCGATAACGGCGCTGGCGGCTGGGAGATCAAAGCCCTCGTGAAACACAGATAAGGCCTCGAGGCAGCGAGCTTGCTCGTCGCTGAGCGTCTCCCACGACCACTCGATGGCGGTGGCGAGCGTCCCTTGGCGGTGGTCGTCACGGTTGCGTGTCTGCAGGAGCTTGAAGCGCTGATGCAGGCGCTTGGCCATGCGCACGGGCCCCAACACGCCGATACGCGACGCAGCCAGCTCGATGGCGAGCGGGATGCCGTCAAGTGCCTTGACAATGGCGAGGCAAGCTTCTGCGCTAGCCGTATCGGTAGGGAGGGTCGCGCCGCGTTCGGTGGCGCGCGCCGTGAAGAGCTCGAGTCCGTGCGCCTCACTAAGGGGTGCTAGGCGCTGCGTTTCGCTCTGCTCGATCGCTACGACGCGTCGTGAGGTCACGAGCACGCAGAGCGCTGGCGCCTGATCAAGCCATCGCGGTACTACGGCTGCGACCGCGTCAGCGCATCGGTCGGTGTTGTCGAGCAGGAGCAGGGTGGCGCCACGCCCCCTGAGCGCTTGTCCGAGGCGGTCGATGAGCTCCTCATCTGAGTACCGTGCGGTCGGGAGCGATAGGGCGGAGGCGGCGGCTCGAAGCAACTGTGTCTGCTCAACGCATTCGGCGAGGTCGATCGACCAGCACTGCTCCAACTGTGTCAGCCGCTGCAGCGCGGCCTCTCGTGCCACGCGGCTCTTGCCCACCCCGGGCGCACCGCACAGAAGGACGCAGCGTGTGCCCTGTTCGAAGCGCCGCTGCACTTGGTTCACTGCGGGCTGATGCCCGATGGTCGCGTTCTCAAAAGAGCTCAGGTTGGTGCGCGCACGGGCAGCTCCTCTGAGCGGATCAAAGCGGCGCCCTTCAAGTCGCTGCGAGCTCACCTGAATGACGTCAACGACGCCGAGCTGACCGGGGAGCGTCAGGTGACCTAGCTCCCGGTGCGTCCAAGGCGTATCGGTCAGTGATCGCCAGGTCTCAAGGTCGGTCACGACCTGCCCGCCATGTGCCGCAGAGGCGAGCGCCACGCAGCGGTTCACCGTGGCGCCCTGGTAGGTTCGCCGCCCCGTAACGTCATCGGTCCCATGCTCGGCCGCCCCCTGCATGATCCCGACGCGCACACGCGGTCCGGCGTGGACAGCGACCTGTTCGTTGTTCCGCTCGACGAGGGCGTCAGGCAGCGCTAGGAGCTCGTCTGGCCACGCCGCATCCAAGAGATTTTCTTGCAACGCCAGCGCATAAGCGAAGGCATCTGATGGATGCTCAAAGGCGTTGAGGAAGGCGTCCCCCTCGGTCCGAATTTCGTAACCGTGATGCGCCGCGATCAGCGCACGCTGGATCTGGTCATGCCGCTCGAGCGCTGCGCGCATCGCCTGGGGAGCTTGCTCCCACAGCCGCGTCGAGCCCTGGATGTCCGTGTGCACGATGGTGACCAGCTTGTGCATGCCTGCGTGCGTCTCCCATAGCTTCAGTGCGCGGGCGTGCCGACCGAGCGCTGAGCCTCCTAGCGATTTCCGTTGTGCCGACAGACTCTTGCGAGGGCAACTGTCTCTTGTGTTTCCAAGGGGGGTTGTCCATCAACCCAACCCGGGGTGGACGCGATGAAACAGAAACACTTTATTGACGCAAACAAGGGCGCGACCACTCTGGTGGTCTTAGGCCTCATGGGCTTCTACAATGTTTGGGACAATCCGACCGCTTGGCTCTATCTGGCGACGCACGGCCTCTACGGTCTGTTGTGGATCACCAAGTCGGCGACCTTTCCAGACCGCAGCTGGGAGGCGCCTTGTCCCTTATGGTACGGGCTGACGATCTGGTTTGGACTCGGTCTGTATTGGATCACGCCGTGGCTGATCTGCGCAGGGGATCTGCGCGTGAGCCCCGCCTATGCTGCTGGCTGCGTGGCGGTCTTTGGGTTTGGGGTCTTTCTTCACTTTGTCGCTGACATGCAAAAGCACATGAAGTTGAGCCTGGCGCCCGGGCTGATCACCGATGGGCTCTGGGCGCGTCTGCGCAACCCCAACTACTTTGGCGAGCTGTTGATCTACGGCGGCTTCTCTGCGCTTGCGATGCACTGGGCTCCCTTCGCCGTCTTAGCGCTCTTTGTTGGGGTCATTTGGGTCCCCAATATGATCAAGAAAGATCGCTCGCTGAGCCGCTACCCCGAGTTCGCCGAGTGGAAGCAGCGCTCGTCCTTGTTTATCCCTGGGATCTGGTGAGTCTCATGATCGATTTACGAAGTGATACCGTGACCCAACCAACCGCTGGTATGCGCGCAGCCATGAAGGATGCGCCGTTAGGCGATGACGTCTTTCGTGATGATCCGAGCGTGCTGGCGCTTGAGCGGTTCGCCGCAGAGCGTTTGGGCAAAGAAGCCGCTTTGTACGTTCCGACGGGGACCATGGCGAACCAGATCGCGCTGCGACTGCATTGCCGGCACGGCGACGAGCTCGTTGCGCATCGTCGCTGCCACATCTTCAACTATGAGACAGGCGCAGCGGCTGCACTCGCCGGTGTGCAGGTGCGCCCGATCGACAGTGACGACGGCTCGATGACGCCTGAGGCGGTGGCTGCGCAGCTGCGTATCAGCGAGGACGTCCACGTGGCCAACACAGGCATGATCGCCTTTGAAAACACGCACAACGCCTGCGGAGGTCGGGTGCTCGACCAAGCCCTCGTGCAAGCGTCGGTTGCGGTCGCCAAAGCACAGGGCGTGGCGGCGCACCTCGACGGTGCGCGGCTCGCAAACGCCGCAGCGGCGAGCGGCATGAGTTTAGCCGAGCTCGCCGCCCCCTTCGATACCGTCTCATTGTGTCTGTCTAAGGGCTTGGGCGCGCCGGTCGGCTCGGTTTTAGCGGGGGATAACGACTCGATGGCGCGGGCGTTGCGCTTTCGGAAGATGTACGGCGGCGGGATGCGTCAAGCCGGCGTGATCGCCGCTGCAGGGCTCTATGCGCTCGAGCATCAGGCGCAGCGATTGGTCGACGATCACCGCAGAGCCCGGCGGCTGGCTGAGGCGCTCGATGGCTTGGCGGGGGTGACGGCGGATCCGCCAGAGACCAACCTCGTCTATTTTACGCTGGCTCAAGATCACCCGCTCAGCGACGACGAATTGCTCGCTGCGCTTCGGAGCCGAGGTGTCGCGCTGCATGGCGGCGCGCGGCGGTTTCGGGCGGTGTTGCATCTCGACGTTGATGATGATGACTTGGCTCAGGCGATCGGCGCCTTTGGAGCGGTGCTGGGCTGATGGGCGAGCTGGCGGCGGTCGGCTCCGCGATCCTGTGGGCCTATGCGAGCATTGAGTTTGCGCGCGTCGCCGAGCGCTGCTCGGCGCTGACGATCAACCTGCTCAAATGCACGGGCGGTCTCATCTGTCTGTCCCTTTTGTGGGGGGTGCTCGACGGCTTTGCGCTGGGCGTCGCGCTGACAACGTCTGAGTGGACGTACTTGCTGCTCTCCGCAGTAGTCGGCCTGCTCCTTGGAGACACCTTCTTCTTTTTGACGCTGCGGGACCTCGGCGCACGCGTCACCCTGCTGATCTCTGCCCTGATCCCGCCGGTGACGGCGCTGATCTCCTCGGCGTGGATCGGCGAGGGGTTGGCTGCGTCTGAATGGCTCGGGTTGGTCATCACGGGGGTCGGCGTCTGCCTGGTGGTGAGCAAGAACGAGGGCGGTCAGCCTGCGCACCTGCGCGGCTTACTCTTTGGGGGCTTGTTGGTTGGTACGACCGCCTTAGGCAATGTCATGACCAAGGTGGGCGGGCATCGCCTCGACGGGTTGCCGGTCGCCGTCTTGCGGCTGGCCGTGGCGGTGGGGGCGCTGTTTCTGGTGATGGCGATTTTAAGGCGCCTGCCCGACCTGGCGGTTCCGTGGCGCACGCCGCGCGTCGACGGCGCGCTGATGCGCGGGACCTTCACCGGGACCGTGCTCGGTATCTGGCTTTTGATGTTTGCGTTCACCTCGTCGAACGTCGCCGTGGCGACGGCGATGGCGGGGACGAGCCCCGTGTGGGTTCTTCCGCTCGCTTACCTCTTACGCGGTGAGCGGATCAGCCGGCGCTCGGGGTTGGGTGCGGCGATCGCAGTCGCCGGCCTGATGGTGTTGGCGCTCAGCTGAGCGAGCGTCCCTAGTTGCGCCAGGGCTAGAAAATCTGTCCGAGCTTCATGGCGAGCGCAATGTTTCCCTCGACGCGCAGCTTCCCCATCATGAAGAGGTTGGGGCCTGCGACGCGCCCTTCGACCATATCGATGAAGTCGGTATCCGAGACCAAGATGGTGGCGCCTGGGTTGTCGGTGGTGCCGGGCGTGACCGAGTTGTCGTTGAGGTCCACCACGTAGTCGCAGCCGGCTTCGCCCTCGATCCGGAACTGATAGATCACGTCCTCGTTGCCGGGCAGGTTCTGGACGGTTTGCGTGATGCGACCTTCGAAGACGTCTTTGGGGGTGGTCATGGAGCGCTCCTTTGGCGGGGTGGCTAGCACTTTGGTGAAACGTGTTCTAATCGTCAACTCGGGTTGTGTCGCCAGCGTGGCGCTCCACGGGGATATGCTGAGCACCAAGAGGGGGCGATCAGGGTCATGGGGTACCTGCGGTTCATACTGGGCTACGTGGTGCTGGTGCTGGGGGCTGTGCCCATCATCGTCAGCCTCATCCCGCTCTTGCCCGTCCGCGTGGCGCGCGTACGGGCGGTGCTGGCCATGGGGCGGTTCGTCTCCTACGCGGTACTTGCGTGCATCGGCGTGCGGGTGCGCTTTGAGGGGCCTGACCCGAGGTCGCTGCAGCCCGCCATCTTTGTGGCGAACCACACCTCGACGCTCGACATCTTTTTGTTCGCCGTGAGCGCACCGGTTGGTAGCTCAGCGATCATTAAGAAGGAGATGGTGTACGTGCCGATCGTTGGTCAGATCGCGTGGTTATCGGGGCACCTGCTCATTGACCGGCACCACCGCAGCCGTGCGCTCGAGGCGATCGCTGCGATTGGTGAGTTGGTGACCGCCAATGGGCTGAGCGTCTTTATGATGCCGGAGGGTACGCGCAGTGAGGACGGCGCGTTGCAGCCCTTTAAGCGGGGATTTGTCCACCTCGCATGCGCCACAGGTCTGCCGATCGTGCCGTTTGTTTTTCATGGCGCCTCCAAGCGCTGGCCGATGGGCGCCTGGGCGGTGACGCCGGGTGAGGTCATCGTGGAGGTGCTCGATCCGATCTCGAGTGAGGGGTGGTCGGCTGATGATGCTGGTGCGCTGGCCGATCAGGTTCGAGATGTCTTCAGCGAGCGCTTGGCGAGACGGCATGGCTGATGTGGGTTGGTGGGCGCCGGGGCAGCTTGACGCCTGGCGGGGGGTCGGTGACCCGCTGGCCGACGCCGCCGTTGAGGTGCTCGGGCGCATCGATCAGCAGCCTCATATGGAGAGCTCGTTGGGCTGGATCGAGCGCCTAACAGAGACCGCGGAGGTCGACCGCAAGGATCGAAAGGTGCTCGAACGTTTTGTGCGGGGCGTCGCCGAGCTGCCTCCTTGGCTCGACTGGGACGCGATCGAGCGAGGGCGCACCTTCTTTGTTCGCTATGGCCTCGTTCACTCCACCGCGCTGCTGCTCGGCGGGCTGCTCGAGTCCTACTCAGACACCCAAATCGCTAATGTCTTGATGCGCACGGGGCGCCTGCACAAGGACACCTATCGCCGTGTCTTTGAGACGGGGGCGATGGTGTACGACATCATGATCCCGGATGGTCTGCGGTTGGACCGTAGAGGCTACCGGACGGTGCTCAAGGTCCGGCTGATGCATGCCGGCGTGCGCCGGTTGATGCTGCGCTCCAAGTCGTGGGATCAAGCGGCTTTCGGTGTGCCGATCGGTCAAGAGGACATGGCGTTTACCTTGTTGATGTTTGACGTCGCTACGCTGCGTGGCGCCCAACGCCTCGGTTTGCGGATCAGCGAGCAGCAGCGCGCCGACCATCATCACCTGTGGCGCTACGTTGGCTACCTCATGGGCGTCGATGAGGCGCTTTTGCCCGCCACGCCGGGTGAGGCCGAGAGCCTGCATGACGCCATCACCAAACGGCAGCGGCACGACTCCCACAACGGGCGGGCTCTGACGCAGGGGGTGGTCGAGGCGCTGTCGGGGCGGGCTCCGTTTTTCCTCCCTTATGAGGGGTTGTCGGCGCTGTGCTACCGCTTGCTTGGCCCAGAGCTCGGCCGTCACCTCGGGCTGCAAAATAGCGTCCCTTGGCATGTCCTGTTTCAGGCTGGGGTGCCGGCGCTGCGCGCGGTTCAGCGGCGCGCAGAGTCGAGCCCACGGGTGGCGCGCTCCTTGGAGCGGTTTGCGGTGATGTGGGGCGAGTGGGCGATTCGCGAAGGGCTCGGCGATGAACCCGCTCGGTTTCCCATCCCCGGTGTCATGCGCTAGGATGCGAACGACGAATCCGCCGAGGAGTTGATGGCAGTGCAACACGAGTTTTGGGCAGCGCGTTGGTCTCAGGGGCTCACCGGGTTCAACCAAGCGGAGGCGAACCCACGGTTGGTAGCACATTGGTCGGGGCTTGGCTTGACGCCGGGCGCACGCGTGCTCGTCCCTCTGTGTGGAAAAAGCGTCGATATGCTGTGGCTACGTGCACAGGGGCACGCCGTGGTAGGGGTCGAGTTTGTCGAGTCAGCGATCCACGAATTTTTCACCGAGCACGACCTCCCTTATGAGCCTACGGCGATGGGCTGGCGCGCCTGTGACAGCGGGCCGCCGCTGACCTTGATGTGTCAGGATTTTATGACGCTGCAGCCCCAGCAGGTGGGGCGATTTGACGCGCTCTATGATCGCGCCTCGGTGGTCGCGTTACCGCCCGATTCGCAGGCTCGGTTCGGGGCGATGTTGGGGCAGCTTATGGCGCCGGGCGCGCCGGGGTTGATGCTCAGTTTTGAGTATCCTCCCGAGCAGCGCGAGGGGCCCCCCTTCGCTACAGACGAGCGCCAGCTGCGCGAGGTCCTCGGCGCAAACTTTGAGTTTGAGGTACTCGCACGGCATGATCTCGGAGCGGAAGAGGTGGCGCGCTTCGACGTCGACTGGTGCGCCGTCACCGTCAACCGTGTGCGTCGTGCGATCGCAAAGGAGGGTTGATGTTTCGACAAGCCGTCTACGTCTCGACGGAGCTGACCGAGCAGCCTTTCTTTGCCTCGGCGCTTCGTATGATGGGCTGGTCCTTGGTGCCGTATGCCCAACTCGACCATGCGTTGAACCACTTCCAGAAGAACCGCGCCGACGCGCTGATCCTGCATGCGCCGATCGCTGGGATTGAGCTGTCGCAGCCGCTGGTCGACCGGATCCAGCGAGCGGCGGACACCAAGATCGTGATTCTCGGCTCCGATGAGCTGCGAGATACACGCACTCAGCGCGTCGTCCCCGACCCCGTGACCGCCGCGGAGCTCGCGAGCTCGTTGTCCGCTCTGTGCCCAACCGAGGGCAAAGTGATCCTCCATGACCTGCTGCGCAGCGAGACCTTCGAGGGCTTTACCCAGGAGGCGGTCGGCTACCTCTTGAGCCGGGCGGCAGCGACGCAGTGGCACGCAGGGCAGGTCCTGTTTGAGCGCGGTGACCCGGGTGACAGCATGTTTTTCATCCTCACCGGGAGTATGGAGATCACGCTCGACGGTCACTCGCTGGTGACGCTCGGCACGGGGAGCCTCTTTGGTGAGATGGCGATGCTGCAAGGCACTCAGCGCAGCGCCACGGCGACCGCTCAAGAGCCGACGGTGCTCTTGGAGGTCCCTGCGGAGGTCGTCGAGCAGGCGGACGCCGAGTTCCGCGCCGTCTTGTTTGAGCTGATCAGCCGCACGCTCATGGGGCGGCTTGAAGAGTCGAACCGATTTGTCTCAAGCATCGAGGACGCCGAGCTGATCGAGATCGCTGAGGCGGACTCAGCCGTGGTCCACGAGGCGGCGCCGGTGATCACCTCGGAGCCTGTCGAGTCCCCGGTGATTCATGAGCCGGCGTTCGACGGTGAGGTGTTCGAGGCGGAGCCGATCTAGGGGAGCTTGCTGAAGCGGGCGAGGTCGCGCGCCATGTTCTTCTGGTGCGCTTCGATCGTTCCGCCGCCGATCTCGAGCAGCTTGGCGTCGCGCCAAAGCCGCTCCACCTTGTATTCCGACATATAGCCGTAGCCGCCGAGCACCTGAATCGCTCGATCGGCGACGTTCTTGCCCGCGGTTGAGGCGAAGAGCTTGACCCCGTCGCTGTCGATGCGCTGACCCGACTCGCCCAGCCCGAGCTCGGCGGCGGTGGCGTAGACGTAGGTCTTCGCCGCCATATAATCCGCGTAGCTCTCGGCGATGTGCCGCTGGATCTGGCCAAAGTCACGCAAGGGGCGCCCGAAGCTTTTTCGGTCGCTCGCGTATTGGTTCATGATCTCGACGCAGCGGCGCGCCAGCCCGACGCTCATCGCCGCCAGCGTGACCCGCTCGATCTCGAGGTTGCGCATCATCGAGAGCATGGCGCCGCCTTCGGTACCCACGAGGTTGGCAGCCGGCACCCGGCAGTTGTCGAACACCAGCTCGGCGGTCGACGACGCGCGCATCCCGAGCTTACCGTGCAGGCGTTGACCCAGCGCAAACCCGGGGGTGCCCTTCTCGACCAGAAAGAGGCTGACGTCGCTGCGACCGCCGCCGGTGCGCGCATAGACCAGGAAAATGTCCCCGAGCTCTTGGTCGTTCAAGGCGCCGTTCGTGATCCACATTTTGGCGCCGTTGAGGATGTAATGGTCCCCGTCACGTTGCGCCGTCGTTTTCATGCCGAGTACGTCGGTGCCTGCGCCCGGCTCGCTCATCGCCATCCCGCCGATGAGGGTGCCGTCACAGCTCCCCGGAAGGTAGCGGCGTCGCTGCTCGTCGTTCCCGTTGACGTTGAGGTTGTTCGCAAAGAGCATCGAGTGCGCAAGGTAGGCGAGGCAAAGCCCGGGGTCGGCTGCCGAGAGCTCCTCATGGACGATGACCGCCGCGGTGGCGTCGAAGCCGCTTCCGCCGAACGCCTCATCGACGGTGACACCGAGCAAGCCGAGCTCGCCAAGCTGGCGAAACAGCGGCACGTTGAAGGCTTCGTTTCGGTCGTATTCTTCGGCTTGCGGGTCGACCTCAGCCTCGGTGAACTGGCGCACCATCTGCCTGAGGGCGAGGTGGTCTTCGGTGGGGTTGAACAACTTCATCGCGCAGGGTCCTCGCTCGTCAGTAAGCGCCGCCTAGCACAGCATTGCCTCCGCCCCAACAACGACCTTTGCGATCGATTATTTCGCCACCCTCTGCCGCGCTTAGGCGGCGGGGAGTCGACCAGCGAGGACCTCGGAGAGCGGCTCAGTGGTCTCAAAGCGCGCCAAGATGATCTTGAGGATCGCCGTGATCGGGGCGGCTAGAAGCATCCCGACGATGCCCCAGATGAGCCCCCAAAAGATGAGCGCCAAGAGGATCGTCAGCGGGTGGAGGTCGAGCCCTTCGCCCATGAGGCGCGGCTCCACCGCGTTGCCGATCGTCATCTGGACTGCGCCAGGGAGCACCGTGACGGCGACAATGGTGAGCGTGGAGTCGAATTGAACGAGCGCCATCGGCAGCGGCAGCAGGGTGGCGATGATCGAGCCGACGGAGGGGATGAAGTTGAGCACGAAGGCGAGGAAGCCAAAGAGGAGGGCGAGCTCGAGCCCAAAGAGCCACAAGATGAGCCCCACCACGACGCCGGTGACCGCTGACGTGGCGACCTTGGTCATGAGGTAGCGCCGGATCTTGATGTCCATCTCGCCCCACAGTCCGCTGCGCTCTTCGTGCGCTTTGCGCCCAAGGATCAGGTAGATGGTAAAAATCTGGACTAAGATCGCCGTCGTCACCACGTTGAGGACGCCGCCTGCCGTGTTTTGCAGCAGCGACATGACGGGAATGCGCCTGAGCGCACGGAGCAGGTCCTCTTTTTTGTGGAAGTCAAAACCGAACCCGGCGGCGATGCCAAAGAGACGATCGACCAACCCGACGAGGCGGTCCTTGTAGAGGTCGGCGTTCTCGACCAGGCCACCGACGGAGGTGAACAAAATGATGCTGATCAAGCCGAGGATGACGGCGATGGTACAAAATGCGGTCAGCAGCGCAGCCCAGCGCGGTGCCCGCAGCTGAACCTGTAAGCCGTCCACCAAGGGCGCGACCAAGTAGGCGAGCATCAACGCGAGGACAAAGGGTACGAGGACCGGCCTCATCCAGTGCAGCGCAAAGCCGCCAGCGACCGCTGCGAGCACGAGCAGCGAGACGGTGTTGAGTCGATTCTGTTCGAGCGTTGCGCCCATGATCCACCTCTCAGCAGAGTCAGCAGCTCTTGATTGGAGCAGATTCGCGGGCTCGACAAGGTCCTTGCGGCGCTGCCCGTCGGTTTGCGGGCTTCTCAGACCAAGGGGTGGAAAGCATGGTCTTTTCAGAAGTGTGCGCACCGGCGGCGCCGGCTCGGTTGACCCAAGGCGGTAGAACGCGTTCTAGTGTGCGCTCAGGAGCGACGGCGATGCCCTCAGCGCAAGCGAAGAAACATCTCGCGCAGATCCCGGGGAGCGACAGCTTCTTTGAGCTCTTAGCGCTCAATCGAGACCCGGTTCGCTTTTTTCATGAGCGTTACGACGCGCACGGGCAGGTCTTTCGGACACGCTTTGTGTATCCGGTGGTGTTTCTGATCGGCGCCGAGGCGAACCGCTCGATCATGATCACCAATCGCTCCAAATTTAGCTTTGGAAGAGGGTATCACCAGACATCAATCCGGCGGGTCTTTGACGGCTCGATCATGCTGCAAGATGGCGCTGACCACGCCCGCACGCGGGGCATCCTGCAGCCGGCGGTCGACCGCTTGGCGCTCAAGCAGAGCGTCACCAAGATCGGTGAGCTCTGGCAGGAGATGGCGGATATCTTGGCGGATGGCCGTTGGTACGATTGTTACGACGCCGGTCAGCGCACGACCTACCGGGTGGCGGGTCACGCCCTGATCGGGCTCGAGACCCGCGCCGAGGCCGAGGCTTTGCACGCGGACTTCGCAACCCTGATGCGCGGGCTCATGGCGCCCGTACCGATCGCTTTTCCGATGAGCAACCTGGCGCGAGCGCTCGCTGCGCGTGAGCGCCTGGTTCGGGCGCTCGAGCCGCGCATTGAGGCCGCCCGAGCGCGTGCGCCGGATGGGATGTTGGACCTGTTGGCTCACCATGGGCTCGACGACGGCGATGCGCTGACCGTGCGCGAGGTCGCCGAGCAGGTGCTGCTCCTCTTTTGGGCAGGGTACGACACGACGGCGAGCTCGGTCTCGTGGTTCTTCCATGTGCTGGCGCGACACCCGGCGCTTCAGGCGCGTATCGCTGCCGAAATGGAGGCTGTCGTCGGCGAGGACATCGGTGAGATCATGAGCGCCAAGCTGCCGGTCACGGACGCCTTCGTGCGCGAGATCGAGCGTATGTATCCGTCGGTCCTGTTCTTCCCGCGCATCGCCATGGAAGACATCGAGTTTAATGGGTTTACCATCCCCAAAGGGACGCCGACTTTTTATTCGCCTTATATGAGCCATCATGACCCGCTGAGTTTCGAGCGTCCTGATGAGTTCGACCCGGAGCGTTGGCTCCATGAGGACAAAGCCCAGCGCCCGAAAGCGAGCCTGCTGGTAGGGTTTGGGACAGGGCCGAGGACCTGCCTGGGTAAGCCCTTTGCCGTGGTTCAGTTTCGCATCCTGTTGCACCAGCTGCTCAGGCGTTTCGTGATCGAGCCGGACCCCGACTGCCAGCCGACGGTCATGGGGCTGCCTATTCATCACCCCGTCGGCTCTAGGGTGCGGTTCATCCCGCGCCGCTGAGGAGACTCTATGCGCACCCCTTTGTGTGATGACCTTGGAATTCAATACCCTATTTTTGGCTTTACCCCCTCACCCGAGGTCGCCGTCGCCATCTCGAAGGCTGGTGGCTTGGGCGTGCTCGGGACGATTCGGTACACCCAGTCGGAGGAGCTCGAAGAGGCGCTGACGTGGATGGATGAACAGCTCGGCGGCCTCCCCTATGGAGTCGACGTCGTGATCCCGCACAAGATCATGGAGGCGGGGCAGCAGCGAGAGCTCGAGCAGATGATCCCTGAGCACCACCGTCAGTTTGTCGAGCAGGTGCTCGCCAAGCACGGAGTCGCCGAGCTCGACGCGTCGGGGCGCGCCCAAGCGATCACAGGCTGGATGCACGACCAAGCTCTTGGTCAGGTCGAGGTGGCCTTTAGGCATCCGATCAAGTTCATTGCGAACGCCCTGGGCGCGCCGCCGCCCGAGGTGATCGCCCAAGCGCGTGCGCTCGGGATCAAAACCGCTGCGCTCGCCGGCAAGCCCAAGCATGCGCAGCGCCACCGGGACGCCGGGGTCGATTATGTCGTGGCGCAAGGTCACGAGGCAGGGGGACACTGCGGCGAGGTGACGACCATGGTTCTCGTGCCTGAGATCGTCGATGCGGTGCATCCGACGCCCGTCCTCGCTGCGGGTGGGATCGGCTGTGGACGCCAAGCCGCCGCTGCCATGGCGCTCGGTGCGCAAGGTGTGTGGCTCGGCAGCCTCTGGCTGACGTCAGAGGAGTACAAGCTCGAGCCTCAGACCGAGCGCGGCATGTCGATCGTCCAAGAAAAGCTGATCGCCGCCAGCTCATCCGATACGGTTCGATCACGCGTCATCAGCGGCAAGCCGGCGCGGATGCTCAAAACCGAGTGGACCGAAGCCTGGGCCGCGGAAGGCTCACCCGGGACCTTGCCGATGCCGCTGCAAGGGATGTTGGTCGCCGAGGCTGAGGCGCGCATCCGCGGGCACCAGAGTCAGGCTCTGCTCGGCTCTCCGGTCGGTCAGATCGTCGGCCGGATGAACGCGATCGAGCCGGTCGCTAAGCAGATCGGCGACCTCGTGTCCGAGTTTGAAGAGACCGTCGCTCGGATGCGAGACCTCGGCACACCCTAGCTAGCTCAGCCGATCAGTGAGAACGCCGACTCTGGATCCTCGAGGACACGCCTGAGGTGCTCCAGCCCGCCGCGTGCCGAGAGCCCATCTTCAATGCGCTCGTCAAAGCTCCAGCGGATCGGCAGGACCTGTGCCGTGGTGACCTCGCCGTTGCGCACGACCACGCGCTCCTCGATGGCGCCAACGCCCATAAAGAGCGGGCAGTTACCCCACTCGTAGAGGTGATGATAGGGTGCCGACATGTTAAGGCTGCCGAGGTTGGCGATAAACACCGAGGTGTAGAGCGCATCGCCCGCAACAAAAAATCGGGGCAGAAGGTTGTAGTGGTCGAGCCAGCGCACCCCGGCGACCGCCGCTGACAGCAGCGGACGCGGCAGCCGCGTCAAGAGACCGAACTCGGCGTCGGCGGCGGTCCGCTCGCCGCTGCGTTGATGATGGATGAGCTGATCGACTTGCTGCGCCGTGGCGGCAAGCGAGGCGTTAGCCTCGAGCTCGAGCTTGACCACGGCGACCTTGGACGCTGCGTCGAGCTTGGCGCGCTTCATCGAGAAGGTGATGTGACGCCCCCGCCGCTGGTATAGACGCTTTCCCGCAACGAACCGGTTCAGGTTTGGGTGCGCTCTGAGCGCATCGCCCGCAGCGGCGACGAGCAGGTGCGTCAAGGTGATGCCTCGGGCGCGGTAGCGCTCGAGAAACTCGAGCAATTTCTCGGCTCGCAGATCGGCGTCCAAATAGACGGTGGACTCGGTGCGCGACCGCATGACGAAAGCCATCAGCCGCCGGTAGGGGTGAACCTTGGCGATCAGGTCACCGTCCGGGCGACTCAGCTTACCATTCAATAGCGTCCACAGGGTGGCGAGCGCGGCGATCAAGGCGATCATAACATCCTCCGTGAGCGGTTCATCAGTTGCGTACGCTTGCGAGGACGCGCCTGACCACACCGTCGAGCACGATGTGCGCGCCGTCGTTTTTCATCTCGCGCAGGATCCGCGGTCGATCGGTCAACCAATACAAAAGGTTCTCTTGAGGCGCGACGCCCATGCGCACGATCACCATATCCAAGGACGGGATCACCTCGACGACTTGGTTGCCCAGCCCGATCGCGAGGTACGCGTCGTCCGGCGCAAAGGGCTGCAGGACGTCGCCGCGCTCGGAAAAGTCGACCGAGTCGAGGGTAGGTGTTTCGCCGTTGAGCCACCACCAGTAGCCGTAGCCGCGGTTCATCTCAGTCGATGGGGTGAGGGCGCGAGCGTGGAAGTCTTCGCTGAGGATTTCTTGGCCGTCCCAGCAGCCGTTGCGCAGGTACATATAGGCAAACTTGGCGTGATCACGGCAGGTCGCAGAGACGTTCATGTACATCGCCGGGTTGCCGCTGCGGTCGCGCTGCCAGGTCGCCTGCATCCCGAGCGGCTCAAAGAGGTGGGTCTGAGCGAATTCGTCCGCCGCTTGACCTGTGGCTTGGCGCAGGATCGGCTCGATGAGCTGGACGGTGTGGTTGTTGTATTCCCAGAGCTGCCCCGGCGGGTTGGTGACGGGGTTTCTGAGCGCCAGGCGCGTCATGTTTCGGGCGAAGAACATCCCTGCGTTGTCGCGGTTTAGGTCAAAGCGGACGCCTGAGCTCATGCTCAGGACGTCGTGGATCGAGATGCGCTCTTTGACCGTCCCCTCAAAGGCAGGGATGTACTGGGCGATGGAGTCGTCGAGGCTTTCGATCAAGCCACGGTCCAGCGCGAGCCCTGTGACGGTCGCGGCGTAGGATTTACCGACCGACCACGACTTGATCGGGTTGTCTTGATCCATGCGCCGACCGTTGTTGCGACCCCAGTACCACTCGCCCACGATCGAGCCCGAACGGATCACGACGAGGCAGCGGCTAAAGTTCGCGCCGGCGTAGTCGGCTGCGTGCTCGAGCGCACGGTGGTCCATGCCGTGTTCCTCGGGACGAGCGACCGGCCAATCGGGGACAGGGTAGGGCTGGTCATCATCGCAGCGGTGACGCGCTGGCTCCACCGGTGCAGGCGGCTCGGGCGCCGCGTCAGCGGGCGTGTCGGCTTCGTCGGGGCTTGCGTTCGGCTCATCGGAAGCCGGCGGCTGGATCGGCACCAAAGGGGCACGCTCCGGCGTTAAGGCGTTTTCTTGATCCACCTGCCAGGCGACGGGTTCGGCGTCTCCGCAGCCTGTAAGGACGACGAGGAGCGCGGTCAGAATTTTTCTGTTTTGGGTCGCTTGCGTCATAGTGGGGTCCCTCCGTAGTTTCAGTTTAGTTACCAAGTGGTAAGTAAACGTCAATAGGACGATCGTATGGCACGACCCAAGAGTGACCCTGAGGTGATGCGACAGCGCATTTTGGATGCCGCCGAGCAGCTGATCGTCGAGCACGGCGCCAAGGCGGTGACCCTGCGCCAGATCGCTAAGAAGGTCGGCGTCTCGCACCCTGCGGTGCTTTATTATTTCGACGGGCTGCCGGCGCTGATTGAGGCGCTGCAGCAGCGAACCGCTCGAGCGCTCCGCACCACGCTGCTCAGCCAACTCTCAGACGTCGGCGCGCCCGGGGTACGGACATCGGTTGCTGGCGCGATGGAAGAGCTTGCGCAGCCGCAAAAAGGCGCGGTGTTGGCGTGGTTGATCGCCGAGGGGCGGATGCCCTTTCCTGCCGCCGAGGAGCGCGGGCTTAGGGCGGTGGTCGATCGTTTGGTGCAGGCGACGCCTCATGAGCGAGCATCGATCGAGAGCGCCGTCGAGCTGGTCGTGCTGGCGAGCATTGGCGAAGCCCTCGTCGGGCCCGCTGTGCGTGCGCGGCTGGCGCGAGAGGGAGAGGTGCCGGCGTGGTCCGAGCGTTTGATGGCGATCGTGACGTCGTACCTTGCGAGCCAGGATGAGCCGACCTCGTCGACTTGACCGCCGGCGCGCTGAAGGCATGAGGCCACCTGAGCGCCTTATCGACCCTCTGGGGTCAGATGCTTGGCGGCGTCGAACCAAGCGTTCATGCCGGGCATCACGCGCTCGAGCGCCGCTGGGTCGGTGTGGTGAAGCGAGAACGATTCGGCGAAGGACTCGCTCACGGAGACGGCGCCGTATCGCGTGGGGCCGTAGCGCCCGTTGGCGCGCTGTTGATAGGCGACCAGCGCCGGCATCTGCTCGCGCAGCCGGTGCGCTGTCGGGCGCAGCTGGTTGAGCTGTCGCGCCAGCGCATTCTTCTGGTTCGCCTTCTTCCGGAGCGCAGCGCGTGCGCGCTCGATGGCGTGGCGCCTCTGCGGGCTCCGTTGGGCGTTGCCGCTGGCGTTGTAGTCAACGATCTGCTCGTTGAGCCTGTGCTGGTCCGCCTTGAGCGATTCGACCAGGTCATTGTGCTGGTCGATCAGCTGATCCAGCGCGCACTCGATACGATGAAGCGGTACGGCGGCGATGGCGTGCGCCACCTCATGCAGGATCGTCCGCTCCGAATTGCGAATGGGCCGGTGCGGTGAGCCGACAAAGATGAACCGATCGCTGGCGAAGGTGCGATCATAGACACGGATCTCACGCCGGCAGCCCTTCTGGTAATAATGCCCGGCGTGGTTGGGGCTGTGCGAGGCATCGACTGGCAGGCGATGGCGGATGAAGGGGAGGTCGGCGATGTGCCGTCGCTCGCGCTCGCTCAAGCGATTCAGAGCGGACTGGATCACCTCCGCCTCCCCTTGGGTCCAGCGACCGTCGGCGTTGCGAAAGGGAGGCGCCGCTTGCGCCTGCGTACGCCCTGATGCGTTATCCCAGTTGGGCGAGCGAGCTGCTTCGATCGTCAGGTTGCCGCGCCGGTCAGACCAGCCCGTGACCGGGACGATGCGCGCCGAGGGGAGCGGGATAAGGAAGTCTGCTTCGGCGCCGACGAGCCGGGGGTTGGTCATCTGGTACGCGGCGCGCAAGACCGAATCCGGCAGCGCCGTCAACGCGTTTGGCTTAACCTGCTGCGGCTTGACGCCAGGAGCCTCGACGATATGGAGCGTGCGCGACCCCAAGCGCTGAGCGAGCGCCTGCGCCAGGGCGCGCCGCTTGGAAGAGGCGGTCGCTTTGCCCCGGTAGGCGTCCGTGGAATAATGCAAGGGTGGCGACGCCTTCGCCGCTGGGGCTGATCCCAAGCCGAGCGCGAGCGCACAGCACAGCGCCACCGCAGGTTGCGTCGAGACGGCCATCGTACCTCGTTTTGAGTGGACAGGGATAAGACGTGGCGACGCCCTCAATTCTTCGCTTCTCCATTGATTTGTCAACTGACGGGCAGTTTGGATGGCGCACGAGCGGATGAACTGCTTGCGCCCGTTTCGCCCAAACGTTCGAGGTTTTCGTGGCGATAGATCGGCTGATAGCCGCTCTTTAGCCGGTTGTGCTGCTCTTTGCGGGTGTTCTTTGCGGATTCAAACCGATAGACCCGGTTAGGGGCAGGTGCGACGCGCCACTCGACGTGTGAGGTATGCGATGATGGTTCGATGGGTCTGTGCGCTGGTGGTGCTGTGTTTGTGCACGCCGGGTGCGTCCATGGCGGCGAGCACGCCGCGCCAAGCTGAGGCGTTCGAGGGGACCGTGATCGCCAAAGGTCAACGCAAGCGTCGTCGAAAGCGTCGAAAGAAACGGCGTCGTCGCGCCAAGGCGCCGGCGAAGAAGGTCGTCCCCCCGGTCACACCGGCTGCACGGCCTGAGCCTGCGCCGGCGGCTCAGGAGCCGAAAGAGGCTTCACCCAAACCTGAGCCTGAGAAAGCCAGCGAGCCACTCGGCGAGGGAGCGGTCGCTGTGCTCGAGCTCAAGGCGATGCACGGGGTCGAGGCTTCTCTGGCGGAGCTCTTGGCGGAGGTGGTGCTGACGCGTCTGGCTGAGTCCAAGGCTTTTCCACGCGTCATCGGTGGCTCCGATCTGCGCGACTTGATGAGCCTCGAGCAGCAAAAGCAGGTGATGGGCTGCGGTGATGACAGCTGCCTAGCTGAACTCGGTGGGGCGCTCGGGGTGCCTTATCTGGTCTCGCCATCTCTCGGGAAACTCGGCAGCGTCTTTGTGATCAACCTCAAGGTCACCGACGTCGAGAACGCATCGGTTAAGGGACGGATCTCCCGCGAGGTCGCCACGGTCGAGGCGCTCAAGGGCGAGCTTGAGGCCGCCGTCGATGAGCTCTTGGTCCAAGTGTTTGCGCTGCAGCCACCTGCGGCGCCTGCGGCGGAGGCACGACCTGCCATGGAGCGCCCACGCTGGCGCCGACTGAGCTGGGTCGTCGGCGGCGTCGGCGCGCTCAGCTTGGGCGCGAGCTACGGTGTCCACCGAGCGGCCGTGGATGCATTTGATCAGTCTTCGAAAACGCTCGCCGATTACGACGAAGCCTTTGTTCAGACACAGCAAGCCAACACGATCCTTGGGGTCGGTGCATCGAGCCTCGGGGCGGCAGCGTTGTTGTGGTGGTTAGGAGGAGGCTGATGCGCTCAGCCGTATTTGGATTGCTCACGGGGCTGCTGTGTTTGGGGTGCTTTGAGCCGCCCGGCGAGCCGTGTGAGACCGCAGCCGACTGCGCAGCCGGGTTGAGCTGCGTCACGATTGAGGCGCGCAGTATCTGTTTGGGCATCGACGCCCCGGACGCCGGAGGGCTGGCTCCAGACGACGCCGGCGCCGTCGTGCCGGACGCATCGGTGGATGCCGGCGGCGCACGCAGCGACGCCTCCTCACCGGGTGATGGGGGATCGACTGGGGACGCAGGGGTGCCCGATCCGCGTGCGATGATCGCTGCGCTCGGGAGTCGCCACAGCTGCGCCGTCACGGGTGGTGAGGCGCCTGCGTTTCGCTGTTTTGGTGACAACGCCTACGGTCAGCTTGGGGTTGGCGATCGACTTGGGCGCTACGTCCCGGTGGCGCCGACGGCGTTTAGCGGCGTCATCCCGGATCAGCTGGCGCTCGGTGACGGGTTCACCTGCGGCGTCTTCGCTGGAGACCTGTGGTGTTGGGGGCGGGACCCGAGGGATTTGAGTGACCCGGAGCGGCCGTGGCAGATCGCGTTGCCTCGAGGGCAAGCGGTGCGGCAGCTGGCGGCAGGCGCTCGGCACCTGTGCCTGCTGATGGCGGACGGAACAGTGGCGTGTTGGGGTCATCACGACCGCGGTCAGATCGGGCTGGCGCTCGATGCCGCAAACCCCGGCACCTTGGTCACGGTCGAGGGGCTCGAGGACGTCGTCACCATCGCCGCGGGGGGTGAGCAAAGCTGCGCCGTCAAGGCGTCGGGGCGAGTGTCGTGTTGGGGGCGTCGTCATGACGTGAACGAGAACATCGACGGGGTTGATGGCTCCGTGCGCGAGCTCGCCGAGTTCGGCGAGGTGGTGTCTCTGGCTGTGGGGCATCAACACGTCTGTGCGCTTGGTGCCGACGGCGTCATGCGCTGCCTAGGGGACAACACGCATAAACAGATCGATGACCAGGCTGGGGCGCAACGACCCGTGACGGCGTTGCCGTCTTTGGGTGTGGGGCAGGTGCCGGTCTCGCTGCACGCAGCGGCGCGCTCAACCTGCGCCGTGACGCAAGCGGGGGGCGTGTCGTGCTGGGGCGACTTCAGCGGTCGTGATTCCGTGCTCCCTCAGCCGGTCTCAGGGCTGGTGGGTGTCGATCGACTGATCGCAAGCCCACAGGCGAATCATTTCTGCGCCGTGACCCGCGATGAGGCGCTGTGGTGTTGGGGTGAGGATGATTTTGGGCAGCTGGGGCGGGGGCGTTATGCCGCCGAGTCCTTTGTTGTCGAGCCCGAGCAGGTCGAGCTGACGCGTGCGCCGAGCGGTGGCTTTGGAGACCCCGCAAAAAGTTGTCGTGCGCTGCTTGAACACTACCCCGAGCGACCGTCAGGTCAGTATCAAATCGACCCTGACGGCGACGGCGAGTTTACCGTGCATTGCGACATGGAGCTTGGCGATGGCGGTTGGACGCTTGTGATGCTGCTCGACGGTCAAGCCGACGCGAGCGTCACGGGTTTTGACGGGACGATTTGGGATCAGCGCTACCAAGGCGGTGACTTGCCGGTCGATCTGGTTCCAGGGGGTGTCAGTTATCGCTCGCCGGCCTACGAGCGGCTCTCCTTTGGGGCGGTGAGTCCCGGGATGCGCTCCGTTAACGGAACGACCTGGCAGCGCCTTGTGGTCCACGATCAAGCCCGCGCCTCGCTAGCGAGCGTGACCATGGGCGAAGGCGCTACCGAATTCGCAGATTCTGAGCGGCCCTTCGAAGGGCGCGACGGGTGGTGCGGTTTGTTCGCTGAGGAGGATGCGCCGATCTGCCGAGTCTATCGCAACGGCGCGTTCGAGGCGCAAGGCTACAACCTCTCGTTTCGTCAGGGCGCCTTGCGTTTGGGGATCCTGGCTTCGGAAGGTGTGGGCAGCTGCAACGGCCGAGAGGACCCCAACCGTTCCATCTACCTTGGTTTTGGAGGCAATTTGACCTTGAGCACGGGGCTACGCTCACAAGGCGCGATCCAGCCGCGGAGTAATTGCGAAGGGTATAATTTCACCCATGCAGCGCATGGACAGATCTGGGTCCGCTAGGTGAGCGGGTCAACGACGAGGGACAACCATGAGTGAAGAGTTTCGCGAGATCGAAGAGGTCGGGCTCGGTCAAAATCTAAAGAACGCCGCCGGGGGTGTCCTGGTGGGCTTCTTGATGTTTGTCGGCGCGTTTCCGTTGCTTTGGTGGAACGAAGGGCGAGCGGTCTCGACCGCGCAGATGCTCGCTGAAGCGAAAGGTGGGGTGGTCTCCGTCGACTCGGCCGAAGACCCTGCTCGTCACGAGGGCAAGCTGGTTCATCTGCAAGGTGAGATCGCCGTCGATCAGGAGGTGGTGGACAGCACCTTTGGTGTGAAGGTCAAGCGCCCGGGGCTGGAGCGGCAGGTCGAGATGTATCAGTGGACCGAGCGGGTCAAGACCAAGGAAGAGCAGAAAGTCGGCGGGGGCACGCGCAAGATTAAGACCTACAGCTACAGCAAGACCTGGTCGAAAGAGGCGATCTCGTCGGGCGCGTTCAAGCGACCGGAGGGGCATGAGAACCCTGCGATGCCCTTTCGGAGCTGGAGCGCCCGGGCAGAAGCCGGATCGATCGGCGCGTTTGCGGTCGACCGCGCGGTGCTGAGCGAGGTGGACGCGCAGGAGCCGCTCAAGCTTGACGACGCCTTTATGGAACAGCTCAAGGCGCGTGTCGGCGCACGCTCGGTTAACCTCCAAGGTGAGGGCAACAGCGCCTATGTTGGCGACGCCAGCTCGCCGAAGATCGGAGACCTCAGGATCTCGTATTTTCAGCTCAAGCCAGACGTCAGCGTCATCGCGCAGCCAACGGACGGCGTGCTCAAGTCCAAGAGCATGAGCAACGGCAAAGCCTTATTGATCGTCGCCAGTGGGAAGAAGACGGCACAAGAGATGATCGAGTGGGAAGAGACGAAGAACACGGCGATGACCTGGTTGTTTCGCCTGGGCGGCTTCTTGATGATGTTCTTCGGGGTCAAGGCGATGCTGGGCGTCGTCGTCGCGCTCGCCAATATCTTGCCCTTTCTGGGCGGGCTCGCTGACTTCGGAACCAGCCTGATCGGGGGCGCGGTCGCCGTGCCGTGTGCGCTGGTGACCATCGCCTTGGCGTGGATCGCTTACCGGCCGATGATCGGGGTAACCTTGCTGGTGATCGGGGTGGTCGTCACGGTCGGTCTGCTGCGCAAAGGCAAGAGCGACCGGATGGTGACGCTGGCCGACGGCTCGCAAGTCGAGATGCCCGGTTCGTCCTAACGCTTGGACGCGCCGACCCTGGCGAGCGGATGCGTTTCGGTGCTAGGTCCGCAGGACCCGGGGCGGAGCGCGACGTGTCAGCATACGATTACATAGTGGTAGGTGCCGGCTCAGCCGGCTGCGTCGTGGCGAGCCGCCTGTCGCAGGACGCCAGCTGTCGCGTGCTCTTGCTCGAGGCAGGGCGTAGCGATCGGACGGCGATCTGCAAGGTGCCCGGCATGATGTCGATGTTGCACACCGTCCCCCAGGTGAAGGCAATGTTTGATTGGGGGTACAAAGCCAAGCAGCGCCCCGAGACCATCGATCGAAAGATGCCTTACGTCCGGGGTAAGGTGATGGGCGGCTCATCCGCCATCAACGGCTTGTTGTTCGTGCGCGGGCACCGACGCAACTACGACGAGTGGGCTGAGGAGGGCTGCGCAGGCTGGGACTTCGAGTCGGTCTTGCCCTACTTTAAGCGGCTTGAGTCCTTTGAGGATGGTGAGAGCGCTCTGCGCGGGGGCAGCGGCCCGGTTCAGGTGACGCGCCCGAACGCCATCAGCCCGGTATCCGACGCCTTCGCCGATGCGGTGGCGAGCAGCTTTGGGGTCGAGCGCATCGATGACTACAACGGCGAGCAGCAGACCGGCGCCTCGTTGATTCAGATGTCGGTCAAGGATGGGCTCCGGTACAGCACCTCGGAGGCGTACATTGAGCCGCACCGTCAACGCCCCAATCTGACGGTTGAGATCAACGCTCTTGTTCATAAAGTAGTTATTAAAGATGGGCGCGCTGTTGGGGTCGAATACAGCGTCGGCGGCGAGCTCAAGACGGCGCAGGCTTCGAGCGAGGTTGTGCTCAGCGCAGGCGTCATCGGATCGGCGCAGATCCTGATGTTGTCCGGCGTGGGGCCTGCTGAGCATTTAGCGGAGCACGGGATCGACTGCGTTGCGGATTTGCCCGTTGGTCAGAACCTGCACGACCACCTCTTCTTTCCCATGGTCTACACGGCGCCGCGCGGCGGGCATCGCGGGACCCCGTGGCACTTTTTCTCTGGGATGCTCAAGGAGCGGTTGTTCGGCGGGACCTGGTTCGGTCGCACGGTGTTCGAGACCTTTGGGTTTGTGCCTTTGATGCGAGACGATGGCGTTCCCGATCTGCAGATTCACGCCTTGCCGTGGGCCTATCCGGCCCCGAATCAAGACGCCCCGGTGCGCCCCACGGTCGACCTGCGCCCCTGCCTGACGATCCTTCCGACGCTGATCTACCCGAAGAGCCGCGGCGAGGTTCGACTCAAGAGCGCGGCGCCGGATGAGCACCCAGTGATCGACCCTGCCTTCCTCGCTGAGCAAGCGGACGTCGACTTCTTTATGCGGGCGATCGAGCGCATCCGGCAGACCTGCGAGGACCCGGCGGTCGCCCATGAGTTCACCGGCGAGCTCGAGCCTGGGCAACCCTTTAAGGATCCAGCGGCGCTGCGGCGCGAGCTGCCCAATCGGGTCCATACGGTCTATCATCCGGTCGGCACCTGCCGGATGGGTACGGACAGCCGCGCCGTGGTCAACCCTGACCTCGAAGTGCTAGGCGTTGAGGGCTTACGCGTGGCCGATGCATCGATCATGCCGCACGTGATCGGCGGCAACACCAACGCGCCGAGCATCATGATCGGCGAAAAAGCCGCGGACCTGATCCGGTCGTCGCAGGTCTAGATTCGGGACAGCTCGCGCAGGACCTGGTTTGCTCGCAAGCGGGACTGCAGGTACTCGTGCGCATTGAGCGCCTCGTACCGAAGCCCCTTGGTCTCGTCGGCGCATGAGGCGATCGGGGTGAGCATCGTGTCCGGATGCGGGTGGATAAAGAAGGGCATCGAATAGCGGGCGTTGCGCTGGTTCGCAGGCGCCACCACCCGGTGCGTGGTGGCGGGGAAGCGGCCGTTGGTGAGCCGCTGAAACATATCGCCGGTGTCGGCGATGAGCTGCCCCGGGACCGGATGAATCGGCAGCCACTCTCCGTCGCGGGTCAGCAGCTCGAGGCCTGGCTCGGTCGCCTCGGACAGCAGGGTCATCATGTTGATGTCTTCGTGCGCCGCAGCCCAGACCGCTCCTTGCTGAGACGAGTCGGTCTCTGGTTTAGGGTAGTGGATGCTGCGCAGCACCGTGTTCCCGCCTACGAGCATGTCGGTGAAGGTGTTCGGCGGCACCTCGAGGTAGTGCGCCAGCGCCTCGAAGAGCAGCAGACCGCAGGCGTGCAGTTCGTCGTAAAACTCAAGCATCGCTCGGCGGAACTCGGGGAGCTCGGCAGGCCAGACGTTGGCGCCGATGCGCGCAGCGAGTTGCGCTTCGCCCGTGAGCTCAGGCCCGATGTGCCAAAACTCTTTAAGGTCGGCGACAGAGACGTCTTTGGCGCGCTCAACACCGCAGGGGGTAAAGCCGCGCTGGCGACCGTGCTCAGGCCGCTCGTAGGTCAGCTTGACCTGGTCATCGAGCGCAAACAGGGTTTTGACCTGCTCGAGCGCCCGCTGGCGCGTGCTGGCGCGGACACCGTGGTTCTCAACCGCAACGAAGCCATATTCCTCAAGCGCCTCGCCGAGCTGGCGAGCGAAGTCACCGTCGCCCGCTCGCCAGGCGTTCAGGTCGACGACCGGGATGGTCTGGGTAGGGTAGCTGCTCATGGTGAGCGACGTTACGCCACCGAGGTCTCAAAGTCATTTTCAGCGCCGGTCAAAAAGCCGACCGCTTCGGCGCAGGTCTCGAACATCGGCGCCGGGCGCTCGCCCTCGCAGAGTTGAGCCTGCATGAGCGCATCGAGCTCCGGCGTGTGGCGGACGACGTGGCAGAGATCCACGAGGTTGGCGTAGCGACGGCTACGCTCTTCCAGGCCATTGAGCACCTCGATCGCCAACGCGTCGACCTCGAACAGACCGCGCAGGTCAAACAGGATCGCCGCAGGGCGCCCCGCGATGCGATCGAGACGGTCGAGCGTGTCCTCGCGCAGCAGCAGCGCTTCGTCCGCTTCGAGCGACTGCCCAAAGGTGAGGGTGATGATCGCAAGCATACCGTCATGGATGGCGAGATCGATTCGGTGACAGGACATGATGTGCTCCTAAGACGTGCCCTTAGTGGGGTGCTAATCGCTGACGGTATCGGCGCTTTCAATCGTCTGATGCTACCCATCGGTAGGTTGTCGGATGCGTTTTGACGCCGCGCGTCAAAAGCGGGCTAAACAGGGTGCTTCCTACGGCCTCCGCAAGCCGGCCCCCAACCCCTAACGGCTACCGGACATGCGAGCCGCTTGGCGCCCTCTTGCCATGGGGCGGCGCCGCCTCATGGATCTGCTCTCAGAGCAGGGAAGACGGGCATCATCGACCGTTAAAACCCACGGGTAGATGCGTCGAAGGTAGGACCAATAGAATTGGGGAGCGACAGCGATGCCCACATCCACACGACAACGGACGCTCAGGAGCCGCAGCAGCGGACCGGACCTCGTCGCCGCAGCGATCAGACAACAGATCGTTGAAGGCGTCTTGCCCGCCGGTCAGAAGCTGCCCGATGAGCGGAGCATGGCGGCGGAGCTGGGTGTGGCGCGTGTCACCATCCGTACCGCCTTGACGCTGCTTCAAGGCGAAGGGTTGCTCGAGCGGACACAGGGGCGGGGGACGATCGTGCGACCCTACCGCACCTGCGCGGGACCGTCTCTGCTTACAACGCTACTTCACAGCGCCACAAGTCGACCCGAGCTCGAGGCGATCGCCGCCGAGTTTTTGGGGGTGCGACGTCACCTCGCACAGGCCGTGCTGATGGCGATCCCCGTGCCGTTCTCGCCCAAGGACGCGCAGCCCCTTCGACAGGCGCTCGAAGCGCTTGAGGCGACGGTGGCAGCCGACGCGCCACTTGAGCAGGTGATCGCCGCCGACCTGCGCGTGGCGCAAGCGCTGATCGCTGCGGCAGCGAGCCCTGTCCTTCAGCTGATCTTCAACCCGATCAGCGCCACCTTACGCGAGCACGCCCCCCTCGCCGAGGCGCTCTATCAGCGACCTGCGGAAAACATACGCGCCTGGCGCGCCATGCTGACATGGTGTCGCGGCCGAAGCCGAGACACCGCCGCGATTTTGGACGCAATGCGTCTGCGAGACGAGATCACGATCAAGCGGATGCGCGCTATTTGACGGCGCCTGCGGTGAGGCCGCCGACGAGGTGCTTTTGCAACGCATAGAACAGCGCCAGGATAGGCGCTGAGACGATCAGGCTCCCGGCTGCGAAGGCGCGCCAGTCCGCGTCGAACTGACCGACATAGCTCCGCAAAAGCACCGGCAGCGTGATCTGGTCCGGGCTGCTCAGGAAGGTCTGCGCCAAGATAAACTCGGACCAGGCACCCATAAAGGCGAACAGGAAGGTGATGGCGAGCGCAGGGCGCGCTAGGGGCAACGCAATCGACCAGAAGATCTTGAGGTGGCTCGCTCCGTCGATTCGCGCCGCATCGAGGAGATCTTGGGGGAGTGTGTCGAACCAGCCTTTGAGCGCATAGGCACAAAAGGGCACCGAGCTCGTCGCATAGACCAAAATCAACCCGCTGCGGGTATCGAGCAGGCTCGCCTTGTGCAGCAGATAATAGATCGGGATCGAGCTCACCACGCCCGGAAACATCTGGCTCAGGATGATCCCTTTGAGCGTCGCATCAGCGCCGAAGAAGGCAAAGCGGGACAGCGCATAGCCGGCGCTCGCTGCCAGGCCCACACCGACGCAGGAGGCGGCGATGGAGATAACCAGTGAGTTCCAGAGCGCCGTGGTAAAGGCAGGATTTTGTAGCAGCCCGATGACGGGCTCAAGGCTGGGATCGGCGGGGAAGGGGTTCACGCCCCCGCGCGGTAGCCCGTCTCCAAGCGCGAGCCCGACCACCCACAAAATGGGGTAGAGGGTCACGATGGTGACGGCGACCAAGAGAAGATAACTCAAACCGGCCTTCGATCTGCTCATCCGCGCGCCTCCCGCTTGCGCGAGGCGAGCCCAAAGAGGACGAGAAGACCAAAGATGAGGACCGAGTAGGCCGCTGCGTAGCCGTAGCGACCTTGCCCTTCGAAAGCCCATCGGTAAGCCTCTGAGACCAGAATGTCGGTGCTGTGAGCCGGGTCGCCCCCGCTCACCAAGTAGATCACGTTGAAGGCGTTGAAGGTCCAGATGGTCCCGAGCAACATGGCCGGGATCATAGCCGGTAACAGCTGAGGCAGGACGATGTGCCGCAGGCGCATCCACGCGGACGCCCCGTCGAGACGTGCCGCCTCGATCTGATCATTCGGCAAGCTAGCCAGCGCGCCGAGCGCCGTCACCATCATAAAGGGGAAGCCGAGCCAAACGTTCGTCGAGAGGTTCGCGGCGAAGGCCGTAAGCGATTGGTCCCACCAAGCGACGCCGCTGCCTCCAAACCAGCTCAGCATGGCGTTGATGGCGCCGATTTGCTCATCGAACAAGCCGCGCCAGGCGAGCGCCGTGACGTAGTTGGGGATCGCCCACGGCAAGATCAACAGGACGCGAAAGGGGGCGCTCAGCCGGAGTCCGGGCTGGTTGAGCACCAGCGCCAGTGCGATTCCGATCCCCACGTGCGCGACGACGTTGAGGACGGTCCACGAGACGGTGACGAAGAGGGTAAACCAGAACGATAAGGGGTGGGTGGCGCCTAAGCCCTCGGCCACCAAGATCGCCTGGTAGTTCGCAAGCCCGACGAGGTGCCAGTTCCCTTGGCCGTGGGCAAAGAAGCTCATGATCACGCCGGTGATGATCGGCGTCGCTACCAGCAGCAGCAAGGCCGCTAGGCCCGGCCCGACGAAGAGCGCAAGGGTCGAAAGACTCGGTAGATTCGGGGGGGCTTGATAGGCGGCCCAGCGACGCCCCACCAGAACCGCACAACCCAGTAACAAGAGCGCAATAACACCGATCCAAGGGCCTGCGTGGACCCGAGCAGGGAGAGGCGCCAGGAGGTGCGCTAGGCGGCCTGCTGCCTCTCGCAGTGCGTCCGCAGCGTCTCGATTTTGTCGCAAGACGCCGGTGATCGCGTCTTTCGCTGGACCCCACAGCGCCCGCATCGCGGGCGTGGTCGGCAGCGGGATGGCGTGCGCTTGCGCTCGAGCGAGCGCTGCGCTGATCGGGCGCTTTTCTCCGAGCTCCTCCCAGAGCTCGGGGTTGGGCACCAGCTGCCCGGCGTGCAGCGCACGCTGGCGCGCCGAGGCGTTGGAGGCGAGCAGCCGGGCGACGCTGCGCGCACGCTCAGGGGCTTTGCTGTAGACTGAGGCGAAGACCGCCTCGACGGTCGCAAAGGGCTTCGTCTGCTGCCCGCCGAGCCGCGGTGAAGGCTGAACGGTCAGATCGGTCAGGCGCTCTTGCAGGTCGTTGAGCGCCCAGGGGCCGTCGAGCAGGTAGGGGACCTGACCGCGCAAGAAAGCCGCCTTGGATTGCGCAGAGTCCAGGCCACGCGTGAGCACTTTGCTCTCGATGAGCGCCTTGAGCTGCTCGAGACCTCGCTCGTGCTCCTCCGAGTTGAGCGCGGGTCGACCTTTGGCGTCGAAGGGGCGTGCGCCGAAGGCGGCGAGCCACGGGAACGCTTCATAGTACGAGTTGGTGCTCGTCGCGATCCAGGGACCGCCCGAAGCCGTTTGGAGATCATCGGGTAAAGCAGGGCTGGTGGAGCGGCCGTAGAGCACGAGCGCTTTGGTCGCGAGCGGGAGGCCGTAGTAGGCGCCGTCGTCCTCGAGCGCAGCCAGCGCTTGTTTCGCGAGCTGGTCGGTGGGGGGCTCTAGAGCCAGCAGCACCTGCTCCTGACGCCACTGCCCGAGCCGGTCGTGTGGGTAGATGAAGAGGTCGGGACCCTCTTGGTGACTCAGCGCCGCCGAGATCTTCTCGCTGAAGCCGTCAAAGGGCATCCCGACCGCTTTGACGTCTGGTGCCACCTCAGCGAGGACCTGCTCGAGCGCTCGTTTTTCATCGCCTCGCCAGGCGTGCCAGAGCGTGAGCTGCTCACCCTGGACGTTGGCGATGAGGAGGAGCGTTGCGAGCATTTAAGCGCCGTGATCGCTGCGCAGCGTCTGCTCGGTCTGCGCATCAAACACGAGGAGGCTTTGAGGCGCCAAGCTGAGCTCGAGGCGCTCGCCGCGTCCGATGGCGACCTGGTCGGCGCCGACGGTGACGCTGAGCTTCGCCTCGTCATGACCTTCGATGTGTCCGTGGAGACGCAGCTCTGCGCCCGTGTACTCGCGCTCGCTCACCCGCATGGCGATCGGTCCGCCTGTCGCCGGTTGGAGCGCGTGACTGCGCAAGCCAACGATCACGTCACCCGTGTCGCGCACCAGCGGGACGTCGAGCGGCAGCGACGTCGAGCCGACGCGGACATGATCGCCGTGCAGGGACGCCGCGAGCAGAGTCGCTGGCGGCTGCCCAAAGAAGCTCGCGACGTAAGCCGTACGCGGCCGCTCGAAGCAACCCTCGGGGGTGTCGAACTGTTCGATGCGACCGCCGCGCAAGAGGACAATCCGGTCGGCGAGGGTCATCGCCTCGACCTGGTCGTGCGTCACGTACACCGTAGTCACGCCGAGCTCCTGGTGACGAGCGGCTAGCTCAGCTCGCATCTGGCTGCGCAAGTTGGCGTCGAGATTACTCAAGGGCTCGTCGAAGAGGAAGATCGAGGGCTGGCGCACCATGGCGCGACCGATCGCGACGCGTTGTCGCTGCCCGCCGCTGAGCTCGGCGGGCAAGCGCTCGAGCAGATCGGCCAGACCGAGCATGCTGCCGATCTCTTGGACGCGAGCAGCCCGGTCCGCTTTGGCGACACCGCCGACTTTGAGCGGAAACCCTAAGTTCTCGCCGACCGTCATGTGCGGGTACAGCGCGTAGCTCTGAAAGACCATCGCCACGTCGCGCGCCTTGGGCTCGAGCCGGCTGACGTCGCGCTCGTCGAAGAAAATCTCGCCTTGAGTCGGGCGCTCGAGCCCTGCGAGGAGCCGCAGCAAGGTGCTCTTGCCGCAACCGGACTCGCCGACGAGCACCACGAACTCTTTCGCCGAGATCGTAAGGTCGATGTCGGTCAGCGTCGGCTCATCCGCCCCTGGGTACGCGAAGCCCAACCGCTTGAGCTGGACGCCTACGGCGTGGGGCTGCGTCACCACGCCAACTCCACATCGCCGCGTAGAGCCGACGTCTTGAAGTAGGTGTTGGCTTGGTCCGACCAGGTGGCGCCGTCCTTGGTCACCCGCGCCAGCTTGAGCGCTACCACGCTCGAGGCGGGTAACTCGACCGTGCCGACGAGGACGTCGCCTTTGGGTTCGAGCCGAACGGCTTGGGCAGGTTGCCATGAGCCGAGCTCCGGCGCGCTGCCGACCGCAACCACCTCGCCGTCGGTGTTCGGAGCCACGATGCGGACCGAACGCGTCCGCTGCTGCTCGCTGAGCCAGCGCGTAAAATCGGCGCGCTGGTCGATCACGAGCTCAGACCAGGCGACGCTCATGGCGCCCACAGTGCGACGCTCGGATTCCGGCTTGAGCGTCACGCCGCTTGGGAGCAAGGCGGGGTCGAGCGAAGACGCTTCTGCGCCCTTGTTGACCGTGACCCAGACCGCTTGCGTGTCGTCGTAGCGCAGCAGGTCGAGGCGCTGAGCCGAGCTGCCGAGCACCAAGGTTTTGCCCGACGCCAGGACGGGCTGGGCGGCGCGCTGGCGCGCCAGCGCTTGCAGGTGCTGAAAGCTAGGGTGGGTGCGATCAAAGACCATGTCCGCTCGGTTCTCGGGCTCGCCTTTGCCTGCGAGACCCGACTCGGTCCCCCAGGTGATCACGGGTGTACCGCGCAGCGAGAACAGGACGCTCAGCGCCAGCGCCACGCGTTTGGGGTCTTGACCGCACTTGGACGCGAGGCGGGGGAGGTCGTGGTTGTCGACAAAGGTCAGGAGACGCTCGGGGCGCTCGTAGAGACGGTCGAGCGCCAGGACCGAGGCCAGGGCGTGCATCGGTTGGTCACCACAGATGGTGTTGATCAGCGCAAAGTGGGACGGGAAATCAAAGGCGCTCTGGATGCCTGTGGCGCGCCAGCGCTCGGCGAGGACATGAGCGCGCCCGTCATAAAACTCCCCGAACAATTCGACCTTGTCGCCGAGCGTTTGACCCAGCGTACGCACAAAATCGACGGGCACATGCGTCAGGGCGTCAAGGCGAAAGCCATCGGGCTGGAGCGCCTGAACCCAATGCAGGGCCC
>JAYZBQ010000099.1:0-6675 GCA_036338695.1 Myxococcota bacterium
AACCGCGCTCATCAGCGCGCGTGGACAGCCGCTTGACGAGCAAGAGCGCGCCCGGGCTCATGGCACCGGTCGTCTCAAAACCAAGGCCGATGAACTCAGCGCCTTGTTGATTGACCAAGTGCCCGTATTTGTGGACCTTCCCAATTTCACCGGCGATCGCGGCAGACAGCGCCGACCGCGACGACTCGGATAGGTGCGAGTCGCAAATGGGATTGACAGTCTTGACATCAGCGACGAGACGCAGCCCTGCCAGCCGCGGAGGCGGCGGGCCACGCCGCGCGTGCTGAGCCTGGTCGGGGTCATTCCCGCGCGTATCGACACCAAGGGAAGGGAAGCTCAAGTCCGGCCGCGCGTTGCTAACGGCGAACATCCCCGAAACCTCCTTGCTCGGCCTCTCACCGATGCGCCTGGCCTCATCGAAAATCGTGGCGACCACGTTGTCATGCGCAAAGTTGCACAGGCCCTGTTTTGCACACCCGGCAAAGTGACAAGCTAGAGCGAAACCGCGCAGTTCGCTGAAACATGAGTTGCAATCACAGCCGCCACCGCTCCCGTCCTCTGGAATGAGGCGTGGCGGCGCGAGCCCCAGTCGCATGTTCAGCGCAGTGGAAAATACTGGCGACGCCAAACGACAGGTCGCCCGGGAGCCAGTCGCAGAGAGCCACTCATACGCGCCCGGTGAGGCATTCGAGCGAGCGATCGCACGGAGCGTGGGCGGCGCTTGCTCGAGCAGTCTCGCGCGCAAGCCGAGATAGACAAAGCTCGACAAATTGCGCTGGCTAGCATCGTTGCCTTGCGAGATCGCCAACTCGAAGCGATCAGGCCTGAAGAGGGCGGATGTCGAGTTGAGCAACTCCAGATCGCTTGTGCTCGGGCCAGCTTCAGCTACAGCCGAAACGGCGCGCGCGAGCGCGTGCGGCGTCGAACGTTGAGGAAGCACAAGAGCCGGTTCTGCGATATCGACCGCCATCGCACCCGGGGCTTGGCCGCCGCCCGGCCCTACCAAACGCAGCTGCAGATAATCGAGCAAGCCAACACGCGTCTGGTCGCTCAGCTGAAATCCGAAGGGGACCTCAGCATCGCGATCCCAGCCGGCAACCATCCGAGCTAGACCTCGCATGCACGCAACGTACGCGGCTGGGGCAATTGCCGCATGGCAGCCCGCGTCCGCGCCCCCGTGCTTTGGAGGCAGTGCCGCAATCAAACCATGAGGGCCGGTTAGGTCACCAGGCACGCGACCGAGGATGGCGGCAACAGTGCGACGGCCAAGCAGATCATGAGCCCTCGCGGCCGGACGAACGACGTCAGGCTGCAGCATGCGCAGGAGGTGTGGGAAGCGAGCCTTGACACTCCATCGCCATATGACAAATTGGAGCTGGCTATCACGAAGGCGTGGTAGCTGCTCGGCGATGTGAGCAGCCGCGAGGACAACTTGACGTGCCCCTCCGAGCTCAAGCTGAGGCCCGCCCACAGCAGCGCCGAGGACGCGTTTCAGCCCACCTAGCCAGTGGTCCGCGGCATCGTCAGCTCTGTCGGCTCGCTCTTGCCCAGAGACCGCGCCAGCGTTCGACGGGAACAGCCACTCGTCGATCGTCGGCGCATCTGAATCATCACCAGCAAGCTCAGGCGCTGCACAAATCGGGGCACCGCGGCCACCGGGCGTGAGCGCTTGCAGGCACTGGGGCAATTCCTCAGCCGAGACTCGAGACGCCGAGACCCTGGTTTTAACGTTCACAAAGTAACCGACACGCGCGCCTTCGCGACGTAACATTTCGAAAGCCAGAGCCGAGGGTTGAACTGGACCGACCAGGTTCTGATCGTCCGCGTATCCGGCAATCTTGACACAAGGGAATTGCGCGGCTATATTCAAAACGATCTTTCGCAGAGGCAAGGCAGAGAGCACCATCGCAGGCACAGCGCCCTGCTGCAAACCACACGACGAGACGAGCAGCTCAGCGCTGCCGTCGCTCAGGCGGACGACGAGATGTGATTCCGGGCCTAGCTCCATCTCGCATGCAGAAAGCCAAGTCCCCAAATGCAGCGAGACCTCCTCCAAGATTGCCGCCCGGTCGACTTCATTGAAGAAGTTTGATGCGTCAGCGGAAATCTTGACGTGAGGGATCTGTTCGCCATCAAACAATTCGCCGGCGATGCGCACGATGTGATGACAGAACTCAACACCGCCGGGTACACAACAAGCGAACTGATGAGGGAGGAAGAGAGAGGCGATGCGTTCCGCATCGATCGCCAGGGCACACCGCCATGCGAGGCGGCGGTAAACTGTCCCAGCGCCGATAGGCCGCGCGCCTTCCGGCTTTCCCTCGCCCGTCTTGTCGATCGCAAAGAGAGAGGCCGAAGCGATCCAAGGCCAAAGTTCCTCTGGGAAGTCAGCATTCATGTAGAACTCGACCAGGAATGAGAGGTCCTCATACAGAATGCAACTTTCCATCGCTTCGTACGACAGACCGTCGGCGCCTGTCCCAATGGCTCGCTTTAGCGTGGACAAAACGAACCGCAAAGCCGGGACAGTGCGTGTGCCTTCACCGTTCCGAACCTCGATGTCACACAGCGACCAGCGATCCCTCCGCCGTCGTTCCCGCCTCGCGGCCACAGGCACATCATTCCTGCGCTTTGGATGCTTCGATTGCAGCGCTGCGCGCACGGCGGGGTCGTCGACCGACAGCAGTGGCTGCTGAACGAGGCATTTCACCGAACGGCTGATGTTGCCGCGCCTCGCACAGTCGAGGGCCTTCTCCGCGTCGTCGTCGCTCCTGCGCGGCTTCGATCGCGAGCCCGACGGTCGCGGTTTGAAAGACGCTTGCGCTTCCTCATGGAGCTGACGCCAGAACCCGCGTTGGAACCGTTCAAGCCGGCGCTGCAGAACCGACGCCAGCGTCTGATTCTCAAGCCGCTGGACGGGGAAGAGCAGCAGCTGAGGCCAGAGGTGAAGAAGCAGAGTGCCGCGCCGGAGCGATCGGTCATCGTCGCGCTCCATCCCTCGCCGGAGGAGCCAGAAAGGCAGATCGTGAACGGCGCGATGAAAAGCCGCACGAGTGGACCGAGGGACATCACGAATGAGAGGCACACGGGTGGTGAATACCTCAGCCAACGCGACGTTGTCGAGGTAGGGCAAAGCTGAGTCCGTGTTCTCGAGATACTCGAGGCGCTGACCGTCTCGCATCCCGGAGCACTCCGCCTGCGCGAAGTCCAGCTGCATGGCGGCAGCGTGCGCTAGCGCCGCCGGCTGACCGTCAGCAGCATCGAGGCGGCCGGCCTGCCGCCTTCCGCAGTTGTGGCCCCTCGGGCCTGCAAAGCCATGGCAAAACCAACCAAAGCACTGTGGGCACTGCTCAAGTCCAGCCGTTTGCAGCTGTCCAGCGTGTGCGCTCCCACCTCGACAGCAATCGTTGTGACACGAAGCCCGATGGCTGGGCTTCCGCACATGCTCGGCGAGACTGCCTGGGCGACTAAAAGTGGCAGCACAAACGGGACAGCTGATAGGCGCATCTTGATGAGTTGGCGGTGCAGCCACCGCACCGTCGTCCGGTTGCGGCCCATTCGGAGGCGCGGCACCGCCGTCTGGCACCCGAAGGGTGACCATCAGCGGCGAGCTCGACCGCAGCTGCGACGAGAGAGGAACCACCCGAGCGAGGTCGACCCGCGGGGCGGTGCCATGCCGATACGCCGGAAAGGAACATCCCGAGCCTCTGGTGTCCTGGGCATGATTCGCCAAGGCGTCAGCGATTGTATTCTGATCGCGATCCCTGTGCTCGAAGGTGATGGCGTTCCAAATTTCATCGCATGCGCTGCGGATTTCATCGAAAATCCGCTGATGCGCGGGGTGGGTGATGCCGCCACCGTCCGCCTTCAGCCCTTCAATCACGATCCGTGAGTCGCCGAGGACAAGGAATGCGACGTCGTGCGCTTCCCAATCCGCTATCTCGCTGGCGCTCATGAATCCTCTCGGAGGGTTCCGAAGCTCCGGAATGGCGAGGAGCGCGCGAATCCCCAAGGCGGCGAGCAGAGCTCCCTGCCACTCAGCCGTGTTGTTGGTCAGGTGTGTGTGATTCGCATCATACCAGTGCCCATTCCACCACGCGGGGCGCCCGTCAGTTAACGTGCCGTCCGCGTTCCCGACCTGAATCACGGCGCCGCAACCAATCGACTGGCTGGCTGTGCCATTACCCCGGCAGCCGCCATCAAAATTCACGACGAGATATAAACGACCCTTGTGCCCATCGCAATCACAACCGACCGATTTGGCTTTGAGTTGGACTGCCTCGCGATGAAGCCGGAAGCGCTCACACAAATCCGAGCGTTTGAACGAAATCGACGTCGTGTAGGCAACGAAACGCCGATGCCACTCACGCTCGAACCCGGGCGGGACGTCAACTAGCACAGAAGCAAGGCCTGCCGGCAGCTGCACGTCACCAACGCTGCACTCGAGCGCAGCGTCTGCGAGCACAGCCCGTCTGCAGTCACACTTGCGACGCCACCGTGCGCGGCTTTTGGCCAGCTTGAGACGGCGCGTCTCGATCTCGGCGAGCTCCGGCTCCGAGCACGCAGCTCGCGCATTGCCATCCAACCGCAAGGCGCATTTCCGGCGCGCCGGGCGTGGTGGAGGCGGAAGCCATTCATCGGCCGGGATCGCTCCCGACGTCAGCACCAAGGGTGTGCCGCACGCCACGGTCGGCGAGCGTGCGCCGCGTGCCATTTCCGCAGCTCGGCGGGCGCAGGCCATCACCGCGCTGCGCATAGCAAGTTTGCACGTGTAGTGCCGAGCAGCAGCAGCGGCGACTTGACTCCGCATCGCACGAGCTGCGTGTTGCTCAGCTTTATGTGTGCAGTGCTGAGCCGCAGCGACGGCGGCGGCGCGGTAAACCTGCCTGTGCTTCGCGACCATCGCTGCTTCAACGGCGCATGGCGGTGCCTTGGCGCGAGACATCAGCATCGCTGTACGTCTCGAGAGCTCACACAAGGAAGCCTGAAGGCGGACACGCGCAAGGTCGGCGCCCTGCCGCACGAGGCGCCCACGGGCCACCGCCTGTATCGCGACACAGGCGCGCCATCTGACGTGGCCGAAAGGGGCGCGCGCAGATGCACGACAGAAGGGGCACCGTGGGCCGTGGGCCGACTGTCCCTCAGTGACAAGGACACGGCACCAGCAGGTGTAGCAGATGCGGTGCATACACCTCAGGCCGACGTCGGCGGCTCGCGTCAGGCACACGTCACAGCGTGCGTGCAAACGACGGCGATAGCACGATTGAATGCGAGACGCCATTCGCACGCGTGCAGACTGTCTCTTAGAAATGCATCTTTTCTGATGACGTATTAACTTTACCTTCCTTAAAGGACAGGCCCCTTATCGGAAAAAAAGGCGGAGCGCAAAGCTTGCGAGAGGCCTCCCGCCGCTGGCTCCTGAGGCGTGTGCGTTGCGCCCACGCACCGACCGCCGCGACCATCCGCCGCACGACGAGCACCGCATCGGATCCCCAGCGGGTGCCGACGCTCGACGGCCGCCAGGCTTCGAACGATTAGACGCTCTCTGTGCCTTTGGGCACTTTACAGCTTCCAGGACCCCCCAGACGGGACGCCGGCGGGTACTGGCGGGTGTGTCGTGTCGACGACACCCGAAGGGACCTTCGACATGAGCGACGTGCATGATTCTAGTGTGATATTAAGATTTCACTATTCAGCCGACAGCACAACGTTCACGTCGGTGAGACGAAGGTTTTCGTCGACGGAGACCCGCACGGGCAGTGCGACTAGCCGCCCGAACCCACTATCCACCCAGGAACCGAGCGCGAGGTCGCGCGCGCGCGCGCGCGTCGCGCGCGAGCTTGAGCAGTGGGTGGTGTCGACAGACACCCAGGCGAAGTCGAGGTGGGATCCCCCACCCCCAAAGCACAAAATTTCGCTGCGCCGCGCGCGCGATGAACCCCCACGGGCCCGGGCACGTGTAGTCGCGCACGGGCTCGGCCAGCTAGTCGGCGTGTGCACGTCGTCGTTCTGCACCTGTGATGGGTTCTTTTCGTCCGACGGAAAAGGGAGGGCAGATGCACGCGCGCGGTACTCTGAGATCGTGAGTTACGCCCCCGTCTCTTGGCGATTTCGAACGAGCCCCCGAGCGCGCGCCCAGCGAGCCATTAGACGGGGGCGTAACTCACACGCAGACATGCCAGCACCTGGCCTCAGCCGACGTTGACGTCGGGTCATGGTTCTCGGCGTTTGGGATTCGAACCCAGGCGCCGTTTGATGCACCCGAGCCGCCCGTGAGGCGCTGCCCACGATGCCGCCGGCGGGAGCGGCGGCGGAGCACCACAGCACCGAGTACCTGAGGCGTGAGCGGCCGTCCAACCGCTGCGGCGCTCTCCCAGGTTCGGAAAACGTGAGTCACCCCCCCAATGATGGAATAGAACCCTCGCCGCAGGAATCTCAGTGAGATTATGCACGCGTGTGGCGCGCTGCGGCGCAGACCTCTGTGCACTCGCCAGCGTGTTATGGGGATGGATGAGAGTTGGGATGGCGGGTATGAGAGTGTGAATATGGGGCGTGAGGGAGCGATGTGAGTGACAGGGGGGTCGTGCACAGTGCAGGTTTAGCTCGTTATCGTCAGTTTGACCGAGGGTTCGCTGGGCGGAATTCGAGCTCTTTGCCAAGATGATCAGACTCGCC